>NZ_JBXAWH010000001.1:0-690730 GCF_057291635.1 Pseudomonas sp. 1L-C-7-B-C1 | reverse complement strand
CGAACTCAGCAGTGAAACGATGCATCGCCGATGGTAGTGTGGGGTTTCCCCATGTGAGAGTAGGTCATCGTCAAGATTAAATTCCGAAACCCCATCTGCGAAAGCAGATGGGGTTTTGTTTTTGCGCGCGGAAAAGTTCTTTGCCCAGTCAACAGCCACAGCCACAGCCAACAGCCGCCCAATCAACGCCCAGAAAAAAGCCCCGCATCACTGCGGGGCTTTCAGCTTCCAAGCGACTTGCTTACTCGCTTAGCGTTTCAACTGCTAGGGTCGCGTCTACCGCAGTAACCACATCACGACGTTGAATGTACTTCCAGTCTGCTTCGTCGATGTAGATCCCTGCAGGCCCACTGCCGCCCTCCAGGTCAATCGCCACATGCGCCGAGACTTGAGGCTTAACGCTCGCCAGGATCGGTACAAAGCCCAGCTGCAGGCTGGTTTCCAGCAGCGCGGCTTGATTCCTTTCATCAATGTCAGCCGCCTCGTCGAGGTAGTAGGGCAGACGAATCCGACCGGCCTGCTCGCGGTCCATGAGGTGCAGCAAGAGGTACATATTGGTCAGTGCCTTGATGGTCATGGTCGTGCCGTTGGACGCCGCGCCATCGATGTCGGTGTGGATCACCGGCTGGCTGTTTACCTTGGTGATCTCGAACGCAAGTTCGAACAAGTCTTTCAGACCGAGCTGGTTGTGGTTAGCCGCAACCAGGCGTGCCAGATACTCCTTAGCCTCCTCGTTCTTGTTGTCCTGCTCGGCGCTCTGGCTCAGATCGAATACCGATAGGGTCTCGCCCTCTTCGTACTGACCGGCGCTGTGGATGATCTGGTCGATATGCTTGAGCGCTTCTTTATTCGGCGCGAGCACAATGCGGAAGCTCTCCAGGTTGGAAACCTGCCGGCGGTTGATCTCCCGGTTAAACAGCGCCAGTTGGTGCTCGAGGCTGTCGTAGTCACTGCGGATGTTGCGCAGCGTGCGAGCGATGTCGGTCACAGCAGCACGGCGTGCCTTGCCCAGGGTAAGGGCTTCATCAGTACGATGCGCATAGGCGTTGATCAGCAATTGCAGACGCCGCTCCATGTCGTCTTCACTGTCGAACTTCGCAACGCCTTTTAACCGAACCTGCGCGTAGAGCGCCTCAATCTGACCATCGCAGCGCAAGAGGCCCTGCCAACTGTCCTGATAATCATTGAGCAGCGGCAGCAGGTTCTCCAGCGAATCATCGACCGGCTCCATGAACGGCGTGCCAAATGGCAGGTCGGTCGGGAGCAACTGACGACGACGCAGCGCGTCATCCAGCGTGCGTTGCTTGGACTCGAGATCGCCGATCTGACGACCGACCAGTTGCAGCTTGGCCGACAGTTGCTGAACGCGCTCAGTGAAAGCATCACTGGCGCGCTTGAGTTCGTCTTGCGCCGCTTCCATCTGGGCCAACTGTTCAAGCTTCTCACCCTCTTCGGCGCTCAATGTTTGCGCGCGGCGGAAGTCTTCGAGCGCCTTCTGCGCATCCAGCACCTGCTGGTACAAAGCTTCAGTCTGGGTTTTGCTCGCCGCACGGTCCACCGCTACGGCTTGTTGCGTCTTGAGTTGCTTGAGCTCCTTCTCCAAGCGCTCCTTTTGATCCCGCAACGCGGCGCGATCGGCCAGCGCCTGCAGGGCAGGAGGCTCGATGTTCGACAGATTGACGGTCAGGCCGGGCACTTCGAAGCGCTCACCTTTGAACCCATCGAGAATCGCTTCGAGGGACTTAACCCATGCATCGCCATCATCCAGCGCGATGCCTTGCTCGCCTAACGGCAAGCTGAACAGTGCGCTGTTGAACAGCCGCATCAGACGCTCCACATCAGGCTGCGAAAACTCTTCGCGCAGGCGGGCATAGCTGTTGTTGTCCGCATGATCGAGCTGTTGCTTCACTGACTTCAGGCGTTTTTCGAGATCGCGCAGGCGCTCATCCAGATCCTCGGCGCTAAATTGACGCGACTGCGCGAGCGCTCCGGCCAGTTCATCGTGAGCGTCTTTTGCAGCCAGTAATTGCTGTTCCAGAACTCTCACATCGTCGACCAGCGCAAAGCGGTTCTTCAGCACTGCCAGTTCGCCAATCCATCGCTGGATGTTGCTGATTTCTCGCTCCAGTCGCATCAGCTCTAGAGTGCCGCCACGCTGATCGTTCTGTAGTGAATCCTGCTCGTTACGGTAGTGCTCGCTCTGAATGACCAGCTCTTCCTTGCGCGCATTGGAATAGTCATGCCATGTGCCCAGCAACGAGTCGAGCAATGGCGACAGGCGATGCAGCTTGCCGCGGAGGACGTCGCGCTGTCTGACGCCGTTGGCCAAGGCTTCGACCAGCGGGCCGGCGAGCACCAGTGCGTTGTAGTCCTGCTCCATGCGTCGTACGTCGCGGAACGCTTCTTCGCACGCTGCTATGTAATCGACGCTGCCGGAACGCAGGCTGTGCTCAAACGCATCCAGAAACAGCTGCTTCAATTTGGCAGCGGTGATCTCGCGCATGTGCAGCAGGTTGATGAACAGCGCGCGGAAGGTCTTCAGGCTTTGCTCGCTGGTCGAACGCAGGGGAATCAACGTCAGGTCCAGTGGGATCGATGTGTGCCCACCGACCAGCAGGCGACGCAGTTCATCGGGCTTGAGTTCGTAGGCTTTCAGGCCCTGGCTTTCCAGATTGGCAAACAGCTCCTTCTGGCGCAGGCAGGTATCGTCCTTCTGGTAGTGAGCCAGGTCCAGCTTGCCGGCATAGGCGAAGAACTGATGACCGAAACCGCCGCCCGGGCCTCGACCGACCACGCCGATGACATGCGGGCCGTGGGGCAGGGAGACTTCAACGAGGATGTAGCTGGTGTCGGAAGCGAAGTAGAAGCGGCGCGATTGATCAAGGCTGTATTTGCCGAAGCTCATGTCCGACATGCGCGCCAGAATCGGGAACTGCAAAGCGTTGATCGACGCACTCTTGCCCAGGTTGTTCGCGCCGTACACTGACAGCGGATGCTCCAGGGGAAAAAGCCCAAGGCTGTAACCGGCCGTGTTCAGCAGCGCAAAGCGGCGTATGCCGTAGCGTTCCTGGCTCATGCGTCATGCTCCTGTTCTTCAGCGATCGCCCGGGCTAGCGCTTGCTCTTCGGTTTCCGCAGATTCATCGAATTCGGTGAGGTCCAGCGGGTCGTCGGTTTCCAGCAATCGCTCATCGCTGTCTTCGTCGATCAACACCGGGGCGGGTAACGGCAGAGCGCTGTGAAGGCTGGCCGCCAGATCACGGTCTTGCTGCACGGACAGGCAGACGTCGAGGAAGCGATGCATTGGCGGCAGGAAGCGGTAGATGCCGACTTCTTCTGCGGCGAATCCCAGCTGGGTCATGCGGCGCATGATTTTTTCTTCCAACTCTTCCTGGGTCTGGACTTCAGCTTGCAGGAACAGATCGCGGTACTTTTCCAGTAGCGAGGGCAGTTCGTCGCGGCCCAGGCTGCCGCCATCAAGCACGGCGACGGGGTCGCGGCCCTGGTCCGCCAAATGCTCGACGAGGATGAATGTGAACAGGGCCAGACGTTGCGCCGTCTTGTTGACCTGCGCGGCCGCCAGATCAGGTACTAAGTAGTAAAAACCACGGGTGTCGCAGACCAGTTCGAAGCCCAGGGCCTTGAACAGGCCGCGGTACTGGTCCTGGAGATTGGACAGCTGCGCGTACAGTTCGGGGTCGCGACGGCTGACGTGATAACCCTTGAACAGCTCGCGGAAGATCGGCGCCAGTTGGGTCATTTCGGATAGATCAAGATGCATGGGCGGTGCCCTCGGAATTCTCTGGGGTGGCGTCTTTGCTCGAGAGCAGGGCGAAGGAGCGCAGGCTGACGCGGTGCTCCCGGGTCAGGTATTCGCCGCGCTCAAGGCGTTCACGCTTGAAGCGTTTGTCCCGTGACAGGCGCGAAAACCAGTACAGCAATTCGTCAGTTGCGCCGGTGGGCTCCTGCTCCAGCAGCCAGACCATCAGATCCGGCATTGGCAGGGCGTCTTCGCAGCGCTCGATCATCTCTTTGACCGTGCGCGGCGCGCGAGGCGGCTCGCCGTTTCGGGTGATATTGGCCTTGGGGAACCGCGCGGGCTTGGGTTCGAATCGCGCCAGCGCATACACGTACGCCTCAACCTGATTGGCACTACCGAGGAAGGTGCTTTGCGGGCGGGTGAACATTGGCATCGCTGCCTGCGGCACGGCGTCGAGACCTCGTCGACGAATCGCCGACAGCGCGAGTGCCGCACCACGAGTCACGGCATTGTGGCGACGCGCTTCTTCACGCAGCGGCAGCAGCAGTTCACGGGCATGACGCAAGGTCAGTTGCGCGCTGGTCTGCATTTCGAGGATGCGCGCGTGGGTGCGCAGGAGCATGTCGTCGTCGACCAGATGGCCGAGACGTTGCTGGTCCGTGAGCATGCGCAGCAGCACGTTCTCTACCTTGCGCACGCCCTGTTCGAAGGCGCCATCGGCGTTCACCAACTGGATCATCGGCTCGACGTATTCATCCCAGGTTGCCAGCACTTCCGCGTAACGCTGACGCAGTGGAATCTGCCTGTCACTGGTCTTGGCGCGTTCGGCCACGGACACAAGGGCCTGTTCGTCGTTGGCGAGCTTCTTGAGGACATCGCGCACGCGCATGTCGAGCAGGCGCAGTTGCCGCGCCAGGTCATTGGCGTCGCGAGCATCGAAGGCTTCCTGTATATAGCCGGCCAGCCGCTCAAGGTGGCGCAAATACGCTTCGATTTCCAGGCAAAGGCCCAGCCGATGCTCGCGCCGCAGGTACGAGAGGAAATCGTGGATCTGCGCATTCAGCTCGAAACGGTTCGGGCTTTTCGCCACCGGGACCAGAATGTCGAGCCGAATCCAGACATCCAGCAGAGTGGTGATGTCCTGGGGCGTACTCTCCAGTTGCTGGGCCGCCAACTGCAAGCGCAGTTCGCTCAGGCTCAGAGTGCCTTGGTCGAAGTGCTCGCAGAGTGGCTCGAGAAGCGCCCAGTGTTCGGCAAGGGCGCGCAGGACGCGCTTAGGTTCGATCATCGGATGGTCGCTGACTGGCAAATAAAAGCGGCGATTGTACTGCATCGCCGGGCTCGTTTTTCACCCTCAGTCGATCAACAGCGGCGGGAAGCGGTGAAGGCCTGTAGAATCTCCCGCCTGACTTTATCCACAGGTAGCTGACCTTTGCTCAATGAGCCTCGTCGTCGCGCTTATCTGACCGCCATGCAGGTGGTCAGCTGGCTGCCGCGCACCGAATTGCCTTTCGCCGCGCCGTCGCGTCCCGAACTGCTTGCGCCCGTGCCGCAGCTTGAGGAAGCGCCTGCGCCGTTTATTCAGGCGGATACGCCTCGCGCACCTGAGCGCGGTTCGCCCTCTGTCACTCCGACGCCTGTTGTTCGGACAGTCGAGCGTCCGAAGATCGATATACCTCGTCCATCGAGCGCGCCCAAGCCGAAGCCAGTGCAGGAAGAAGAGGTGGCACCGGCTGTGGTGAAAGCGCCGGTTGTGCCACCGCCGCGGTTTGCCCTGCAACTCCTGCGCGCCGGAAGTTGCCTGCTGCTGGTCGAGTTGGTGACCGGTGAGCCATTTCAGAGCCGCGACCCGTCCTATCTGTTGCTCAAGGACATGCTCCGCGCCGCCGGCCTGCCGGACAGCCCGCAGATCATCGGCGAGCCTGTGCGCTGGCCGTTGTTGGTGCGGGGGCAAATGGACCAGGGACCGGAGGCGGCGCGGGATTTCGTCCAGGGTTTTCTGTACGCCCGCGTCGAAGAACAGCCCTGCACCTGCCTGTGGCTGATCGGGCTTCCGGCGTTGCGTTTTGCGGCTGAAACCGACGCCGAATCCTACAATCTTGAACTTCAGGTCGACGGCCTGGGGCTAGCCTGGGCGCTGCCGGGTCTGGAGCTGTTGATGGACGAGCCGCAGCGCAAGGCCGACGTATGGCGCTCCATGCGTCAATTGATGGGCCGTTGGAAGACCGTAGATGAATGACGCAGTAACGTTTCGCCGCATGACCGAAGCCGACCTGGACGCTGTCCTGAAAGTCGAATACGCCGCCTTCAGCCATCCCTGGACGCGGGGCATTTACATGGATGCGCTGAAATCATACGAGGTCTGGCTGATGTTCGAAGGCAGTCAGCAAGTGGGGCACGGCGTGATCAATGTGATCATTGATGAAGCGCACTTGCTTAACATCACCGTTAAGCCGGAGAGTCAGGGCCGTGGCCTGGGGTTGATGCTGCTGGAACAGCTGATGAAGCGCGCCTATGAGATGAATGGCCGGGAGTGTTTTCTCGAATTGCGCGACAGCAATCGGTCGGCCTATCGCTTGTACGAGCGCTACGGATTCAACGAGATAGGCCGGCGCCGGGACTACTACCCGGCAGTCGGCGGGCGTGAGGATGCCGTTGTCATGGCGTGCACACTGTTTGAGTAATTCCGGGCCGCGGTGGGGCGAACCAGGTTCGCTCCCACAAAGCGCCAGCCGCTGATCAGACGCCAGGCTTGCCGTCCAGCGGATCAAGAATGGCCATTTCTTCTTCGTCCAGGCCATCCCCACCGCCAATGTCATCTTCATCGACAATGCTCAGGTCCCGGTCAGCCGGTCCGCCTTCGCCAGCTTCACGAGGCGATCGTGCGCCGTCTTCCCGAATCAGTGTTTCAGGGCTCATGTCGTCGTCGGTCGGGTTGTGATCTTCGGTGGAAGCACCGGTCAGCCCGGCTTCACGTACGCGTTCATCAGGGATCAACGTGTCGAGTTCATCTTCAGGAATGACGTCGCCAATGCGCCCGCTCGGCTCATTGTTGTCGTTGAAGTTGAGCTCTTCCATCGATCCCATGCGGTCTTCGTTGTCATCGATGGGCTCGGGTTGAGTGGCATCGAATGGACGGCGTGAATCGTTCATGGCAAATCCTCAATAATGTCGGGCGTAATGGGTGGACCGGACGCCATGGCGGAAATTCCATCCGCTTCCTGATCGGCCGTCGCTGATCGCGCGATCTTCCCGCGTGACCCGAAGCGCCGAGCCCCAGTCATAGCTGAGCATCATTTCCGAGGCATCAACGCATGAACGAACTACAAGACTTGATCGACAACAACGAACGTTGGGCTGCCGCCATCAAGGAAGAAGATCCCGAGTTCTTTGCCAAGCTGGCGCGCCAGCAGACGCCGGAATTCCTATGGATCGGTTGTTCGGACGCCCGTGTCCCCGCCAATGAAATCGTCGGCATGTTGCCGGGTGATTTGTTCGTGCACCGCAACGTGGCCAACGTTGTGCTGCACACCGACCTCAATTGCCTGTCGGTGATTCAGTACGCCGTCGACGTGCTCAAGGTCAAACACATCCTCGTCACCGGTCACTACGGGTGCGGCGGCGTGCGCGCTTCGATGCAGGACCGCCAGTTCGGCCTGATCGACGGCTGGCTGCGCACCATTCGCGATCTGTACTACGAAAATCGTGAGCTGCTGGCCAAGCTGCCAACGGAAGAAGAACAAGTCGACCGGCTGTGCGAGTTGAACGTGATTCAGCAGGTCGCCAACGTCGGCCATACCAGCATTGTGCAGAACGCCTGGCACCGCGGGCAGAAGTTGTCGGTCCACGGCTGCATCTACGGCATCAAGGACGGGCGCTGGAAGAGTCTGAACGCGACCATCAGCGGGCCGGAGCAATTGCCGCCGCAGTATCGGTTGCGTCCGCAAGGGGAGTGATCGGGTAGGGCAAGCGTCCATCCAATGGTAGGAGTGAGCTTGCTCGCGATAGCGTTAGTCAGGCTCACCTATGGAGTTGAAGACAACGCGAGCAAGCTCACTCCTACAGGATCGTTAGAGCTGAGCTTTCTTCATTTCCGGCAGCGGCTTCTGCAACTGCTTGATCTGCCGCGACACCTCGCCCGTCCGGCATTTCGCTGCGGCCTGATCCGGCGTCAACTTGCGCACCGTGTTGAAGAACAACTTGCAGGTCTCAACCTTGTTGGTCACCTGCCAGTTCGTGGTGCACTGGCTCAACAGCGCGGTTGGATCGGTGGTCGGTTTCTGGCCCATGCCGGCTTGCCAGCATGCCGCGCTCAGGTCCTGGCCCATGACCTTCAAACCCGCTTCATCCGCCTTGGCTTCGTCCCCGCCGTAGTTGCTCTTGTCCGCCGCATTCCAGATATAACTCGGGTGATTAGAACCCAGCACCGCGACGCTTTGCCCGCTAGCCGGGCTGATGCTTGCCAGGCCCAACACCGGGACCATGACGTTGTACTGCTGCTTGAGCCAGGCGCGCACTGGGGCACCGAACGCGACCATCGGCAGCGATGTGCCCGCCGTGCTTTGGGTGAGCTGCTTGACCATGTTCGTCTGGTAATCGGTGAAGTAGCTGTAGACGTTTTCAAGGTCCTTGCCGGCGTTGGACGGCGCTGCAATGGGCGCGATGTCGATGATGGTCTGATAGGCAGGCGTCTGCTCCTTGGGGATGCCGTTATCCGTGAGTAGCTCGGACCAGCGATCAGTAGTGGCCGAGAACAGATAGTCCTGAGCCTGAGTCAGCGAATAGTCCGGCGGAAAATGCAGCAGCTCGACGCTCTTGCGGTTTTCCAGCGCCATGCCCAGCGGCAAAAACAGATACCAGTTGTAGGCGAATTTGTTATCGGCGTTGAGTTTGTTCGCGCCGGCGTAGGCCAGGTCGCCTGCGTCGAGCAGCGCTGAAAGTGGTTTGTCGTAGCCGTCCGGCACGCCGGTGATGTTGGCGTAGATCAGGTCGTTGTCGTTGTGCACCGCCACTTTGGCCGAGGCGTAGCCGTCACGCTGCACGCTTTGCGTGAGGTAGTGCTCGACGGTCTGTTCCAGCGTCCAGTTTCGGAAACAGATGACATTGCAGTTGTTCGGGTAGGCAAACAGGTGTGTGACGCGTTCCTTGCTCCCCAGTTTGACGTTGACGTCGGCCTGAGCGGCAAGGCTCAGCGTCAATGCGGAGAGCGCGATGCTCAATACGGCGTTTTTTTTCATGCTCATGTCCTTTGGCGTAGACACCCCTCTGCGTGGGTGGTGTTTCGATGATGAAACACTTGGACAGGGCTGGGAATGGGCAACGATGGCTGCGGGCCATTTTTTAATGGCGCGCGCGTCAAAGCACGAACCGCTGAACCATTGTGTTTAGGTCGGTTGCCAGCATCGACAGCGCATTGCTCGCCACCGTGGTTTGCTGAGCGCCCGACGCGGACTGCGTCGACAGGTCACGAATGCTGCTCAGGTTGCGATCGACTTCGTTAGCCACTTGCGCCTGTTGTTCGGCGGCGCTGGCGATCAGCGTGTTCCGGTCGCTAATGGTCGAGGTTGCGCTGATGATGACCGTCAGCGCGTGACCGGTTGCAGCGGCCTGCTCCAGGGTAAGATTGGCCTGGGCTGCGGTGACGCGCAGGGTTTGCGCGGTCTCCTGAGTGCTTTTCTGCACATCGTTGATCAGCGTCTCGATCTCGGTGGTCGACGCGCTGGTCCGTTGGGCAAGAGAGCGAACTTCATCGGCGACCACGGCGAACCCGCGGCCTGCTTCGCCTGCCCGTGCGGCCTCGATGGCGGCATTCAGTGCAAGCAGGTTGGTCTGGTTGGCGATCGCGCGGATGACTTCGAGGATCTTGCTGATGCTCAGCGTGCGCTCGGCAAGACCGTCGGCCTGGTGCGAGGAATCGAGAACGTTGTCGGTCAGCTCCTTGATCGAATCAATGGTGCCGGTCAGGCGCAGACGCCCTTCGGCGGCCGCTTCGTTGGACGCCTTCGATTCGCTGGACGTGCTGCTGGCATTGTCGGCGACTTCCCCGGCCGCCTGACTCATCTGATTCACGGCAACGGCCGCCTGCTCGATCTCGTCGTTTTGCAGTTGCAGATTCTTGGCGCTGGCTTCAGCAATCGTGCCCATTTCGTGGACCGACTGACTCAACTGGCCGGCTGCGGCGTAAATCTGATCGATCGTGCCATGCAGATTCGCGCGCATCAGACCGAGGGTTTTCAGCAGTTGAGCCGTTTCGTCCTTGCCTTCCGGAATCGGCTGCGGGCTCAGATCGCCTTGAGCAATGGTGCTGGCGATGTGCAGCGACTGCCGCAAAGGGCGAATGATGCTCAGGCTGAGTCGCCACGCGAGCAACAACGTCAGCACCAGCGCCACCACGATGGCGCTGACGGCGATGATTCGGGTTTGCTGGAACCGCGCGCCGGCCGCGTCGACGGTGCCCGCCGCGCTTTGCTTGTTCAGCTCGCGCAGCAACTGCACCTGCATGTCCATCAGGTCACCCTGCAGGCTCAGCGTGGTGTTGAGCAGCATGCGCGCGTCGTCGAGTTTGCGTTGTTCGATCAGCGCGATTTCGTCGTGCAGCCCTGGCATGAAAGCGCCATAAGCCTCTTGCAAGGCTTTGATGGAATCCCGCTCAGTGCTGTCGGTGGCGTGGGCGAGATAATCGGCGAAGCCTTTTTCGACCTCATTCTTCAGTTGCTCGACATTGATCTTGCTGGTCACCACTGCGCCGGGATCGTCGGCATTGGCAATCAGTCTGGCGCTCTCGCCGCGCAACTTGATCAGGTCGATGGCGATCGCGTCCGCCATGGCAATGCTGGGAAGCGACCCACTCTCAACCGCTTCGCCCTGATCGCGGATGCTCTGCATCTGCAGCAGGCAGAACACACCGAGCGCCACCAGCAACAGCGCAGTCACGCCGAAGCACAGCACCAACCGCTGGGTAATCCTGAAGCGACGCAGGAATGCTGGTTGGGAGGAAGGACGGACCACACGACGCAATAACCTTTTCACTGCCACCCATCCCATCGACGAAAACACCGGAGAGATGGTTATAGAGGTGTTCCGTGATGTCTTTGTGACATTGCCGGGAATGTTTCGGAATTGTTGCGGTACGGTCAGATGATGCGATTGAAAATGATGTCAGCGGGTAGTTGGGTGGGCAATGTCAACGCTGTTTGTGGGACAGGTCTCTGCGAGTCTCGGCGGCCTTGTTGAGTTATTTTCTGTACATACAATAATTCAATGCAGATAATCTTCGACGTCGCGAAACGCGACATCACCCTTCTAAAGCGTGGCCTCGACTTTGGGGATGCCGGCTTGGTATTCGCTGGCAGACATTTGACCAGCGAAGATTGCCGGCAGGATTACGGGGAGACCCGCTACATCACGGTTGGTATGTTGTCAGAACGTATGGAGGTCCTGGTCTGGACACCGCGCGGCGCGGATCGCCGTATCATTTCCATGAGAAAAGCCAATGAGCGCGAACAAAACCTCTACCGGCATCGACTGGGTTGATCCAGACGATGCACCCGAATTGTCCGATGCATACTTCGATCAGGCTGATGAATACGTGGGTGATCAGTTGGTCAAGCGTGGCCGACCACGTGCTGTGGTTGTGCGAGAGCGGATTACCATTCGCTTGGAGCATGATGTGGTGGAGCAATTCCGGGCGTCAGGACCGGGCTGGCAGACGCGAATGAATGCCGCGCTGGTAGACTGGCTAAAAACCCATGAGCCGTCCGAAATAGCGCTATGACCTTCCAGGCCCCCTAAGCACCAATCTCCTCCATAAACTCCCGCAAAAACCGCTCGGCCCGTGCATGCCTGACCTGCGCCATGTGACGCCCCGTCGCCGTTTGAAATCCCTGCGCCAAGGTGAATATCTTGGTGGTGAAGTGATCAACGGCGAAGCGTTTGTCGTCCAGGTCTCGTTGTTGCGCCTGCGGGTCGGCCGGGTCGTAGAGGTGGCTGCCCATGCGCCCGGACACGTAGAACAGCCGCGCCACACCGACCATGCCGAGTGCGTCTAGACGGTCGGCGTCCTGCAGGATCTTTGCTTCCAGCGAGGTGGGCGTGATGTCGGCCGAATAGCTGTGGGACTCGATGGCGTGGGCAACGGCCTGGGTGCGCTCTTCGTCCCAGCCCATCTCTGCGAGCAATTCCGTCGCTTTTGCGGCGGCCAGACGCGAGGCACTTGAGCGAAAGGGCGAGTTCTTTTCCACCGAAACGCAGTCGTGGAGCAGTGTGGCCGCAAGCAAGACCTGATGATCGCCGCCTTCTTTATCGCGAATGGCGCAGACGTTGCTCCAGACCCGGTGCAGGTGGGAAACGTCGTGGGAGCCGTCGAGCCGCTCCGCCACGGTGTGGGGAATCAGCAGGTCGGCGAGGGACTGAAAAGGCGCGAAGGAGAGGGCGGTCATGGATCATCCTGTCGATGTCGGCGAACGGAGCGCCAGCATACCGATTGACCCACTTCCGCGCTGCCGGTTCGCTCAGGCGGTTCGCGGATCTCTACCACGCACGTTGCCCGGCAGAGATCAGTGAGCCGTCGAGACGCTACATCACTGGCCCTTCATCGCCGCCGTCAGCTTGTCCACGTTATAGCGAAACATCGCCACGTAGGTCGCTGCCGGGCCGTCGGACGGTGACAGCGATTCCACATACAGCTCGCCGCCCGGGTGCGCGCCGCTGGCTTTGGCGATCTGCTGCACCAGCCGCGGGTCGCCAGAGTTTTCGAAGAAGTAGGCGCTGACGTGCTCCTGCTTGATCTGATTGATCAGCTTGCCGACGTCAGCCGCCGATGCTTCGGTTTCAGTGGAAAAGCCCAGTGGCGAGAGAAAGGTCACGCCATAGGCATCGCCGAAATAGCCGAAGGCGTCGTGGGACGTCAGCACCTTGCGTTGTGCGACCGGGATGGCGCTGATCTGCGCGCGGGCGTAGGCGTCCATGTCCTGCAGTTGGGCGATGTATTTTTCACCGTTGGCTTGGTAATCGGCAGCATTTTCAGGGTCCGCTTTCTGCAGGGCCTTGATGATGTTTCTGACGTAAACGACGCCGTTTACCGCGCTGTTCCAGGCATGGGGGTCGGTGATCTTCTTGCCGTCTTCTTCCATGCTGCGGGTCATGATGCCGTCAGACAGCACAATCGACTGGCCCTTGTAGCCGGAAGCGGTGATCAGCCGATCCAGCCAGCCCTCCAGATGCAAGCCGCTGACAAACACCACGTCGGCTTTCTTCAGCGCCTGGGCGTCGTTGGGGGTGGGCTCGTAGACGTGAGGATCGCCGTTGGGCCCGATCAGCGAGGTCACGTGCACGTGATCGCCGCCGACGTTGTGCACCATGTCGGCGATGACGGTGAACGATGCGACGGTCTCCAGGGTTTTTGCCTGGGCGAAGTTAGCCAGGCCCGACAACGCCAGCGCGGCGGTCAGAAGCGTGAAACGTTTCATGGTGGTTTCCTTGCGGTAAGAGGACGATCAGCCGGACAGATGAACCCTCGGGAACAGCCGGCGTAGAAAGCCGCTGCGTCCAAAGAACAGTGAGAACCCGTAAAAGGCGCTGGCGGTGAGCACGATGGCCGGGCCCGAAGCGACGCTGGCGTGGTAGGAGACGATCAGGCCGATGAAGCCCGAGAGCGTCGCCACTGCGGTCGAAATGACGATCATGCCGGTCAGCGAGCGCGCCCAGAATCGCGCGACCGTAGCGGGCAGCATCATCATGCCGACAGCCATCAGCGTCCCCAGCGCCTGAAACCCCGCCACCAGATTGAGCACCACCAGCAGCAGAAACAGCACGTGATACAGCGACCCGCGACCACCCACCGCGCGCAGGAAACCCGGATCGAAGCATTCGAGGATCAACGGGCGGTAGATCAGCGCGAGTAGAATCACGGTGAATGAAGCGATGCCGCCGACCATGAAAATCGCCTGATCGTCGATGGCCAGAATGGTACCGAACAGCACGTGAAGCAGGTCCACGTTGGAGCCGTGAAGGGAAACGATCAGCACGCCGGCAGCAAGGGACGTCAGGTAAAAACTGGCGAAGCTGGCGTCCTCACGCAGTGTTGTGTAACGGCTCACCAACCCCGATAACAATGCCACGGCGAGACCTGCGATCAGGCCGCCAAACCCCATCGCTGGCAGTGACAACCCGGCAAACAGGAAACCCACAGCTGCCCCCGGCAGCACCGCGTGGCTCATGGCGTCGCCCACCAGACTCATGCGCCGCAGCATCAGCAGCACGCCCACCGGGCCGGAGCCGATGCCCAGCGCCAGGCACGCCACCAAGGCGCGGCGCATGAAACCGAAATCGACGAAGGGCTGGACCAACAGGCTATAGAGCGTCACAGCGTCCGCTCCGCATCGGCGTCGCAGGGCAGCGCGTCAGGGTTCCAGTGCTCTGCCATGTTCTTGGCGCGGCGCAGGTTGTCGTCGTTGAGGATGTCGGCGGTGTCGCCCCAGGCAATGATTTCCCGGGCCAGCAACAGTGTGCTCGGAAAATGCTGGCGCACCTGCTCGATGTCATGCAGCACAGCAATCACAGTGCGGCCCTGGCCGTGCCACGTGCTGATTAACTGCAACAAGTCCCGCGTGGTCCGTGCATCGATGGCCGTGAACGGCTCGTCGAGCAAAATCACCGAGGCGTCCTGCAACAACAGCCGGGCGAACAGCACGCGCTGAAACTGACCCGACGACAACGAGCTGATGCTGCGTTGCTCGAACCCCGCCAAACCCACGGCACCCAATGCTTCCTGGGCCTGTTGAGCGTGTTTTCGTGTGGCGCCCCGGAACGCGCCGATGCTGCGCCAGGCACCCATCATTACGGTGTCGGCGACGCTGAGCGGAAAGCTGCGGTCGATTTCGGCGGCCTGGGGCAGGTAACCGATGTGCCGCGTTGCCAACTGATTACGCTCGACGCGCCCGACGGCGGGTTTGAGCGTGCCGGCGATGGCTTTGATCAGCGTGGATTTGCCGGCGCCGTTGGGACCGACGATTGCCGTCAGGCTGCCTGCCGCGAATCGGCCGTTGGCGTGATGCACTGCGGGACGGCGCTCATAGGTCAGTGTCAGATCATGGAGGTCGATGGCGGCACTCATGGAATTGCCACCGCCCAGGCAACGCCGATCCACAGCAGGACCAGCACGGCGAGGGAAATCAACACGCGTTTGCCAGCCGATTGAGCCAGTGCGGACGTTGCCAGGGAGGGGGAAAGCCGGGAATCGCGTTTCACAGAAAGGACTGCCTGAAATACTTTGTTATAGTATTACATCACCTTTAGCTTCCTCTGCAAAGCGCGATTTGGGCGAAGTTCAGGGAGGCGACAGTTTCTTTCTGCCAGCGAAGCGCAGCGTTTCCCCGGCGCGATAAACCCTGTAGTTTTCGATCACTTTTTTCGCAGCCAGGATGATTTTCATGACCGCTTCTCATCGGCGTCCCGTACCCCTCGCCAAATGCTATCGCCTGCTCAACCACGGCCCGACCGTGCTGATCAGCGCAGCCCACGACGGTCAACGCAACATCATGGCAGCGGCGTGGGCAATGCCGCTGGACTTCCAGCCGCCGAAAGTCACGGTCGTGCTGGATAAGTCTGTCTGGACGCGGCAGTTGCTTGAGGCCTCCGGCACGTTTGTGATCAACGTGCCGACCCTCAGCCAGATCGATATCGTCGAAACGGTCGGCTCGACTTCAGGGCTGGACATCTCCCAGGAGCAGGGCCTGGATAAATTCAAGGCGTATGGTCTGGAGACCTTCGCGGGTTCTCACGTTGAAGCGCCGTTGCTGGAAGGCTGCGCAGGCTGGCTGGAGTGCCGATTGATTCCCGAGCCGCACAACCAGAGTGCGCACGATCTGTTCATCGGCGAAGTGGTCGCGGCGTGGGCGGATGAACGCGTGTTCTCCGACGGGCACTGGCATTTCGAGGGGCATGACGCGCTGCGCACCCTCCACCATGTGGCGGGCGGGCATTTTCTGGTGATCGGCGATGGGGTGGACGGCAAGGTGCTGCAGCGATCTGCTGACTGACTGTGGCGCGTCTGCTATGACCGCGCCCCTGATCGAAAAGGACGCGGTAAGCGGGTTCAGCCGCCCGATGTGGATGCAGCTCAGTCCTTCGACAGTTCGCCGTTCACAAGACGCCAGGTCTTCAACGGATTGCTGGCTTTTAACGCAGTTGGCAGCAGCGAGTCCGGCACGTTCTGGTAACAAACAGGACGCAGGAAGCGATCAATAGCGGTCGCGCCCACCGAGGTGCTGCGGCTGTCGGAAGTGGCTGGGAACGGTCCGCCATGGACCATCGAATAACTCACTTCGACACCGGTCGGGAAGTCGTTGAACAGAATCCTTCCCGCCTTGCGCTCCAGGATCGGCATCAGCGACTGGGCGGTTGCCTCGTCGCCGTCGTCGAACTGCAGCGTCACGGTCAGTTGCCCATCGAAGCTGGCAGCGACTTTCTGCAGATCGGCGACGTCGGAGCAGACGATCAGCAGCGCGCTTGGGCCGAAGTTTTCATCCTCCAACGCGGGGTTGGCGAGGAAGGTGGCCGAGTCGGTCCGGAAGAAGGCCGCGCGGGCCTGGAATGAACCTTCGGCCTCCTGACCCTCTGCTACCAGCGTCACGCCTGATGCGCTGTGCAGGTGATTCAGACCGTTGCAGTAAGCGCCGTGGATGTTCGGCGTCAGCATGGTGGTCGGTAGCTTCTCGGACAGCGCCTTGGCCGAAGCCGACACGAATGTTTCCAGCGCGTCGCTTTCCAGCGCCAGCAGAATGCCCGGGTTGGTGCAGAACTGCCCCGCACCCATGACCAGCGATTCAACAAAACCCTTGGCGATCGTTTCGGCGCGGGCCAGCAAAGCAGCGGGAAGCAGGAACACCGGGTTGATGCTGCTCATCTCGGCATACACGGGAATCGGGACCGGACGCGCTTGCGCCGCCGCCACCAGCGCCAGACCGCCACGGCGAGAGCCAGTGAAGCCCACGGCTTGAATCAGGGGGTGACTGACCAGCGCCTGGCCGACGGAAATGTCCTTGTCGATCAGTAGCGAGAACACGCCTTCAGGCATGCCAGTGTCGCGCGCTGCTTTTTGAATCACACGGCCCACCAGTTCGCTGGTGCCCAGGTGAGCCGGGTGCGCCTTTACGATAACCGGGCAACCGGCCGCCAGCGCGGAAGCGGTATCGCCGCCGGCCACGGAGAAGGCGAGGGGGAAGTTGCTGGCGCCGAACACCGCCACCGGGCCGAGGCCAATGCGCCGCAGACGCAGGTCGGCACGCGGAAGTGGCTGGCGCTCCGGCATCGCAGTATCGACCACGGCGCCGTGCCAGCGCCCATCCCGCAGCAGGCTGGCAAATAGTTTCAGCTGATTGACCGTGCGCATCCGCTCGCCTTCAAGGCGGGGCTTGGGCAGGCCGCTTTCGATGTGAACGCGTTCGGTGAGCACATCGCCCAGGTCCAGAAGGCCTTGGGCGATGACTTCGAGGAAGCTGGCGCGTTGGTCGTCACTCAGTTGCCGGTAGCTGTCGAATGACGCTTCGGCCAGTTCGCACGCAGCGTCGACATCATCCAGCGTGCTGGCGCCAAACGACGGTGTCAGGGGTTCACCCGTGGCGGCAGCGAGGGCGAACACCTCTCCGGCCTGACCCCGCACAGCGCGTTGTCCGATGATCGTTTCACCAAGAATCTGCATTGCTCAACACCTCTCGAGGGGCGGCGACCGTCAGTTGGCACCGCTGTGGCCAGCCCTTGAGGTTACATCATGGCGCTACGATCGCCACCCATCCGGGTGTTGAGCTAAGGGCCAGGCTTATTGCTGCCGCTTATTGCTGAGCGGCGCTGAACCCTTCGAACGCTGTCTGCTGTTGGATCGCGCTGACAATGTTCTTGCGCGTAGCCGGCTGCTGGTTGCCGTCCTTGTCCACGAACACTTCGCTCTGCAGCTCGGCTTCATCGCCTTCACCGATGAACGAGAAACCGAGGAACTCAAAGGCTTCGCGGTCAGCGTTGGCTTTCGAGCGCGGCGTGCGCAGAGGCAGGGTGACGCTGGCGCCGTCCTTACTGATGACGAACACCTCGGCTTCCTTCTTCGGTCGTGCCGCTTTGCTCTTGCCGCCGCTCGGGTTGCTGACCGCTTGATGCGTCTGGTTCAGCACCTTCAACGCCAGGCTGTAGACGAGTTCCTGGAAACTCGGGTCATCCTTGTAGCTGGAGAGAATCCGGCTGATCGGAAATTTCGCGCTCAGGTCTTCGAGGGCGGCCATGTCGGCGGCTTCGGCGTCCTTGAGCTGTTTAAGCTGACCCATCAGTTCGTAGGCCTGGTCATCATCGAATCGGTCATGGGCGGTGCGTATGGCCAGGCGCAGATCGCGAATCTGGTCGCTTTCCTTGGCGCTCTGGAAGGCGTCGAGCACCATCTCGCTGATGGTTTTGGCCTGGGGCACATGTTGTGAAAGGTTGATGGCTTCTTCGTAGGCTTGCTTCGACGACACGGCGTTTGCCACCGGATCGGTATGGGAATCAGACATTGAACATCCACTGCTTCGTTAACTGGGGTTGAGGCGCGAAAAGCTCGGGGCGTTTCGAGGGGCGTAATCTATTGGACGAGGGCGCTGTTGTCACGGATTGCTGCTCGCGCCCGGACCGCAGGGCAACATCCAGGCATCCCGCCCCATGCGCGCTACGCTATGAGTTCATCGACCCACAGGCGTCAGGCCATGCGAAAAATCTGGGCGCGCTACATCGATTTGCTGGAAAACGACCTCAGCACGCAAATCTTCGACAACATCAAAAACCTGCTGGTGTGCGCGCTGTTGTTCGCGGCGGGCACCAGTGCGTTGAGGGCTGATTACCACCAGTTCATCGGCGTGCTGGTATCTGGCGCTACCGGATGGGGGCTGATTGGCGTGTCCGCCGTGCTGATGTTCCTGAACGTCAGCGACGGCATTCGCCGCCTCGGCAAGTTGCGCTATCACGTGGCGATTCAGATTCTGGTGTCGCTGGTGTACTTGCTGATCGCTGCCCGATTGGTGGAAGTAGTCTGGGCGTTTCGGGCTGCTTGAGGTGGGTTTCTGCGAATGAACCGGGGGCGAGGCGGTATTGCATATAGCCTGGAAGGCCGACACCCGGACCTGAAACAGCCCGGCGCTTGCCGGGCTAGTCTTAAACGCAGGTCCCGCCTTTGTGGTGTGACCCCGTTCCGCCAGATGGGTGCGTGCCTTTCGGACACGCCGATGCGGAGAGAGAAACGATTGAAAGCAGAGCGACCAGTCCAGCGATAGCTATCTTCTTCATATTGCCTCCGTGCACTGCGAGATGCAGTACAGGGGTATCGGCGATTTGGGATCCCACATTAGCCACGGAACACCAGAAACAACAAAGCCCGCACAAGGCGGGCTTTGTTGAGGTACTTGGTGGCTACACAGGGACTTGAACCCCGGACCCCAGCATTATGAATGCTATGCTCTAACCAACTGAGCTATGTAGCCAAGTGGCGCGCATTATTCGCTCAGATCGGATATGTGTCAAGCGTCTCTTCTAAAAAATTTATCCACGTGATCAATCGGTTAGCCTCCCGGCTCTTCAGCCTTTGTTCATCCCTGCACGGCGGTGACAGTTTTACTCCCCACGCTGAGTGCTTTTGCCCCACTTTCGCGCATGCACCCTGCACTGTCCTCGATCAGGTGCCCGGTTTGATGGCTTCGTGCTATCGGTCCGGTTCTTGCTTATGCCTGCCGCATCGCTGCCGCTATAGATGAAAGCGGCAGCAGATCTCGATAAGCCCAACCCCGCTCTTTGCATCGAAGATGGGCGGTTATCGTTTTCTAAACATAGACATGGCATTTTGCCGGTAAGAATGTAAGGCAGCGCTGTGATCATCATGGGTCAAGCAGCGGTCTGTCGGTGAGGAGTAGTCGGCTATGCAGAGTCTTTTGTCGCCAGGCATCCGCCTGCTCGGACGTCTCGGGTTCGCGCGCAAGTTTCAGGTGCTCTTCTTTCTGTTCATCTTGCCGCTCGCGGGCAGCCTGTGGATGATCGGGCAGGATTACCGCAGCAAGCTGGCGGTGATTTCTCAAGAGCAGGCCGGCGTGCGGCAGCTTTTGGCGCTCGATGCGCTGGATGTGCAGCTGACGGCCCAGCGCAACCGCGCCGCGCGCTGGAAGGCCGTCGACATTCTTCGGGATCCGACACCGGCCGCGAAGGCCGCCATGAACGCGCTGGATGCTGCCAACCCTGAGTTAACCCGAACTCTGGCGTCCCTTGGCGATGAGCTAAAGGCGCAGAACGCCAGTGGCGATATCATGACTCGGTATCAAGCGCTGCAAGCCTCAGTCAAAGGAATGGATTCAGATTCCCTGCGTACAGTCGGCTGGTGGCCGGATGGTTATGATCGCTTCACGTCCGCGCTCACGGCGCTGCAGAGTCTTCGTGAACAGATCGCCATGGACAGTGGTTTGATCCTCGATCCCTGGCTTGAAACCTACTTGCTGATGCAAATCGCCACGCAGCAGGCGCCGGACCTTGTCGAACGGGTAGGGCGCATGGCAAGTATCGGCCAGTCGTCGATCGCGTCCGGGCAGTTCTCATTGCAGAGCCGTCTTCAGATGCGCGACCTGCGCAGTCGCATCGGCGACGCCCGCGATCAGTTGGTCAAAGCAGTAGGCTCGCTAAAAGCTAAGGCTTACCCGGGCATGGAGGTCTGGACGCGTCAGTATGAAGACAGTCTTCAGCGCCTCGATACCGAGTTGAAAGTGCTCGACGACGGTGTATTCGGCGGCAGCATCAAGCTCGACCCGGCCGCTTTCGAACGCAGCGTCGATAACGTCAGCGACGGACTGGCGGCCCTGCGCAAGCAGTCACTGTCGTCACTCACCAGCCGGCTCGATTATTACCATGAACAAGCCACTCAGCAGTTCGTGCCGGTGGCCGCGATTTTCAGCATTCTCGCGCTCGCGGCGCTGTATCTCTTCATGTGCCTCCAGGCGTCGATTCAGCGCAGCGCCAAGGGCATTACGACCTTGGCCGAGTCCCTGCGCGACGGCAATTTGTGCGTTGAGGTCGCCGTTGAAGGGCGTGACGAACTGGCAGCCATCAGCACCGCACTCAACGTTGCGGTGGTGCAACTGCGCACCAGTCTGTTGGGCGTCAATCACGAAACCCAGCAGCTGGGCTCTGCGGTGCTGACCCTCAACGCGCAATCCGGCAGCACGCTCAACGAAGTCGAAGATCAACAGCAGCAGATCAGCCAGATTGCGGCGGCGGCCACCGAGCTGGCCGCGACGTCCATGGGCGTCGCCCGCAGCTGTGAAGCAGCGTCCGGCAGTGCCCAGGCCACCCGACGCATCGCCGAGGACAGCAGTCGCGACAGCCAACGCACCACGGCGAGCATTCAGCAGTTGAACCAGAAGCTGACCGACACCGCCAACGCGCTGGGCAAGGTCAGTGAGCAGGGGCAACAGATCCAGTCCGTGGTGGACACCATTCGCGGCATCGCCGAACAGACCAATCTGCTGGCGCTCAATGCCGCCATCGAGGCGGCGCGTGCGGGCGAGCAGGGCCGTGGCTTCGCCGTGGTCGCTGACGAAGTACGCAGTTTGTCCCAGCGGACCCAGGCCTCAACTGCACAAATTGCCGGGACCGTGGACAGTTTGCGCTCGACCGTCAGCCAGGCCGTCAGCCTGATGGAAGCGGCGTGTGGTCAGGCGGTGAGTGACGCGCAGTCAGTGACCGGGCTGGGCGAGCGGCTGGAAGAAATTGCCAGCGCGGTGCAGATCGTCACTGACACGCTGGCGCAGATCGCCACGGCGGTTGAAGAGCAGGCCGCGACGGCGGATGAGGTGAGCGGCAACATCCAGCAGGTGGATCAGGCCGCAGGCCGTTTGCTGGAAGGGGCGCGTGCGGTCAATCAGGCTGCAGACACCCTGACCAAAGGCAGCCGGGCCTTGAGCGACAACACCGCGAGATTCCAGCTGGGGTAAGCCGCGCATACAAGGCATGAGTGCGAATGACGTTCACGTCCTCATACGCGCGCGTGCGGCGTGGGTTGAAAGACGAAAGGCTGGCGACGTATAAGATTCGTCGCCTTCTCTTCGTATTTCGATACCCATAGCCGTGGGGGATTTTTCCATGACCGATAGCAGTGCCGCAGGTGCGGCGGTTTATTCGCCCCTTACGTTGGCGTTGTACGACGCCTGGGTGCTGGGCATTTCCAATCGGTATGCCTGGCGCTGCCCGACCGATCAGGTGCTGTTGCCGTTCTTCCGCGCCAATGTTCGTGCGCACCATCTGGATATTGGCGTCGGCACGGGTTACTACCTGGCGAAAGCCAAGTTGCCACCGCACACCAAAATCACCTTGATGGACCTCAACCCAAGCAGCCTCGCTGCCGCCAAGCGCAGGATCGGCCGGCCAGACACGCGCACCCTTCAGCATGACGTGATGACGCCGATCCCCGGGAAAGAGCGCTTCGATTCGATATCGCTGTTCTATCTGCTGCATTGCCTGCCAGGCCCGCTGGACGCCAAGGCGGCGATCTTCGCTCACCTCAAGCACAATCTGACCCCGGATGGCGTATTGTTTGGCGCGACTATTTTGGGGGATGAGGCGGGGCACAACGGCTTTGGCCGCAAGCTGATGGCGGTGTACAACAAGAAAGGCATCTTCGGAAACAGCCAGGACACTCAGGCAGGTTTCGAGGCGCATTTGCGGACGCACTTTCGTAATGTAACGCTCAAACGTGAGGGTGTGGTTTTGCTGTTTCGCGCAGCGCAGCCGATTGTCTGAGCCGCACCGAGGCAGGCGAGCGCTACTGACAGATACAAACCGCTGAAAGCAAAAAGCCCGCGGATCACTGGGTGATGCGCGGGCTTTGAAGTTCAACGGGGTTCGTGGAGGTCCACGAGCTCGTTAGACGTTGAAGCGGAAGTGCAGAACGTCGCCGTCCTTGACGATGTAATCCTTGCCTTCAAGGCGCCATTTGCCCGCTTCCTTGGCACCGGCTTCGCCCTTGTACTGGATGAAATCGTTGTAGGCGACGCATTCGGCGCGGATAAAGCCCTTTTCGAAATCGGTGTGGATCACGCCGGCAGCCTGTGGCGCGGTGGCGCCGACACGGACGGTCCACGCACGAACTTCTTCAACACCGGCAGTGAAGTAGGTCTGCAGGTGCAGCATTTCGTAGCCGGCACGGATCACGCGGTTCAGACCAGGCTCTTCAAGGCCCAGGGCCTCCAGGAACATGTCCTTTTCTTCGCCGTCGTCGAGTTCGGCGATTTCTGCCTCGATCTTGTTGCAGACCGGCACCAGCATTGCGCCTTCTTCTTCGGCGATGGCGCGAACCACGTCCAGGTGCGGGTTGTCCTCGAAGCCGTCTTCAGCAACGTTGGCGATGTACATGACCGGTTTGGTGGTCAGCAGATGGAAGCCCTTGATGACGGCTTTCTCATCGGCGCTCATGCTCTTCATCAGGCTGCGGGCAGGTTTGCCCAGTGTGAAGTGAGCAATGAGTTGTTCCAGCAGGCCTTTCTGGACCACTGCGTCCTTGTCACCGCCCTTGGCGTTGCGCGTGACTTTCTGCAGTTGCTTCTCGCAGCTGTCGAGGTCAGCGAAAATCAGTTCCAGATCGATGATCTCGATGTCGCGCTTCGGGTCGACGCTGTTGGAAACGTGAATCACGTTCTCGTCTTCGAAGCAGCGCACAACGTGGGCGATGGCGTCAGTCTCGCGAATGTTGGCGAGGAACTTGTTGCCCAGGCCTTCACCTTTGGATGCACCGGCTACCAGCCCGGCGATGTCCACGAATTCCATCGTGGTCGGCAGAATACGCTTCGGGTTGACGATATCGGCCAGGGCCTGCAGGCGCGGGTCCGGCATGGGCACGATGCCGGTGTTCGGTTCGATGGTGCAGAAGGGAAAGTTCTCCGCCGCGATACCGGACTTGGTCAGGGCGTTGAACAGGGTGGACTTGCCGACGTTGGGCAGGCCGACGATGCCGCAGTTGAATCCCATGGTGTTTCCCCTCGAGTGATGTCAGGCCTTCTGGCTGTGCAGGACGCGCATCGCCTTGGCGAAGTCGCCAGCGAGTACATCCGGCAGCACGCCGAGGGCAAAGTCGATGCTGGCATCCAGCTTTTCCTGCTCGGCGCGTGGCGCTCGACCCAGGACGAAATTGGACACCAGACTGGCGTCGCCCGGGTGGCCGATGCCAAGCCGCAGGCGGTGGAAGCCGTTCTGGTTGCCGAGCTGCGCAATGATGTCGCGCAGCCCGTTATGCCCGCCGTGCCCGCCACCCAGTTTGAGTTTGGCGACGCCCGGAGGCAGGTCGAGTTCGTCGTGGGCCACCAGAATGGCTTGCGGAGGAATCCGGAAGAAACCCGCCAGAGCCGCGACGGACTGGCCGCTGCGGTTCATGTACGTGGTAGGAATCAGCAGACGAACGTCTTGGCCCTGATGACTGAATTTAGCCGTCAGGCCGAAATATTTGCGGTCAGCGGTCAGATTGACACGCTGGGCGCTGGCAATACGCTCAACGAAAAGAGCCCCTGCGTTATGCCGGGTCTGTTCGTATTCGGGGCCTGGATTTCCCAGGCCGACGATCAGTTGGATGGCGGTCACGTCAGGGGCTCTTCCTTGGGTCGAGTGTGATGATGGCGAGCATCATCACGGGTTCAACCGGCTAGCGAGTAATGATTACTCTGCTTCGCCTTCTGCGGTGCCTTCTTCTTCGTCCTGGACGATGCGAGGGGCGTGGACGTTAGCGATGTCCAGGTCCTTGCCGTGCGCCAGAGCGACGAATTCAACACCATTCGGCGCCTTGACGTCGGACAGGTGAACGTTGTCACCGATTTCCAGCGCGCCCAGGTCAACTTCGATGAACTCAGGCAGGTCTTTCGGCAGGCAGGTCACTTCCAGCTCAGTGGTAGTGTGCGAGATCTCGCCGCCTTTCTTGACCGGTGCTTCTTCGTTGATGAAGTGCACTGGAACGATAGCGGTCAGTTTCTGGCCAGCTACGACGCGGATGAAGTCGGCGTGCATGATGAACTGCTTGGCCGGGTGACGCTGCATGGCCTTGATCAGTACGTTCTGCTTGGCGCCATCGACATTCAATTCGATAACGTGGCTGAAAGCAGCTTCGTTTTCGAACAGCTTGGCAATTTCTTTGGCTTCGATGGTGATCGAAACAGCTTCCTTGCCACCGCCGTAGACAACGGCTGGGACTTGGGCGGCGAGACGACGCAGGCGGCGGCTCGCACCTTTCCCCAGGTCATTACGCGCTTGAGCGTTCAGAGTAAATTCGTTCATTTTGTATCTCCAAAATAGCCATGACCGAGCGGCGTTTGCGACCAGCGCCAGACACGGTATGGGCAAAAAAGCCCCGCCCCGGCATTTGGTGTCGGGGCGGGGCGCTTTTCGTCAACGGATGGTTCGGCAGGGCAGGGCCCTTATCGGAACATCGCGCTGATCGATTCTTCATTGCTGATGCGACGCATCGCCTCAGCGACTACCGGTGCGATATCCAGTTGACGGATACGGTCACAGGCCTGTGCTGCAGCGGACAACGGGATGGTGTTCGTCACCACCAGTTCGTCCAGCACGGAATTTTCGATGTTCTCGATTGCACGGCCCGACAGAACAGGGTGTGTGCAATACGCAAAGACCTTGGCAGCGCCGTGTTCTTTCAGCGCCTTGGCCGCGTGGCACAGGGTGCCGGCGGTATCGACCATGTCGTCGACGAGAATACAGGTACGGCCTTCGACATCACCGATGATGTGCATCACTTCGGAGTGGTTGGCCTTCTCGCGGCGTTTGTCGATGATGCCCAGATCGACGCCCAGGGATTTGGCAACAGCACGTGCACGCACGACGCCGCCGATATCCGGGGAAACAATCATCAGGTTTTCGAAGCGTTGGTCTTCGATGTCATCCACCAGAACCGGGGAGCCGTAGATGTTATCTACCGGAATATCGAAGAAGCCTTGAATCTGGTCAGCGTGCAGGTCGACAGTCAGCACACGGTCGATACCGACGACGGTGAGCATGTCCGCAACCACTTTAGCGCTGATAGCCACACGGGCGGAACGCGGACGGCGATCCTGGCGAGCATAACCAAAGTAAGGAATTACAGCAGTGATACGAGTGGCCGAGGAACGACGGAAGGCATCAGCCATCACGACGAGTTCCATCAGGTTATCGTTGGTCGGAGCGCAGGTCGGCTGGATAATGAAGACGTCTTTACCGCGAACGTTTTCATTGATCTCAGCGGTAATCTCACCGTCGGAGAACTTTCCAACAGAGATGTCACCGAGAGGGATATGCAGCTGACGTACGACACGCCGAGCCAGATCGGGGTTGGCGTTCCCCGTAAAGACCATCATCTTGGACACGCGCAGTACCTGGAGGCTTAGGGTATGCCTGGATGACTATAGGAAAATGGCAGGGGCGGCTGGATTCGAACCAACGCATGGCAGGATCAAAACCTGCTGCCTTACCGCTTGGCGACGCCCCTGTATCTGTTGCACGAGTGCCTGGCACTCGGTTCCTTTTAGAGCAGTGCCTGTAACTTCCGGTGCAACATCGAGATGTTTGCGCCTTTTGCTACAAACCCTGTAAGGGTCTCTGTAAGAAGGGCCGAGACTTTATCAGCTTCAGCTTTGCTTGGGAAGGCCCCAAACACACAACTTCCAGTTCCGGTTAATTTTGCTTCGGTAAATTTACCTAACAAATTCAAAGCGTTACCAACTTCTGGATATCGCCTCGTTACAACCGGTAAGCAGTCGTTTCGACTGTTTCCCTTGGGAACGGGGCGCACTTTAATGGGCGGAGTGTCACGTGTCAACAGCGGATCTGAAAAAATTTCTGCTGTACTTACAGATACTTGCGGCACTAGCACCAGATACCAAGGTTCTTCGGGGGTGACGGGAGTCAGTATCTCGCCGATTCCCTCAGCAAAAGCAGCGTGTCCACGCACGAAAACCGGCACGTCAGCGCCAAGCTTGAGGCCCAGCCCCGCCAGCCGATCCTCATCCCAGCCAAGCTGCCAGAGATGATTCAGGCCGAGCAATGTTGTTGCGGCATCCGAGCTTCCGCCGCCAATGCCGCCACCCATGGGCAAGATTTTTTTCAGCCAGATATCGACGCCGAACGGAGAACCGGATGCTTCCTTTAGCGCACGAGCCGCTCTCACGATCAGATTGCTGTCGTGAGGGACGTCGGCGATTTCCGTCTGCAGCCGCACTTCGCCGTCGTCGCGAAGCGCGAAACTGAGTTCGTCGCCGTAATCGAGAAACTGAAAGAGCGTCTGCAGTTCGTGATAACCGTCGGCGCGCCGTCCGGTGATGTGCAGCATCAGATTCAATTTGGCAGGGGCGGGCAGTGTCAGTCGTGCTTGCGACATGCTCATTGCCCCAGTTTGCGTGGTTGCCAATCCTTGATGACCAGCGTGACGTCCAGATCCTGGCCGTGAAGTTTCATCCGTTCAGGCAACCAGAAACCGTTCTGCTGGGTGTAGCTCAGGTATTCGATCTGCCAGCCGTCCTGTTCGAGGCTGGACAAGCGACTATCACCGTCAAGGGTCAGGCTGCTTTTGCTGTCGGGGGCGGGCAGGCCGCGCACCCACCAGACCAGATGCGACACCGGCAGTTTCCAGCCGAGCTGATCCTTGAGCAGGGTTTCCGGATCCGGCGCGTCGTAGCGGCCCTGATTGGCGACTTCCAGCGACACAGCACCAGGGCGACCGGTCAGGCGGGCAGCGCCGCGACCCAGCGGGCCGGACAGGCGAATGTCGTAATAATCCTGGCGTTGCAGCCAGAACAGCGTGCCGCTGCCGGAATCCTTCGGCGCGCGGATGCCGACCTTGCCGTTGATCTGCCAGCCGTCGAGGCTGCTCAGTTGTTCTTTGTTAACACGCCATTGATTGGCGTCACCCTTGCCTTGTACGGCTTCGCGGGAGGACATGCCGGCACAACCGGCGAGCAGGGCGATCAGACTGAATACGAGTACGTGGCGCAATTGCATAAATTCAAAGGGTCTCGGCGCCGGTCAGGCGTTTAATGGTGCTGCGCAGGACCGGGCTGTCAGGTTGTTGTTCAAGGGCCTTGCCCCACACTTTGCGGGCTTCACGCTGCTCGCCTTTGGCCCACAGGACTTCGCCCAGGTGCGCGGCGACTTCGTGATCCGGAAAGCGCTCGAGCGCCTGGCGAAGCAGGCGCTCAGCTTCATCCAGATTGCCCAGGCGGTAGTTGACCCAGCCGAGGCTGTCGAGCACCGCCGGGTCTTCCGGGTTGAGCTGGTGCGCGCGTTCGATCAGCTCCTTGGCTTCGGCATAGCGCGTCGTTCGGTCAGAGAGCGTATAGCCCAGAGCGTTCAGCGCCATGGCGTTGTCCGGTTCGCGCTTGAGAATGGCCCGCAGGTCGCTCTCCATTTGCTTCAGATCGTTGCGTTTCTCGGCCAGCATCGAACGGGTGTAGAGCAGATTCAGATCGTCCGGGTACTGCTTGAGCGCCTGGCTCAATACCTGCCAGCCGCGATCGCTCTGGTTGTTATTGACCAGGGTCTCGGCTTCGACCAGATACAGCTGAATGGCGTAATCGGGTTGATCGGCACGTGCCTGAGCCAGCCGCTTCGACGCCTCGGCAGTGTTGCCATTGCTCATGAGGATGTCGGCCTGACGCAGCTGTGCTGGCAGGAAGTCGCTGCCGGCACCCACCTGAGCGTATTCACTGAGGGCGGTTTGTGGATCGTTGCGCTCTTCGTAAATGCGGCCGAGGTTTACGTGGGCCGAGTCGACGTGACTGCCGCGAGCAACGAGGTCTTCGAGATAACCCTGCGCTTCATCCCATGCTTTGTTTTCCAAGCACACGAGGGCGAGCGAATAACGCAGCTCGTCGTCATCCGGATACTGCTGAACAAGGCTGGAAAACTGCACTTTGGCGTCTTCCATGCGGTTCTGCTCCACCAGCATGCGCGCATAGGTCAGGCGCAGACGCTTGTCGTCCGGGTATTTCTTGATGCTTTTTTCCAGCAGCGGGATCGCTTCCTTGCCGCGGTCCATGCTTTGCAGCAAGCGACCGCGGAGCAGGATCGGTGCCACTTCGCCTTCACCCGGCGGGTTGTCTTCGAGCAGTTTCAGCGAGGCGGCACTGTCGCCTTCCTGTTGAAGCAAGAGTGCTTTGCCGAAGATTAGCTGACCATTTTTCGGGTACTTCGCCAACAGGCGGTCGAAGCTGGTGATCAACCCCTTGCGCGTAGTGGAATCGGTCTCCGACGCTGACAACGCAAGGAAGTCAAAGTGCGTGTCGCCCTGGCCCTGAAGGACCTTCTCCATATAGCGCATGGAATCGTCGTAGCGCCCGGCGCGCGCCAGCTGGATGGCTGCCGCGCGCTGTGCCTCGAGATTGCCTGGATCGTTTTTCGCCCAGATCATCGAGGTGTCGAGAGCGGCCTGATCGGCGCCCAGATACTCGGCTATGCGGAAGGCGCGCTCGGATATCCCCGGATCCTGGGTCTGGATCGCCTGGGTCACGTAGTTGTCCAGCGCGATGTCGAAGCGGTTGCGCTGGCCGGCAAGCTCGGCGGTCAACAGGCTGACGACGGTGTCCTGAGTAAACGAGCCGTACACCTGAGGTTTGGCCTCGGGCGCGGGCGGCGCTTCTTTCGCCGGAGCGGACGGCTCCGTAGAAACGGAGGCCGTAGACTGACAGCCACTCAGAGCGACAAGGGCAAGGAACAGCGCGGAGGATTTATTCATATAGAAGAGGGGCGGCTTACCTGCGGTTTGGAAGCATCATGACACAAGGCCGGGAGCAAACCCACAGCCCGCGCGAAATCTGGATACGCTCGATCTACAGCCTGAGCGCGGACATTTTGTCGCAGGCCAGAGCCGGTGATACGCAACCTGTATAGGGACAATCGTGCGCTGCGGACGTTCTGAATGTATTGCGGTGGTTGTCCTGAATCTACCGAAGTAGGACAATTGCCGGCTTCACGTCACCATCTGCGACCTTAATGGCCTTTCTTGCTCTGGGTATCAACCATAAGACTGCTTCAGTCGATGTCCGCGAGCGCGTGGCATTTACGCCTGAACAGCTGGTTGAGGCGCTGCAGCAGCTCTGCCGTCTGACTCGCAGCCGTGAAGCGGCCATTCTCTCCACCTGCAATCGCAGCGAACTGTATATCGAACAGGATCAACTGACCGCCGACGTCGTCTTGCGCTGGCTGGCGGATTATCACCACCTGAATGTCGATGAACTTCGCGCCAGTGCCTATGTGCATGAGGACGACGCAGCGGTGCGTCACATGATGCGCGTGGCGTCGGGCCTGGATTCGCTGGTACTGGGCGAGCCGCAGATCCTCGGCCAGATGAAATCGGCCTATGCCGTTGCCCGGGAGGCTGGCACGGTCGGCCCCTTGCTCGGGCGGCTGTTTCAGGCCACCTTCAGTGCTGCCAAACAGGTCCGCACCGACACGGCCATCGGCGAGAACCCGGTGTCCGTGGCCTTTGCGGCCGTCAGCCTGGCCAAGCAGATTTTCAGCGACCTGCAGCGCAGTCAGGCGCTGTTGATAGGCGCGGGGGAGACCATCACCCTGGTCGCGCGCCACCTCCATGATCTCGGGGTCAAGCGTATCGTCGTTGCCAACCGCACGCTCGAACGCGCGAACATTCTCGCCGAGCAGTTCGGTGCCCATGCTGTGCTGCTGGCTGACATCCCGGCCGAGCTGGTCAACAGCGACATCGTCATCAGCTCAACGGCCAGTCAGTTGCCGATTCTGGGCAAAGGCGCCGTTGAAAGCGCGCTGAAGCTGCGTAAGCACAAGCCGATCTTCATGGTCGACATCGCCGTGCCGCGCGATATCGAACCCGAAGTTGGAGAGCTGGACGACGTCTACCTCTACACCGTGGACGATCTGCACGAAGTCGTCGCTGAAAACCTCAAGAGTCGCCAGGGCGCGGCGCAGGCGGCCGAAGAGCTGGTGAGTGTGGGCGTAGACGACTTCATGTCGCGCCTGCGCGAGCTGGCCGCGGTTGACGTGCTCAAGGCGTATCGTCAGCAGAGCGAACGCCTGCGTGACGAAGAATTGCAGAAGGCCCAGCGCATGCTCGCCAATGGCAGCAACGCCGAGGATGTATTGATGGCGCTGGCACGTGGCCTGACGAACAAAATGATGCACGCTCCCAGCGTGCAACTCAAAAAGCTCTCCGCTGAAGGCCGCGTTGATGCGCTGGCCATGGCCCAGGAACTCTTTGCCCTCAACGAGGGCTTCACGGATAAATCCCCGCGATGAAAGCTTCACTGCTTAATAAGCTGGACGTGCTCAGCGACCGTTTCGAGGAATTGACCGCGCTGCTTGGCGATGGCGAAGTCATCTCCGACCAGACCAAATTTCGCGCGTATTCCCGTGAGTACGCCGAAGTCGAGCCCGTGATCCAGGTATACCGGCAACTGCAGAAAGTGCAGGCCGACCTCGAGGGCGCGCAGGCGCTGCTCAAGGACAGCGACCCCGACATGCGTGAAATGGCCGTCGAGGAAGTGCGCGAAGCCAAGGATCAGTTACTGGTGCTTGAGGCTGACCTGCAGAAAATGCTGCTGCCCAAAGACCCGAACGACGGCCGCAACGTGTTTCTGGAAATCCGCGCCGGCACCGGTGGCGACGAAGCCGCTATCTTTGCCGGCGACCTGTTTCGCATGTATTCCCGCTACGCCGAGCGACGTGGCTGGCGTGTCGAGATTCTGTCCGAGAACATCGGCGAGCATGGCGGCTACAAGGAAGTCATTGCGCGGGTCGAAGGCGAGCACGTCTACGGTAAGCTGAAATTCGAGTCGGGCGTGCATCGCGTTCAGCGAGTGCCGGAAACCGAATCCCAGGGACGCATTCACACGTCTGCGTGTACGGTAGCGGTGTTGCCAGAGCCTGACGAACAGCAGACCATCGAGATCAACCCGTCAGACTTGCGCGTTGATACCTATCGCTCCTCCGGCGCCGGTGGTCAGCACGTCAACAAGACCGATTCGGCCATCCGCATTACGCACTTGCCGTCCGGCATCGTGGTGGAATGCCAGGAAGAACGTTCGCAGCACAAAAACCGTGCGCGGGCGATGTCCTGGCTGTCGGCCAAGCTCAATGATCAGCAGACCGCTGCAGCGGCCAACGCCATCGCCAGCGAGCGCAAATTGCTGGTAGGTTCCGGGGATCGCTCGGAACGCATTCGTACTTACAATTTCCCACAGGGGCGAGTCACGGATCACCGCGTGAACCTGACGCTCTATTCCCTTGATGAAGTTCTGGCCGGCGGGGTCGATGCAGTGATAGAACCGTTACTTGCCGAGTATCAGGCAGATCAACTTGCGGCACTGGGTGATTAAATGACCATCATCGCCAGCTTGTTAAGAAGCGCCGAGTTGCCGGATTCTCCGACAGCGCGTCTGGATGCAGAATTGTTGCTGGCCGCTGCCCTGGGCAAGCCGCGCAGTTTTCTGCACACCTGGCCCGAGCGTATTGTCAGCACCGAAGCGGCGCACGCTTTCGACGGCTATCTCAAGCGTCGTCGAACCGGTGAACCCGTCGCGTACATCCTGGGCCTGCAAGGGTTCTGGAACATCGACCTGGAAGTCGCGCCCCATACGCTCATCCCGCGGCCCGAAACCGAGATGCTGGTGGAAACCGCGCTGGAGCTTTTGCCCGGTGCGATTCCTCACACACTGCTCGACCTCGGCACTGGCACCGGCGCGATCGCGCTGTCGCTGGCCAAGGATCGTCCGCAGTGGAGCGTCACGGCGGTGGATCGCGTTGAAGACGCGGTCGAGCTTGCCGAACGCAACCGCCAGCGCCTCCATCTGGATAACGCCAAGGTCTTGCACAGTCACTGGTTCAGTACCGTCGAGGGGCAGCGTTTCGACCTGATCCTGAGCAACCCCCCGTACGTTGCCTCCGACGACCCTCATTTGGTCGAAGGTGACGTGCGCTTCGAGCCAAGCAGCGCGTTGGTCTCCGGCGCCGACGGCCTGGACGATTTGCGCCTGATCGTGTCGCAAGCGCCCGCACACCTTGAAGCGGGCGGCTGGCTCTTGCTGGAGCATGGTTACGATCAAGGCGCGGCGGTGCGCGAGCTGTTGCTTGAGCACGGATTCGAAGAGATCAAGACTCGCCGCGACCTGGGCGACCACGAGCGCATTACCTTCGGGCGAGTGCCGTGCTGACGGACGAGGAACTGCTGCGCTACAGCCGGCAGATCCTTCTGCAACAGGTCGACATCGACGGCCAGCTGCGCCTCAAACAAAGCCGCGTGCTGATTGTCGGCCTCGGCGGACTGGGTTCGCCTGTAGCGTTGTATCTGGCGGCGGCCGGCGTCGGAGCATTGCATCTGGCTGATTTCGACAGTGTCGATCTGACCAACCTGCAACGCCAGATCATTCACGACACCCCGAGCGTGGGCTTAAGCAAAGTCGACTCAGCCATCACCCGGCTCACCGCCATCAATCCGCAGATCACGCTGGTGGCCCATCGCGCGGCCCTGGATGCCGACTCACTGGCGGCAGCCGTGGCCGGGGTCGATCTGGTGCTGGACTGCTCGGACAATTTCTCGACGCGCGAGGCGGTCAATGCGGCCTGCGTCGCCGCCTGCAAACCGCTGGTCAGCGGCGCTGCAATTCGCCTGGAAGCGCAACTGTCGGTGTTCGACCCGCGCCGTCCAGAGAGCCCTTGTTACCACTGCTTGTACGGGCACGGCAGCGAAACCGAATTGACCTGCAGCGAAGCCGGCGTGATCGGCCCTTTGGTGGGACTGGTGGGCAGTTTGCAGGCCCTTGAGGCCCTCAAGCTGCTGGCCGGATTCGGCGAGCCGATGGTCGGGCGACTGCTGCTGATCGATGCATTGAGCACGCGATTCCGCGAATTGAAAGTCAAACGCGATCCGGGCTGCAGCGTGTGCGGTACCGGCCGTCGAGCTGCCGTCGAGCATGAATAGAGACAGCGATGCGCCGGTGGCGGTGTTTGATTCCGGCGTCGGCGGGTTGTCGGTGCTGGCGGAAATACAGCAGTTGCTGCCACGGGAATCGCTGCTCTATGTCGCCGATTGCGGCCACATCCCCTATGGCGAGAAAACCCCCGAATTCATTCGCGAACGTTGCGCAACGATTGCTGACTTCTTCCACCGTCAGCGCGCCAAGGCGCTGGTGATCGCCTGCAATACGGCAACGGTGGCCGGCATCGCTGACTTGCGCCTCCGCTACCCTGACTGGCCGCTGGTGGGCATGGAGCCTGCGGTCAAACCTGCGGCCGCGGCGACGCGAACCGGTGTCGTCGGTGTGCTGGCGACCACGGGCACCTTGCAAAGCGCCAAGTTCGCCGCATTGCTCGATCGCTTCGCGGCAGACGTGCAAGTCATCACGCAGCCCTGCCCGGGACTGGTGGAGTTGATCGAAACGGGCGACCTGGTCAGCCCGACGATTCGGCAACTGTTGCAGAGTTACGTCGCGCCGTTACTCGCTGCAGGCTGCGACACCATCATTCTGGGCTGCACCCATTACCCGTTTCTCAAGCCATTGCTGCGGGAAATGATTCCTGCGTCCATCACACTGATCGACACCGGCGCTGCTGTAGCCCGGCAGTTGCAGCGGTTATTGGGCGAGCGCGAGCTGTTGGCGAACGGTCATCCTCAGACCACGCAGTTCTGGACGACCGGCGATCCAGAAGATTTCAGAAACGTCCTACGCGTGCTTTGTAACAACTCCGACAATGTGCGAAGCTTCGTTTCGTGAAAAAAACGTGAATCGCTTCGGCCGTGGGTGAACTAAAGTTCAGCCGCCGGCTTCTACAGCACTTCTGTCGACATAAAAATTTCTAACTGCTTTCGAAAAATAGGATGTTTCAGATGAAGCGACTGTTTTGTTTGGCTGCGATTGCGGCTGCTCTGTTGGGGCAAAGCGCAATTGCTCAAGCTGATGGGGTCGAGTTTTCCGTAGGACAAACTGGCGAGTCCACCATGACTTATCGTCTGGGTGCGCAGTTTGATTGGGATAAAAGTTGGTGGCAAACCGGTGTCGGTCGCCTGACCGGCTATTGGAGCGGCGCGTATACATACTGGGAAGGCGACAAGAACTCCAGCAACAACAGCCTGTCGTTCTCTCCGGTATTCGTTTATGAGTTCTCGGGTGAGAGCGTCAAGCCTTACATCGAAGCGGGTATCGGCGCCGCTGTGTTCCAGCGCACCGAAGTGGAAGGTAACAAGCTGGGCAGCGCGTTCCAGTTTGAAGACCGTTTGGGTTTCGGTCTGCGCTTTGCCGGTGGACATGAAGTCGGCCTGCGCGCCACTCACTACTCCAACGGCGGCATGACCACCAACAATGACGGCATCGAAAGCTACGCGATTCACTACACGATGCCGTTCTAAGCGCTCGAGTGTTTCATTGCAGGAGCGGGCTTGACCGCAATTGCAACGTACCCTGCGCTTCTTCTCGGCTCAAGCCGGTTCAACCGACGCAGCACATGGTAGGACCGGCTTTAACCGGGAAGGTCAGCCAACGCGGCTGATTCAGGCAAACAGTAATCACAGATACGCCGTCGCAATACCCTCTCGTTCGGCAATACACTCCGGCGCACCCATTTCGAATTCCCTGCAAATCAACGGCCGACGGTCGTAGATCGTGCACATCATCGTGTCGCGATCCAGTGCCGCGCACCAGCCATCGTCCAGGCGCAGCATGACTTCGCCTCCCCAGTCATCGGTGTCGATGTAACGCTCGGGCACGCCGGTGTCGGTGATCAACATGACCTCCAGCTGGCAGCAGCAGGCCGCGCAGGTGGAACACGTGATTGCGGGTTCGGCAGGGAGTTGAAGCGAAGGGATAACGGTCGTCATGGGCGGCAGTTTAAATCACCGCGCAGCGGACCGCGAACCGGCGTGACGAATGCTCACCCATTCTCCTGCGTCTCCGTCTGCCGTTGGGGCAGCGACTTGAACGCTTGCAGGGCGCGTTCGCGGCTGGCTTTCAAATCAACGATGGGCGCGGGATAACCCTCAGCGCTGAACAGGCCGCTCAGTGCGGCGGGGTTATGAATGTCGCGCTTGTTCAGCTCAGCCAGTTCAGGCACCCACTGTTGGATGAATCGGCCCTCAGGGTCGAAGCGCTCCGACTGACTTTGCGGATTGAAGATCCGGAAGTAAGGCGACGCATCGGTGCCGGTTGATGAACTCCACTGCCAGCCGCCGTTATTCGAGGCGAGATCGCCGTCGATCAGGTGCTGCATGAAGAAGCGCTCACCTTCACGCCAGTCGATCAGCAGATTCTTGGTCAGGAACATGGCCGAAATCATCCGCAGGCGATTGTGCATCCAGCCTGTCTCAAGCAGCTGACGCATGGCGGCGTCGACAATCGGCAGGCCGGTCCGGCCCTGCTGCCAGGCCTCGAGATCCTCGGGCGAGTTGCGCCATTTCAGCGCTTCGGTTTCCGGGCGGAAGGCGCGATGACGGGAGACACGAGGGAAGCCCACCAGCACGTGCTTGTAAAACTCACGCCAGAGCAGTTCGTTGATCCAGGTGACTGACCCCGAGTTACCGGTCTCGAACTCGCCGTTGTTGCTGCGCAGTGCCGAATGCAGGCACTGGCGCGGGGAAATCACGCCGGCAGCCAGGTACGCAGACAGCTGACTGGTCCCGGGCTTGGCGGGGAAGTCGCGCTCTTGATCGTAGTAATGCACTTGCTCGTCGGTGAAGTTTTGCAAGCGATCACGCGCCTCATCTTCGCCGGCCGGCCAGAGCGAACGCAGGGTATCAGTCGGTGCGGCGAAACCCTTGACCGCATCCGGCACGGCATCGCTTTTGACAGACAGCTTCTGCTGCGCTCTGGGCAGCGCAACCAGCGCCGGCATCGAGTAATGCAAACGGGCGTAACAGACCTTGCGGAATTGCGTGAAAACCTTGAAATACCCGCCGCTCTTGGTGAGCACGCTGCCAGGCTGAAAAAACAGCTGGTCGAGGTGGCGATGAAACAGAACGCCGGCGCCATCGAGTGCCTTCTCAACGTCACAATCGCGTTTGGTCTCGTTAATGCCGTACTCGTCGTTGACGTGCACGCTGTCGATCCCGTGTTGCTGACACAACCCAAGCAACGCCTTGGGCGCCTGCGACCACGTGTCCGCATGGACGATCAGCAAAGGGACATTGAGCGCCGCAAGTGCCTTGCTCAATTCGCGAAGGTTGCGCAGCCAGAAATCGACTTTGCATGGGGCATCGTCATGGCTTTGCCACTGGCCCGGGCTGATCATGTACACGGCAAGCGTCGGGCCCTGTTCCATGGCAGCGCTCAGCGCCGTGTTGTCATGCACACGCAGATCGCTGCGCAGCCATATCAATTGCATAGTTATTCCTTAGATGAGCCCTAGCCGCTGCAAGGCGGCCTGGGCGGTCAAAGGGTCTTCGGCGAGGGACAGGCCGGAGACTTCACCCTCGGCGGCGGATAATTCCGTCGAATGAATGCGCACTGCGGGCCCGACGATCAGCTTCGGGCACTCGATGTTGTGCAGCAGGCGGGGCAGCTGGCCGACGTTCAGAGACTTGCTGGAATACAACAGCACTGCGCGCGGCTTGAGGTACTCACAGGCCAGGGCGAGCTCGCCTGCCGGCAAAGGCCAGTCGAACACTTCTACGGGGCAATCGGCACTGCTGAGCAGCCACGCGGTCAGCCACAGATGCGGCTCGAGCGGCAGATCGGACTGGTTGACCAGCAGCAAGGGCGCGCCGCTGACCTGACGGTTGTTGTGGTACAGCCGGGCGCCAAACTTGCTGCGCAGCCACGAATAGAAAAACACCCTCTCCAGCTGCGCGCCGAACTGGCCTTGCCAGCGCTGCTCAAGTGATGCCAGCAGCGGCAGTAACAGTTGTTCACAGAGCGTGCGCGGCGGGTACAACGACATGGCGCGGTTGAGTGAATCGTCCAGGCGCCGCTCGGCCAGGGCGCCGATGGCTTCCTGAAGGGTCTGGCGAAGAATGTCCCAGTCATTCTCGACATTCGGCGGTGCCGCCTGCTGATCGTCGATCAGTTGCTTGACCTGACTGACCGACACGCCACGGTTAAGCCACGTGAGAATGGTCAGCACGCGGTCCACATGCTCGTTGCTGTAAAGCCGATGGCCCTTGGGCGTGCGGTGCGGAACGATAAGGCCGTAGCGGCGTTCCCAGGCGCGCAGGGTCACTGCGTTTACGCCGGTCAGTCGGGCAATTTCGCGAATCGGCAGCCAGCCGTTTTCAAAAGCGTTCGCGGCGTCCTGCGGGTCGCCTTCCGGCGGTTCTTGCTCGGTAGTGGTCATGTTCAAATCGCGTTGCGCAGACTGAGGTTTTCCGGATGTGGCTGCAGATAAACCTGCAGCGCAATGTACGGATCGGGGTGTCGGCGGAAATGATGTTTGAGCAGCGTCAGCGGCACGACCAGAGGCACGATGCCCTGGTGGTACTGATTGATGACGCCCTGGATTTCTTTCTTGTCGGACGCGCTGAGGGTCTGGCGCAGATAACCGCACAGATGCTGCAGCACGTTGGTGTGGGTACGTCGGGTGGCTGGCTTCTTCAGCGCGCTCATCAGTTGACTGAAATAGCGCGGGGCGATTTCAGCCGGGTCGTTTCGGCCCATGGTGCCCAGTAGATTCCCCAGCGTTTTGTACTGCACCGGATCGTTGGCCATGAGCTGGTATTTATAGCGGGCATGAAACTCGGTCAACGAGCGGCGGGTGATGCCGCTCTTCAGCAGCGTCTGCCAGGCGGCGTAGGCAAACACGCGGGTGATGAAATTCTCCCGCAGAACCGGGTCGTTCAAACGACCGTCTTCTTCGACTGGCAGATCAGGGTGACGCGCGCAGAACGCCTGGGCATAGATGCCGCGTCCACCTGTTTCGAACGGCACGCCGTTATCGCGGTAAACCTTGACGCGTTCCAGGCCACACGATGGCGATTTCTGCATGAAGATGTAGCCGCAGATATCGCTCATCTCCTTGGCCATGTGCTCGCCATAGTCAGCCAGTTGCTCAGTCACATCCATCACGTGATGAACCGTACCAACCGCCCGAGGATGATCCGTGTCACCCACCAAACGAATGGCTTCGCGAGGGATGCCCATACCAATGGCGACCTCTGGGCACGCCGGCACGAAATCGAAATATTCGGTGAGGGCGCGGGTCAGAAGGTGTGATTCCTTGTGCCCGCCATTGAACCTGACCTCCACACCCATCAGGCAGGCACTGACGCCCAGCTTGGGTTTGGAGGCTTGCTCTGATGAATGACCGAGTACTGCAGACATGACAACCCCTCGAAGAACTTCTTATACAGATTCTTTAGTCTGTACAACTTTGCTCATCATAGGTTTGTGGTTCTGCAAGTCAAATAATTTGTACAAGATCGGAGGCATGAAGCGACAAGTGCTGCGTTTTAGGCGCAGCAAGGGGATGGGTGCGGTAATTTGCGTGTGCTTTACTTCCAGCCCATTTGCCAGGTCTGGTCATTCTGCAACGTCTGCCAAGCCAGCTTCTGACTGCGTTTGGTCATCACTGCTTGCAGTTCGATCTCCAGGACCGTGCCTTCTTCATCACAGAACAGCTCGGTGACCAGAAAGTGTTTTTCACGGTTTTGGGGGGCCGCTGCCGTCCATTTCGATAGCAGCAGCTTACGCGGATTGAGTCGATTCATTTGAGGTGTTCCAGCAGACGCCGCGCGGCTTCCTGACCACTCAGCCATGCCCCCTCTACCCGGCCCGACAGGCACCAGTCGCCGCAGACATACAGACCGAGATCGGGATCGGACAACGCGCCGACTTCGCGCCCGCCAGCAGGCCTTGCGTACAGCCAGCGGTGGGCGAGGGTGAACGCCGGGGCTGGCATCGCGCAATTCATCAGCTCGGCAAACGCGCCGTGCAACTGATCGATGACGTCCTCCCTGGTCATGTCCAGATGCTGACGGCTCCAGATGCTGGTGGCGTGCAGAATCCAGGTGTCCATCTGGCTGTCGCGACCGGGTTTGCTTCGATTGCGGGCCAGCCAGTCGATGGGGCTGTCCTGCACGAAGCAGCCTTCGAGGGGCGTGTCCAGCGGAGTATCAAACGCCAGAGCGACCGCCCAGGTCGGCTCCATCTTCACGCCCGCCACGACGCTTGCCAGTTTCGGTGCGTCGGCCAGCAGGGTTGTGGCTTGAGGCGCGGGGATGGCGATCACGACCTGACTGAACGGGCCATGGCTTTGGCCGTCGGCGTCCAGCAGATTCCAGTGTTGTTCGCCACGAAAGACTTCGGTGATGCGGCAGGAGAAGGTCACCGGCATATCGCCGAGCATGGCCCGGGTGATCGCGCTCATGCGCGGCGTGCCGACCCAACGCACCTGCTCGTCAGGTGACAGGCTGAGTTTTCCGCCATGGAAGTTGTAGAGCAGCGGTGTCCACTCGGCCACATGACCATCGGCCTGCCACTGCTGCACAGCGGAGGCAAAGCGGCGGTCGCGGGCCGTGAAATACTGCGCGCCCATGTCCAGTGCGCCAGCATCGCTGCGTTTGCTGGACATCCGGCCGCCACTGCCGCGGCTCTTGTCGAAAAGGTGAATGCTATGCCCGGCGGCTTGCAACGCCTGGGCGGCGGAGAGTCCGGCGATGCCGGTACCGATGATTGCGATGGGGACAGTCATAGGGGCCTCGTTACCTTGTCTGCACAGACTACGCCTCAGGCAAAAGCTGTACAATGCCGTTTTTCGGTATAAGTTGTCGCCCTGCACACGCAGGACGCGGACCTTTCCAAGGGCTCGCTGACAAGTCTGACGCTTTGCTTCAATCGTTCAACTGCACGATCGGGCTGTCCTAAAGAACAGCGAGGGAGTGGATCACGCCAAGGTGACCTAGAGTTGAGTGATCACTCCGCACACGAGCTCATGGCTTGTGAAGAAATAGACTCCGCAATTGCGATGAACGCCACGTAAGGAACTCAGTCATGCACATCTTGCTGACCGGCGGTACAGGCTTGATAGGGCGTCGTTTGTGTAAGCACTGGCTCGCACAGGGCCATCAATTGACGGTCTTGAGTCGCAAACCCGATGACGTGGCGCGGCTCTGCGGCGCCAATGTTCGCGGGATTGCACACTTCGATGACATTGGCACTCAACACGTCGATGCGGTGGTCAACTTGGCCGGCGCGCCCATCGCCGACCGCCCCTGGACACGCAAACGCAAAATACTGCTGTGGGACAGCCGCATTACCCTGACCGAGCAACTCGTCACGTGGCTTGAGCGCCGCGAGCAGAAACCTGACGTACTGATTTCCGGCTCGGCAGTGGGCTGGTATGGCGACGGCGGGGAGCGCGAGCTCGACGAGAATGCGCAACCGGTCAGTGAGGATTTCGCCAGTCGCCTGTGCATTGCCTGGGAAGAGACCGCGCAACGTGCCGAAACCTTGGGCATTCGCGTGGTGCTGGTGCGCACTGGTCTGGTGTTGGCCGATGAAGGCGGCATGCTGCAACGACTGTTGCCGCCGTTCAAGATGGGCATGGGCGGGCCGATCGGCAACGGACGCCAATGGATGCCATGGGTTCACATCGAAGATCAAATCGCCCTGATTGATTTTCTGATGAGTCGGGACGATGCCCGAGGTCCTTATAATGCCTGCGCGCCATCACCGGTTCGCAACCGGGATTTTGCCAAGACCCTTGCGTCCGTGCTGCATCGCCCGTCATTCATGCCGATGCCGGCCGTTGCGCTCCGAGTGCTGCTGGGCGAGCTGTCGATCCTGCTGCTGGGCGGTCAGCGCGCCCGGCCAGACCGTCTCCAGGAGGCGGGTTTCACTTTCCGATTCACTGATCTGCGTGCGGCCCTGGAAAACCTTCTGGGCCGCCACTGACATCAAGGTGTTGCATGACCGATCACGCTTTATTGCTGGTTAACCTGGGTTCGCCAGCGTCCACGTCGGTTGCCGACGTGCGCCGCTACCTTAATCAGTTTCTGATGGACCCTTACGTTATTGACGTGCCGTGGCCAGTGCGTCGCCTGATCGTCTCGCTGATTCTGATCAAGCGCCCGGAGCAGTCGGCCCACGCATACGCCTCGATCTGGTGGGACGAGGGTTCGCCGCTGGTGGTGCTGAGCAAGCGACTTCAGCAGGCCATGGTCAATGAGTGGAAACACGGACCGGTCGAGCTGGCGATGCGTTATGGCGAGCCTTCGATTGAGACCGTGCTCACCCGCCTGGCAGCCCAGGGCATTAAAAAGGTCACCCTGGCGCCGCTGTATCCGCAGTTCGCCGACAGCACCGTGACCACCGTCATCGAAGAAGCCAAACGCGTAGTGCGTGACAAAAAGCTGAACTTCGACTTTTCGTTGTTGAAGCCGTTCTTCAATCAACAGGAATACCTCGACGCCCTGGTGGCGAGCGTGCGGCCGCATTTGCAGCAGAATTACGATCATCTGTTGCTGAGTTTTCACGGCCTGCCCGAGCGGCATATCACCAAGCTCGACCCGACCGGCAATCACTGCTTCAAGAGTGGCAACTGCTGCGAAACGGCGTCTCCCGAAGTTCTGGCGGTCTGCTACCGCGCGCAGTGCATGCGTTCGTCGGCAGAGTTCGCCAAGCTGATGGGGATTCCCGATGGCAAGTGGTCGGTGTCGTTTCAGTCGCGACTGGGCCGCGCCAAATGGATCGAACCCTACACCGAGCCGCACTTGGCCGAACTGGCGGCTAAAGGCGTGAAGAAGCTGCTGGTCATGTGCCCGGCGTTTGTCGCGGACTGCATCGAGACGCTGGAAGAGATTGGCGACCGCGGTGCCGAGCAGTTCAGGGAGGCGGGGGGCGAGGAGCTGGTGCTGATTCCATGCCTGAATGACGACCCGAACTGGGCGAAGGCGCTGAATACGCTGTGCGAAAAGGCACCGGCGATGGTGGTGTAATAACCCGAGCCTAGCTTTAACGTAGATCCCTGTGGGAGCGAGCTTGCTCGCGAATGCGTCTGTTCAAGCGGCATTGATGAACCTGATGCGCCGCCTTCGTGAGCAAGCTCACTCCCACAGTTTCGGTGTACGCCGCAAATCTAAGCTACTCCTACAGATTCCCCCCAAAAAAAAGGGGGCATCACGTGAGTAATGCCCCCTTTTCATTACGCTTCAGAACTACGGCAACTGATCATCCAGGTGCTTGTTCTTCCACGCGTCATTCCCCGGCAGGATCAGGTTCAGCACAATCGCGGTCACGGCGCACAGCGCGATGCCTTTCATGCCGAAATCATCAGGGCCGTTGCCGGTGCCGATCAGCACGCCGCCAATGCCGAACACGAGTGTGACGGACACGATCACCAGATTGCGCGCTTCGGCCAGATCAACCTTGTGGCGGATCAGCGTGTTCATGCCCACCGCAGCAATCGACCCGAACAGCAGGCACAGAATCCCGCCCATGACCGGCACCGGAATGCTTTGCAGCAACGCGCCGAACTTGCCGATGAAGGCCAGGGTGATGGCGAAAATCGCCGCCCAGGTCATGATCTTCGGGTTGTAGTTCTTGGTCAGCATCACCGCGCCGGTGACTTCGGCGTAGGTGGTGTTGGGCGGGCCACCAAACGCGCCGGCCACGGTGGTTGCAATGCCGTCACCCAGTAGCGTGCGATGCAGGCCAGGCTTTTTCAGGTAATCGCGTCCCGTCACGCTGCCGACCGCAATCACGCCGCCGATGTGCTCGATGGCCGGGGCCAGTGCCACCGGGACGATGAACAGAATCGCCTGCCAGTTGAATTCCGGCGCCGTGAAGTGCGGCAGTGCCAGCCAGGGCGCCGCAGCAATTTTCGCCACATCGACCACACCGAAGTAAAACGACAGCGCAAAACCTACCAGCACGCCGGAGATGATTGGCACCAGGCGGAAGATGCCTTTGCCGAACACCGCAACGATCAACGTCGTGAGCAGCGCCGCCATCGAAATGATGATGGCGGTGTTGTACGGGATCAGTTCTGCTGCGCCATCACCCGTCCGGCCCATCGCCATGTTGGCGGCAATGGGTGCCATCGCCAGACCAATGGAAATGATCACCGGGCCAATCACCACCGGCGGCAGCAGGCGGTCGATGAATCCGGTGCCTTTGATCTTCACGGCCAGACCCAGGAAGGTGTAGACGAAGCCCGCTGCCATGACGCCGCCCATGGTTGCAGCAAGACCGAACTGGCCCTTGGCGAGAATGATCGGGGTGATGAAGGCAAAGCTGGACGCGAGGAAGACCGGCACCTGACGGCCTGTCACCACCTGAAAACACAGGGTGCCCAAGCCTGCCGTGAACAACGCGACGTTGGGATCGAGGCCGGTGATCAGCGGCATTAATACCAGTGCGCCGAATGCCACGAACAGCATCTGCGCGCCCGACAGGATCGTGCGCCAGAGTGGGTCGTTGAACTCATCCGGCTTCATCAGGCGTCCTTCTGCTTGGTGCCGAAAATCTTGTCACCGGCATCGCCCAGGCCCGGGATGATGTAGCCGTGTTCGTTCAGTTGTTGATCGATGGACGCGGTGTAGATGTTGACGTCCGGGTGGGCTTGCTCGACGGTGGCGATGCCTTCCGGCGCGGCGACCAGGACCATCGCGCGAATGTCGCGGCAACCGGCTTTTTTCAGCAGGTCGATGGTGGCAACCATGGAAGCGCCGGTGGCGAGCATCGGGTCGATGATCAGCGCCAGACGCTGGTCGATCTCGGGAGCGAGTTTTTCCAGGTACGTGTGGGCTTCGAGGGTTTCCTCATTGCGTGCGACGCCCACGGCACTGACCTTGGCGCCGGGGATCAGGCTGAGCACACCTTCAAGCATGCCGATGCCCGCTCGCAGGATTGGCACCACGGTAATCTTCTTGCCGGCGATCTTCTCGACCTGAACCGTGCCGGCCCATCCCTGGATGTCGTAGGTTTCCAGCGGCAGATCCTTGGTCGCTTCGTACGTCAGCAGCGCGCCGACTTCTTGAGCCAGTTCACGAAAATTCTTGGTGCTGATATCGGCACGGCGCATCAGGCCGAGCTTGTGGCGGATCAGCGGATGGCGGATCTCACGAATGGGCATAGGGGAAAGGCTCCAGCGGGCGGGCAAAAAAAACGGCTTAGATTAATCTATTCAGCTGTAACTTGTCCTGACGGTTAGGTTCGCGCGCCGAGATTTATGGAACGACAGTGCAACGTTAGTCCAGAAACACTTGCCCTGATGTCGGCGGATGCGTACCTTTGCCCGCTTTTCCTTACACAGCCCCCTTGGAGAGCGTCATGTCCGCTGATCTCGAGCATATCCGTCAAGTCATGCGCGAGGCTGACTGCCTTTACAATGAGGCCGAAGTCGAAGCCTCCATCGCCCGCGTCGGCGAGCAAATCAATGGCGTGCTGGCCGACCGTAACCCGGTGGTGTTTTGCGTCATGAACGGTGGCCTGATCTTCGCCGGCAAGTTGCTCACTCATCTGAACTTCCCCTTGGAAGCGTCTTACCTGCACGCCACCCGCTATCGCAACGAAACCAGCGGCGGCGACCTGTTCTGGAAAGCCAAGCCTGAAGTCTCGTTCATCGACCGCGATGTGCTGATCATTGACGACATCCTTGACGAAGGCCACACCCTCGGCGCGATCATCGACTTCTGCAAACACGCCGGCGCGCGCGCTGTACACACCGCCGTGCTGATCGACAAGGACCACGACCGCAAGGCGCGGCCTGACCTGAAAGCCGATTTCGTTGGCCTGCCGTGCATCGATCGCTACATCTTCGGTTACGGCATGGACTACAAAGGCTACTGGCGCAACGCGGCCGGGATCTATGCCGTAAAGGGTATGTAAGGCAAGCATCATCATAGTGTGGGAGTGAGCTTGCTCGCGAAGGCGTCGGGTCAGTCGCCATCGGTACTGCCTGACTCACCGCATTCGCGAGCGAGCTCCCACAAATGCCTCGCCCACTGATGATTTCGGATGCTGCCGGGGTTTACTGACGCCCGAGGGGAGTGGAAGATCGCCAGGTCTTGCATGCTAGAGTGCCCCCCACTTTTTCGGGAGGCGCCCATGCCGTTATCTGTTCGAAGTACCGCTGCGTTGATGTTGCTGTTGACGCTGCCACTCCCCGCACTCGCCGAACCCATGCACGCGCAATACTTGCCGCCGGACGAATTGTCCGTGCGCGAAGGTGAACCCGAGCAGCAGCAATTGCTGCAGATCACTGAGTATTCGGTGGTGGTGGGCAGCCAGCGTCAGTCCAATCAGCAACCGATCCCTGTCACCTCGCCGCTGATCCTGCGCCTGAAAGGCAAACCCATGAACAAGGGCGCGACCATCGCCGACGTGTTGATCCACTTCGACGGCGAAAGCAAAAGCCTTAAGAAACCGACCTACGACGAGCCTTCGCGCACGCTGACGCTTTACTACCCGGCGACGCAATACCGGGTGTTCGTGGATTTGCTGCGTAACGAAAAGGTCTACTGCCAGTTCCTCAGCTATGCCAACGGTCACGTCTGGGCCGACCTGCACACCGGCAGCGTACGCGCGCGTTGAGCCCGCGACCGGGCGGGGGGTAAACTGCCCGCCCGTGAAATGTCCGCAAGTCAGTTGGAGTCAGCAATGCGTAAAGATAAGAAGCAGGTGATTGGCGATGAAATCGGCGACGCCCAGATCAAGCTGTTCCTGGATTTCGAACCGGTCGATGCCACGTCGCCGTCGCTGCACAAGCTGATCAAGGCCTACCGTGGCCTGCGCATCGATGACTTCGGGCGTTTTCTGACGTTCTTCAAGGAGGCCGGTTACGACCTCGACGGCAAAGACGAGCACGGCAATGACTTCGTTACCCTGATCAGGGATCAACGTAACGCCGATGAATACATCGAATTGATCGAGAAGGCGAAAGGCTGAATCGCGCAATTTCCGGGCGCCATCCTTCGGCGCCCGATGCTCCCCTCCTACGAGAGCAGCCGCCTGCTCCCGCGACGTAACCACGCAATCGAAAGACCCTTCCTACTGCATGCCTCGGCGTTTGCGACTACCGAAAGCGGCACGCTGAATCATACTCAGCCTTGTGACGACGTTCACAGAACCGCGAGCAGGACGCTCGCATTGATGACTGAAAGGGAATTCATGACATGAAAAACGTAAAGACTTGCTTTACCCGCACCATCGCCGCCATCGCAATGATGGTCGCAGCAGCATCCGCTCAGGCGGCTTACCCCAAAAAAATTCAGCTCAACATGGAAATGTGGAATCAGACAGGCATCGACCTCGCGCTGGTATGGGCCAGCTGGGCCAAACCCAATGCTGATTACACCGGTTATGGCTTTGCGGCTGACGCACCCACTGCGTCTGTGTCCATCCCGCTGAAGAACCCGCGCAATGATTCTGCGAGTTTCCGCGTGAGCGGGGAGGGCAAAATCTGCGAGTTCAGGGCAGCCCACGCAGTCACGTTCAGTTGGGTCTCGATCACCCCGGCGCCGGAGAAAACCGCAACGGGCAAATCGATCGGGACCGTACCGGCAGAGTGCACCGCGTCGGTGACCAAAGGCACAAACTCGATGCAGGCGTATTCCGTCCGATTCGTGATGAAGTGATGTTGAAGCTGCGAAACTGCTTTCCGGCCCAGGCCGGTACCTGAGTGCAAAAAGAAAACCCCGCCTGATAGGGCGGGGTTTTCCAGTACAGCTTCTTTGGAGCAACCCGTCGATCAGGCGAAAGTGGCTGCTTCGCTGTTCGGCACCAGGTCCAGGCTGGCATCGCTCTGAGCACTGACGCGCTGATAAAGCTGCGCATCGGTTTCCAGGGCCTTTTCGCGAGCCGGGAAGATCTCGTTCAGCTTGGTGGCCCACTCGGTGCGGGCTTTGTCCGGGAAGCAACGCTCGATCAGGTCCAGCATGATCGAAACCGTCACCGAAGCGCCCGGCGAGGCGCCCAACAGTGCGGCAAGGGAACCGTCCTTCGCCGACACCAGCTCAGTCCCGAACTGCAAAACGCCGCCTTTTTTCGGGTCTTTTTTGATGATCTGTACGCGTTGACCGGCCACTTCCAGACGCCAGTCTTCGGCTTTCGCCTCCGGGTAGAAACGGCGCAGTGCATCAAGCCGCTGTTCCATCGACTGCCGCACTTCGCTAATCAGGTACTTGGTCAGGTCCATGTTGTCGCGGGCCACCGCCAGCATCGGCGCGATGTTGGCCGCTCGGATCGACAGCGGCAGGTCCAGCAGCGAACCGTGCTTGAGGAACTTGGTGGTAAAGCCGGCGTAAGGACCGAACAGCAGGGACTTTTTGCCGTCGACGACGCGGGTGTCCAGGTGCGGCACCGACATCGGTGGCGAGCCAACCGCTGCCTGGCTGTACACCTTGGCCTGGTGGCGCTTGACCACTTCAGGGTTGTCGCAACGCAGCCACTGACCGCTCACCGGGAAGCCGCCGAAGCCTTTGCCTTCTTCGATGCCGGACATCTGCAGCAACGGCAGTGCCGCGCCACCTGCGCCCAGGAACACGAATTTGGCGTCGATGTCGCGGGTGCTGCCGTTGTTTACGTCCTTGATGGTAACGGTCCAGCCGTCACCCTTGCGGCTCAGGTCAGTGACGCGTTTGCAGTATTTGACCTGCGCATCGGGCGCCGCTGCCAGGTGCTTGAGCAGCATGTTGGTCAAGTTGCCGAAGTTGACGTCGGTGCCATGCATGACCCGGGTCGCGGCGATGGGCTCATCGGCGGGACGGCCGGGCATCATCAGCGGCATCCATTCAGCCAGTTTGCTTTTGTCTTCGGTGTATTCCATCGAGGAGAAGGCATGGTGAGTGCGCAGCGCTTCGTAACGCTTCTTCAGATACGCCATGCCTTTTTCGCCCTGAACGAAGCTCAGGTGAGGAACTGGCGTGATGAACGAACGGGAGGAGCCGAACGTGCCTTTGCGCGCCAGGTAGGCCCAGAACTGCCTGGAGACCTCGAACTGGGTGTTGATGTGAATCGCTTTTTTGGTGTCGATCGAGCCATCAGCCGCTTCCGGCGTGTAGTTCAGCTCGCACAGCCCGGCGTGGCCGGTGCCTGCGTTGTTCCAGGGGTTGGAGCTCTCTGCCGCACCGGAATCCATCAGCTCGACGACTTCAATCTTGAGGTTCGGGTCCAGCTCTTTGAGCAGCACGGCGAGGGTGGCACTCATGATGCCCGCCCCGACCAGCACTACGTCGACTGCTTCGTTATGCGCCATTAACGCGTCTCCAAAATCTGCAGCACCAAATTGACGGCATGCGTTCCCGTGGTCAGTCGCCGGGTTCGGGCGGCGCGGTGTTCGCGCAGTGCCTCGTTCAACCCGGCCGGGATCGCCATGTCCGATTCTTCGCAATTTTTTGCATCTTCAGCGGACGCCACCGAACGAGCCTGGTTGATGCTTTTATAAGGCAAGCATGAACGCATTTTTCGGCCCGTACAGCCATTCGACTATCGTCAAGACGTCCGGTTGTGCAACCAAATCCGTAGCGGACAGGCTTCAGGCTCTTTTGACGGAGACTGCGTTGCGGTCGGTCCTTTGCAAGGGGGCTGGGTCAGACGCTAACGGTGCATTTACAAACGCGAAACTATTCATTTGCTTGCCACACTCTTGTGAAGTTGTGAAAACCCGTTTTTTTCACGCTCTTTTGGAGACGCGAACCTCAAAAAGGGCTGCGCGATGGCAGCTCTGCAGATCAGGTTCATACGCGATGTGAGGCAAGAACTGGCGAAGGACGTTCGGATTAATCGACGATCCGGCGTCTGCGCTGCGGCCACATCGGGCTGCACATGTCTGTGTGGAAGGCTCTCTGTGGGCGATACGGAGGAGTCGATAGTGGCTATCGACGATGCTGCGAGGCCCGATCAGGAGACGTCCTTATAATCGGGGGAAGATTATAGCGATGAATCGGGCAGAAATGATCCAGGAAAAATGACTTTTATTCGCCTTTCGGTCAGATGCTGAGCATATGTCGGGCGGTAATCGCACGTGACCGGGGAGTCACTCGGGCGCTGGCAGGAAGTGGGCGCTGTAGCCAGCACAGCTTTGCCTCGTGGACTTCGACCCAGCCCTGACCACAGGGTGTTTCGGCGCAGTGCTTGAACGCCAGGCAGATGCCCTGCTGGTCCAGACGTGCATAGTGACGATGACGGCGGCGCAACGAGAACAACGACCAAAGAAAGTCCATGGCAGGACTCCTTGCTGGAGAGTTGAAAAAAGTATGGCCGGCGGGCATGACATCGCTGTGACGTTGCGATTGCGCAATTGTGTTGATTTCGGGCAGGTGAGCCATCGCGCCCCCTCGCCGGAACCGGCGCGATGGCACTCTGTCGTATCTTTACCCTAGTGAGCGGCCTTGGGAGGTCGCTATACTGCGGCACATTTTGTGCCTTGGCCCATGGAGAAATGAGCATGTTGCGTCGCGTTCTGTTCGGTTTGCTTGCCGCTGGCAGTCTGACCCTGGCGGGCTGTGCCCACAGCCCGCAGTCCCTCACCCCGGAACCCAAGCTGAACGCTCAACTCGCACCGGTCGGTCACGGTCAGCAAGTCGTCGTTCGCGTGGTTGACGGTCGTCAGTCGCAGACGCTGGGCACCCGCGGTGGCCTGTACCCGGAAACCAGCTCGATCACGGTCAACGGTCAGCAGTTGTTGCCAAGGTTGCAGGCCCAGGCTGAAGCGGGCGTGCGGTTGCTCGGTTTCACGCCGGTGCCGAACGGTAGTGGTCCGCAGTTGACCGTTACCCTGGCCGACCTGAAGTACCAGTCGCCGAAAGAAGGCCTGTACGTCACCGAAGCCAACATCAGTTCCACGTTCCGCGCTGACGTTCAGAATGGCGGTCGTAACTACAGCGGCCGTTACGCGGCTTCGATGGATCAACGTTTTGGTATGGCGCCGAATGAAGAGACCAACACCAAGCTGATCAGCGACGTACTCAGCGACGCGCTGACTCGCCTGTTCCAGGATCAGACAATTGGCCGCACCCTGGGCCAGTAAGCTTAACGCCTGGTTCTGATGTGCAAAAAAGCCCCGGTTTCGCCAGAAGCCGGGGCTTTTTCATTCAGCGGGGTCGCTCGGGATTCACAATGCCGGGGGTCAAGCCGCCTGATAGAAATCCAGAAAACTGAAGCCGGTCTGCAGATCCATTTCCGGCAGATCGTTATGCGCATGACCGCCGAGCGCGCAGTACACCAGCCAGTGCCTGTCCTGGACGTTGAACGCCAGTGCGTCGATCAATGCTTCCTGTTCGTCGCTGGGGGCGATGAGGTAAAGGCGGTCCTGGTTGTGGGCGTGCAGCATGACGCTCTCCGTGGCGGTGGGTCGGTTTGGGGTCCCACACAGTGCCCGGTTCAGGTGACGTTAAGGTGACAGCGACTAGTGTGAGCGGCAGAGCCAAACAGAGTTTGCGGCGCCCATTGATCCGGCGTCATCGAGGCACCATGTCGCTTATCCATCACGCCCCCGGTCTCGCCATCAACCTCTGCGCCTTGCTTGCCGCCGGCCCCGGCATCTGGCTGCTGCACACCACACGCACTCGGGAGCAGCGAGAGATGGCCCATTTGCACCATCTCATCGAACAAGCCCCGATCGACGAACCCATGCACCTGATGGATGTACCCACCTTGCGCATGATCCGCCTGAGCTACCGCTTCGGCACTGCCTGCCTGGCGTTCGCGCTGTTGCTGTCGTGGGTGAGCACGAAGCTGTGATCGCTTAGAACGCCAGCGTCACTCGCGCATTCAACGTCTGATCCGACGCATCGCTGCTTACCTGTCCGTTGTAACTCAGCCCGACACTCAACGTGTCGCTCAAACCCAGATCGACACCCGCGCCCAGCACCGCTGCGTTGCGGGCAATCGGTGCGCCGGAGAGCTCGAAAGTGTCGCCGCCGCTGAAGGCCGCGCGGCTCTCTGGCGTCACGTCGCCGTAGGCAAGACGCCAGCCCAGTGTCGCGTTGGGTTTGATCGCGACGCTGCCCGCATTCAAGCGAGTGGCGGCACGCAGGCCGAAGGTGCTGAAGGTGATGTTGTTGTCCTGAGACTTGTTCTCCAGCCTGATCGCGTTGCTGTTCTCATCGAAGGAGTCCGTGTCCAGTCGCACATGGGCGAGGTTGGCGAAGGGTTCAAGCTGCGCGTTGCCCAGCTCGATGGCGTAACCCAGTTCGCCAAACACCTGATTGGTCGCCGCGTTGTAATCTTCCTTGAAACGCTCGGAAGCACCCGGCAAGTCCAGCGTGCGCTTGGCCGTCAGCTCGTGCCAGGTGCGGACCGCGCCGAGGCGCAGACCCAGTTGGCCCCACTTGGCGCCCGCATAGACGCCCAGATGGTAGTTGTCGCTGTCAGTGGAGCCGGAGGCATGGCGCAGGTCAAAGCTACTGTTGCTGAAACCGGCCAGCGCACCCACGCGCCAGGTCTCGTCGAGTGGCACGTCAGCGCCGAACAGCATGCCGCTGGTGTGCGTGGCGAGGCCCGAAACGTCACGGGTGCTGTCGGTTTTGCCGGTCGCACCGATGGCTTGAGTCCACACCACACTACGGGAGTCATCACCGGCGAGGGTTTGCGTCGTGCCGCGAAGTGCCGGTGCGGACTGCGCTTGCTGCAGGCGATCATTCACGGCGTTGCGCACCAGACGGCTGTCTTCGATCAGCGCGGACTGGGTCGACGCATGCAGCTCGTTGGACAATGCTTTGAACGTGGCCTGCGCGGTCGAGACATCGTCTTGCACCACCTCACGCCAGAGCGCGTTGCCTGCCCCGGCGCTGTCCAGCCCTTGAGCGACGGCTCTGGCATTGCGGGTCGTCGCCAAGCTGGCGAAGGTCTGTGCGTTGCGGTCCAGCGTCAGCCCGACATCGGTCGCCGTGTAGTTCAGCGTCGGGGTGAGGAAGGCGTAGTTGGTTTGCACGTTGGCAAACGCACCAGTGACGCCCCCGGCTGCCGAGAGAATCGAGTAACGGCTGGCGGCCAGCCAGCTACCGCCTTCAACCAGCGAAAGCGTGCTGTTGTTGAGCGTCGCGCGGCCGCTGGCGACGATACGATCGGCATTGCCATTGGCGTCTGATTCGACTTCATAGACCGAGCCCTGAGCAAGGTTGACGTCGCCGTTGACGTTCAACTGCCCGACCGAATTACCCGGTGCAACCACGCCGCCCTGCGCGACATTAATGCCGCCGACGGTGCCATTGCCACCCAGCGTTGCGCCTTGCTGCACGCTGACGATGGAGTTGCCCAGGTTACCGTTGACCGCCAGCCGACCCGCTTGCACCGTTGTTGCGCCGGACAGGCTGTTGTTGCCGGTCAGGTTCAGCGAGCCGACGCCACGTTTGATCAACGCACCGTTGCCCGTGAGGGTGTTGGCGAGGGTGCCGTTGGTCGATTGATCGACGACCAGCGTCCCGTTGTCGGTGATCGTCCCGCTACCGAATGCCTTGGCATGGCCGGTCAGCACGCCACCGTTGATCACCGTGCCGCCCGAGTAACTGTTGTTGCCGGTCAGCATCAGGTTGCCGCTGCCGTTCTTGATCAGCGCGCCGCTGCCGCTGATGTCGTTGCGCCAGGCATCAACGGCGTTATAGCCGCCGAGGCTGGCGTTCATGTAGACCGTCACGTTGGAATTGAACGCCGCATAACCATCCCCCGCTGCGAACAGGTTCAGACGGCCGTAGCCGCCTGACTGATCGATCACCGCATAGCCGGACGAAATCTCGGTGGTCGCCAGTATCTCGCGGCGCTGACTGGCGTCCAGGTACGGGAAGCGGGTTTCCAGCAACACTTCGGCGTTGGTCGGCACCACGGCGGCCAGGTTGGTCGGGCCCACCGGATCGAAGCCGTAGGTCATGCGCGAGGTGAACAGCGCCTTGTCCTGAGCGTGTTGAGACGTGCGATCTGTCGCCGGGTCGATGGTGGCCATGCAATTGTTGACGTCACCGCCGCACTGCGCCGTGAAATAGGTCAGTGCCTGTTCGCGAGCATCGGCGCGCAGTTGGGCGTTGGCCGGATTGGAAAGGTTATCGATGGCGAAGTAGGTCGCGGTGACGCGCCCGCCCATCACGTCGAACGGCGAATGCATGCCGGCTTCAATGCGGTTGTCGCCAATTTCCGAGGCGCGCAGCATCAACTCGCTGAAACGCTCGGGAATGGCGTACGCCAGTGCGTATGAAGACAGGTACGCCGCATTGGTATGGCCGCTGGGGAAACCCGAGTCGCTGGCGGGCGTGGTGCTTTTCGCCGGGCGCAGGGAGGGCGCAACCACAAAAGCCAGATTCTGACCGTCCAGACTCTGCCGCCATGGTCGCGGATATAAATAGTGGGATTTGGCCGGCGTGGTCGAGGCGTCGCTGCGTACAGCGCTGACCAGGTCTACGACTTTGCCCAGCGCCGAAGACGAACTGCCTGCGCCGTTGCCTTTGTCGTCGTATTTGACGGTTTTGTTGCTGTCGTCGAACTGCGTGATGGTCGTGAAGGCTCCGGCACCTGCCTTGTAGGCGGCGCTCAACGAGCCGAGGCCGCTGATGGCGCTGTAGCTCTGATCTCGGCGGTCATCGAAGTAGGCGGCGGTTTCCTGGGCGAGGGTCCGGGTGTTGGCGCGGTCGACCACGATTTGCAGGTTGCGCCTTAGCAGACTCTGACCCAGGGCGGTCGGTGTGCCCGTGTCCCAGGTCGCGCCGGTTGTCCACAAGGTGTCGAATCCGGAAAGGAGGTCAACGCCGTTGAGGGTGTCGTCTCCCGCACGGCTCGCCGCCTGAACCGACACGGCGAGCATTGAAAGTGCCAGGGAGGACACCATGACACGGGCAACCTGATTGCTGGATCGCATAGCGTACGCCTTCACTCGTTTGGATAGCCGACGACCTTAACGAGCGAGTCTTACGCTTAAGTGTGTCAGCAGTGACACATTTGTGAAGGCCGGTCTCGGCAACAACGGAGGGCGCACAACAAAAAACGGCGCCTTGAGAGCGCCGTTCATTCGTGGAAGGGCGAGGCTTAAAGCGGCAGGCCCGCCTTCACCCGGTACTGATTGCGTACCGGCATGGCGTATTGCTGAATCAGAAACGGACGGTGCTCGGCGGGGCAGCCATTGAGTCGGCGCTGCCATTCATCCTCCGCACGTTCCAGCTCGTCCGTCGGGAACACCTCGGCGGCCTTCGGCACCTTGAGTTCGGGCTCGGCGTCGGCCCACTGCGCATACGCCAGGTAATGCACCGGGAACAGTCGATAGCCGCCGAGGATCTGTCGGTCCATTTCGATAGCCAGTAATTTGGTGTCCTCGAACAGCTCGGTGATCGGCGGGGCAAAGTTCACGTGCACGCGGCCTTTATAGCCGGTGATCCCCAACGCAATGCTGACATCGTCCTCGCCCGGCACTTTGGTGTAACTGCCGGTGGTGGCGCGGATGTACAGCTCCCGCGCCTTGGCGTGATCGCACGGGTCGTATTCATAGCTGATCGAGACTGGCGTCAGGTTCAACGATTGGATGACTTCGCCAAACGGCTCGTCCTTGCGGCTCATGTGGAACATTTTGAGGATGGCCGATTCAGTGCGGTCGTCGCCGTCCTTGGCGCGGCCTTCGGCCTGGGCGATCCAGATCGACTGGCAGTCATTGCGGATGGAGTGGTTGATGTACGCCGACAGCAACTGGTAGGCCGCCATCTTCTCGCGACGCCCGATGATCGAGCGGTGCACGATGAAGCTTTTGTTCAGGCGCATCAGGTCGCTGACAAAAGGCTTCTGCAGCAGGTTGTCGCCAATGGCAATGCGTGGTGTCGGCAGACCCGCGTGATAGACCGCGTAATTGACGAAGGCCGGGTCCATCACGATGTCGCGGTGATTGGCCAGAAACAGGTACGCCACCCCGGACTTGAACTGCTCGACGCCGGTGTAGGTCACACCGTCAGTGGCGCGTTCGATGGTGTGATCGACGTAATGTTCGACCTTGTCCTGCAGGGCCGCGACAGTGTCGATACCGGCGAACTGGCGACGCAGCTTGCGCGCGATGGCCGGCTGCAGAATCCAGCCGAGGGAGCCGGCCAGACGCGGAAATCGGAAATGCGTGAGGATCGCGAGGAACGCCTTGTCACCCAGCAGCCGATCAAGCACGGCTTTTACTTCGGTGTCGTCGTATGGTCGGATGGCATCGAATTCGCCCATCATGCTCTCTTGTCGGAAACGGCTAAGGTAAAGGAGGTCGAGTCCGGTGCAGCAGCGAGTCACGACACCGCAGGCGTGGTGCCTGGGCGGCGGCCGCTCAATAAAGCGGCTTCGCTGAAGATGTCGACTCAGGCTGATGCCCGGATGCTGAGGAATAAAGCTCGACCGGCAAACAAGTCGGCGATTATACGCAAAACTGTGCCCGGAGACTGCGATGCAGGAAATACAGGATTACGACTGCCCTTATTGCGGCGAAGCGGTGGAGGCGGTGCTGGATATCTCCGGCGGCGATCAGACCTACATTGAGGACTGCCCCGTCTGCTGCCGGCCGATCATCTTCAGCCTGCAGACCGATGGGGAAGAGTGGACGCTGGACGTCCGCAGCGAGAATGAGTGATGCGCAAGATTTACGAGCCCGAACACCTGATGGAAGGCGAGCTGCTGCAGTCCATGCTGGCCAGCGAAGGCATCGAGTCCCACATCACCGGGCGTCATTTACTGGGCGCCGTCGGCGACTTGCCGGCGTTCGGATTGCTGGGCCTGACGGTCGAGGATGACCAGGCCGAGCGGGCGCGTCTGTTGATCACCGAGTACAATGCCGCCTTTCCGCTGCCTGGTGACGAGCCAGACAGCTACCCCGATGTGTTGCTGTGCTGAATCCGGTTCGCGCGCGCCTCATTCGCTTTCAAAAAGAGTTGTGCTGAACCCATGTGTGGACGCTATGCCCTGTTTCGTTGGTCGCCTGCCTTTGCGGCCCTGCCCGGATTCCCGAGCGACCAGCAAGCGCAGTGGAATATTTCTCCTGCCGCTTCTGTGTTGATGGTTCGGGCTGCACCGGGCGAGGTCGAGCAGGGTGGTGAGCGCGGACGCGAAGTGGCGCGGGCGCGTTGGGGGCTGACGCCGCCCTGGCTGACCGACATGTCCCGAACGCCGGCCCATGCCCGCGCCGAGACCGTGGCCGAGCAGCCGATGTTCAAGCAGGCCTTTCGCGAACGACGCTGCCTGCTGCCGGCCAACGGTTTTTACGAATGGCGTGGCAGCGTCCGCAAGCGGCCGTTCTGGCTGACGCCGGCCGAAGGATCGACGCTGTATTTCGCGGCGATCTGGGAAGCCTATCCCGTCGAAGGCCACACTTACCTGAGCGTTGCCGTGGTCACGCAGTCGGCCATGAACCAGCGTCGACCGTTGATTCTCGACGAAGAAGGGCAGCGCGCCTGGCTTGATCCGGATTGCCCGCTGATCACCTTGCAATCACTGCTCGCCGCCCCGCAAACGCAACTGCGCGAGCGGCCGCTGGCCAATCTGGTGAATGATCCGAAGCTCAACGCACCGGAATGCCTGACACCGTTGTAATCCGCTCTGGCTCGGTTCAAATCGTCATTCCGTTATTTCGCTGCCGTTACACAGGCGCGATTTGCTTGCGCCTTTTTACATGGCAGACGGCTGGCATCTGGTGCTCAGCCCGCGTATTGCCTAGGATGGCGCGATTGTTTCAATGGAGATACGAGATGCGCAGGATTTTTGCTCTTTGTGGCGTGACGGCAGCGTTGCTGGTTGCCGGGTGTCAGGCGGTCAATACCACCACCGGCGATTCGGTGGGTGTCGAGCGAAAGCAATACATGTTCAGCATGCTGTCGACTGATGAAGTCAACCAGATGTACGCCCAGTCTTATCAACAGACGGTCAGTGAAGCGTCATCCAAAGGCGTGCTCGACAACAGCAGCGCCGAGGGCAAGCGCGTTCAGGCCATCGCCAAGCGACTGATCGCCCAAGCGCCGAAATTGCGGCCCGACGCGGCCCAGTGGCAGTGGGACGTCAACCTGATCAAGAGCGACGAACTGAACGCCAACTGCGGTCCTGGCGGCAAGATAATCGTGTACAGCGGCCTGATCGATACGCTGAAACTCAGCGATGACGAACTGGCAGCGGTCATGGGCCACGAAATCGCTCACGCGCTGCGCGAACACGGTCGTGAAGCGATGTCCAAGGCCTACGGTGTGCAGATGGCCAAGCAGGGTGCCGGTGCCTTGTTGGGATTGGGGCAGGACAGTCTGGCGTTGGCCGACACCGTGGTCGATTACAGCCTGACGCTGCCGAACAGCCGCGCCAATGAAAACGAAGCGGATTTGCTGGGCCTCGAACTGGCGGCTCGCGCGGGTTACAACCCGAATGCCGCGATCACGCTGTGGCAGAAGATGGAAGCCCAAGGCGGCGCGTCGCAGCCAGAATTCATGAGTACCCACCCGGCCTCGTCGAACCGGATCGCCTCGTTGCAGGCAGCGATCCCGAAAGTGATGCCGTTGTATCAGCAGGCACCGAAGGGCTGATCAGCGCCTGATCTCGATAGCTGTGAGCTTGCGCGGCGTTTTTCGGAACGGGTTGGTGCATGAAACGCTGTAGGAGTGAGCTTGCTCGCGATCATCGAATAGTCGCTGCGTATCTGCGAAGCGATTGAAGAGCATCGCGAGCAAGCTCACTCCTACAGGTGATCGTTAGCGCCTACACCCAGCCGCTGAGCTGCATCGCCTTGTACACCGCAACGATCGCCAGAACGAAAAACGCCCCCGCTGCCAGACGACGGATCAGCGTCAGCGGCAGTTTCTCCGCAGCGAAATTCCCCGCCAGCACCACCGGCACATTGGCCAGCAACATACCCAGCGTTGTGCCGATAATCACCAGCCACAAGTTGGAATACTGCGCCGCCAGCATGACCGTGGCGATCTGCGTCTTGTCGCCGATTTCCGCGATGAAAAATGCGATCAGCGTGGTCAGGAAGGGGCCGAACTTGCGCCCGGTATTGGCTTCGTCGTCGTCCAGCTTGTCCGGAACCAGCGTCCACAGCGCCGTGGCGGTAAAGCTCGCTGCAAGAATCCAGTGCAGGACGGAATCCGAGAGGTAGCTGCTGAACCATGCGCCGACGGCCCCGGCTGCGGCATGGTTGGCCAGCGTGGCTGCGACAATCCCGGCGATGATGGGCCAGGGCTTGCGGAAGCGAGCGGCGAGAACGAGTGCGAGGAGTTGGGTCTTGTCACCGATTTCGGCCAGTGCGACGACGGCGGTGGGGACCAACAGGGATTCCAGCATCAGGGTTTTCCTAAGGGGCGGGTCAACACGGCTATGACACGTACAACCTCCCCGCCCCGGGTCAGGATGTTCGTGTCATAGGTCTTGTCAAACCACCGATCCGTCTGAGCGGATCTGGGGTCGCACGCACCATGGTCTGAGGACCAAGTATGTTGATGCGTGCCGGACGAGCATGCGCTCGTGGGAGACTACTCCCCTAGGACGGAGCGGATTCTGCCTACACGTCTCGTGTTCGGCAAGTGCTAATTATCACGCACGTTTCGCGCGGTAAATCCGGAAACCCTGGCCCTCGGCCATGATTGCGCACGGCCCGAGATGCGACTCGATGATCGGCTGATAGCGCAGAAAGCTGTTGGCTACCAACCGTAGTTCGCCCCCCTTTCTCAGGTGTTCACGCGCTTTTTTCAACAAGTTTTCGGTTGCGGCGTAGTCGGTGTGCACACCGGTATGGAACGGCGGATTGGTCAGAATCACGTCCAGGTCGTTCGGCGCGGCGTCAATTCCGTTGCCGGTCATGACGTCGGCTTCAAGGCCATTGGCCGCCAGGGTCAGCCGGCTGCTGGCGGTGGCAAACGCATCGACATCCAGCATCGTCACATGTGTTTCGGGGTAACGACGTTTCACCGCTGCACCGAGAACCCCCGCGCCGCAGCCAAAATCCAGCAAATGCCCGGCGGGAAGTCGGTCAATGTTTTCCAGCAACAGCGCCGAACCGCGGTCCAGACGGCCGTGGCTGAACACGCCGGGCAGACTCACCACCTTCAACGTGCCGCCTTCGACTTCGATGTCGAAACGTTTGGCCAGGCTATCGAGTTCAACGGCTGGCGGAGGCGTTTCGACGGTGACTTGCCAGAGCTGGCAATGCCGGGCGCTGTCGAGCTTGCGCGTACGCCCGAACGGGCTTAGCTGGCGGGCGGCGGCTTCAATGCCGCCGCGTTTTTCACCGACCAGAAACAGCTCACGTCCGGCCAGACGCGAAGCGAGCGCGTTGATGAGGTAATCGGCGAGGTCGCGGGCCTTGGGCAAAAACAGGACCGCGGCGTCAAAGGGTTCGGCCGGTGCTTCGGTGCCGAAGTGCACGCGCTCGGGAAAACGCGTTCCAAGGGTATCGAAGTCGCCAGCGTGCCAGCTCCAGCCACGTGCATTGGGCAGCGTGCTCAGCAGGTCGTCGGCGGGGAGGCCGGTCAGCAACAAGGAGCCCTGAAACAAATCGGCCTGCCGGAGTAACACTTCACTGCGCGGGTCCATCATCGGCTCCTCGAAAAAAAGGGCGAAGTTTAACAGGCCTGCCACGCCGCGCACGTGCCCTGTGCGGCGGATCGGCTGGCCTGCGAAGTGCTGCGTGTCAGCTCACGACCCGGACCGGCTTGCCTTCATAAAACGCCAAAGCGTTTTCGTTGATCTGGCCGACGATGCGCTGCCGCGCTTCCTGGCTGCCCCACGCGCTGTGGGGCGTGATGATCAAGCGCGGAATATCGCCCGACAGCAGCGGATTGCCGTTGACCGGCGGCTCGACGGTGAGTACGTCCGTGGCAGCGCCGCCGAGATGGCCGTTGCGCAGCGCATCAGCCAGTGCCTGCTCGTTGATCAAGCCGCCGCGCGCGGTATTGACGATGAAGGCTTTCGGTTTCAACAGGCTCAACTCGTGGGCGCCAATCATGTCCCGAGTGTGCTCGTTGAGCGGGCAGTGCAGCGTGAGGGCATCGACCTGGGGCAGCAGCTCGTTCAGCGGCACGCGGTCGGGTCGTGCCGGGCGGCCGGGGATCTGACCCGATAGAACGCGCATCCCGAAAGCTTCGGCCAGCTTCGCGACGGCGCCCCCCAGTTCGCCATGGCCCAGTAGCCCCAGTGTCTTGCCTTCCAGCTCGACGATGGGGAAGTCCAGCAAGCAGAACTGCTTCGATTTTTGCCACTGGCCCAGATGAATGGCCTGTTGATAATCCGGCAAGCGGGTGGCCATCGCCAGCAGCAACATCAGCGTGTGCTGGGCGACGGAAGGGGTGCCGTAGCCCTGACAGTTGCTGACAACCACGCCATGCGTGCGCGCTGCATCGAGGTCGACGTTGTTGACGCCGGTGGCGGTCACCAACACCAGTTTAAGATTCGGGCAGGCGGCGAACGTGGCGGCATCGATCATGATCTTGTTGGAAATGGCCACATCGGCGTCCTTCAAGCGCTCGGCCACCTGATCGGTTGTGGTGCTGCCATGAAGCACCAGTTCGCTGAAGGTTTCACGCCACGGCGCGAGGTCGAGATCCCCCAGATCCAGAGAGGAGTGATCCAGGAAAACTGCTCGGCGTTGACTGGGCATCAGCTGTACCTTTTGCTCGGTGGGTGGGAAGCGTAATGTGACGAGCCTACCAGAGCCTGCCGCTCGCCATAACGCCTGGAGAACTCCGATGTACTGGACGGAATTTTTAACCGTTGCCCTGATTCACCTGCTGGCCGTCGCCAGCCCCGGTCCGGATTTCGCGGTCGTCGTGCGCGAAAGCGTGACCCACGGGCGCAAGGCCGGCACCTACACGGCCATGGGCGTGGGCACCGCGATCTTCCTGCACGTCGGCTATTCGCTGCTGGGGATTGGCTTGATCGTTTCGCAGTCCATCGTGCTATTCAACGCCTTGAAATGGGCGGCGGCGGCTTACCTGATTTACATCGGTATCAAAGCGCTGCGGGCCAAACCTGCGAGCGCATCGGATGCGCCCGTGGACATCGCCAAAGGCGAGCGCACCGCGCGCGGCGCCTTCACGGCCGGGTTCGTCACCAACGGGCTGAACCCGAAAGCGACGCTGTTTTTCCTGTCGCTGTTCACCGTCGTGATCAACCCGCACACGCCAATGCTGGTTCAGGCAGGTTATGGCGTTTACCTGGCATTCGCGACTGGCGCATGGTTTTGCCTGGTGGCACGCCTGTTCAGCCAGCCTCGGGTCCGCGCGGGCTTCGCGCGGATGGGGCACTGGTTTGATCGGGCGATGGGTGGCGTGCTGGTTGCGCTGGGTTTGAAGCTGGCGCTGACGGAAATGCATTGAGGTTGATGTGATGGTCTGTTGCGACGTCGCGCCTCAAGGTGAATGCTGAGCAATGCGATTCGATCAAAAAAGACTTAGACAGTTGCTAGGTAACCTGTTTGGAAACATACCCGCCTAAATGGCGGGTTTTTTTCGTCCTTGTTTTTTATTCCGATGTGAAAAGGGTAGGGCTCGTAGTGCGGCGCCCTATATCACAAAAAATAAAAAAATCTCCATAACTATGTATTACCTGACATCAGAGGGATGAGCGTTACGTGGTTGCCGTACAGACAAAAAGGAGAACCTGTATGAGCAACACCGGAGAAAAAAATATTGTAGTCAATCGAGGGATACCTCCTGGGAATCCTTACGGCTCTGGCGGGGGACTTCGACCCTCCCGTGATGGATGGAGCATTGGATGGGGTGGTGGCAGAGGCGGTGAGGGTGGCAGAGCCGGGACGTTGTCTGGCTCCAAACGTCGCCGTCTGCGCATTCGCGATAAGCGCCGCCGTGCACAGGAAGCGCGTCAGCGTGCTGAAGCGGCCCGCGTCAAGGCAGCCGCTGAATTACAGGCTCAAAAAGAAGCTCATCAGCAATCCATTTCTGACGCTGAGACACGGGTTCGAGCCCAGGCTCACGCTGAGGCTGAGCAAGAAGCCAGAAGGGAGGCGCAAGCTCAAGCTGCTATGGCTGCGGCAAACGCTAGAGCCGAGCAAGAGCATCAAGCAGCGGCTCACCGTCAAGCCCTGGAATCTTTACCTCTCGCGCAAGCAACTCGAAAACGTGAGCTTGATCTTCAGCATGATCACAATGTAGCCGCACTGCCTGTCTCGCTCATGTCCGAACTCGGCGAAGACAGCTCGTTATACGACGCTCAGCGTCAACAGCCACTGAACGTAATACTTGAGCATAAAGCCCGGATCAACTACTTGATCGCCCAAAAAAAGGCGGCTTCTGAAAGTAATCGTCAGAGCTCGCATGCTTTTACTGGAGGTGATCCTCTTCAAATAACCAGCGAACACTACGGAGCAATCTTACAAAGTCGAAGCGTTAGTGCAGAACAGGCTTTTCAGACTCACCAAGCGTGGAGTCTTGCCTATGAGCAGGCGCTTGAAGCCGACTTGCACGCAAAAGCAGTTACTCAGTTGCTCGATAAATCTGCGGCGCTTTCAGAGCGCTATGCCGAGCAAGCCTGGAATGCGCGTAACTCCATAGTTAATGACGAAGCTTTGGTTTTCAAGCATGCCACTGAAGCGAGCCGGCTCTGGTCGGTGGTGGCAGGGCCGAATGCTCCAGCGCACAACTTTCCCAATGCGACCGAAACAGCCAGAGCTGTTGCGCAGAAGTTGTTCACCCGACAGGCAGCTAAGTTACTAGGGCGGTTGCTACCGCAACTTGCTTTACTTTATCCAACCGAGTTGGCTGATGGTGAAATCGCGTCCTCAATGATCGCTTCGCCTGCGTCGGAGATTGGCGTATCTGGCAACGTCGACCTCAATTTCATCGCAGGTCACAGTGGGACAATCGACGTCAGCCACCGGTTAAGGATTGAGGAGATTGAAGGTGAACTGAAAACGGTATGGGCTGAAGCTGATGGTTTGATAGTCGGCTCCAAAGTCCGTGTGCGAACGTTCGTTTATAACTCAAGCGCTAACTCGTATGAATTTAAACAGGATGGAGCGGACCAGCCCGCGCTGATATGGACACCTGCGGTTAGCCCGGAGAGCAGTTCCACTGTTTTGCCGGCGGATGATTCCAAGGGCCCTGAATATTCCGGGGCCGCTATTTTGCCCGTTTCGGAGCAGCTTGGACGGTTCCCGACTTACGACATAGAGGACTTTGAGGACTACATACTTGTCTTTCCGGCGGACTCGGGCCTTCCGCCTGTGTATGTCATGTTCAACAGCCCCAGGTATTTGCCTGGTGTTGTGAGCGGTTTCGGTGGCGACATCGATCCCCATTGGGAGACTAACGCCTCGTCCGGATTTGGATCGCCAATACCTGCAGTGGTGGCTGATGCCCTCAGAGGCAAAGAGTATGCTCAGTTTCGAAATTTCAAGCGTGCTATCTGGCGCGAGATGTCAAAGCATCCAGAGATCACCCAAGGCATGAGCGAAAGAAATATAAACCTAATCAAACAGGGTAAAGCTCCAGTTGCCCCCAATGCGGAGCAAAAAAATGGACGAAGGTGGTATGAAATCCATCACATTTCCTTAATTTCAAAAGGTGGAGATGTGTATGGGGTCGACAATTTAGGCATCAACACACCAGCGCATCACGATAGGATTCATCAAGAGATGCGTAAAAATGAGGAGCAGCCATGAAACATCACACGATCGCAGATATGACTGAAAACGAATTTCTGGAGTTGGTTAGAAAAGTATGCAGTGGTGATTACAAAACTGAGTATCAACATGGTCAAGCGATTGGAGAGTTTCAACGTTTGAGTGAACATCCCGACGGCTCCGATTTGATTTACTACCCCAAACCCGATGCTGATGATTCTCCGGAAGGCATCTTGGAGGAAGTGAAGCAGTGGCGGGCTGCTAATGGTAAAGCTGGGTTCAGACCTTCGTCTGATTGACTGGCGATCTACAGTCAAACTCGAAATACATCACGTTGTTCCAATCTCGCAGGGTGGAGATGTGTACGGCGTCGACAATTTAAGACTCACTACCCCAGCTCATCACGACAAAATCCACACAGACCTACGTAATGAGGGACGTAACAATGAAAGCTGAAACGATTCTAGACGTCACCGAAGCAGAATTTCTTGAGCTGGTCAGAAAAATCTGCGTTGTGGACTACAAAACTGAGTATCAGCACAACCAAGCGGTAATGACTTTTGAGCGCCTCGGCGAACACCCCGATGGCTCCGATTTGATCTACTACCCCAAACCCGATGCTGATGATTCTCCGGAAGGAATAGTAAAAGAAGTCAAGGCCTGGCGAGCAGCTAATGGTAAAGCTGGTTTCAAGTCGGCGTCTGATTGACTACCAATTGGGCATCTCCATATTTATTTAAAAGGAATTTATCAATGGCTCATTACACAGTGTTACTTCAGCAGCTTCCAGGCTCAATCCAGAGCGAAGTTATCGCTCATTTAGGCTCAACAACTGGAATGTCTGATCTTCAGATTGTTGAGCGGTATCGGGACGCTGCATCGCAACTGAGAGCAGCCAAGCTTGCGTCTATTCCCCCTTATGCCCCTGGGGAACGTGACGATGCAGGGCATCTCACCTTGGATCAGTTCAATAGCATGGTAGGGGCGGATCTTTCGTTTATGTCCGTCCCCCTTGTGGAGGTGCATCGCCAAATCATTGCTAGTGAGGTTGTTTGGTATTTGAGCAACTTCATCAATCAGCTTTCATCCACACATGCGCAAATGATTGAGGCAGCCCGCCAAGAGGCTCAGCGACGGGCTGAGGAGGCCGCGCGCCAACTTGCTCAGCAACAGGCAGAGGAAGCAGCTCGCCAGCTGGCGCGACGACGAGCGGAGGAGGCAGCTCGCCTCCACGCTCAACAGCTCGCGGAGCAACAAGCCCGCGAGCTTCAGCAGCGTCGGGCGAAGGAGGCTGCTGAAGTGGCCGCCCGCCAGCTTGCCGAGCAACAGGCCGAAGCTGCGGCTCAAGCACTGATTAATCAGCGAGCCCAAGAATCAGCGTTGCGGGAAGCCCGACTGGCAACAGAGTTAGTAGCGGCTACCAGGGAGCCCATTCCACAAACACGCTCGGACGGAAGCGGTGAACCAGAAGATGACCTTGCTGACAGCCAAGCGCTTCGCCATTTGCTTTTTGTTCCAGGTCCACTGGCGATGGCGGAAGTCGAACGCGCCACTGTCGTGCTTAAGCAACGGATTGATGCTGCGGTGGCTGAATATGCATCCTCAATCGGGCCTTACCTGACCACGCCGAGCATGTCGGGCAGTCTTGCCCCTTGAGGACTTAATGGCCGGCTAGCTGCCCCCAAAAAGACTAAACGCAGACAATCCGTCTGCGTTTGGTCTTATTTTTGTATCCTTTGGCTGGTATCCCACACGTGTAGGCTCGGTGACGTGGGATGACACAATTCATCCCTTCGGCTGATCCGATCGACGCGCCAAGCCCCTACAGTGCATATTTTCAAGCCCCCGCACCTGCACCGTGAAAAGGGATTCCTATGCTGCACACCCGCGTGATTCCGCCCGCTGAAGGGGCGTACCCGTACCCTCTGTTGATCAAACGACTGCTGCTGTCAGGCGTGCGCTACGAAAAAAACCGTGAAATCGTTTACCGGGACCATTCGCGCTACTCATATCAAATGCTCAACGAGCGCATCTGCCGGCTGGCCGGTGCGTTGACCGCGGCGGGGGTGAAAGCGGGGGACACCGTGGCGGTGATGGATTGGGACAGTCACCGTTACCTGGAATGCATGTTCGCCATTCCGATGATTGGCGCAGTGATCCACACCATCAACGTGCGGCTGTCGCCCGAGCAGATTCTGTTCACCATGAACCACGCCGAAGACAAGGTCGTGCTCGTCAACAGCGAATTCGTGCCCCTCTACAACGCTATCGCCGGGCAACTGACGACCGTGGAAAAAACACTGTTACTGACCGACACCGATGGCGCTAACGCCGACCTGCCCAACCTCGTCGGCGAGTACGAAGCATTGTTGGCCGCCGCGAGTCCGCACTATCAGTTCGAGGATTTCGACGAGAACTCGGTGGCGACCACGTTCTACACCACCGGCACCACGGGCAACCCCAAGGGGGTGTATTTCACCCATCGCCAGCTCGTGCTGCACACCATGGCCGTCGCGACGATCATGGGCAGCGTCGAAGGCATGCTCGGTGGTGACAAGGTCTACATGCCGATTACGCCGATGTTCCACGTTCATGCGTGGGGCGTGCCGTACGCCGCGACTATGCTGGGCGCGAAACAGGTGTATCCCGGTCGTTACGACCCCGAGTTGCTGGTAGAGCTCTGGCAAAAAGAGAAGGTCACGTTTTCCCACTGTGTGCCCACCATCATGCAAATGGTCCTCAACGCCAAAGCCGCCCAGAACATGGACTTCACCGGCTGGCACATCATCATCGGCGGCAGCTCACTCAATCGTTCGCTGTACGAGGCAGCCAAGGCCAAGGGCATTCAGCTGTCTGCGGCCTACGGCATGTCCGAGACCGGGCCGTTGGTGTCGGTTGCGCACCTGAACGACGACCTGATGGCAGCCAGTGAAGACGAACGCACCGCGTACCGAATCAAGGCGGGCGCGCCGGGCGTGCTGGTCGAGGCGGCGATTGTCGATGGCGAAGGCAACTTTCTCCCGTCAGATGGTGAGACCCAGGGCGAGCTGGTATTGCGCGCACCTTGGCTGAGCGAAGGCTATTACCGCGAGCCGGAGAAGGGCGCCGAACTGTGGGCCGGCGGCTGGCTGCACACCGGCGACGTGGCGACGCTGGACAGCATGGGCGGGATCGACATCCGTGACCGGATCAAAGACGTCATCAAGACCGGCGGCGAGTGGGTGTCGTCGCTGCAACTGGAGGACCTCTGCAGCCGCCATCCCGGTGTGCGCGAAGTGGCCGTTGTTGGCATCGCCGATCCGCAGTGGGGCGAGCGCCCGTTTGCGTTATTGGTCGCCCGCGAGGGCCACGTCCTGGATGCGAAGATCCTGAAGGAACATCTCAAGCCGTTTGTGGAACAGGGGCACATTAACAAGTGGGCGATTCCGAGCCAGATCGCCCTTGTTACCGAAATTCCCAAGACCAGTGTCGGCAAGCTCGACAAGAAGCAGATCCGCCAGAACATCCTCGAATGGCAGGGCAGCAACAGCGCTTTCCTCTCTACGCTCTGACGCTTTCCTTCGCGGCCATTTTGTCGGTTGATTACGGTCAAAATGTGCCGCGAAGGCTCTACTCCGCCGTCTTCCTTGCCAATTCCTCTTTTTCAGCCATGCTCCCCCTGCGTTGTGATTGGCCACTCTGGAGTCGGCGTGCCAGAGGTGTCGGCGCTATAAATCACACTTTAGAGGGATCAAGCAGCAGCACCTGCTGGCTATAGTCGGCAGTAGGTCGTTACCGGAGAAAAGCGCCCTGATCGTTTCGCAGTTGTTTGGCTGCCCGATCGGCGCTGACACGCAGGCGCTGCGGCCCGTCCGCCTGAGTCGTTTCTGGAAGCACCCACTGCCATAAAAATAAAAGCACATGGAGTAGCGTCGATGACATCAGCTAACCAGTTCTGGCGCCGGGCTAAATTGCCTCTGGCCGTCAGCCTCGCTTCCACGCTCGCCGGTCCTGCATTCGGCGTCAGTTTCAATATCGGAGAAATCGAAGGCAACTTCGACTCGTCGCTCTCGGTGGGGGCGAGCTGGTCCACCGAGAATGCCAACAAGAACCTGATCGGCTCCAACAACGGCGGTCACGGTCTTTCGCAAACCTCCGACGACGGTCACTTGAACTTCAAAAGCGGCGAAACCTTTTCGAAGATCTTCAAGGGCATCCACGATCTTGAACTGAAGTACGGCGACACCGGCGTGTTCCTGCGGGGCAAATACTGGTACGACTTCGAGCTCAAGGACGAAGGCCGCGACTTCAAGGACATCAGCGATTCCGGCCGCAAGGAAGGCGCCAAATCCTCGGGTTTCGAGCTGCTCGACGCTTTCGTTTATCACAACTATTCCATTGCCGACGAGCCGGGTTCGGTGCGTCTGGGCAAGCAAGTCGTCAGTTGGGGTGAAAGTACCTTCATCCAGGGCGGCATCAACAGCATCAACCCGGTCGACGTGTCCGCGTTCCGTCGTCCTGGCTCGGAAATCAAGGAAGGCCTGATTCCGGTCAACATGTTCTACCTGTCGCAAAGCCTGACGGAAAACCTGTCGGCAGAAGGCTTTTACCAGCTGGAGTGGGACCAGACCGTCGTCGACAACTGCGGCACCTTCTTCTCGCAACCCGACGTCATCGCGGACGGCTGCAACAGCAACCTTGCCGTGCTGCGCACCCGTGACAGCCTCAATTCGGCTCTGCCAGCCGCGTTGCGTGGTCCCGTTCAAAGAACGCTGGCCGCCCGCGGCGTGAGTTTCGGCAACCCTGACGAGGGTGCCGTGGTTGCCCGCGGCCCTGATCGCGATGCCCGGGACAGTGGCCAGTATGGCCTGGCCATGCACTACAACTTCGAGCCGCTTGACACCGAGTTTGGCGCCTATTACATGAACTACCACAGCCGTCTGCCGATCTTCAGCGGCAAAGGCGGGCCGGCAAGCGCCTACAGCGCAGCGGGTCTGGTGGGCGGTCTGGCGGCCAATGGTGTTCCCCGGGGCGTTGCGGCGGCCCTCGCGCCAACCCTGTTGCCCGTCGTGGTCGCCGGCAATTCCAGCTATTACGTTGAGTACCCGGAAGACATCCACCTGTTCGGCCTGAGCTTCTCCACCACCTTGCCCACCGGCACTGCGTGGAGTGGTGAACTCAGCTATCGCCCCAACGCTCCGGTGCAGTTGAACACCACCGACATTCTGTATTCCGGCCTGTCGCCGCTGAACTCGAACGTGTCCCTGCTGCAGGGCGCGCCCGGTCAGGACCAGAAAGGCTACCGCCGCAAGGAAATCAGTCAGGCGCAAACGACGTTTACGCACTTCTTCGATCAAGTGATGGGCGCCGAACGGCTGACCGTGGTGGGTGAGGTGGGCTGGACCCACGTTGGCGGTCTGGAAAGCACATCCAAACTGCGTTACGGCCGCGACCCGAGCTACGGCCCAGGCCCGCTGCCGGGTGGTCAATGCCAGACCCTCAACGCCAGCACCCTGGGCACCGCCGCGCAGAACAACCTCAGCCGCTACTGCGAAAACGAAGGCTTCACCACCACCGATTCGTGGGGTTATCGCGCCCGCGCCATCTGGGATTACAACAACGTCTTCGCCGGTGTGAACCTGCGCCCGAGCGTGGCCTGGTCCCACGACGTCGATGGCTACTCGCCGGGCCCTGGCGGCAACTTCGAGGAAGGTCGCAAGGCGGTGAGTCTGGGCCTCGACGCCGAGTACCAGAACACCTATACCGCCAACCTTTCCTACACCAACTTCTTCGACGGCAAGTACACCACCGTGGACGACCGCGACTTCGTGGCGCTCAGCTTCGGCATGAACTTCTAAGGACAATAATGAAAATGAAAATCACGAAGGGTCTGTTGCAGGTGGGCGTGCTGGGTCTGTCGTTGTTGGCGACCAGCGTGATGGCGGCGGTGTCCGATGCCGAAGCTGCCAAGCTGGGCACCACGCTGACGCCGATGGGCGCGGAAAAAGCCGGCAACGCTGCCAACACCATCCCGGCCTGGAGCCCGATGCCGACCAATGCCGGCGCCGTCGACGACAAAGGTTTCCTGGCCAATCCGTACGCCAGCGAAAAAGCGCAGTTCACCATCACTGCGCAGAACGTGGATCAGTACAAGGACAAGCTTGCCCCGGGCCAATACGCGATGTTCAAGCGTTACCCGGACACCTACAAGATGCCGGTGTACCCGTCCCACCGTGGCGCTACCGTTCCCGCTGAGGTGTTCGCCGCGATCAAGAACAACGCCACCAAGACCAAACTGGTCGGCGGCGGCAACGGCCTGGAGAATTTCGAAACCGCTGTGCCGTTTCCGATTCCGAAGGACGGCCTCGAGGTGATCTGGAACCACATCACCCGTTATCGCGGCGGCAGCGTCTCGCGTCTGGTCACCCAGGCCACGCCGCAAACCAACGGCTCGTTCAACCCGGTGTATTTCCACGACGAGTTCGTCTTCCGCGACAAAATGAAAGATTTCGATCCGAAGAATCCGGGCAACATCCTGTTCTACTTCAAGCAGGAAGTGACGGCGCCGGCGCGTCTGGCAGGCTCGGTGTTGCTGGTGCACGAGACCCTCGATCAGGTCAAAGAGCCGCGTGCGGCGTGGGTTTATAACGCCGGGCAGCGTCGCGTACGCCGTGCGCCGCAAGTGTCCTATGACGGGCCGGGCACCGCCGCCGACGGCCTGCGCACCTCCGACAACCTCGATATGTTCAACGGTGCGCCAGACCGCTACGACTGGAAACTGATCGGCAAACAAGAGATGTACATCGCGTCCGACAGTTACAAGCTCGACGATCCGAAATTGAAATACGCCGACATCATCAAGGCAGGCCACATCAATCAGGACCTGGCGCGTTATGAACTGCGTCGCGTCTGGCACGTGACCGCCACCTTGAAAGAAGGCCAGCGCCACATCTACGCCAAACGTGACTTCTTCATCGACGAAGACACCTGGCAGGCCGCGGTCATCGATCACTACGACGGCCGTGGTCAACTGTGGCGCGTGGCGGAAGCCCACGCCGAAAACTACTACGACAAACAAGTTCCGTGGTACGCCCTCGAAGCCCTGTACGACTTGCAATCAGGTCGCTATCTGGCGCTGGGCATGAAGAACGAAGAGAAGAGGGCGTATGACTTCGGCTTCACTGCCACTGCCAGCGACTTCTCGCCCAACGCCCTGCGCCAGGATGGCGTGCGCTAACGGCTGATCGAATGAGCGGAGAGCGTGCAATGTTGATCACAGCTACAGCGCACTGAAGTCCTTCGCTGTTTCACCCTATGGCTGAACCCCATAGCGCAGAAAGGAAACACCCCGAGTGGTCGGGGTGTTTTTTTTTGCGTCTGGATTCTTGAATGCCAAGCCGCCCTGGTTTCCGCGTGGCAGCAAAGGGAGTGCTACAAACGAGAGATTTCAACGCGCATTGGCGGATGGGTCCTACACGAGCCAATCATCGAGCGTAGCGACGCCCGAGCCGACTACACTGCAGCAGGTGTAGGACCGTGTACCTCTCCAGACATATAAACCAACATTCCCCCTGTTGATGGGATACGTTTTCTTACAGTCTTTCGTCTAACAATGTTCAAAAGGCTTCCCATAGCCGCTAGTCTCCCGACATCTGAACGCCGAACAACAAGCACTCCAACAAGAGCCGGCCATGACTGATCTGTCGCGTTTGCAAGGATTCGCAAATCACGCAGTCACTGCGTTGGAAGGCCGTTTCTTCCGTCCGCCACTGCCTGAAGGTTACGTATCGAGGCCTCGGTTGTGCGAGCGGCTGAGTGCGGGTCTTTCCGGGCGCCTCTTGTTGATCAGTGCGCCGGCCGGTTTCGGCAAAAGCTCATTGGCGGTGGAGTTCTGCGAGAGCCTGCCCGATCAGTGGCAGAACCTCTGGTTGGGGCTGAGCCACCGGGACAGCGACCCGGGCCGGTTTCTCGAACGTTTACTTTGCGGTCTCCAGCAATTCTTTCCTCAACTCGGCGGCCAGGCGCTCGGCCTTCTGAAGATGCGTCAGCGTCACCAGCCCTTCGCCTTCGAAGAGTGGCTGGACGGTTTGCTGGACGAGCTGGCGATGCACCTGATGTTGAGCAAACCGCTGTTGCTGGTGCTCGACGACTATCACCTGGTGCAGGGCCCCGTGCTGGATCGCTGCCTGCAGTTTCTCCTCAATCATCTGCCTGCTGGCATGAACATCATGGTCACCAGCCGGCAGAGGCCGAACTGGCACCTCGCGCGGTTGCGGCTGTCCCGTCAATTGCTGGAGTTGTCCGAGCAGGATCTGCGTCTGACCGACGACGAGTCGCTAGCGGTGCTGGATTCGCAGCGCAACTTCTTGAGCGATGAAGCACTTCGGGCATTGTTGCAACGCAGTGAGGGTTGGGTGGCCGGCCTGCGGTTCTGGCTGCTGGCGGCCAACGAAGCGGGCAGTAACGCGCTGACCCAAGGGCTCAACGGCGGGGAAGGGCTGATCCGTGATTACCTCCTCGAAGAAGTCATTGATTGTCTGCCGGCCGACGTTCAGGCCTTTCTCTATGAAACCGCCTGCCTGGAGCGCTTCAGCGGTGCTCTGTGCAACGCCGCGCGTGACAGTCACGACAGCGACGACATGCTGGAGTACCTGCAAGCGCATCAGGTGTTTCTGGTTCCGCTGGACGAGCAGGGTCGCTGGTTTCGCTATCACCACTTGTTCTCTGACCTGCTGCGCGCGCGGGCCGGGGCCAGCGTGACGCCGCAACAACGGCGGGTGCATCTGAACGCTTGCCGCTGGTTCAGCGACCAGGGTCTGCTAGACGAAGCCATTGAACAGGCGTTGCGCGCCGGGCACCTGGATGTGGCGGCCAATCTGGTGCAAAACCTTTCCGAGGAACAACTCCTCGCCGAGCAAAACGTCGGCATGCTGCTGCGCTGGAAAATGGACTTGCCCGACAGCCTGCTGGTCAGCACGCCGCGTCTGATCGTGCTGTACGCCTGGGCTCTGGGTCTGGCGTGTCAACTGGATGCCGCCGAGGAGCTGGGCAATCACCTCAGCCGATTCCTGCCGGCCCCTTCCGCGACCGCGCAAAATTCGATGCTGGCGCAGTGGCTGGCGCTGAGCGGGATCATCGCCCGGGGCCGTGGCGACAGTGAAACGGCCCGGCGTTATTGCAGCGAGGCGTTGGTCAGTCTGCCGCCCAAACGCTACGGCCAGCGTTTGTTGTGCCTGTCGACGCTGGCGAATCTGGCCATCGCTGACGGTGATTTGTGGCGCGCCCGGGCGCTGAACCGTGATGCCCTTGAGTTGGCGCAGCGCGTCGCCAATCCGTTGTTCGAAGCGCTGGCGCATTACGACCGCGCTCGCACGCTGCAGGCCCGTGGTGAAACCCTTCGCTCGATGGAGGAGGTGCGCCAGGGCTTGAGACGTTTGAACGGCCTGTCTTCGCAAAAACTCTATGCGGTCCGCGCGCGGCTGACGTTGTACGAAGGTTATCTGCTGGTGCAGTTTCTTCAACCGGAGGCAGGGCGCGAGCGCTTGAATGCCGGGCTGGCCGAGGCGCGCGCCTGCCGCGACATCAGCGTGCTGATCGGCCACTGCGTGATTGCCGGGATGGAGGGGCGCGAAGGACGCTACGCCGAGGCCTTCGCCGAACTGGCCGAGGCCGAGCGGCTGATGCACATCTGGGACGTGCCGCCGGTGTATTACCTGGCAATGATCACCCTCGCCAAATGCGAACTGTGGCTGGCCCAGGGCCGTATCGATCTGGCCGACGCCTGGCTGCTGCGGCTTGGGCAGACCTATGGCGGCAACCAACCTGCGGCCGCCCCCGAATGCTCGCCGCAACTGCCTCAGCAGATCGAAACGCTGCGGGCGGTTCTCGACCACATTCAGGGCCGCACCGAAGAGGCGATGGCTCGGCTGCACGGTCTGGTGGAGTACGCCCAGCGGATCGGTGCAGGACTGCTCGGCCTTAATGCGCTGAGTCAGCACATCCTGTTGCTGCTCGACGCATCCCGTGTGCCCGAGGCCGATGAGCTTTTTCAACAGAGCCTCCAGCTCGCCACGGGCGGTGCGGTTTTACCCTTCCATCGCCTGATCCGTGGCCATCCCGACTGGCTGCGCGAGCAACTGCAAAAACGACCCTCATGCCGGCTGGTTGATTACCTGCTCCAGCAACTTCCTGAAGCTGCGCCCGGTCAGGGACTGCCTTGCCTGCGCGTCACCAGTGAGCCGCCCGCCTGTAACGGCGGCGACCACCTCAGTGCCCGCGAACTCAGCGTGCTGCAGCTGATCGCGCACGGTTGCTCCAATCAGGAGATCAGCGAGCGCTTGTTCATTTCCCTGCATACCGTCAAAACCCACGCCAGCCACATCAACGGCAAACTCGGTGTCGAACGGCGCACCCAAGCCGTGGCCCGGGCACAAGAACTGGGATTATTGGGCTGATGGTTCGGCACTAAAATGCCGAATTATCCTTTGAAACCGCTCCTTTAGGCATTTAATTGCCTTTTTAGTGTTTCAGCTCTAAGGTTTAGGCATTAAATTGCCGAGCAGCCTGTCATGCAGCTGACCCTCCAACTCTACCTCTCGGGACGATGGCACGACGCAATGGGCCTGCGATGAACGACGACATACGCCAGCGCGGCATTATTCTCGACGAGCTTCGGAATCAATTGTTGGACGGGACCGTGTCGATGGGTGCTGCCGTCAAGCGGCTGCGAACCGAGATCACAGGATTGCGCCAGGAACAGTTCGCAAGCATGTGCAAAATCTCGCTGCGCACGCTGCGCCAGATCGAGCAGGACGAGGGTAATCCAACGGTGCAGACCCTCAATGCCGTGTTCAGACCCTTCGGCATGCAGGTCGGCATTATTCCGTTGCGACGCAGGCCAGTGTCGGCCAGCCTTTAAGCGGCCATCGCGCCGATCAGCCCGACGCTAGGTTCAAGCCGCGGGCTGACCGGCCCACATGCTGGCGACGTCCAGCAGGCCCCAATCTTCAGCCAGCTCAAACTTCAGGATGCCGTCTCGCACAGTGGTGCAGGCGAGGTTGATGACGTGCGGCTCAAAGGGTATCCGGGTTCGGGTGGACAGGAAGACTTTCACTTTAGGGTGCAACAGAGATTTTTCATCCTGTTCGACAACCACCCCCAAGCGTTCACTCTTCAGTCGGACCAACGCGCCAACGGGATAGATGCCGACGGTTTTGACGAAGTGCTGAAACACCTTCACATCGAAGTGACCTTTCCAGGACGCCATTTCGCGAACGGAATGCGCGGCGTCCCAACCCTTCTTGTAGGGGCGGTCTGAAGTCACCGCGTCATATACGTCGCAAATGGCGCCCATTTTCGCCAGCAGGCTGATCTCGTCGCCTTTCAGCCCGTGGGGATAACCGCTGCCGTCGACTTTTTCGTGGTGATGCAGGCACACGTCCATTACCAGCCGGGTCACTCGCTCGCAGCCTTGGAGGATTTCCAGACCGGCCTGCGGATGATGCTTCATGACCTCATATTCTTCGTAGGTCAGGCGATCAGGTTTATTGAGAATGGCCGAGTCGATCATCATTTTGCCGACGTCATGCATCAGCCCGGCAACGCCAGCTTCACGCACCTGATCTTCATTCAGATCCATCTGCCGTGCGAGCGCGACCATCAATGCACACACGGCCACCGAATGCATATAGGTGTACTCATCGGTGGTCTTCAGGCGCGACAGGCTGATGAGTGCGTGGGGATGGCGCATCACGGACGTGGAGATTTCCTCGACCAACAGGTCGACGTCTTCGGTATTCATCGCCCGACCCATCCGGGCATCGCTGAACATGGTCATCACTGCCGCTTTCGCACGGCCACAGATCAGGCGTGCACGGGCCAGTTCCAGCTCGAGGCTGCAAGGCGCGGTTTCGGCAGCGTCAAAACACTCGGGGGAAGTCTCTTCGGCAGGCGAGCTGTCGATGGAGTTTTTGCCAAGGCGAGTGTCGATCCAGACTTCACGGGTCGACGCCTGAATGTGCCGCAGTATGGCGGCGTCACTGAGCTCGCGTTCTACGTTCGCGGCCCAGAACGGATCGTTGATCCGCGGGCGGCAGAATTCGTGGATGTACATGCCCAGCGTGAGGTCGGAAACGGGGATTTTTCTTAGCATAGAGTCAGCTCTTGCGCGTGGATACAGCGCTGCCTTGCCTGAAAGTGAGAGCGATTTTTATGGTTTGCTTCATCACTGCGCTTTCCTGTGGTTGCGCAAGGCCAGTATAGGAAAGCGTCCGAGAAATGAAACTGCCTTAAATTTTGTGGGTTTTACTGGCTGATGAATCAATATCGATAGCAATCAGTGGCTTGAGTAAGTTAGCTAAATGATTCGGGGCAATTTGAGTGGCATAAATACGATGAACAGTATGTTCACGCTGCACATAAATATTTGCTTTTGTTATTAAAGAAATACTGCCGTTGGCCGTGCGCAGGCGGTTCAGCCGTCGTTAAGGAATTTTTGACGGCCACCATGCTCTAATTGCCCAAATCGTCGGCCTTTATGTTTGGCCGTAGAAAAGCAAAACAGGAGCTCTCCTTGATGTTGACCTTTCGCCGTTTGATCATCGCTGCCACCGCACTGACCGTGCTTTCCGGCTGCGCAACGCAGAATCCATACGACAATCAGGGGCAGGCGCAGAACTCCGGCGGCATGAGCAAGACCGCCAAGTACGGCGGCCTGGGTGCTTTGGCCGGCGCCGTCGCCGGCGCTGCAATCGATCACAACAACCGAGGCAAAGGTGCGCTGATTGGCGCTGCCGTGGCGGGTGCTGCCTCAGCCGGTTACGGTTACTACGCTGACAAGCAGGAAGCCGCGTTGCGCGCGAGCATGGCCAACACCGGCGTTGAAGTTCAACGTCAGGGCGACAACATCAAACTGGTGATGCCAGGCAACATCACCTTTGCCACTGATTCGTCGGCCATCGCCAGCAGCTTCTACTCGCCGCTGAACAACCTGGCCGGTTCGCTAAAGCAATACAACCAGAACATGATTGAAATCGTCGGCTACACCGACAGCACCGGGAGCCGTCAGCACAACATGGACCTGTCGCAGCAGCGCGCCCAGAGCGTGGCGACCTACCTGACCTCCCAAGGGGTTGATGCCGCTCACCTGTCGGTGCGCGGTGCCGGCCCTGATTCACCCATCGCCAGCAACGCCGACGTCAACGGCCGCGCCCAGAATCGCCGTGTTGAGGTCAATCTCAAGCCGATTCCTGGCCAGCAGTACCAGCAACAGCAGTAACCGCATGACGTAAAATCAAAAACCCCGGCCAGTGTGCCGGGGTTTTTATTTGCCGAGCAGATTTCTCCCATCCTTTGTAGGAGTGAGCTTGCTCGCGATAGCGGAGTGTCTGGCAACTGATAAGCGCCTGACAGAGTGCCATCGCGAGCAAGCTCACTCCTACAGCAGCGTATCAATGCAGCCTTCAGGATCTGACGGGGTAGCGCTCATGCATCTGCGCGAGCAACGCGTCCTTGTCTTCCCACAGCCGGTTGATCCACTGCTGAAACTCGAGGCGGTAGGCATCGTCCTGGTCGTAGCTTTTGCCAATGAACTGCGGCGGGATCTGCACTTCTTCGAAATGCGCGACCACTTCGCGAACGTTCCCGCAGAGCAAGTCCCAATACCCTGGGCGTCCGGCCGGATAATGAATGGTCACGTTGACGATGGACTCCAACTGCTCGCCCATGGCGTCCAGCACGAAGGCAATGCCACCTGCCTTGGGCTTCAACAGGTAACGGAATGGCGAGTTCTGCTGCGCATGTTTGGCTTCGGTGAAGCGCGTGCCTTCAACGAAGTTGAAAATGCCCACCGGGGTGTTGCGAAACTTCGCACAAGTGCGTCGGGTGGTGGCGAGGTCCTTGCCTTTCTTTTCCGGGTGCTTGGCCAGATAAGCCTTGCTGTAGCGCTTCATGAACGGAAAGCCCAGCGCCCACCAGGCGAGGCCAATCACCGGCACCCAGATCAGCTCCTGCTTGAGGAAAAACTTCAGCGGGCGGATGCGCCGGTTCAGCACGTACTGCAGCACCATGATGTCGACCCAGCTCTGGTGATTGCTCGTCACCAGATAAGAATGCTGATAGTCCAGGCTTTCCAGCCCGCTCAAATGCCAGCGGGTGTGACCGAGCAGGTCCATCCAGGCGTTGTTGTTGCTGATCCACGCTTCGTGGATGTGGCTCATCAGCCAGTCGGTGACCTTCTGCGCGGCCGGGAAGGGCAGGCACAGTTTGAAGATGGCAACGACGAACAGAGGCGTGCAGCAGAGAATCGTGTTGAGCGCCAACAGCAACGAGGCGATGACGCCGCGCAAAGGGGCGGGCAGGAAATCCATCTGAATCGAACTCCGGGGTCAGTCAGCCGCCGGTGGGTCCCGGCGGGGTTATTGTGGGCAAGCGATATTGCAGCGCAATGTTAGTGCGGCAAGGTGGCCGCCTGAATCGCCGTCAGGGCAATGGTATAGACGATGTCGTCGACCTGAGCGCCGCGCGGCAGGTCATTGACCGGCTTGCGCAGGCCTTGCAGCATCGGGCCGAGGCTTACGCAGTCCGCACTGCGCTGCACCGCTTTGTAGGTCGTATTGCCGGTGTTGAGATCCGGAAACACGAACACGTTGGCGCGACCTGCCACCGGGCTGTCCGGTGCCAGTTGCCGGGCGACGTGCTCGTTGGCGGCGGCATCGTATTGCAACGGCCCGTCGATCAGCAGACCGCGCTGGGTTTCGCGCGCCAGTTGCGTGGCTTCGCGGACCTTTTCCACTTCCTCACCGCTGGCCGAGTTGCCGCTGGAATAGCTGATCATCGCCACCCGCGGCGACAGGCCGAACGCCACGGCCGAGTCCGCGCTCTGCACCGCGATCTCCGCCAGCTCGGTGGCCGTCGGGTGCGGGTTCATGATGCAGTCGCCATACACCAGCACCTGCTCCGGAAACAGCATGAAAAACACCGATGAAACGAGGGTGCAGCCTGGTGCCGTCTTGATTAGCTGCAACGCAGGCCGAATGGTGTTGGCGGTCGAATGGATCACCCCCGACACCAGCCCGTCCACTTCGTCGAGCGCCAGCATCATAGTGCCGATCACCACCGGGTCTTCCAGTTGCTGCTCGGCCATCGGCGCATTCAGGTTTTTACTGCGGCGCAGATCGACCATCGGCGCGACGTAGCGCTCGCGGATCTGGTCCGGATCGAGAATCTCCAGGCCCGGCGGCAGCTCGATGCCGTGGGCGCGGGCCACGGCATTCACGTCCTCGGGCTTGGCCAGCAGCACGCAACGGGCAATGCCGCGGGCCTGGCAAATCGCCGCCGCCTGGACGGTCAACGGCTCGGCGCCTTCGGGCAGCACAATGCGTTTGTTTGCCGCTTGGGCGCGCTGGATCAGTTGATAACGGAACACTGCTGGCGACAGGCGCATCTCACGGGGCGTGCCGCAGCGCTGATGCAGCCAGTTGGCGTCAAGGTGGCTGGCGACGAAATCGGTGATGATCTCCGCACGTTCGCGGTCATCGATAGGGATTTCCTTGTTCAACTGGTTGAGTTGCGTCGCGGTGTCGTACGAGCCGGTACTCACCGACAGCACGGGCAACCCGGCCTGCAGCGCGCCTCGGCACAGGTCCATGATGCGCGGATCGGGCAGGGTGTCGCTGGTCAGCAGCAGCCCGGCCAACGGCACGCCGTTGAGGGTCGCCAGGCTCACGGCCAGAATGATGTCATCGCGATCGCCCGGTGTAACGACCAGCACGCCCGGCTTGAGTAACTGCAGGGTGTTGAGCACCGTGCGGGCGCAGATGATGATCTTCGACATGCGCCGCTGTTCGTAGTCGCCAGCATTGATCACTTGCGCACCGAGCAGGTCCGCCACGTCGCGGGTGCGCGGGGCGTTCAGGTCGGCCTGAAACGGAATGCAGCCGAGCAGGCGGAAATCACCGCTGCGCAACAGCGGCGAGTGTTCCTTGAGCCGCGCCGAAAACACTTCCATGCTCTCGTCGGTGCGTACTTTGTTGAGGATCACGCCGAGCACTTTCGGGTCTTTCGGGCCGCCGAACATCTGCGCCTGCAGCTCGACGCGGCCGGAGAGCTCGGTTAGTACTTCGTTTTCCGGTGCGGATACGAGAATGACTTCCGCATCCAGGGCCTTGGCCATGTGCAGGTTGACCCGGGCGGCATAGCTGGCGCTGCGTGTCGGGACCATGCCTTCGACGATCAGCACGTCGCGGCCAATCGACGCCTCTTGATACAGGTTGATGATTTCTTCAAGCAACTCGTCGAGCTGGCCTTCGCCGAGCATACGTTCAACGTGAGCCAGCCCCAGCGGCTTGGGCGGCTTGAGGCCGTGGGTGCGCGCGATCAGTTCAGTTGAACGCTCCGGGCCCAGATCCCCGGGGTGCGGCTGAGCGATTGGCTTGAAAAAACCGACCTTGAGCCCGGCGCGCTCCAGGGTGCGCACCAGCCCCAGGCTGATGGACGTCAGGCCCACACCAAAATCTGTGGGCGCGATAAAGAAAGTCTGCATGCGGGCTTCTCGAAGATGAGCAGTGCAAGGGTCGTGGCGCTACGAATTCAGCCATCGGACCGGATAAATCAGGACGCTGTTCAGTCGCAGCGTCTCAACGGGGCCCAAGGTTATCGTTATCTGACCCCGACGCGCACCAGCCGCATTGAAAGGACTGGCCGATTGTTGCCTGGCGCTGCGCCGGATCCAGTACCCAGGCACGGGATTGCCAGGGCGGGTCGTGGCGCAAATGCTGGGTATGCCCACAGGACAGCTCAACCACCCAGTGACCGTCCAGGTCCTGAACAAAGCCGGTAATGATCGAGCGGGGAGAGGGGGCTTTCGGGGATTCCAATCGGGGCCGTCCGTCTGAGTTGCGTTCGCTTTCGCGCGAGTGCTTGGTTAGACTTGGCCGCTCATATCTATTTGCAAAAGGTCTCGCCCCATGCCGATCGCCGCCAATAAGGCTGTCTCCATCGACTATACCCTGACCAATGACGCTGGTGAGGTCATCGACAGTTCTGCCGGCGGCGCGCCGCTGGTTTACCTGCAAGGTGCAGGCAATATCATCCCGGGTCTGGAAAAGGCGCTGGATGGCAAGGAAGTCGGCGACGAACTGAAAGTGGCCATCGAGCCTGAAGATGCGTACGGCGAATACTCCGCCGAGCTGGTCAGCACCCTCAATCGCAGCATGTTCGAAGGTGTCGACGAGCTGGAAGTCGGCATGCAGTTTCACGCTTCCGCCCCGGATGGCCAGATGCAGATCGTGACCATCCGCGATCTGGACGGCGACGACGTTACTGTCGACGGTAATCACCCGCTGGCCGGTCAACGCTTGAACTTCGACGTGAAGATCGTCGCCATCCGTGATGCCAGCGAAGAAGAAATGGCCCACGGTCACGTGCACGGCGAAGGTGGCCATCACCACTGATTGTCCTGCTAAGCTGAGTGAGCTGGCCAGGCGTCCTAGCGGTCTTGTGAAAACATCTGTTTTTGCGGTCTGACAGGGCGCTTTTTGCGGCCTAGGGTTTCCAGGGGAGTTTTCATGAGTGTATTTCACGAGCTGAAGTTGAAGGCTCTGGATGGTCAGGAGCTGCCCCTCGCCCCGCTCAAGGGCAAAGTGGTTCTGGTGGTCAACGTCGCGTCAAAGTGTGGCCTCACGCCGCAATACGCTGCGCTGGAAACCCTTTATCAGAAATACAAAGATCAGGGCTTCAGCGTCCTCGGGCTGCCGTGCAATCAGTTCGCTGGTCAGGAGCCTGGTAGTCAGGAAGAGATTCAGACGTTCTGTTCGCTCAACTACGGCGTGACCTTTCCGCTGGGCGACAAGCTTGAAGTCAATGGACCGCACCGCCATCGGCTGTATCAGATGCTCGCGGGCGAAGGCGCCGAGTTTCCAGGCGACATCACCTGGAATTTCGAGAAGTTCCTCGTCGGAAAGGACGGCCGCGTTCTGGCACGCTTCTCACCCAGTACGCTTCCGGATGACGCCAAAGTGGTGAGTGCGATCGAGAAGGCACTGCCCTAGTATTTCAATTCGCTGTCCTTCTTCTGAGCCTTAATCACTCCAGTCAATAGTGCTTCGTATCCCCTGCGCTTCGGCTCATTCTGTATGACCTTCATCATATTTCCAGAATGCCGAGGACGCCTGCATGCCTGTTCAAGCCTTGTTCAAACCCTTCCACTTGGGCAGCCTCGAGTTGCCAACGCGCATCGTCATGGCGCCGATGACCCGCTCGTTTTCACCGGGCGGCGTACCCAATTCCAAAGTCATCGAGTACTACCGTCGTCGTGCGTCTGCGGGCGTTGGCTTGATCATCACCGAAGGCACCACAGTCGGGCACAAGGCCTCAAATGGCTACCCCAACGTGCCACAGTTCTTTGGCGAACCGGCACTGGAAGGCTGGCGCAAGGTGGTGGAAGCGGTTCACGAAGAAGGCGGCAAGATCGTGCCGCAACTCTGGCACGTGGGCGCTGTGCGCCGTCTGGGCACAGAGCCCGACGGCACGGTGCCGGCCTATGGCCCGACCGAGAGGCTAAAAGACGGCAACGTTGTGGTTCACGGCATGAGCAAGCAAGACATCGACGAGGTCATTGCAGCGTTCGCCCAGGCGGCGAAAGACGCGAAAGCCATCGGCATGGACGGCGTCGAGATCCATGGCGCCCATGGTTATCTGGTCGATCAGTTCTTCTGGGAAGGCACCAATCAGCGTACCGACGAGTACGGCGGCGATCTCGCGCACCGTTCACGCTTTGCCATCGAACTGATTGAGGCCGTGCGGGCAGCAGTAGGTCCGGACTACCCGATCATTTTTCGTTACTCGCAGTGGAAACAGCAGGATTACAGCGCACGGCTGGTGCAAACGGTGGAAGAGCTCGACGCGTTCCTCAAACCGCTGTCCGACGCAGGCGTGGACATCTTCCATTGCTCGACGCGACGTTTCTGGGAGCCTGAGTTTGAAGGATCTGACCTGAACCTGGCCGGATGGACCCGCAAGCTCACCGGTAAACCGACCATCACGGTGGGCAGCGTCGGACTTGACGGAGAGTTTTTGCAATTCATGGTCAACACCGACAAAGTCGCCCAGCCCGCGAGCCTGGAAAATTTGCTCAAGCGCTTGGGCAACGAGGAGTTCGATCTGGTCGCAGTCGGCCGCGCCCTGCTGGTCGACCCGGACTGGGCGTTGAAAGTGAAGGAAGGCCGCGAGCACGACATCTTGCCGTTCAGCCGTGAAGCGCTGGGCCGACTGGATTGAAGCCCAGTTGCGCCTGCCCGGTCTTCATTGTTAAGAAATCACCGGGCAATACACCCTACTGTGGGAGATTCCCGTCGTCCTGACGCCGCCCTGTCGCGCAGCAAACACCGTCCGTGTGGGAGTTAGCTTGCTCGCGAAGACGGCATTCCAGTCGCTGAGGATTTGGCGGATGATCTTGCTTCTTCGTGAGCAAGCTCACTCCCACATACGCAGCGTTTGAGACAGTGTGAAACTCTTCGTGAGCGACTACACCCCCAGCACAACCCCATCCCGCGTCTCGCTCGCCGCCCGCAAATAACTCTCGAATGAGTCGATGATCCCGGCCCATCCCTGACGACTCGCGTGCTGCCGGGCGTTCAGCCTGACCCGGCGCAAGGTTTCGTCATCCTCTAGCATCCACCGCGCGGCATCGACAAAGCCGTCTTCATCCCCCGGCATCGCTACCGTGCCGTTATGGCCGTGGCGAATGTGCTGGGCCGCCGCCGCTTCGTCATAGGCGACCACCCCCAGCCCTGACGCCAACGCTTCCAGCACCACGTTGCCGAAAGTTTCAGTCAGGCTCGGAAACAGAAACAGATCACTTGACGCATAGTGCGCCGCCAGCGCATCCCCGCGCTGGGTGCCGGAGAAGATGGCGTTCGGGAGCTGACGCTGCAGCGTTGGCCTTACCGGTCCGTCGCCGACAATCACCAGCCGCAGGTTTTTCTCGGGATAGGTGCTGACCAAGCCGTCAAAGGTGGTCTTCAGCAGGCCGAGGTTTTTCTCCGCCGCCAGCCGTCCGACATGCAGAACTGCCGTATCGCCTGGTTCAAGGCCCCAACTCTCACGCAGCGCACTTGAGCGCTTCGACGGGTGAAACAATTGGCAGTCAACACCCCGCGACAACAGTTCCAGTCGCTCGAAGCCTCGGCGTTCGAGTTCGGTTTTCTGCGTGAAGCTGGGCACGAGGGTGGCGTTTGAGCGGTTATGAAACCAACGCAGGTAAGTCGTTAGCAGGCGCGTGATGAAGCTCAGCCCGTACTGCCGCGTGTACTGCTGAAAGTTGGTGTGAAACCCGCTGACGATGGCAATCCCCAGTCGCCGCGCGGCACGCAGCGCCGAAAGACCAAGCGGTCCTTCTGTCGCGATATACAGCACATCCGGGCGATTGCGCTGCCAGCGGCGCAGCAGCTTGTGCATAGATGACTGCCCCCACTGCAGCCCGGGATATCCCGGAATCGGCCAGCCGCGGCACAGCATCAAATCTTCCCCGGCCGCGCGCATTTCATCGTCGCTTTGCCGCGGCCGAATCACCTCAACCCGATGCCCCCGCAGGCGCAGCCCGTCGCACAAACGGCTGAGCGTATTGGCCACGCCGTTTATTTCAGGTGCATACGTCTCGGTGATCAGGGTAATGCGCAGGGATTTACTCATGAGATCAGTTTCTGAGCGGGTCATTGCGCTTGTGTGGCGGTTGAGTGATGGATTTGTGACTGCACATGGCTGGCAGAGATTTGAACTTGGCGTCGCTCGAACCTGACCGGTTTAAGAACGACATACGACCCGATCAGGTTCAAATAAAACTGCGGTGACACGGGACGCCTCAGCCACCAACAGTGAAGGGCACAAGCCGCGACTCACCGATGCGCTCGAAGGCAGCCGGTTCTGGCACGTAGTGCGTCTGCACCGGGTTCAGGCTGGTCAGTTGCAGGTGCGAACGGGGTTCAGCGGGCTTGGCAAGGTTCGCAGATTCAGCCTTCAGGGTTTGTGAAACGAACGGCTGAGTCGCCTGCGCCAGTGCTTGCATGAACGCGGGGGCGTGGGGTTCCGGCTTCTTCTGTCGGTCCATCACAAACGACGCAAGATGAGCAGTGGTTTTAAGCGGTGTCGATTCCATGGGCATATGACTCCTGCTGATGAATACGCCGGGCGCTTGAACGCGGCGGCAAATGCTCGCCCGGAGTGGGCATGTCCATGGTTAAACAGGAAGGGTGTGGGAAGTGGCGAATACCGTCGTAGGAACCGTCCTGATTTTCCCGAGGTTGATCAAAAGAGTGTTTCCGCCTTTAGCATGCGTCGCCTCAACTTCTGGAGGAAACGCTGTGTCCGAACAATTCAACACGCCACCTGCTGCCGATTTGACGGCTTTACCTGCGAGCGACCCGCCGTTTTATACGGTATCGCTGGTCAAGTTGACGGTGATGATGTTTATCACTTGCGGGTTGTACGGGCTTTACTGGTATTACAAAAACTGGTCGCGATACAAAGCGTATTCGGCGAAGCCGATCTGGCCTGTTCTGCGCACCATTTTCGGACTGATTTATGTGCCGTCCATGTTTGGCAAGGTCGACGCCTTGCTGAAGGAGAAAGGGCAGCGGGGGATGCCTTATTGGGGCACGCTTGCGGCAGGCATGATTCTTCTGGCACTCGCCCCGTCACTTGTCGTGTTTGTCCATGGCATTGCTGCAGGCTCGGGAGGTGGCGCTTCGGCAGGCCTTGGGCTTATCCCGCTAGCGATATCCGTCATTTCGACGTTCGCACAGTTCCTGATCATGCTCAGAGTGCAGTCGTTCATTAACCAGCTGAACCGCGACGCCGAAGGAAGTTGCAAGTGTGGTTCCACCTTCGGCGAAGGCGTATGGGCGATGCTGGGCTTAATGTGCTGGGTCGTCGTGATAATCATCGTTGTCATGATCGAAGCTATCAGAATGTATTTTTCCGGCCATGGCCTTTAGCCGGATGAGCGAGTGGCTACACTGATAGACGCCCCTGCGTCTCACACAAAGAAGGCCTCACTCGAGGCCTTTTCTCTTCATCAGCGAATCCGTTCTGCCAGCGTCTCCGCCCCACGCTACCTCACCCAAAACAACGACGCTCCCGCCACCGCCGCAGCCTTATGTGTAGCGTGCCAAGCAGGTGGCGCGGGGTCACCCAGGCCGGAAGCAACCTGTGCTGCCGCCTATCTCCAAAGAGAGGCAGCCGGGCGTGACGTCTAGTTGCAGATACTGAAACAGATCCGATAACTCTCCGTATGCCGGGTTGGGCTTGGCGTCCCACTCTACGATTAGCCACCTCGCCTCCGGGGTAACTTCAAACCACTCAATGGCTTCGGTCGCCCCCTCCATCCGCACGCCAACTTTTTCCAGTTGTTTGTTGGCCTGGTAGGGCAGGGCTATCCTTTCTTGACCCGAATCCGTCCAGACACTCGTTACGGTCGATCCGTCCTTGAACTGCCAATACACCGTCATCGGCTTAATGGGAGGCGGTTTCATCGGATCGTAATGAAAGACTTCAACCAGGTAGTGAGTGTCGATTTGATGAGCGTCTTGCTCTTCGAGTCTTCGATGGGCCTCAGCTAGCGTGAACTCATCTGGTTCTGTGTAAGTGATCGGTTGGTTTGTTGGTTTTTTCCACCAAAAATTGAACATGTGGCTGTTGGGTGCTACGTCGAACCAGCGTGTTGGGGCGGCCATTTGAGAAGTGCTGAGCCCTATTTTTGTTATTGTTCTGTTGGGATCGTAGTGAAGCATTGCACGGGACGATGGGTCAGCTGTGAGCTTTATAGAGGCAGCGGGGCCATGGTCAAATTGGAAGTGGACGAACTCCGGCTTGATGCGAGGAGGCTCACGGTAACGAGCGTAACGCATTTCCAAAATGTAGTGACTCGTCCAGAACTCCAATGGAGAGTATTTATTCTGGATGGCGTATTGCAAAAGCGCACTCTTCGGTCGCTCCCGGAATAAGTCGAAGGCAAGCTCATAAGCGGGCCGAAGAGTGGGTTCGCTTTCTAACGTCAGGACGTCGTCCTCGACATACCATTTCCCTTTCGCATAGCCACTGGCACTTCCATATTCGACTCCCGCCGTAAATGTGCCGTCTTTTTCCAGCTGCAATCCAGCCGCCATTTCCATCACGCCGTACAGGTAATATCGTCCTTCCAAAGCGTGGGTTTCGGCGCGAGTGCAAGTCGTGATTACCCATAGGAGCACGATAAGGCAGAGTTTGGAATTAGAACTGCCCGTTAACTTGAATAAATTCATAACATCCCTTTCATATGTCGCGCCTCAAACGCTGAGAAGAACTCGTTGAATGACTGGCCATCGTTTTTGGTAGCTGAATATCAGAGCGGCTATTCACCACGAACCATATGGAATGCCGAATTTCTCAACATAGGCTTTGGACTCAGCCGATGGCTGAACGAACTTGCCACCAGATAAGCCGTCACTTGGCCCGGTCGGATCGACCTTGGCCTGAACCCTCGTGACCTCAATGGGAGACAACCAAGGTCCTGTTACCCAAACTTTGACAATGCCGCCCGGTGCCAAGCCGATGACGATGGCTTTGCGGTAGTCGGTGATCCATTTCGCATCGGCACGACAAAATACCTTTTCGCCTTTGCGCATGATCTCTCGGGTTGATTCGGGGATGTCGATGCGCGCGTGATAGATCTGTGGTTCGAGCAGTGATTGCCAGCGGATATAGAGTTCTTTGGGTAGATCCGCCCGCTTGACGTATTTCCCAGCGCCCCATCCGGGTCGTTCTGGCCATCCCTTCGGATCGCCCTTGAATACCTCGGGAATCCCTTTGCTAAAAGCGCGGGGATACGTCATTGAGCGTATCCCCCTACCTGCTTCAAAAATCACATAACCGCTGTTATCCAACACATTGGCTGTCTCAATCCAGACCTCCATGTAATCGGGAGCGAAGAAGCCAAGGCGCCATGCGTCATATGGCATGGACCGGCTGCTAGCAATCGTGCAACTGGTGAGCAGCAGTATCAGTGCGACGCCTAGTGCGTACTTATTCATTGGGATGCACCGTTGCAGGTAGTTTTCATCAGACCGGTTGATGACCACGGTATCGAATTTACTGTTCCAGTCATTGGCCGGATTCCAGTGGGAGGAGAGCGGGACATAACGTTGATAGAGCAATGTCTCTTCGGCCGGACTCAACACGTAGGTGTTGGACTTCCCTAGCGCGTAAGCGGTGAGCTCGTCTGCAACGGGCGGTAGTCCATCCGGCAATGAACACCTTCATTTAATTCCTCACCACGAGCCATACGGAATGCCGAATTTGTCGACATAGGCTCTGGACTCAGCCGATGGCTGAACGAACTTGCCACCAGATAAGCCGTCACTTGGCCCGGTTGGGTCTATCTTGGCCTGCACCCTCGTCACTTCAATGGGAGACAAACAAGGGCCCGTTACCCAAACTTTTGCGATGCCACCTGGCGCCAAGCCGATGACGATGGCTTCGCGATATCCGGTGATCCACTTTCCGTCAGCCCGGCAGAAGGTTTTTTCACCTTTAAGCATAAGTTTCCTAATCGACTCCGGAATATCGATACGTGCGTGATAAATCTGCGGTTCAACCAGCGATTGCCAGCGGATATAGAGTTCTCTGGGTAGGTCTGCGCGCTTGACGTATTTCCCAGCGCCCCATCCGGGGCGTTCTGGCCATCCCTTCGGATCGCCCTTGAATACCTCGGGAATCCCTTTGCTAAACGCGCGGGGATACGTCATTGAGGGTATCCCCCTGCCTGCTTCAAAAATTACATAACCGCTGTTATCCAACACATTGGCTGTCTCAATCCAGACCTCCATGTAATCGGGAGCGAAGAAGCCAAGGCGCCATGCGTCATATGGCATTGACCGGCTGCTAGCAGTCGTGCAGCTGGTGAGCAGCAGCATCAGTGCGACGCCTAGTACGAGCTTATTCATTGGGATGTACCGTTCGCAGGTAGTTTTCGCCAGGCCGGTTGGTGAACAGCGTGTCGCGTTCAGCCGATGGGTGAGTGACGGGATTCCAGTGAGCAGAGAGGTGAATGTAGCGTTGGTAGAGCAATGTCTCTTCGGCCGGGCTTAAACCGTAGGAACCGGATTTTCCCAACGCATAAGCCATAAGTTTTTCGTGGATGGGCAGGAGCTCAGAAGGCAAGGCAAGGCGTTTATCCTCGTTTGGGACTTCTCGAAACGGCACGCCATGTTGCACCGCCAGCTCACGCATGATTCGCAGATAAACAAGCGCCAGATCGTTGCGCACTTCCCGCTGACTGCTCACTGCGGCATAAACGCGTTTAGTATGAGAGACATCGCCTTTGGCGTTGTTGGCGACGTCGACATGCCAGGTGCGGATTTCCAGCGGAAGGGTGTAGTTGGCGTAGATCGCTTCGACCTGTTGCAAGTCTTGCTGGGTGAGTTGATAACTGACAGCGCTGTGGTTAGGTGCGTTTTTAGCAATTTCGTTGTTGCGAGGTTTGCTAAGCATCACGCGCTCGACCACGTCGGGCAGATATCCTCCGCCCAGATCGGAATGCACGCCGGGGAGAAGGATCTCGGCACCGCTCGCCTGATTTAGCGAAAAGTTATAGCGGCGTTCGTCTTTGGCAACGAGGTGTACAACCTTTCGCGCAGTACCCGGCGCCAGCCGAATATCGATGCCGGGGTTGATGGCGTTATTGCCGTTAAAGTCTCCGTGCATCCAGTCAGCAATGGCGGCCACGGTATCGAAAATGCCGATGTAGTTGATGCAGAAATCTGCTTGAGGCTCCCAACTGAATCCATCAGCCAAAATGTGCGATCCGGCGGGCAGGGTCTCGGCCAGGATACTGTTGTGACCCTTCATCAACTCATTTGCGAAATCCCTTGCTGCGGCTGCACCTCGACTGAATCCGAAAATGTCGAATTCGATCCGCTTGATTCGTTTTTCAGGATTGTTCCCCTCAAACGTTCGCAGGGTTTTTAGTACCAAACTAGGGCTTTCCTCAACACGGGCTCTGACCCCCTGCGCGCCGAGCCCGGTGGCTTGGGAATACAGCGAGTCGCCTTGCGTGCTACTGGTGCCGATGCCTTCGACATAGACTCGAAGTGCGGCCTCTGTCTCCTCATCTGGAATTTGCTTGTCGCTGTCGTCTCTGTAGAGCTCAAACAGCTTCGCCACATTGCTGCTGTCATTCCCGAAACTGTCGTCCGGTGCGCCGCCATTGCCATCAAAGCCGTGCTTCTGGCAGAACGCGACGATGTCAGGCGCTGCCTCTGCGAGATTCACGTCACGGGCATAGCAAGCGCGTGCTTTTTCACTGTTGTCCCGGTTGTTACCCGTGCCATCGAAGAACATGCCGATGCGCAGCGTAATCAACTGCTCCAGTTCAACCTCTTCCTCTTCTTCCTCCTCCAGTTCAGGTGCGGGACGCGGCGTCAGCCACTCTTCAGGCTGCGGAAAGTCGATCGCGATGTTTCCAGGCAACATCGTGTGGACGGGCATGGTTCTGCCGTCCTTGTCGGTCACGCCGTTGAACACTTCGCCGTTCTGCGTGGTGATCCGGTAACGGACGAAACGGGCGGCGGCCTGTTGCGCGTCGACCAGGGTGTACCCTGCCCCATAGCCATAAGGTATTGGCGTCACGGGAGTCGTAAGCGTGGTAGCACCGCCCTTTACCACGTGAACGGCTCGGGGATAGATATTGCCGGGCGCGCCCAGCTCGATCTCGCCATCCTTGATACGGATGAATGCGCCACCGCAATGCAGGAGAAGCTCTTCCGGGGCGCTGATTTCGATCCGGCCGGCGAGGCTTTGAATCTTGATGTCGTTGTTGGACAGTGCGTGCAGCGCGCCGGTTTGGGCGTGAAGCTGAACGTCGCCCTGAACCGCTTTGAGTTGCAGACCCTGGGTGACGGCGCACAGGCTGATCGCACCTTCGGCGGTCCCGGTGATGTTGCGTCCGGCGCTGAGGTCGGTTGAGCGTGACGAGGTGATGGCGACACTTTCGCGACCGGAGGACAGGCAGATCGCTTCGGGGCTGACCATGCCGATGCCGGCCGGCGCGTGCAGCAGAAGACCGGGCTCGGTGAGATGGGTGAGCGCATCGTTCAGTTGCGTTTGGCCGCTTGTATCGGCGGGAATGGCGCCCGCACCTCTCGCGGCCTGGGCCATGGTGCGGGCCAAGGAAAGCGCGGTTTCGAGCTGGTCGATTGCAGCGTCCATGTCCAGCTGCTGACCGTGGGCTTTGGTCTGTTCATCCGTACTGATGAACAGCCCGCGCCCCGCCCGAATCGCGCCCCAGCCATCGGTGCGCAATTCAAAGCCTTCGCCGCGCTTATCCTTCTCGTTATCGACCAGATGCCCAAGGTTTAGCTGGCTCTTGCCGCTGTGTTCGGTGCTGAGTTTGATGTGTTCCTTGCCGCGGTCGTCTTCCATGCGCAGCTTGTTATTCGCCGGGGTGCGCAGGACGTTGCGTTTGTAGTCGCTGCGCAGCAGCGTCACATGGTCGGGATGGCGATTATCGTGAAGGGCATGGGCGATGTAGGGCCGGTCCGGGTCACCTTGCTCAAACGCGATGGCTACTTCGGTGCCGCAGATCAGCGGCAGGTGCAGGCCGTGGGTGTCGCCGGCATACGGACGGGCAAGCCGCAGCCACAGACTTTCCTCACCGAGTTTCCAGCTATCGCGGTCGAACAGAAAGCTGACCTTGTAACGACCTTCGCTGTCGATGTGGCTGTAGGGATCGTTGGCCAGCGAGCTGGTGACACGGGCCGGAACAGTGCCCACTATCTCAGGCTTGGTCAGCAAAGGCGGCCGAAAACACACGCTCTCCGAATAGGGAATTGCCTCAAAGCTCAGCTCAAAACTGCGATCCCGAGCAGCGCGCAGCTGCAGTCCTGTAATAACCGCTCCCGGCTCAAACGCCCGGGGCGCCCCACCGGAAATCGCCAGCACCTGCGCCAATCCCAAAGACGCACTGCTACTGATGCCACTCAGGCGAGTCTGGTTATTCAGATACCGCTCATGCCGCAGCCGACCATAGAAAAACCCGCTTTCGCCTTCTAAATCCTCGTCCTGATCCAGCTTGTGACCGAGCATCTTGTACGGCTCAGCATAGTGATACGCCTCGCCATAAGTTGTGGTGTCACCCCGCGTCTGATCAACATCCCCATCCAGCCATGCGTTCGCATCCCGATGGTGGTAAGCCCGAAAGTGAACGCTCTGCTCCACCACCTCATGACTGACCTGCAGCCCCCAAACCCCGTCCGCACCGCTGCTGCCCAGCCCCGACTGAGGCCGGTAGGGCAGACTGACCCGAGGCCTGACGTAATGACGCTGATCATCATGAAACTCGACGACCGCAATCCCCAATCGCTCGTCGTTCACAAAGCGATACCAGATCCCCACCTCAGCCAGCAGCCGCGAAATAAACGCCAGGTCGCTTTCGCCGTACTGCATCACCTGCTCACGCTTCGGGTACTCCCGCACCAACGTGAACAGAAAATCCTGCCCCTCGAAATCATGCCGAGTGCGCAAAATACTCTCGACAATCTGCGGCACCGACTGATGTTGATAGATCCGGAACTGCCGCCCACGACCCAGCAACGCCAGCCGCGGCTGCAAAGTAATCTCGTATCTGGCCTCGTCAGCGGAACCGGACAGCCGCTTGAAGCCGGTGATGACCCCATGCAACGTCCGCAACGCTTCAACCCGAGGCACCGGCAAGCCACGAATCGCAACAGGCAACGTATGTGCCGCAGCATGCAGGCTGAACTGCGCTGTCTTGCCCAGCACTCGCTCGGCGCCGATGTCCTGTTCGATGGAAGTGAATTCAACGCGATAAAGAAACGGCCGGCTCAGCCGTTCCTCGCCCTCGAAGGCCAAGACGTCGAGCGCAAAGGGCAAACGATGAACAACAAGCTTATGGCGACTGTGATCGAAGAAAGGCGGCAATACGGTGAGCATGAATGAGCGTCCCTGGCAGGAGAATGCGCCCCCGACCGGTCCATAAAGAACCGATCAACTCATCCATGACAGGGGCTGAAGCGGGCGAAGATGAGGCATTCCTCACCGTCATTCCATAGACAAAACACGAACGGGACGCGTCCTAATGGAGATCAGGAAATGCCCTACACAGATCGCAAGGGGAAAGGCGTTTGAGCCGCCCGACGCTCCCGGCTGAAGGCGGAAGCAGAGTTGTGCAGTTTGATGTGACGCGCGGCAGCTTGCCGGAAACGGGCTGCGCAACCTACGTCGAATAGTCGGCGGCAACCCTGGATTTCCAGAGCGCTGATCGACCCGTTTAAAAAGCTTGCGTACAAAAAAGGCCTCAATCGAGGCCTTTTCTCTACATCACCGAATCCGCTCCGCCAGCGTCTCCGCCCCACGCTCCCTCACCCAGAATAACGTCGCCCCGGCCACCGCCGCCGGCATCATCAGGATGTTGACCACCGGTATCAGCAGCACCAGATACACAATCCCGCCGAAGCTCATGCTCTGCCACCGCTTGGCGCGCAGCCAGGCGAGCATGTCTTGCCAGCTCATTTTGTGGTTGTCGGCGGGGTAGTCGATGTACTGGATGGCCATCATCCACACCCCAAATATTAGCCACAGCGGCGCGGCGACGAGGTTCACCACGGGAATCCACGAAAGGATGAACAGGCCCACGGCACGCGGGAGGAAATAGCCCAGTTTGCGCATCTCCCGGCTCAAAGTGCGCGGGACCATTTCCACCAGCTCACCCCAACTGAACGCGGGAAAATCATCCGTCCCGCGCAGGACCACTTCTACCTTTTCAGCGAGAAAGCCATTAAACGGCGCGGCGATGATGTTGGCGATCATGGTGAAGGTGAAGAAAACCATGAGCGCGACAAGCACCACGAACAACGGCCACAGGATGTAGTTGAGAAAGCTGAGCCAGCCGGGGAGGGTGGGCATGAAGGAGTCGACCCACAACCTGAATTCGTGGCCGGCGAAGTAAATCATGGCGCTGAACAGCACCAGATTGATCGCCAGCGGCAGCAGGACAAACAGGCGCAGACCGGGGCTCAAGACCAGTTTCAGGCCTTCGCGCAGGTATTGCGGGCCAGACAGGACGGGTGCAGGCATGTGTGCCTCCAGGCAGTGATATCGCGCCGACCTTACCGGCTTTGCTACGACGGCGGAAGCGCTGCCGTGGGTGAGACATTCGCTGAAACAATCGCGCAGCGATAAAGTCTATGCAGGACTGCATGCGCAAAGGGGAGGATGAGGATAGGGCTGGCCTATGAGCTGGATTGTGAAACGATATTTCCTTAATCTTCTCCGCCCCGATAAGCTTGCGGCCAACTTTCACCGTTGCTGTGCCCCGAGTGGCAGCTTCTCGTTTTCAGGATCGTCGTGCGCCCCGTGTAGCCACAGGCCCCCGTCAGTCCCAACCCTCTCAACCGGCACGCCGGTTCAGACCCAGTGACTCCGACCACGCGTAACGATGGCCGGTCAATAGGAGTGTGTCATGTCTGATGTACGTCATTCGCGAGTGATTATTCTCGGCTCCGGCCCTGCCGGTTACAGCGCTGCAGTCTATGCCGCGCGCGCCAACCTCAAGCCGTTGCTGATCACCGGGATGCAGGCGGGTGGTCAGTTGACCACCACTACCGAAGTCGACAACTGGCCGGGCGACCCCCATGGCTTGACCGGCCCGGCGTTGATGGAGCGTATGCGTGAACACGCCGAGCGTTTCGAGACCGAGATTGTGTTCGATCACATCAATGCGGTCGATCTGGCCGGTAAGCCGTTCAGCCTGAAAGGCGACAACGCGACTTACACCTGCGACGCGCTGATCATCGCCACCGGCGCCAGCGCCCGTTATCTGGGTCTGCCGTCCGAAGAAGCGTTCATGGGCAAGGGCGTGTCGGCCTGCGCGACCTGCGACGGTTTCTTCTATCGCAACAAGCCGGTCGCCGTGGTCGGCGGCGGCAACACTGCCGTCGAGGAAGCCCTGTATCTGGCCAACATCGCCAGCAAGGTCACCCTGGTTCACCGTCGCGATACCTTCCGCGCCGAGAAAATTCTCATCGATAAGCTGCATGCACGTGTCGCCGAGGGCAAGATCGAGCTCAAACTCAACGCTACCCTGGACGAAGTCCTGGGCGACAACATGGGCGTGACCGGTGCGCGCTTGAAGAACAACGACGGCGGCTATTCCGAAGTGACCGTCGACGGCGTGTTCATCGCCATCGGCCACACGCCGAATACCAGCCTGTTTGACGGTCAGCTGGCGTTGAAAGACGGCTACATGGTTGTTCAAGGCGGTCGCGAAGGTAATGCGACGGCCACCAGCGTTGACGGTGTTTTCGCTGCCGGCGACGTGGCGGATCACGTCTACCGTCAGGCCATCACCTCGGCTGGTGCAGGCTGCATGGCTGCACTGGACGTCGAGCGCTACCTGGACGGCCTGGCGAACGTTTCGTTCTGACCTGACCATCAGCTGCAAAAAAACCGGCTCATTGAGCCGGCTTTTTTTTATGTCTGGCAAACGCGCCTTTTCGCCGAAAAACCTGCGGTCAGGCCTTGAGCTTGAGCGGCTCGGCCGAGAACTTCACGCCAGCCAGTCCGTTTGCCATCAGCGCCCGAATGTTGCCGTGGTCGGAACCGTCCGGTGTGTCGAGCACAGACCGGTAGTGCTCGCCAAAAGCCAGCAGCGCTTCTTCATCGCTCAGGCCTTCCAGCAGCGCCAAGCCCAGGGTCTTGCAGGAGCCTTCGTTCTGGCCAGCGGCGTTCTCCACCGGGCCGTTGCTGAACGCGTGAGGCTGATACTCGTAATGCGCGGCGATGAACGTCAGCGTGTCGGCGAACAGATGATTGCCGCTGGCGAGGCTGGCGCGCAGGGCGCTTAGGTCAGTCATGCTTCGGTGCCTTGACGAACGCGGCTTGCTGCTCGGCGCTGGCTTCTTTCTGGTACGTGGATTTCCACTCGCTGTACGGCATGCCGTAAACCACTTCGCGGGCGTCATCGAGCGTGATGTCGATGTGCTTCTCGTCGGCCTCGGCCTTGTACCACTTGGACAGACAGTTGCGACAGAAACCGGCGAGGTTCATCAGGTCGATGTTCTGCACGTCCTTGCGGCTGTCGAGGTGGGCAACCAGACGGCGGAAAGCCGCGGCTTCGAGTTCAAGACGTTGTTGCTCGGTCATGGTGTGCTCGGTCGGAGTAAAGATGGGCGGATGATAAGAGTGGCAGTCAGGCCGGGCAAGCGTGGGCCTGAACCGGCGATCGCAGAAATCAGCGCGCTGCCGCCAAGGTGATCGAAACCGATTCGGCGAAACGCAGTGCGTGGGGCTTGTCCACTTCGACTTCGGCGTATTGCACCTCGTCATGGGTCATTACCAGGTCGAGCACTTCCTGGGTCAGGCGCTCAAGCAAGGCAAAGCGATTGCTTTCCACATGCTGGATGATGGCTTTGGTGATGGTGCGGTAGTTCAACGCGTGATCGATGTCGTTGTCGCGCACCGCTTCCTGCGCCGCGTACAGGATCGTCAGGTTGATCAGTACGTCCTGCTTGTTGAGGATTTCGGCCTCGTTGATGCCGATAAACGTACGCAGGCACAGGTCTTTGACCCTGATGCGTGCGGTACCGGGTTCGAGTCTTGCCATGGACTACTTGCTCCGTCCGATCAATTGCAGAAATTCCATGCGGGTCGTGGTCGACTCGCGGAAGGCGCCGAGCATCACCGAGGTGTTCATGGTGGAGTTCTGCTTTTCAACGCCGCGCATCATCATGCACATGTGTTGAGCCTCAATGACCACGGCCACGCCTGCGGCCTTGGTCACGCCCTGAATCGCGTCGGCGATCTGCCGCGTCAGGTTTTCCTGAATCTGCAGGCGCCGCGCGTACATGTCGACGATGCGCGCGATCTTCGACAGGCCCAGAACTTTTCCGGTTGGAATGTAGGCCACGTGAGCCTTGCCGATGAAGGGCAGCAGGTGATGCTCGCACAGCGAATAGAGTTCGATGTCCTTGACGATCACCATCTCGTCGCTCGCGGAGGCAAACAGCGCGCCGTTGACGATCTCTTCCAGCGTCTGCTCGTAGCCATGACACAGGTATTGCATCGCCTTGGCGGCGCGCTTGGGCGTATCCAGCAGGCCTTCGCGTTCAGGATCTTCACCCAGGCCGACAAGGATCTCACGGTAATGCTGTGGCAGTGACAGGGTCATCAATGTTTCCTCGGGGCGGCTTACTTGACGTGCCGTCCGCCGTTTACGGTCAGAGTGGTGCCGGTGATGTAGGAGGTATCCATCAGATAGCGCAGGCTCTGGTAGATCACCTCGGCGCCAGGTTCGATGCCCAGTGCCGACTTTTCCAGCGTGCGTGCGCGGTATGCCGCGTCGTCATCGGGTTGAAACATCAGCATGGCCGGGGCAATGCCGTTGACCTTGATATGGGGTGCAAATCTGGCGGCGAAGGACAGGGTCAGGTTTTCCAGGCCTGCCTTGCTGGCGCTGTAAGCGATGTGCTTGCTGCTGCCCTTGCGAGTGACGTCGTCGCTGATGTGAATAATGTCGGCCGTCTCCGAGCGCCGCAACAGCTCGGCGCAATGCAGATTGATGAGGTAGGGCGTCAGCATGTGGACATTGAACATTTGCATGAACACATCCGACTCGTCCCCCGGCGTTTCGGCCAGCCAGTCGGACGCGTTGTGCACGATGGCCCTCAGGCTGCCAGTCCGCTCCTTGAGTCGGGCGATGAAATCCAGAACGCTCGTCTCTGACGAAAAATCAGCCTCAAGCACCACGGCGCCCAGCTCTTTCAAACGCTGCACGCCCGGCCGCTCGCTGCGGTAGGTGATGATCACCGGCTGGCCTTCCGCCAATAGACGCTCGGCGCAATACAGACCAACGCGCTGGCTGGCACCAGTGATCAAGACAGGGGCAGGGGAGCAGGCCATGGTCGTCACGCATTCATCAACGGGGAGAGAGGTCGGGCGAGTCGGTGCTGAATGGCGAACAGTGAAGGCTCGCGTGCACCATCGAAAACGACCGTGGGGCAAAGTTACCCCAACGGTCGGTTCTTGTACAACACCAGCAGGGCTGTACATGTTTTTGAATTGGCGCCACGTCGGGCGCTGCAACGCAGTTCGGCCGCGCCCGGATCGGGAAAGCGCTTGTGGCTGAGCGCTAGCGGGTAGACGCCGGCTCCGTTCCGCTGACCTGTGCAGGCGTGCCGCTGTGCAGCCATCCCGCCAGAAGATGGGTCGACAGCGGAATAAACCAGAACACCATCAGCGGTGTGAGGATCAACGTGCTGATCATGATGCGCGGGAATAAATCCAACTGACTGAGCAGCGGTCCCAGCACGAAATTGAAGAGCAGTGACACCGGGAAAAACGCCAGCCAGATGGCAACGGCTTGCTTCCAGCGCGGCGGGCGCTGACCGACGGCGCCAAACCAGCCGTCGATACCGCTCACGCGGTGCACGGAATTCTTGGCAAACAGGCCGCTGCCGCGCACCAGCCAGGAGCGTCGGGAGGCGGAATGCTCCCAGGCGTGCATGGTAGCTTCATCGGCAAAGCGGAAAATAATCTGGAATTCGTCATCCCCAGGCGGCGGAGCAAGCACGCCGGACCCTAGATAGCCGGGGAAGTCGGTAGCGAGCTGTTCGCCTTCATGCAGCCAGGCAATCAGTTCCTGATAGCGGCCATGGGCGACGCGACGGGCAACCATCAGCGTGACGGGTGAGGTAGACATTGTGTATCTCCGATAAACAAGTGAGCTTCCCGGGTAGGGAAATCACATGACGCGGCGCCGGGGTGGTGGCGATGCGTCAGCTTCACTGGAAAAAGCAAGCAAGGATTATTCCTGAATCCTGCGATAAAGCCAGAGGTGTTTATCGGATGAGGAGAGTGCCGTAAAGGATCGCCTGATCTGGCAATCCTAGAGGTGCATCGAAGGGTGAATCTTGCGGTGTTCCTGAAGAATGTACTGACGCAGACGTTCAGTGTCTTCTTTACTGTTCTGGCTCAACCGATACGCTGCCAGACCATGCTGAGTCAGACGTTCGAAGGTCCCGCGCAACGAAATCGGTGCATGGCCCTCCGGACAGAACCAGGCGGCAAATGACTTCGGCGGCTTGGTCTGCTTGCGTATTTCCAGCAGGATGCCTTTGAAGGACACTTCATGTACCCACAGCGCGGTGGGCGAACCTTTTTCGGTTTGCAGCGGCATTGGCTCAGGCAATATCAAGCGCCATGGACGAATGCGCGGGCCTTCTTCGAAGATGCTCGGCGCACCCAGCTCCAGGTGCAGCGCATGAAATTCGTCTTCCACCAGATGCAGCGGGAAGGTCATTTGCTGATTATCGAACTGGGCCTGAATCGTGACTTGCTCATGGGCAGCCAAGCGAGTCAGCAGGTCCTGAATCTGCACGCCACCGTTCACCACCAGGCTGCTGGATTTGTCGCCCAGATTCAGCGTGGGGTTGTGCTGCATGTTCTGGATGAACTCCAGTTCATCAGGCGTGAGGATATTGTCGCGCTGCATGGCCAGGCTCGATTAACCGGTTATTGAAAGAGCAGACAGATCGTTCGCAGGTAGGTTGCGGCCGTTCGTCAGTTGCAAGATGTTACCCCTTCAGGATTTCATTCTCCAGCCGAGGTTGCGCCCGTTCGGCGTTTAACTCGACGCCTTTTCCGCCGGCCGGATCGTGGCGGCGTCCTGACGGGATCGACTGCCAATCTGAAAGTAGTAGAGGTACTCAATTGAGACAGGAATGTCCCAGCATCGTTGAACCTTATTTTGCATCAACGCCGTGCTCGTCGATCCGCTTCACGTTTGGCAGCGCAAGGTCAGGAGTCCAAGACATCGCGCTGTGCTGAGGCATAATGCCGCACGATTTTACCCGTCACAGGATGAACCCATGAAAGTCGCGATTATTGCGGGCTCGGTGTATGGCTCGGCAGAAGAGGTTGCCCGCCACGCCCAACAGCTTATTAAGGATGCAGGGCACGAAGTACTGTTCAATCCACGCGCCACCCTTGCCGATTTGCAAACCTTTGCGCCAGAAGCCCTGCTGGCAGTGAGCTCGACCACTGGGATGGGCGAGCTGCCGGACAACATTCAGCCGCTCTATCACCAGATCCGCGACGTGCTGCCCGCTGCCTGGCGCGGATTGCCCGGTGGCGTCATTGCATTGGGCGACGCGAGTTACGGCGATACGTTTTGCGCGGGCGGCGAGTTGATGCGTGAGCTCTTTGCCGAGCTGGGGATTCGAGAGGTGCCGGAGATGCTGCGCCTAGACGCCAGCGAAACCGTGACCCCGGAAAGCGATGCCGAGCCGTGGCTGGCGGAGTTCATCGGACAGCTGAACGCCTGAACGGCGAGCCTGTTGCTCATGGGCAGCCAGGCGCAAGGGCCAGCCATCAATGCTTCAAGTGGTGGCCGGGCAATGGCCAAGCCATCCCTCAGCGTTATCGACCACCATTCAGCGTGCCCCGTGTTGATTGTGACCGTGCATCGGGTCGGCGAGACTCGATGACCATTACGCCCGCGTCTGCTGCTGACGCCCTGATGAATCCAGGGCAGCGGCAGCAGCGCCGGCTTCATCATCGGGGAGAGCAACATGAGCGAGTCCGTGCGTTTTGAAGACAAAGTGGTGATCGTCACCGGTGCGGGCGGCGGGTTGGGAAGAGCCCATGCGTTGTTGTTCGCCCGACACGGCGCGCGGGTGATCGTCAACGACCTCGGCGGTTCGGCCCACGGCGAAGGCGCCAATGCATTGGCAGCGGATCGAGTGGTTGCGGAAATCCGTGAAGCGGGCGGCGAGGCGGTTGCCAATCATGATTCGGTCACCGACGGCGACAAGATTGTCCAGAACGCCCTCGATGCCTTCGGCCGCGTCGACGTCGTGGTCAACAACGCCGGCATCCTGCGCGACAAAAGCTTCTCCAAAATGGAAGACGCCGACTGGGACCTGGTTTACCGCGTGCATGTCGAAGGCGCCTACAAAGTCACCCGAGCTGCCTGGCCCCACCTGCGGGACCAGAACTATGGCCGCATCATCTTCACCTCGTCCACTTCAGGTATTTACGGCAACTTCGGTCAGGCCAACTACGGCATGGCCAAGCTCGGGCTGTACGGTTTGACGCGCACGCTCGCCGTTGAAGGGCGCAAAAACAACATCCTGGTCAACGCCATCGCCCCTACCGGTGGCACTCGCATGACCGAAGGCCTGATTCCGGCCAGTGTGTTCGATCTGCTCAAGCCCGAGTTGGTCAGCCCGCTGGTGGTGTACCTGGGCAGCGAGCAGTGCCAGGACAGTGCCGGCCTGTATGAAGTGGGTGGCGGCTGGATCGGCAAAGTCCGCTGGGAGCGCAGTCTGGGCGCCGGCTTCAACCCTCATGCAGGCTTCTCGCCGGAAGACGTCGCGGCGCAGTGGCAGACCATCAGTGACTTCAGCGACGCTGTGCACCCCGCCGACAATATCGAAGCGCTCAAGGAAATGATGGCGAATCTGCAGAAATTTGCCTGAGCTCTCTGTGCTCACATAACGGCCAGTCCGGGCGATCGGATTGGCCGTTTTTGTAGGAAAGTTATTTACCGCGACGTAGGAACGGTCTCTGAATGAGGCAATGATTCCGTCTTCACTTTTTCAGCCTAAACCCCGCCCCGAGCCGCCCGACATTTCCTGAGGATCAACCGATTTTCAGGAGGTTTTATGATTGGCAATTTGAGCAAAGTGCAAGAGCGGCTGAGCGTGTATGTGGCTGCTCCCTACAAACGCTTCGAGGCCAATTCCGGGTTAAGTACCGAGGAGCAGGCAGTCAAACAAAAAGTCCGACAGTACTGGGCAGATGAGAGTCTTTCCAACATCAAAAAACTACAAGGGTTGAATCTTGATCTGGCCGGCTTCGACCCTACCCGGACGAACAACAAACAGTTGAGGGAGATCGGTGCGGTGTTGGCGGAGCGCGGATTTATCGATGAAGGGCTTGTTGATGCGATGTCCAGCATCGATATCGAATTCGACGCTGATGGAAAGGAAATTAACTCAGAGCGCGAAGTGAATGCTTATGCGTTTTTTGAGAAGGAGTTGGGCGCGCTTCATGACCTGATGAACCGGGAAAATGATGTGGCCAAAGATGGCTTGGTGGAATTAAAAACGGTCATTTCCGTCGTGATGGCGCTTGCTGAGTATGCAAACACGCCACGCGAACCTTCGCTGGTGAACATCCGCGCCTGAAGCATTTCTTTGCGTCCGGCCGTTCACGCAAAAAAAAGCCGCTGCAATCGCAGCGGCCAATAAGACGTTGAATCCAGGAGCTTCAAAACACAACGTCGGTGACGACGGTTGAGCGCTTCCCCAAGCCGTTCAAGGTCCAGTGGTTGCTCAGAGGCTGCGAAGGATAAAGGGTATGAGGAACTCGAAACAGCTCGCGTTGTGACAAGCAGTGTTACCGCCACAGCAACAGTAGGAACGCGCAACGAGTGCCAAACAATCGCTCCTTTTTCCTGCGTCATGGATCGGCTGGTCGCGCTCATCGCTATCAATAGTTATTCCATCGGTCTGCGATTCAGCGGGTTAGATGACAGCTCTTTCGGACCGCCCACGTATTTCACACTTTGGCTGGATGCCTCTGTGGCGCGGGCGGTCATTATGGAGCTGTAAAGATGACTGATCATTTTAAAAAACACACCGGCCCGACGGCGGGTTCGCTGCTCGATCACGCCGATAAAGAGGCCGAGCTTTCGGCATTGATGGTCGCGCATTTTCGGGAGGCTCCGACTGTGCATCAGGCGGCGAGGCAGCTGCTGGCCGACGCACTGGTTAGGATTACGCGATTTCCCAATCCTGACGCGCTGTTCATTCATGCAAACAATGCAGGCGGGCTCGATCCCGCACCCCTCTCACTGACCGAGGTCCTGCTGCGCGCATTTGTCGGAGACACCACTCACCTCGATGATCGACAAGCAGCGTTGTCGACGCGAAGAGACTCCGCGCACACTGCATATGCACCGGCAGGTCTGGACATCGGTGCGGTCAGGGAAATGTTGCCCGATCTGCTGAAAAGGCTGCCCGGCTTTTTCAAGTTCAGTCTCGATCAGTACTGGGCAGTTGACGAGCAGACTTTTACACGGATTCCCGGCGAAGACGCGGTCAGCGGCACACGCGAGGAAGTCTTCGAAACCTTGCAGTCGTGGGTGCTTGGCCACGCCATCGGTTTGGCCGTCGGCACCCGCGAGCTCACCCCTCAGGAAGAAGAGCGGCTGCTGAGCATTGTCGACTCTCCCGACTGCATGGGCCGTTACGCGCTGTCGTTGCGGACATCGGATGGCTCGGTGCTGCCACTGATCGGCATCTGCGTCGCGACTGCCGAAGACGTCGATGTCATGCCACGGGATTCAATTGGCCCCGATGCCATCGTCTATCTCTTCAGCCCGACTGGCGGGGTGGAGAAGTTCGCAACGCTGGACGCGATGGAACTCGAGTTAAAGCGGCGCCTGGCGCAGACCGACTCGCGGGATCTGATCCTGGGTTGTCTCTCGCTCGAACACCAAATGCTGCTCAACGACGTCTCGGCGGAGGCTTTAGACCTTGACTACTCACTGTTGAAAGAAAAGCCAGCGGCCCGATTCATCGCGAGTCTTCGTGAAAAACAGCTGCATGATTTCGACCACTTGCTTGCCCACGCACCTTTAAGCAGTGGCGACCCGGATGCGCTGTTGCAGATGTTCGAGGACGTTAGCCGTCTGGACGACCTGGAGCAGGCTCTGAATGCTCGCTACATGGATCTGCTGGCATTCGTGCATGAGCGGCGCCTGCCACAATGGCTGCGGTTCGCTGCGCCGTCAGATCGTCAGCGCTACGAGACACTCGCCGCTGAGCAGTCGCTGTGCGAAGCGCGAATGCAAGCGCAACTGGTTGGCATCGAGACGCCCGAAGTCTTTGCACGGAAAGAAATCGCGGCTTATCTGATGAAACATTTGGGTTACACGCTTGACCCGTCCAGCGTGACGATCCATCTGCCCGATGAAATGCAGTTCGCAGACGCGCCGCTGAAGACTGTGTACACAAACACTCTATTGGGCTTTGCGCTCGACGGCATGCCGGAGACGGATTTGGCCCTCGCCCCGAGTATCGAGGTCGATGCCACTTATGCCCATGTACACCTGAACTTCGAGTTCGTGCGCCGCCTGGTGCGAGACCTCAATGTGAAGCAGCGCTACGGGAGCGAAGTCGAGCGTCGCTACCGCGACCAAACCGCAGTGGATGCCATGAGCGCATTGCGCGCCAGCAATATCGCGCTGAGTGCCTGGGAGGCCAAGCTGCAAGGGCATCTTTCTGATCGCGGTCTGGCTTTGATCGAGCAAGTGCAGTCGAATCTTTCCGGCAGCCCCGCGATAAAGTTAGGTGGTCTGTACCTCAAAGGCGGCAATCGGCGTTTGGAAGATGTGGTCGTCATTCGTGAGGTCAACGGCGATGACGAGTTCTATGTGCTGTATGCACCGGGTCAGCCAAATGGGCGCGAGATGTTTGACTTCGACACCTGGCGCAAGCTGTCCCTCGAAGTCGGTAGCTGGACGGGTAATGCGCGTGGTGCGCAGTACCTTCTGGACCAGACCGTCGTCAAGGCAGACCAGCATGTCGTTCCGTACATTGAAAGCATTCAGCTGATGCCTTCGCAATGGTCTACGGACAGCCTTCAATTCCTTGCCGTCAACGGCGCTTCTTTCACCGACGCGCTGTCGGGCCTGAGCCGTTACAAGGTCGATCAAATGCTGGCGCGCAATCAGATTGTCGCCAGTGGGCGGATGCAGCATGTCACCGAGCAACACCGGATGGCGCAGGTGGTGCTGACCCATCGAATTGCAGCACTGAACAAAGCCTACGATGCTTTCGGCATCACGCCTTGGCGCCAGGCTGCCCGTCGCGAATGCGAGCGCTTGATCGACAGGCATCTGAAGGCGTCCGGGGTGCCGGGCCGCATCGACCCGGACACTGTGTTTTTTGATGTGGAGGGTAACGCTGGCGAGGGTGAACCGGATTTCGGCCGCTACACCACGCTCAAGTGCCTGACGGACCTGTTCATGGTCGGCTACTCGGAAGAGGAATACGATTTTGATCCCGATGCTGCCGTGTATTCGTCGATTGGCCAGGATCTCTCCGCGCTTACGGGTGCTTTCGTTGACGAGATGATCCGCGGTTCCAACTATGCCGATGAGTACATCAAAAAACTGCGCCAGCACACGTTGGGTCTGACCAATTCCCCGCCGCCCAGGGCTCGCGCCCTGTTCGCGCGCAAAACCCACTGTGAATTGCGCCGTGACGCGTTGATTGAGTACGCCGCAGGCCGGCTTGACGCTGATCATTACAACTGGCTCGTGCGGATGATCACAAGTCTGGACAGTAGTATCGTCGGGAACAATATTCAGGCGCCGGGGACACTCCATCTGCTGATGATGGCGTACAAATCCTTTGCCAATATCTACGTTTTCAAGCCGGATAAAGCCAATGCTCGCCTGGGAACGATGGTCTACACACCGGGTGCGCCCGATGGCTATCTGTTCCGCCAGGAGGATGACGTTGTTCGCTCTGTGTCCCGCCCCGGGATGAGCCGTTATTACTATGATCAGGTCTATTACGGCGCTCAACGCATCATCGGAACGTTGATGCAAAAGCTTGAGGTATCGCCCGTCGTCGACGGCAAACCTTATAAAGTTTCTCACTCTGCGCCAGTAACACTACAGAGCTTGCACGGGATCGCGGTGCAGCACTTGATCGTGGACATCGACACGCAGACCGAGAGTGTCAACGAGCGAAGGCTGCTCAATACGTATGCTTTCGTCCGTAAATACGGTGGTCAGCTGGCTGGCTTGAACCCAATGACGAAGCTGGTCTGGACGGCGCTTCACGCGAGCGTTGATCTCTACCGCGGAATCCATGCGTATCAGGACGGCGACCGCGCCCGCGCGAGGGGCTACTTCATGAAGGCTGCACTGGGAGCCTTCAAAACCGCCAGGCAGATCCGCAAGATCCGCAAGGCCGAGAAAGTGAAGCGCCTGGGCAAGACGGCAAAACGGTCGTCTGGCAGTGTGCCGCGGTTTCGATAATCAGTGCAAAGCGCCCACCCCGGGCAGCTGAACCAGACGTTGAGTGAGCCGCACCCGTTGAACCGGGTCCTCACTCAACATCAACGCATGCTCCAGGTCGAAACGTTCGGCCTGTGGGCAATCCAGATGCTGGTACAGGCTGGCACGAGCGAGGTAATCGCTGGTGTTGGCCTGGCCCAGCTCCATTACGCGGGTCGCGTCCTTGAGCGCCGCGATCAGGTCGTCATTCAACTGATGCAGGTAACGCAGGTTGCGTGACAAACGCTGCAGCATCGCCGCAGGCGTCGCTATTTGCATGTGCTCGGCCTTGAGCTGCATCTGCGCACCAAACTGCCGCAGCAACAATTCACGACAGTCCTTTGGGTAGAGTCGGCGCCCGCCGCAAGGGTCCAGCGTATGGTCGGCACCGGGCACGCGCAGTAAAAAATGCCCGGGGAAATTAACGCCTTCGAGTGGGATCTCCAGACGTCTGGCGATTTCCAGGGCGATCAGCGCCAGCCCCAACGGTTGGCCCCGACGCCGCTCAAGGACTTTATGGATCAGGGCAGCCTGGGGTTTGGGCTGAGCGGCATCGTCCTGCTGAAATCCCAACGTCGCCAGTTGCCGCAGCAAGGGCTGGGCAAGCTCTGCGGCCGGCAACGACGGGAGCGCCGCACTGACGCTGCGTTCCAGAGCGGTTAGCTGGTCGCGGACAGCCTGGAAATCAACCTGGCCGTCGTGCTCTGTGGCGATCCACGCAGCGGCTTCGAAGGTAGACGGCGGGGTCCGTTCTAGACAGGCAATGCATTGCTGGCGCGGATTCATCGACTTCTCCGGCAGGATAAGACGGCTGAGAAGATTTAAGGGATGGCTCTGTTTTAGCCCTGGCCGCCGCCTTCGTCCAGCGTTGATTGATCGGGCGTGGCCAACGGCAGTCCGTCGTCCGGATCCTCCAGGGCCAGCCTTCTTTTTTTCAATCAGCGCCTATACTCGCCAGTACGAAAAAGGGGGAGCAGTGCCCATGTTCGCTCTCATGCAAAGCTCACACGTGCAATCACTGCACATGATGGTTGAGCCGCGCACCGGCCTGAAGGCGGTGATCGCGATCCACAGCAGCCGCAAAGGCCCGGCGATGGGAGGCTGTCGCTACCTCTCCTATCCAAACGAAGAGAGTGCTATCGAGGATGCCATTCAGCTGGCAAGGAACATGAGCTACAAAGCTGTACTCGCCGGGCTGTCACTGGGCGGTGGGACGGCGGTGATCATGCGTCCGGCCCACGTGCCCGATCGTGCCGCCTTGTTCGAGGCGTTCGGGCGATTCGTGCAGACCCTCGACGGCCGCTACGTCACGGCCATGGACAGCGGCACTTCCATGGAGGACATGGACTGCATTGCCCAATACACCCAGCATGTCACCAGCACCACGGCGGTAGGCGACCCATCTGCGCATACCGCCTTGGGTTTGTACGCCGGGATTCGAACCACGGCCATGGCGAGATTGGGCAGCGACAATCTGGAAGGTTTGCGCGTGGCGATTCAGGGGTTGGGCCATGTGGGTTACGCGCTCGCTGAACAGTTGCATGCGGCGGGCGCCGAGTTGTTGGTGGCTGATCTGGACAGCGGCAAGGTGCAACTCGCCATGGAGCAGTTGGGGGCCAAGCCGATCGCCAGCGAAGCGTTGCTCAGCACGCCTTGCGATATTCTTGCGCCGTGCGGGCTGGGCGGTGTGCTCAACAGCCACAGTGTCACCAAGTTGCGGTGCGCCGCAGTGGCAGGTGGCGCCAATAACCAACTGAGCTGCGCCGCCATTGCCGACCAACTGGAAGCCCGTGGCATTCTCTATGCCCCGGATTATGTGATCAATTCAGGCGGTCTGATTTATGTGGCGCTGCATCATCAGGGGCAAAGCCCGGGCACCATTACCGCACATCTTTCTCAGATCGGCACGCGGCTGACCGAGGTGTTCGCCCATGCGCAAGCCGAAAAGCGCTCACCCGCGCGGGTTGCAGATGAGCTGGCCGAGCGGCTGCTGGACATGGACTGAATCGCTCCGTGACAACCCCGCAGTCAACCGGCTGAAGGCGACGTCGCGGGCCTGATCACTCTGCCTGCTCAGCCGCAGGTGCCAGCTCGTTGAGGGCCAGGGCATTGCTTTTGAAAGCGGCCGCGAAGACGGCACGGTTTTTCGCCATGAAAATGCTGGCGTCTTCTGCGTGTTTTTCGGAGAGGCCATCGACGTTTTTCATCAGCACGTCAGTGAGCAGTTCGGCCAGTTCCAGCATCTGATCATGGGCATCGGCGAGTTTGCGGTCCACGAACGTAGTCTCCAAATCACGGGTACTGCGGTAAAGGGTTTCAACAGCCATTGTTGGCCTCGTCGTCATTTCCAGAGTTGTAAGGGATCAGCCCGGGCGCTCAACGCTTGTGGCCGACAGATGATGCAAAGACAGCGTACTCCGTCTTTTTACTGTGTATTTATACAGTGCGCAGCATAGGTGAATCGCCGCAGCTTGGGTAGGGGGTGCGCGCTCACTTTTTTGTCGCGAGCCACCTTGCGACATCTGGTCACGTTCTCAACCTTAGCCGATGGCCCTATTAATGCTTGCCTGCAGCCATGCGCGCACGAGCAAATCGTCATGCGCACGGAGCATCATCCGGTTCGGGTTACTCAAGGAAGTACATCGTGAACATCAACGCGGCCATAGCCCTGCGTCGACCGCTCCACCGCTGCGCTCAATCGCAGCGTTCGTTATGAACAGTTTTGGTTTGGTCAGGGGAGGTGAGGGATGGGTGGTGTGAAATGGGCAGATCGAATGCGGGCCAAGCTTCATGGCGGCGCCAACAGCCTGGGCAATCTGGCCGTTGAGGCGTTTCATTACCTGGCGCTGTTCGGCATCGGCGCGGTGACTGCCTATGCCGCGATAAAAGCCTTCATCGGTATGCTCGGGCAGGAATACATCGCCGTGGATGATATTTTGCTGTTGTTCATCTATCTCGAACTAGGTGCGATGGTCGGGATTTATTTCAAGACCAACCACATGCCCCTGCGGTTCTTGCTCTATATCGGGGTGACCGCGTTGATCCGCTTGCTGATCAGTGACGTATCCCATCACAAGGCGCCGGATCTGGGGATTATTTATGTGTGTGGCGGCGTGCTCTTACTGGCGTTTTCGATTCTGGTCGTGAGGTATTCCTCGTCGAGGTATCCGTCGGTGCAGGAGAAAGTGGAGTAGGGATGGGATGAGTCCTTATTGTTTAGGACTCATCTACCGTTTGCCCGGCATAGGTCTTGGCTTTTGGTATGTATGCGTTTAGCGGCCAACGCCGAGGACTGGGGACAGGGGCGTGGCGACGGCCTTTCCCATCCATACGCATTACCAGACGGGCTAGGATTACTTCCTGGCCTTTTTTATGATTTCTTCAATCATCTTGAGCGTATCCGAGCCGCGACCTTCGATAAGTTCGACATAAAAATTGCTGTAAGCTTCAGAAAGATCGCGATATTTTCGGAGGTTTGATTCATCCATAATTCGATGGCCTGGTATGTCTCGTGCTTCGACTTGGCTAGTGATCTCACCTCGTTCGGCGGCCGATATTAAATGCTCCATGTGTTGGTACAAAGCGAGTGCTGCGGGTTCTTTTTCTTTATACCGTTCTAATTGCTTCCGCAATTCGATTGCGGTCTGTCTCAACGCTAGAATATCCATGCTGATTCCTAATTGTCGATTTCGCCAATGAGCTTTGCTGCGGACCATTCTTTCCGGTTAGGCACTAGATACTGTGCCGCCCCGCCTGTTCTAGTGATATTTCCGCCGAACTCTACTGTTGGTGCAACCGTGCTTTTGAATACTTCGGTGGGCTGAAGTGGCGTAATTTCAAAAATGTGATATTTGGCATTTTCACTGGTGACCGGTAAGCCGAGTGCATCTGCTAGCGTTTTATCGGATTTAGCAGCCGCTTGCAATTCTTCCATTGTGGTGAAGAATGGCGAGTAGTCAGAAGCGCCTTTTTCGGTCACAGGTACGATTTTTACAAGCGGTGTTGTAATGTTTGTGGTGATCGGTACGTTACTCCCTGATGCTACATGGCTGAAAGCTCTTTCCATAACGCCTATAGATGATAACTTAGGATCTGCCGCTACAATTTTAGCGATATATTTCTGCCCATCAGCGCTTTGCAGGTAATCATGGATCTGCTGGGTGCTTAAGCCCTTTGGCTCAAGTGTCTTCACAGAGTTTCGTTTATGCTCGACTGACACGAACTCTGGGTCTTGCTTGGCGTAAAAGTCACGCATCTTACTTTCCCGCGCCAGCTGCTCGACTGAAGTGACTCCCCTGATCTGTAATTCAGGATGCCCTAAAAGGGTCTCTTCATTTTTCGTGAGCCATTCAACGATCGGTTTGCTGGAAATATCTGCTCGGAGCTTGGCACTTCTCGTTGCGATACTTTCCAGGCTGTTGAATACACCCGCTCTCATCTCCCCACGGGTCAGATAGGTGACAATTGCCATGAGCAACAGCAGCACCAACTGCTCTTGACCTTGGGCCAGCAGACGAGATGCGCGCTCTATGCGGTCTTGGATCATCGCAGCGGAACCGCCAGTGGGGTCAAGGCCTGGATCTTTCAAGCCGTCTTCAGCTTGCCACGCAGTGCATAGCCCTTCGTATATCGTCGATAGGCATGGCCCGATACCTGCCGAGAAATAACCAGCGATTGCATATAATCCAAGCGCTGCCATGATCAAGTTTCCGACCTGCAACCCTACACTTGCGCCGATTGCCGCACCGGGCAAGGCTCCAGCACCTAAAGCAAGTGAGCCGGCTGCGCCACCCATCGCAGCTCCCATCATGACGCTGCCGCCCACGATCATCACAACTTCCTGCAACAGCTTAATCAACTCCGGCAGAATTTCCTCAATATTGATCGACGCCCATTTGCGCCGAATGTTCATCTGCATGATGGGGGAGGACAAGTCCAGCGCGTGGCGAACATTATCGATCCTATGCCCACCCACGTATCCGTAGGCTTGAGTTGCGCCGTTACTGATGCGGCGGCTGAAGCCGTTCCAGCCGTCATCAACGCCCTGATTCAGCTCACTGAATTTTTGGTCGAGATTTCGCTCGATGTCGCCCCAGCTAGGTAAATTAGCGAAAAAATCCATTTAGCAGTTAGGTCTCCATTGTTGGGCGGCATTTACGCTCAGATGGTGGCCCGACAGGACCACGGCATGCCGCTAATTTAGGACTACAGTCGCTAGAAAACAACTGAGAGTGGATCCTATCCTTCGCCGTTAGCGCTACGACCAGTGATGCTTCAAGCAGTTGGCAGGTTATTGCTGCAGCGGCGACCGAGATACTTTGCAAGATGGGATAGTCGTTCGGTACGAACTTGCCTCTCCCTTGTAATCGCCGCTTGCAATCAGCGAGCTGTTTTACGATGAGCTATCCACCAGCGAATCCAAAAAAAATGCCCCGTCTCAACGGGGCATTTTCATGTGCGAAGAACGGTCAGTTCACCCATACCCCCACATGGTAATGCCAGCCATCGCCCCGGCTTTCCCAGTACGGATGTTGATAGCGATAGCCCGGCCGTACCGCTTCCCAGTGGCCGTGTTCGGCGACGTAGCGGTTGCCGTTCCAGCGCCAGTAGCCGCGGGACCAGATGTAGCCCGGACGCGGAGCCGGTTCTTCTTCGATGACGCGCACGGGCGGCGCTTGCGGGGCGACGACTTCGACGTATTCGGCGCGGGGCGCGGGTCGGTCGACCACTCGGCGCTCATGCACCACTCTTTCTTCCACGCAGCCGGTCGCGAGCGCCAGCGCGCCAATCAGCGCTATGTATCGTAGAGACATATCGTCACCTCAGACTTGTCCAGACTCTGCTGCTCGCCGTTTTTTGTTCACACGGGGCAGCCGGCTTGCTACAGGTTTGTTGTAACAGGTGCTTTCTGTCTGGGGGCTGAATCGGCGGGAGTTACAGGGGGGTTGGCGATCGTCGGCAGGTGGCGGGGCGCATCAAGAATGATGCCCCGAAGAGGCTGCGCTGGCGAGGCGATGGATATCACCTCACTCCATGCGTATCAGAAATCAGATGCCGGCTGCCGACTGCGAACGGCTGAGAAAACTGGTTCGGGTGGGCGGCGGCGAAAGTTGCTTGAGGTCACCGTCGGTCATGGCTGCCAGGATTTTGATGGCGCTGTGGCCCTGTTCGATGGCGATGCCGAACTGGATACTTTCGATCAAGCGACGCAGGCGCTTGGGCGAATTGCGTTGCTCAGCACTGAGCAAGCGTTTGGCGACCACACCTGATTCATTCGACAGCGTCAGCATGATGGTCCCGTCGAGGCCCTGGATACTCAGGTTGACCCGATAGTCGGGATGGAAGGCGTCGGTGATCAGTTGAAAAGGGTTATCCATGGCCTGTTACCTGTTAACGATCTGCATAAGTTGACTGGGGGTGAATCCCTTTAGTTCTCGAAGCCGATCAACGGTTGATGATTCCTGCCTTGGCCGCGCTCGCTGAAGTCACGGTGGTATCCATAAGTGTTCCGTTGAAAGGTCGTCACATTGAGCGAGTCACTGCGCGGGGAGCCAATAAGGTTGCGCCGCGCAGGTGAGGTGTAAGCTCGACGATACAAAGCTTGCAGGGTTTGGGCCACAAGGGGCGAAAGGTGTAAATGCTCCCAACGGGCTGACCGCGAGGCGCTGAGTTGCCAACAAGGTCACGGTTTCGACGTCCATCGTGTACTGGCCAATCGCTTGGGTGTTTACAACCCGGCACCATTTGCGCGCTTCATGCGTTCTTAGTGTGCACCGGGTTGGCAAATGAACTTGCCGCTGTGTTTAGCGCAACTAATCAGTGGTGCGCTCGCCGCTTGATGGCCGCACACAAAAAGGGGCGGGCCCGTTTCCAGGTCCGCCCCTCGTTCAGCAGTTCAGTGTTTCAAGGCTGCTGCATCAGCCGTGCAACGCGTCATCCTTCTCGAGAAATTCTTCTTCGAGCAGCGCGTCAGCACTGACCGGCTCGTCGTCCAGATCGCTTTCAATCACCGGAGCCGCGCCGCGTTTGTTGCCGCGCAGTTTTCCGAAAAGATGTTCCAGCGCGTGGTCGAGTTTGACCGCTGCGCCATCCACGGCCTGATCAATAGAATCGGCCTTGTGGGTCACGGAAATAGGTTGGTGTCCTTTTGGCCGGGCTTCCATCTGGCAACGGATGTCATGCGGGCCGGGCTTGTCGCCGTTCTCGTCGTTGATGTGGACCTCAACGCGGGTCAGATCCTCTTCGTATCGTTCGAGCGTAGTTTCAACCGTGGTTCGTACCCACTCCTCCAGACGGACGCTGTTTTCGATGTGGTTATCGCTGTTGACCTGGATTTGCATAGTTCTTCCCTTACTTTGGCTTGCTCGGGAGAGTCTGGACGAGGTGTTTTTCGTCTGCCCTCATTCACAGTGTTGGCGCCGATCCACGAACAATTCAACCCCTTGCAACCGAGAATATATTTCGCGAACGCGGGAACTCGACCGGCGAGTCCCGTTTTGCTGGGCCACGTCTTTTCAGGGGCTGCGTTAAGCCGCCGCAGATTTGTTGCGAGATTCGTCGGACATCTTTTGCGCATGAGAATATTTATCATTAATATCGCGCCTCGCACCATTCCCACTGCCGTGCCTGAACCATGATCGATCCACCTCCATCCTTGAACTCAGCGTGCCAGGACCTCGACCATGAGGCTCCGAAGGCTGCACGCGCACAGTTTCTGGAAGTGTTTCTGTCCCAGCGTCCGCAAATGGAGGCGCTGGTCAGCCGAAGAGTGGGTTGCCGGGCGACGGCAGCGGATCTGGTGCAGGACCTGTTCCTCAGGTTCTGGAGGCGCCCGCTGGTCCAGGTCGAAGAGCTCAACACTTATCTGCTGCGCTGTGCTGGCAATATCGCCATTGACCATCTGCGCAATGAAGGCACCCGTGCCCGGCTCAGCGACGAGATGCTGCCTGACGCGCATCGGCCCGACACTGACGAACCCCAGGCGGCGCTGGAGGCGAGCAATGATCTGCGCCACATCGAAACGGCGTTGCGCGCATTGCCGGAGAAAACCCGGCAGATCTTCCTGCTCAATCGTATCCACGGACGCAAATATGCCGAAATCGCCAAGGCCATGGGGCTTTCGCAGAGTGCCGTGGAGAAACACATGATGCGGGCCCTGCAGGCTTGCAAGGCGAGCGTCAACCAGGACGTCGCTCGGGTTGTGCCCCCTGTCGGGAAATCCGGAGGGGGTCGTCGATGAACGCCTTCCCCGATCCGAAAACTCATTCAAATGCCGATGCCGACACCATGGCCCTGAGCTGGCTCAGTGTGCTGCACAACCAGCCGACGATCGCCGATCAGGCGCGTTTCAGCCGCTGGCTGCACGCCGACCCGGCCCATGCCCAGGCTTACGCTCAGGCTCAGGTGCTATGGGAACTCAGTGAAGAACCTGCCACCACACTGGCCGGCGAAGACGCCGTCGCCCTCGACGCCTTGCTGCGGAAAATGGACGCATCCCCGCCGCAACGCTTGCCGGGCTGGGGAGCGGCGCTGGCGATGGCGGCGTGTCTGCTGCTAATGGTGAGCGTCGTGATGGGCTGGAATCCGCAGCGCTGGGCAGAGGATTTGAACGCCGATTATGTGTCGGCACCGGGGCAGGTCCGAATGTTAATCCTGGCAGACGGGTCGCAGGTCATGATGGACGCCGACAGCGCCATCGCCGTGCATTTCGACGACGGAGAACGGCATGTCGAGCTGCGCCGTGGCGCCGCATTCTTTCAAGTCACCCACAATGGCAAGCCGTTCGTGGTCGATGGCGGGCGCGGTGAAACCCGGGTGCTGGGCACACAGTTCGAGGTGCGACTGCAACCTGCCGGCGCGCAAGTCACCGTGCTGTCGGGCCGCGTTGGCGTGAAGGCAGACGCCGATGCGCCGCAGCTGATCCTGACGGCAGGTCAGCAGGCCCGTTATGACCGCGAACGCGTCACTGATCCGCAGCCCGTCGACACTGAAAGCCAATTGGCCTGGCGTCGGGGTTGGCTCAATTATTCCCGGACGCCCCTCGCCAATGTGATTAACGACCTTAACCGCTATTACCCGGGGCGAATCATTTTGCTTAACGATGAGCTGGCCGCGAAGACCGTCAGCGGCAGCTTCTCCAGCCGCGACCCGCAGGCCGTGCTGGCAGCGTTGAAGTCCGTCATTGGTTTTGAGCAGTTCGAAGCCCTCGGGCGGGTCATTGTGATCCGTTGATCGCACGCGAGCGGTTGAGGTGTTTCGTATTCAAACGGGATTGATTGATGTGAAAAGGTGGTGTGGCGTTTCGGTGGTAGCGGTCTGGAGCGCCTGCGCCCAGGCAGCCGTGCCGGCCTACGACTTTTCGATCCAGGCCAAACCGCTGCCTCAAGCACTGAGGGATTTCAGCCGGGTCACGGGGCAGGGCGTGATTTACACCCAGGATGCGCCCTACGCGGTCGATGCTCCGGCGTTGATCGGCTCGTTCAGCGCGGAACAGGCGTTACGCCTGCTCTTGAGTACGTCCGCCCTCACATACCGCCGCGCCACCGACGACACCTTTACGCTGCAGTCCCCGCCAGCCGAGGGCGCGGTCACCCTTGGCGCGACGCAGATCGCGTCCACTCGCAGCACCGTTTACAGCTATCAGCCGCTCGCCGTGGCATCAGTGCTGCGCAGCACAACCCCGTCGCTGGAAAGCCCGCAGGCGGTGAGTACCGTTCCTGCGCAGGTGCTGAGCGATCAGGCGCCGCGCAACCTCGACGATGCGCTGGCCAACGTGAGCGGCGTGACCCAGGGCAATACCCTCGGCAGCACCCAGGACACGTTGATGAAGCGCGGTTTCGGCGACAATCGCGACGGTTCGATCATGCGCGACGGCATGCCGGTGGTGCAGGGACGCAACCTGAATGCGACGGCCGAACGCGTCGAAGTCCTCAAGGGGCCGGCGTCGCTGCTGTATGGCATTCAGGACCCGGGCGGGGTGATCAACGTGGTCAGCAAGCGCCCGCAGTTGCCGTCGGCCAACGCGCTGACGGCTCGGGGTTCAAGCTTCGGCTCAGGCAAGAACGGCAGCGGCGTAACGCTCGATAGCACCGGCGCGATTGATGCCGCTGAAGGGGCGTCGTCGGGGGTGGCATATCGCTTGGTCGTTGACCACCAAGACGAAGATTACTGGCGCAATTACGGGGTGCACCGTGAATCGTTGGTGGCGCCGTCGCTTGCCTGGTATGGCGATGACACTGAGGTGCTGGCGTCATACGAGCACCGGGAATTTCTCTCGCCGTTTGATCGCGGCACGGCAATCGATCCTCGCACCAATCATCCGCTGGATATACCGGCCACCCGACGTCTGGACGAGCCGTTCAACGACATGGAAGGGCGCTCGGATCTGTATCGTTTCGAGGTCGACCACAGCTTTGACGACACCTGGAAAGGCCACCTCGGTTACAGCTACAACCGCGAGACCTACGACGCCAGTCAGGTGCGGGTGACCGCCGTCGATCCGGCCTCTGGCACGCTGACCCGCTCCATCGACGGGACCGGCAACGCCCTCAGCACCGATCGCTTCACCACCCTGACCCTGAATGGCGATACGTCATTGGCCGGTATGCGGCATGAACTGCTGATGGGCGTCGACGACGAGTACCGAAAAGTCGCGCGAGGTGAACTGATCCGCCAGAAAAGCCAAAGCACGTTTAGCTACGTGAATCCGGTGTATGGCCGGGAAGCAGAGGGCACTCAGGTCAGTGCGGCGGACAGCCATCAGCTCGACATCCTGCGCAGCGACTCGGTATTTGTTCAGGACTCCGTGCACCTCAGCGACCGCTGGATTTTCGTCGCGGGCGCGCGTTATCAAGTGTTTGATCAACAGGCTGGTAAAGGCTCGCCTTTCACGCGAAACACCGATTTGAACGGGCAGAAGTGGATTCCCCGAGCCGGCCTTGTTTACCGCTACAGCGATGAGCTGTCGGTGTATGGGAATTACACCGAGGCGTTCAAGCCCAACTCCAGCATCGCCACGCTGGCGGGCGGCACCGTTCTGGATTCGGCGACGCTGCCCGAAGAATCGAAAGCGTGGGAGCTGGGCGCCAAGTGGGATTCTTCCGATGGCATCAGTGCGACACTGGCGCTGTTCGACATCCGAAAGCGCAATGTGCTGGTGGCGAATTTCGACTCGCTGACGGCGAACACGGTGTACACCACCGCAGGTCAAGTCCGCTCGCGGGGTCTGGAATTGGAGATAAGCGGGCAGCTGTCAGAACGCTGGAGCCTGATTGGCGGTTATGCCTTCACCGACGCCTGGGTGGTTGAAGACCCGACCCTGAAAGGCAACCGCTTGCAGAACGTGCCCCGGCACAGCGGGTCGGTCTCGGCGGTGTACGACTTTGGCGCCGCGCTGGGTGCGGACCGGCTGCGCGCGGGAGCAGGTGCCCATTACGTAGGCCAACGCGCCGGCAATCCCGACAACGACTTCGACCTGCCGGGCTACACCGTCGCCGATGCCTTCGCGACTTACGAAACCCGTCTGGATGGGCAAAAAGTGAAGTTTCAGCTGAACGTGAAAAACCTCTTTGATCGCACTTATTACAGCTCGGCGGTAAGTCGTTATTTCGTGTCGCTGGGGGATTCGCGGCAGGTGGTCATGGCGACGACGCTGGAGTTTTGAGCCGTTACATGGCTGCCCCGACTCTGCCGGTAGACGCTGGATCCCTGTAGGAGTGAGCTTGCTCGCGAAGGCTGTGGTTCAGCTCGTGAGAAATCGGCGGATGTAAGGGCGCTTTCGCGAGCAAGCTCACTCCTACAGTTTGATATGGGTTTGATCCGTTAGATATGAGTGACACACCAAGAGCATTTACCCTGCCGACACGGCTCTGCCGGTAGACGCTTGATCCCTTGTAGGAGTGAGCTTGCTCGCGAAGGCTGTGGTTCAGCTTGTGAGAAATCGGCGGATGTACGGGCGCTTTCGCGAGCAAGCTCACTCCTACAGTTTGATATGGGTTTGATCCGTTAGATATGAGTGACACACCAAGAGCATTTACCCTGCCGACTCGGTTCTGCCTGTGGACGCTTGATCCCTTGTAGGAGTGAGCTTGCTCGCGAAGGCTGTGGTTCAGCTCGTGAGAAATCGGCGGATTTACGGGCCCTATCGCGAGCAAGCTCACTCCTACCCTTTGATATAGGTCGAGTCAGCTGGAGTGGGTGGCACTGAGGAGCGGTTACTGAAACGCAGCCCGGTACTCGCCCGCCGTCGCGCCGACTGACTGTTTGAACCGGTTACTGAAATGGCTGGCGCTGGCGAAGCCGCATTCAAGCGCAATCTCGCCCAACGGCTTGCGCGTCGAGCGCAGCAGTTCCCGGGCGCGGTTGAGGCGCCGGGCGAGCAGGTATTGATGGGGCGGCAGGCCGAAGCTTTCGCGGAACATCCGCGCGAAGTGGTATTCCGACAGCGCGCACATGCCGGCCAACTGGCCGAGGCTCAAGGGATCGGCCAGATTCTGCTCGATCAACTCCACCAACTGACGGCGCAAGTGCGGGGCCAACCCGCCCTTCAAGCGCAACCCCTCGCGCAGTCCTACCTGGCGCAGGACCATGTGATCGAGCAGTTCATGGGCCAGGCTGCTGGTGAGCATGCGTTCGCCCGGCTCGCACCAGTCCATGCGGATCAGACGATGAAAGCGCTCGGCCTGCAGCGGATCGTCCAGAAACGTGTGCTCCTGCAACGCCAGCTGGCGCGGCTCGCGATCCAGCAGCGTGACGCAATTGAGGGCGAACTGTTCGGGGCTGATGTACAGATGCGCCAGACGGATTTCACCGTTTACTACCCAGGAAGATTGATGGCCGGCGGGCAGCGTGCAGATCTTGTCGGGAGCGCCTTTTCGGTCTGGCTGATCGCGGCGGAAGGTTCCGGTGCCGCCGTCGATGTAACACGACAGCGTGTGGTGCGTCGGCGCGTGATAGTTCTGCGCGTCATGGCGGTTGTTCCACAGGGCCGCCATCACTCCGTCGCCCAGGGGCGCGCACTTCTCCAGCTGCGCGTGGGGCGAGCTGTTCAGGGATTGAAAAACCTGGATGGTTTCGAGTGACGACATAGGGGCTCCTCTACGCCTCGCATCCTACTCCGAGCGCTGCCCCCTGCCAGCGGGGCGACGATCAAATGCGCAAGTTTCTGCAAGTGGGCGCATCGGCGCGCCGCCAGACTGAGGCTTCACTGGGGAGCCTGACATGAACATCACGTTGTATCTGCTGACCGTTATGATCTGGGGCACGACCTGGATTGCCTTGAAACTGCAACTGGGCGAAGTCGCCATTCCCGTGTCGATCGTCTACCGCTTCGGCCTTGCGGCGCTGATCATCTTCGCGTTGTTGCTGGCGACCGGGAAATTGCAGAAGGTCAATCGTCGCGGCCAGCTCATCTGCCTGGCGCAAGGGCTGTGCCTGTTCTGCGTCAACTTCATGTGCTTCTACACCGCCAGCCAGTGGATCCCGACCGGTCTGGTGGCGGTAGTGTTCTCCACCGCGACACTGTGGAACGCCCTCAACGCCCGGATATTTTTCAAACAGAAAATCGCGCGCAACGTCGTGTTGGGCGGGACGTTGGGGCTGATCGGCCTGGCGTGCCTGTTCTGGCCGGAGTTGGCCGGGCACAGCGCCAGTCGCGAGACCTTGATCGGCCTGGCACTGACCCTGCTCGGCACGCTGTGTTTCTCGGCGGGCAACATGCTTTCCAGCCTGCAACAGAAGGCCGGTCTGCGTCCGCTGACCACCAACGCCTACGGCATGCTGTATGGCGCAACGATGCTGTGCGTGTATTGCCTGCTGAGCGGTACGCCGTTCGGTTTTGAGTGGAACGCGCGGTACATCGGCTCGTTGCTGTATCTGGTAATCCCGGGTTCGGTGATTGGCTTTACGGCTTACCTCACCCTGGTCGGCCGCATGGGCCCGGAGCGCGCGGCGTATTGCACGGTGCTGTTTCCGGTGGTGGCGTTGAATGTGTCGGCGTCTGCCGAAGGCTACCAATGGACCGCCCCGGCGTTGATGGGGCTGGTGTTGGTGATGGCGGGGAACGTGCTGGTGTTCAGGAAGCCGAGGGTGGTTGTGCCAGTGGGTGCGAAACTGGCCTGAGAGGCTGGCTGGCACGGAGCGCCGGGAGCGCCATTCCCACGGGGGCCGTGTGAACGATCACGGACGGGCCTGAGAGAGTTGATCGTTCCCGCGCTCTGCGTGGGAATGCAGCCTGTGACGCTCCGCGTCATCCCCGCTGAAATGGCGCGGAGCGCCGGGAGCGCCATTCCCACGGGGACCGTGTGAACGATCATCAGAAGGGCGGCTCAGCCCTTCCACACCTGCGTATTCACCAGATCCTGCGGCTTCTCGCCCAGTAGCGCGGCGCGCAGGTTTGTGTAGGCACGGTCGGCCATGGCCTGGCGGGTTTCGTCAGTCGCCGAGCCGATGTGGGGCAGCGTCACCGCGTTGCTCAGGGCGAACAGTGGCGATTCAGACAACGGCTCTTTTTCGTAGACATCCAGACCAGCGCCGCGAATGGTGCCGTCCTGCAGCGCCTTGATCAGCGCCGGTTCGTCCACGATCGGGCCGCGGGCGATGTTTACCAGAATGGCGCTCTTTTTCATCAGTGACAGTTCGCGCGTGCTGATCATGTGCTGGGTCTTTTCGCTGAGCGGCACCACCAGACAGACGAAATCCGACTCGGCCAGCAGTTGGTCCAGCGTACGGAATTGCGCGCCCAGTTCCTGCTCGAGGGCGGTCTTGCGGCTGTTGCCGCTGTACAGGATCGGCATGTTGAAACCCAGGCGACCGCGTCGCGCGACCGCCGCGCCGATGTTCCCCATCCCCACGATACCCAGCGTCTTGCCGTAAACGTCGGTGCCGAAATGTGACGCCTCGATGCTGCGTTTCCACTTACCGGCTTTGGTGTAAGCGTCCAGTTCGGCGACGCGGCGGGCGCTGCTCATGATCAGCGAGAAGCCCAGATCGGCGGTGCTTTCCGTCAGCACGTCGGGGGTGTTGGTCAGCATGATGCCGCGTTCGGTGAGGTAGCCGACGTCGTAGTTGTCGTAGCCGACCGAAATGCTCGACACCACCTCCAGCTGCTTCGCGCTCTCCAACTGCTCGCGCCCCAGCGTGCGACCGGCGCCGATCATGCCGTGGCTGTGGGGCAGGGCTTCGTTGAACTGCTCGTTCAGATCACCCTTTTTCGGATCGGGGATGATCACGTTGAAGTCTTGCTGCAGGCGCTCGGCCATTTCCGGGGACACGCGGCTGAAGGCAAGGACGGTCTTTTTCATCGGATAGCTTCTCTCGGCAGGTCAGAAGGGCAATGCGTAGCACGCTAACATTCTTGCCGAGGGATTGGCAGGGTCACCGCCGTTGCGCATGGATGATGACTAAACCGTCTCCGGCAACACATGGGTCTGAAGATCCGCTTCATGGGCGGCCATGATTTCCGGCAGCGAGCCGCGCAGGTACTCGACCCAGGTTTTGATCTTCGCATCCAGGTACTGCCGCGACGGGTAGATCGCGTACAGGTTCAGCTCGTGAGACCGGTACTGCGGCAATACCCGCACCAGCGAGCCATTACGCAAACCTTCGATCGCCGAGTAGATCGGCAGAATCCCGATGCCCATGCCGCTGCTGATCGCCGCCTGCATGGCGTCGGCCGAGTTCACCAGAAACGGCGAGTTGCCGATGGTCACGGTTTCCTGACCTTCGGGGCCATCAAACGCCCACTTCTCCAGCGGGAACACCGGGCTGACCAGACGCAGACAGGCGTGATTGAGCAAGTCAGCCGGTCGATGCGCCATGCCGAATGCCTTGATGTACGCGGGCGAGGCACACACGATGCTGTAGGTGATCCCCAGTCGCTGGGACACGAAGCCCGAATCCGGCAGCTCGCTGGCGAGGACGATGGACACGTCGTACCCCTCTTCGAGCAGGTCGGGGACGCGGTTGGTCATGGTCAGGTCGAACGACACGTCCGGGTGATTGCGCCGATAGCGGGCAATCGCGTCGATAACGTAATGCTGGCCTACGCCGGTCATTGAATGGACTTTCAATTGCCCGGAAGGGCGCGCATGGGCGTCGCTCGCTTCGGCTTCTGCTTCTTCCACGTAGCCGAGGATCTGCTCGCAACGCAGCAGGTAACGCTTGCCCGCTTCGGTCAGGGCGATGCGTCGCGTGGTGCGGTTGAGGAGTCGGGTTTGCAGGTGTGCTTCGAGATTGGAGACAGCGCGCGAAACGTTTGCGGTGGTGGTGTCCAGTTGAGCGGCGGCAGCGGTGAAGCTGCCCGCTTGCGCCACGCAAGTGAAGGCGCGCATGTTTTGCAGAGTGTCCATTGGCCGTTCTCAGGTGAGATAGCAAATTGTGACATGAAGTAACTGATCCATGTCAGCCATACCAAAGGATTATCTCCTGTTCGGTAACAAAGATTCGCAGAAGTCCCGGCTTATCGCCGGACTAGGCGCCCCCTAGAATCGCCGCATCATCGATTCCCCCTCCATTAGGTAATTGCAGCAGTGCCGCGTCGTCTCGTCAGAGGGCTCAAGCCCCTCAGTGTGTGGGCTTTAACGTTACTCATCAGCGGCTGCATCGGAACTGGCGGAATCGCCCCACAAGGCACAGCGTTGTCGCCCGACGCGCTGGCCACCGACGACGCCATCAAGGCGGCCGACAAAGACGCCCACTGGCCGGCCGGTCAGTGGTGGCGCGCCTACGGCGACGACCAACTCAATCGCTGGATCAAACTGGCCGCGCTGGGCAGCCCCAGCCTGGCGATCGCCGCTGCGCGCGTGCGTCAGGCCAAGGCCATGGCGGGCATCGCGGAGTCGGCGGAATCCCTGCACATCTCCGGCGACAGCACCTTGAAACGGCACAACTGGCCGACGGATCAGTTCTACGGCCCGGGTGAGCTGTCGAACACCAGCACGTGGGACAACAACGCGTCGCTGGGCCTGAGTTATTCCCTTGATCTGTGGGGCCAGGAAAGCAATCACTCTGAACAGGCGCTGGACATGGCGCACATGAGCGCGGCCCAGGAGCGTCAGGCGCAGCTGGAATTGCAGGACAACATCGTCCGCGCGTACATCCAGTTGTCCCTCAACTACGCCCAGCGCGATATCGCCGAAGCGACCCTCGCGCAACAGCAGCAGATCGTTGATCTGGCCCAGCGTCGCCTGAAAGGCGGCATCGGAACCCATTTCGAGGTCAGCCAGGCGCAAACCCCTTTGCCTGAAACCCATCGTCAGATTGACGCGCTGGATGAGGCCATTGCCCTGAGCCGCAATCAGATCGCCGCGCTGGCGGGCAAAGGCCCGGGCGAGGGCGCGAGTTTGCAGCGTCCGACGCTGTCGCTGTCGCTGAACGCGGCGTTGAAGTTGCCGTCGGCGCTGCCCGCCGAATTGCTGGGGCAGCGCCCGGATGTGGTCGCCAGTCGCTGGCGGGTGGCGGCGCAAGCGCGGGGCATTGATGTGGCCCATGCCGGGTTTTATCCGAACGTCGATCTGATGGGCAGCCTGGGTTCTATGGCCACTGGCGGCGGCATGCTGGAATTCCTCGCCGGCAAGAAATTCAACTACAGCGTGGGCCCGGCGATCACCTTGCCGATCTTCGACGGCGGGCGTTTGCGATCGGAACTGGGCGTGGCGTCGGCGGGCTATGACGAAGTAGTCGCGCAGTACAACCAGACCCTGGTGATGGCGCTGAAGAGCATTTCCGATCAGCTGATTCGTCGCGAATCGATGGACAAGCAGCAAGCGTTCGCCGATCAATCGGTGGCCGCCGCGCAGAAAACCTACGACATCGCGATGGTTGCCTATACACGCGGCCTGACCGATTACCTCAATGTGCTCAACGCGCAGACGCTGTTGTTCCATCAGCAGCAGGTCCAGCAACACGTCCAGGCCGAACGCCTGACGGTGCACGCAGAATTGGTGGTGGCGCTGGGGGGAGGGTTGATGGCAGGCAATGATTCGCCTGCGCCGGAAAGGACCGCAGCGCCGAAAACGCCGGTGTCGTTGGCGGTGTTTGATAAATGATGCGCTTCGGCAGGGCCTGGAGATGAACGCCGCTTTTAACTGGCTCAAATCCCTCGAATGGCGTCGGGGCCTGAACGATTGGGCGCGCAGTGATGGCGTGACGTGGATCTACATCGCCAAGGTGCTGACCGCGGCATTTTTGACCTACTGGATCGCCATGCGCCTGGAACTGCCGCAGCCGCGTACGGCCATGATCACCGTGTTCATCGTCATGCAGCCCCAGAGCGGTCAGGTGTTCGCCAAGAGTTTCTACCGCTTGCTTGGCACCGTCGCTGGTTCCGTGGTGATGGTCACGCTGATGGCGCTGTTCGCGCAAAACAGCGAGCTGTTCCTCGGCAGTCTGGCGATTTGGGTCGGCTTCTGCTGCGCCGGGGCCGCGCGCTATCGCAACTTCCGCGCCTATGGTTTTGTGCTGGCCGGCTACACCGCCGCGATGACCGGATTGCCAGCGCTTGCTCACCCGGACACCTCGTTCATGGCAGCAATGTGGCGTGTCCTGGAAATTTCTCTGGGCATCGTCTGCTCGACATTGGTCAGCGCCGCGATCCTGCCGCAGAGCGCCGGCGCAGCGATGCGCAACACCTTGTACCAGCGCTTCGGCACCTTCGCCCAGTTCGTCATCACCGGCCTGCGCGGCGAGAGCGATCCGGCGTCGTTCGAAGCCAGCAATGTGCGCTTCATCGCCGATGCCGTCGGGCTCGAAGGCCTGCGCGCGGTCACCGTGTTCGAAGACCCGCACATGCGCCGCCGCAACGGTCGATTGAATCGCCTGAACAGCGAGTTCATGACCATCACCACGCGCTTCAACGCCTTGCATCAGTTGCTTGAGCGCTTGCGTCGGCGCGGCGTGACGCCGGCGGTGCAGGCCATCGAGCCCGGTCTGAATTCGCTGACAGGATTGCTGGAGCCTTTCGCCGGGCGCGCGCTGACCAACGCTGACGCCGCGTTGCTCGCCAATCGATTGAGCGTGTACAAGGCCGACCTGCCCGAGCACGTGCGCAGCCTGCGCGCCGCGTTCGTCAAGACCGAGCCCGGCGACGACGACCTGCTGGATTTCCACACCGCTTACGAGTTGCTGTATCGCTTCGTCGACGACATGCACGACTACGCCCAGACCCACGCGTCACTGGCCGATCACCGCCATGTGCGGGAAAAGTGGGTCGAGCCGTTCGTGTCCACCACCAGTTGGCTGTCGTCGCTGGCGTCCGGTGTGCGCGCGACGTTCATTCTTGCGGTGATGTCGGTGTATTGGGTGGCCACGGCCTGGCCGAGCGGTGCGTCGATGACCCTCGTGTCCGCCGCCACGGTGGCGCTTTCCGCGACCACGCCGAACCCGAGGCGCATGTCGTTTCAGATGGCGTGCGGGACATTCCTGGGCGCCGTGCTGGGCTTTTTCATCACCTTTTTCGTACTGCCGCGCATCGATGGTTTTCCGCTGTTGTGCATGGTACTGGCGCCGGTGTTCGTGCTCGGCACCTTCCTGACCACGCGGCCGCAATGGGTCGGCTACGGACTGGGGCTGCTGATTTTCTTCAGCATCGGCTCGGCGCCGGATAACCTCACGGTCTACAACCCGTACGCGTTCATCAACGACTACATCGCCATGGTCCTTGGCATGCTGCTGTGCGCAGCGGCGGGGGCAATCATCCTGCCGCCCAACAGCCGCTGGCTGTGGCAGCGGCTCGAAGGCAATCTGCGTCAGCAAGTGAGTTTCGCCATCAGCGCGCCGCTGCGCGGGATTCGCTCCAGTTTCGAAAGCCGCACCCGTGACCTGATGCATCAGGCCTATGGCCTGGCCGCCGGCAAACCCGAGGTGCAGCGCAACCTGCTGCGCTGGATGTTCGTGGTGCTGGAGATTGGCCACGCGATCATTGAATTACGCCGCGAGCAGGACATCCTGCCGGTACACCCCAGCTACGCCGAATCGCAACCCTGGCGGCAGGCGATTCGCGCCATGGGCCGCTCGCTGATTCGGCTGTTCATCCAGCCTGATCGCCACAATCTGGCGCGCAGTCTGTCGGCGGTCGATCACGCCATCGTCTGCGTGCAGAACACTGACGAGCCCTTCGCACCGCACTTCGACACCTCGGCGTTGCGCCGGGTGAAAAGCTACCTGCACTTCATCCGCACCTGCCTGCTGGATCCGCAATCGCCGCTGGCAGGCGCCACGTCAGAGCAGGCATCTGTGGCCTCGCCGCAAGGACAACTCAATGCCTCGTGAACTCGCCTTCCACGGCGTTTACATGCCGACCGTGACCGTCATGTTTCTGGTGGCGATGGTGCTTTCCTGGGCGCTGGACCGCTTCATGTCCGGGCTCGACCTGTATCGTTTTTTCTGGCATCCGGCGCTGCTGCGTCTGAGCCTGTTCAGCTGCATTTTCGGCGCCATGGCGCTCACTGTTTACCGTTGAGGCACGTTGGTTGAGATGAAAAAGCTCTTCAGTCTGATCGCGACTTTGTTGATTCTGGCCCTGGCCATCTGGATCGGCCGGATGCTGTGGATTCACTACATGGACACGCCGTGGACCCGCGACGGCCGGGTGCGCGCCGACGTGATCAACGTCGCCGCCGATGTCAGCGGCGTGGTAATCGATGTGCCGGTGAAGGACAACCAGCCGGTGAAAAAAGGCGACCTGTTGATGCAGATCGACCCCGAGCATTATCAGCTGGCGGTGAAGCAGGCCGAGGCGATGGTGGCGTCGCGCAGGGCGACGTGGGAGATGCGCAAGGTCAACGCCAATCGACGCAAAGACATGGACGCCCTGGTGATCTCCGCCGAGAGCCGCGAAGACGCCAGCAATGTCGCGACCTCTGCCCAGGCGGATTATCAACTGGCCGTCGCGCAGCTCGAAGCCGCGCAGTTGAACCTGCAACGCACCAAAGTGCTGGCGGCGGTGGACGGCTACGTCACCAACCTCAACGTGCATCGCGGCGACTACGCGCGCATCGGTGAGGCGAAGATGGCCGTTGTCGACAGGAATTCGTTCTGGGTGTACGGCTTCTTCGAGGAGACCAAGTTGCCCCACGTCAGAGTTGGCGATCCGGCGGACATGCAGTTGATGAGCGGCGAAGTGATGAAAGGCCACGTCGAGAGCATCGCCCGCGCCATCTATGATCGTGACAACCCGGAGAGCCGCGAACTCATCGCTGACGTTAACCCGACTTTCAACTGGGTGCGCCTGGCCCAGCGCGTGCCCGTGCGCATTCACCTGGACCACGTGCCGGAAGGCGTTGTGCTGGCGGCGGGGATCACCTGTACGGTGATTGTGAATCCTGAGCAGGAAGGTTCGGTGCAGTAACACCTGAGATCCACGGAGGCTGAACGTAAGCCTTCGCGAGCAAGGTGGAGCACCCTCCCGATTGCTCGCAAATCACTGGGGGTGAAGCAGGATTTCGGCCACCCCGCAGGACTTGTGGGAGTGAGCTTGCTCGCGAAGACTTCAGCCCGACAGCTAAAAATGCTGCGGATGTACTGGCCCCTTCGCGAGCAAGCTCGCTCCCACAAGTCTTGCATCGACCTCAGGTTAGTACGCGCCTGAGTGGGCTTGCTGTGGCAGCTAAGCCTTCTTATCCAGCTTGAAGCGCTTGCTCAGAATCCATTCGAGCAGTGCCTTGGGCAGCAAACGTTCCATGAGCGGCAGCGCGCGGCTGCCGTTGCCGGATCGCAGCAAGCGCGGGGGATGACGGCGTTGTACGGCGGTAAGCACGTCGCGGGCGAAATCGGCGGCGGGTGTCGGATTGCCCTGTGACGCATTGGCTCTGGCGCGGATGCCTTCTCGCCACGGCCACCACGGCGAATGTTCGTGAATCACCTGCTCGGCCTCGTGGCTGGCGTTCTGCGCGAAGTGGGTGTCGATAGCGCCGGGCTGGACTTCCATCACACGAATCCCGAAAGGCGCCAGTTCCATGCGCAGCGCGTCGGTCATGGCATGGACGGCGGCCTTGGACGCGCAATACGCACCCGCGAACGGCGTCACCAGCACGCCCGAAACGCTGCCGATATTCACCACCAATCCCTTGTTGCGGCGCAGTGTTGGAAACAGCGCGCGCGTCACGCCGACCACGGAAAACACGTTGGTTTCGAACTGCCTGCGCATGGCCTCGACACCGCCATCCAGCAACGGGCCAATGCCACCGTAGCCAGCGTTGTTGATCAGCACGTCGAGCCCTTTGCCATGTTGATCCAGCTCGGAGACGAGTCGATCAATCGCAGCGCTGTCATTGACGTCCAGCGTGACAGCGCGGAAACCTGCAGCGGTCAGTGACTCCACATCCGCCGGCTTGCGTGCGGTTGTCCAGACTTCATGGCCTGCCGCTTTGAAGGCATCCGCCATGGCGCGGCCGATGCCGCTGGAACAACCGGTGATCAACACCACAGACATGGTTCAGTCCTTGAAAAAAGAGAGGAGCGGCGCTCAGCCGGAGAATGTGCCTTGCAAGTGTTCGGCACGAAACTCCAGGGTCTGCGGCCGATAACCCGGGCGCAGCGGCGGCATCGGCAAGCAATCCTGCCACTGGCTGCCGGGCAACAAATCGCCCGGCCCGCGATAGCGCGGCGCGGTGTAGGCGTCTTCGGCCAGATTGACGGTATCGCCCGGCGCGTAGGCCGCGATTTTCCAGCGCAGTTCAGTAAGCGAAACCTTATTGCCGTTATCGATCAGCACCAGCAACGGCCGACCTGTCGGGCATTGCTGCGGCATATAGTCCACGCGCAGTTGCAGACGCTCCAGGCGCTGCTCATCGCGGCTGTCTTCCCAGACCACAAACGCGGCCACTACGCCCAATCCGACCGCTGCTGCCAGGGAAACGGGCAGGGCTCTGGAGGGGTAGCGCAGAAGCAGGATCAGCCAGGTGAACAGGAGTACGGCGCCGAAAATCATCGTGTCGATCTCGCGATTGCAGATGCGGGCATCGTACCGAAAGGGGAGGGGATTGGGCTAATGGATATGGCTCAACCGAACCGTCCAGCGCAACCGTCCAGCCGGACCGGCGGTCAGTCAGAAATCCGGAGCCACACTAGTCTTACGGTATTCCTGCAACGGATTGCACAGGTCATGGCTCATTCCTGCCCGCTACATACCCATACTCCGACACTCACGGTAATAGAGCCGCGCAGGCTGCCGGTTCGTACGGTGTCCTTTTATCGGGCTCAAACGGATGCGCCCATGACCGCGCGGGTTGACCGCTTTGCCTATGACCCCGCAGGAAGGCAAACGGGTGGTTGGGACCCGCGACTATGGGCTGCCGCCGATCTGGCATCGGACGCGACGAGCAATGTGAGTGTGGTCTTCTCGCTCAGCGGGGAGCGGCTGCTGTATGAAAGCGTCGATGCGGGGTGGCGCCTTCAATCAGTGGGGGAAGGTGGGCAGCGTGACGAAGGCTGGGACGGACGCGGAACGGTTCAGCGGGTCGAATACGACCAGCAGCTGCGGCCGATCGCCTTATTTGAAGAACAGGGCGTACGGGACGGTACGGCACGAACCTGCGTCGAGCGCTTGAGCTATGGAGGGCCTGATGACCATCACGCCAACCAATGCAATCAACTAGTCAGGCATTACGATCCGGCCGGCTCGCTGTGCAATACGTCGTTCGATATAAACCGGAATGCGCGCTCGCAGGCGCGGCGTTTTCTCAATGATCCGAACATGTCCAGTTGGCCTGACTCCGACGAAGCTTGCGACCAGCTTCTGGAACCCGGAGACGGCGCCCGGATGGCCTGGCGATTTGCTCCCACAGGCGAAATGTTCGAACAACGCGATGCCATGGGAAACACCCGGTTTTTTGCCCAGACGGTCGCCGGGCTTCTCAAGCAAACCCGCTTGCAGCTGGCCGGCCTGCCAGCGGAAACGCTGGTGGGCGATATACAATACGACGCTTTCAATCGCGCGGTTTCAGAAACAGCCGGAAATGGCGTGGTCACCTCTGCGGCGTATTCAACACAGGACGCTCGTCTGGTGAACGTCCAGTCGACGCTTCCCGGTGGAGAAAGACTGCAGGATCTGCATTACGCCTACGATCCGGTCGGCAACGTGATCAGCGTTGAAGATGCTTCGCTCCCTCAAAGCCATTTCATCAATCAGCTCACCAAGCCCATCAGCACATTCACGTACGACACGCTGTATCAGCTCATCGAGGCCACCGGTCGGGAGCTGGCGTCGGTCAATCGAGGCCCGGATCGTGCGGTGTTTCAATCGCCGATCGACTCCTCCCGACTGACGAATTACCGGCAGAACTACGAATACGATGCGGGCGGCAATTTGCTCAAGCGCAGTCACGTTGGCGTGCAAGATCATTCGCAATGGCTGGCGGCGGCCAGAGGTAGCAACCGGTGCTTGGCTCAACTGACTGACACGCCGCCAACTGACGCCGAGATTGCTGCCGCATTCGATGCCAACGGTAATTTGCAGCGGCTGGAGCCCGGGCGAAATATTGAGTGGAACCCGCGCAACCAGTTGCGCAGGGTAACCCTGGTGGCCAGGCCTTCGGGACTGGATGACAGTGAGGTTTACGTCTATGACGCGACCGGCCTGCGTGTGCGCAAGATTCGGACTGTTCAGGCTAAAAACGTCGTCCATTTGAACGGCGTACGTTATCTGCCGGGCCTGGAAATCCGCACCAATAGCGCGACTGGCGAAACGCTGCACGTCATCACCGCTCCTGGCGGACGCAACGCGGTGCGGGTTCTGCACTGGGTAGAGGGCAAGCCGGAGACGATAGACAACGATCAGACGCGTTACACGCTGAGTGATCACTTGGGGTCAAGCCTGTTGGAGTTGGATCAGCAATGCCTGTTGATCAGTCAGGAAAGTTATTACCCCTTTGGAGGCACAGCCTGGTGGGCCGGCCGATGCCAAATTGAAGCGCACTACAAAACCGTGCGTTATTCAGGAAAAGAGCGGGACGCGACCGGGCTTTACTACTATGGCCTGCGGTATTACGCACCGTGGCTGATGCGCTGGATCAATCCAGATCCGACGGGTGAACAAGGCGGGGTCAATCTGTTTTGCTTTTGCAGTAACTCACCGATCCGCTATCACGACTCCCAAGGCGCAGCCCCTTACGATGTTCCTCAGGTCGTGGTGGTAGCCGCAGGAATGGGGGATTTCAGCCCCGAACAGCAGGTGAAAATGAGGCAGGCGCTGGACGCTGCAGGTTATCTGGTGGCTGGAACGCGTGATCAACTTCGCGAAGTGTCACCCAGCCAGGATGTAGTCAAGGCCTTCGACGCGACGTTTGGTGAACTGCCGGCACCCATTCGCACTGAAACCATGGAGGCCGTCGCAGAAAGCCTCGACAGTTATTGGAACCTCTTAACGGCATTTGGTAAGCCGCACGCGGAGCTTGATATCGAGCTGTTTGACGGTCCATCCATGCTTAAGGGACGTACGTTATTGGCGGGAGAGTTCGAAGATGTTGTCGAGAGCATTGGAGTCTCACGTACCCATCTTGACCAGGATCATGTGCTTGAGGTTGCCTGGACGTTGATCCATGAAACTTCCCATGCAGTCAATTTCACCGTTGATACCCATTATTACAAGCAGCCGAAACTTGAGGCCGATGCTACCGCTAAGGCTGTGCGAGGCTGGAGCAAACAAATAAGAAAGTCCTTGTTGCGAATTGTCAAATCAGGTCCTTCCGAGAAGCATGGCACTGCTCCTGTTTACGAGACCAGCATGCAAGGGTTAACAGATGACGCGGCTAACCGGCATCAACGCAGGGCCACCTTTGTGGGCGACGGCCGCGTGAGATCCTCGCTGTTACAGATGAATGCAGACACTTTTCCCGCGTTGGTCAACGCAACCCGATTTCCTGAAAGATGGTTGCGCAAGCAGGTCTGACAAATATGCAGATCAAGACGGGAGGAGCTCGACGCGCGACCCGATCAATCATGTCAGGCCGGTGAAGCGGATCATCACTGGGAGGGGCGTGGAAATCGAAAGCAGGTTTAGTACGATCAGTTGCCGCGCTCACAGGCGCTATTCGCAGGCGACGGCACTGCCGAGACGTGCATCGAGCGCCTGAGTTACGGCGGACCTGAGGCGCCGTGGGCCAATCAATCATGCCAGTTGTTGCGTCATGATCCGGCGGGCTCGCTATCGGGCATCGCATTCGACCTGAATGGGAATCTGTTCGAGCAGTGCGATGCGAAGGGCAACATTCAGTCATTTCGCGTGACTGTGGCCGGTCAGCCCAGGCATGTTCGTTTGCAGTCGGCAGGGACACGGGCAGAGGTTGGAGGGATAGCGCAGAAGCAGGACCAGCCAGGTGAACAGAAGTCCGGCGCCGAAAATCATCGTGTCGATCGCGCGATTGCAGATGGTGGCATCGTACCGAAAGGGGAGGGGATTGGGCTACGGTGGTTCTTCTGCTTCCACTTCAACCTGTATGGACTTCTAGCATCGGTCATCCCTTCGTCTACGAACAAAGGCGGACGGGGCCTAGCAGAGGCCGGCTTGCCGTCCGGTGTCAACAGATTACTGCACGCCTACAAGTTATTCTGCTCTTCACGCAACTACGTCATAGCTCTGGGAGAAGGGCGTTTCAACAATGCCGATATAAGGTTCTTGTGGATCCTGAACTATGTACCAGAGCCTGGCACGCACCCTTACCTTATCGCCGACCTCAAACAATTTGAATGGAGCCACCTCAATCTGAATAGGCTTGCTTGGGAAAAAGGGTCTCTGTTCAGAATAGGGCCCTAGGTCGTCTTGATTAAGAAGAGAGAACTCAATTAAGTATGGAAGCCCGTAACCTGAGTCGCCTAAGTCATATTTAACGGTTATTGTCTTCCCCGAGACTATTCTGCCGTCCGGCAGCGAGGGGGCCGGATAGAGTTTTTTTGCTTCAGCTCGTGTAATCATGATCATTCCTTGATAGCGAAGGTTTAGTTTCAGCGCTTCTAAGTTAAAACATCGGAGCGATTGTGTGTACTGTCATAAATGACAGTGCTCAATACCATTTCGCGATGAATATACAAGCTGCTGGAAGAATCCTGTCATATGCGCACAGCGAACGTTCATCCTTGCGCGTCCGCCTTCTCGGTCTGCACAAAAAAGCCCCCGAAAACCCTCTGCGGATGGGGAATACGCAGAGGATTGACGGGGGCTAGTACTACTAGGTGAAGCGGTATTAACGCGCGATTGTCTGGGTCTTCACGCCGGCTTCGATGCCTGGGGTGGAGCGGCCGTAGACGTCTTCGAAACGTTCGATGTCGTCTTCGCCCAAATAGCTGCCCGACTGGACTTCGATGATTTCCAACGGGATCTTGCCTGGGTTGCGCAGACGGTGGACCGAGGCGATCGGGATGTAGGTCGACTGGTTCTCGGTCAGCAGGAACACGTTGTCGTCGCAGGTGACCTGAGCGGTACCCGATACAACAATCCAGTGTTCAGCGCGGTGGTGGTGCATCTGCAGCGAAAGGCTGGCGCCCGGCTTGACGGAGATGCGCTTGACCTGGAAACGGCCGCCCATGTCCACGGAGTCGTACGAGCCCCACGGGCGATAGACTTCGAGGTGGTTCTGGGTTTCGCTGCGGCCTTGCTCGTTCAGCGTGTTGACCAGTTGCTTGACGCCCTGAACCTTGTCTTTGTGCACGATCATCATGGCGTCTTTGGTTTCGACGACAACGATGTTGTCCAGGCCGATCACGGTCACCAGTTTGCCGTTGCCCTGGATCATGCAGTTGCGGCTGTCCTGAATAACGACATCGCCTTTGGCAACGTTGCCGTTCTCGTCTTTGGCGTGCACGTCCCACAGGGACGACCAGCAGCCGACATCGCTCCAGCCCGCATCAAGCGGTACGACGCACGCGCGCTGGGTTTTTTCCATGACGGCGTAGTCGATGGAGTTGTCCGGGCAGCAGGCAAAGCTTGCCTCGTCCAGGGAGATGCTGTCGCCTTCGTGTTTGCTGCGCTCAAGGGTCAGCAGGCAGTTGTCGTAGATGTCCGGATCGTGCTTTTTCAGCTCTTCCAGATAACGGCTGGCGCGGAACAGGAACATGCCGCTGTTCCAGTAGTAACCGCCGGCCTGGACGAATTCCTGGGCGCGTTGTTCATCAGGCTTTTCAACGAACTGTTGCACGCGGCTGACGCCTTCAGGCAGCAGGGCATCGGCGGTGGACTTGATGTAGCCGTAGCCGGTTTCAGGCTTGGTCGCCGGAATACCGAACAGCACCATTTCGCCGCGTTCTGCAGCGACGGTGGCCAGGGCCAGTGCGCGTTGCAGGGCTTTCTGATCGTCGATCACGTGGTCGGCTGGCAGTACCAGCATCAGCTCGTCGCGACCTTCATTGGCCAGCATCATCGCGGCGATGGCGACAGCAGGCGCGGTGTTGCGACCAAACGGTTCCATGATCACGGCCTGAGTTTCCAGACCCAATGCACCGAGCTGCTCGGTGACGATGAAGCGGTGGTCTTTGTTGCACACCACAACCGGGTGCTGCATGCCGTCAAACTGCAGACGCTCGACGGTCTGTTGGAACAGGGTGTGTTCGCCGGTCAGCGCCAGGAACTGTTTTGGAAACTGTTTACGCGAAAGAGGCCAGAGTCGGGAACCGCTACCACCTGACAAGATCACTGGAATCATTTTGTTTCTCCGTTAAGCAAAAATCGTTCGAATGGGCTGTAGGTCTTTTCGGTCTTTCTGGTTTTTGTCTTGCATCGCCCGGCGTCCTCCTGGCTGTCTGCTTGCTCCGCAGTGCCTGACGCCGAACGCTTAATCCCGTAAATCCGTGGCAGCGCGCTTGCGATCAAGCGCGCGCCTGAGGCCTCTCGGCCAGATTCAACTGTGTGTTACTGAGTGCCCGTCGGACGCTTGACCCAGACTGGCGACAGGCTGCTGCCGCTGCCAGTGACGTACAGAACGGCAGCTTCACCGCGCTCCAGTGCAACCGGCTTCAGGTCGGCGACTTTCTTGTCGCCGTCAAACAGCGCAAAGCTGACTTTGACCGGGTTGATTTCACGCTCGCCGGTGCCCTTGGCAGACACAGCCTTGACCACGTCGGTCTTGCCATCAGCCGTTTTCAGGGTCAGCGCCTTGTCGCTCAGGTTCTGTACACGAACCAGTGACTTCTGCTTGTTCTTGAACGGCGGCTCATCTACCAGCTGCGGTGCGCCCGAGGTGTTGTTGACGATGGTGTAGTAGTGATCGCTGGCCAGTTTCACCGGCAGCGACTGGCTGCCGACCTTGGCGGTGTAGTCGCCCTGTGGCATGAAGCCGAAGTCACTGCTGGCCAATGGGCCGATTTCGTTGAGGCTGGTGTTGCCGACGCTGGCGGAGATTTCGCTGCTGCTGGCGTTGTAAACACGCACGAAGGTCGAGCCTTTTGGTGCGGTCGGGCCATACAGTGCGGCGTCGCCACCGGCGAATGCGGAAAGGGAGACGAAGCCCAGGCTCGCGGCCAGCACGCAGGTTTTCAGCAGGTTGGTCTTGCTCGAACGAACTGGCATTGGGTTCTGCGAAGTCATAGTCAAAGAGTCCTCTCAGTTTTGCGCCCGGGTGGGCGACTTGGAGTTGTTGGCGTTGTCCGCCAGATTCTGTTGGGGGTCACGGACCTTTTTGAGTTCAGCGATCCACTGCGGGTCGAACTCGGTCAGGTCGTTGTGAGCGGGCAGGTAGCGCTCCGGGAATTCCCAGATCAGCACCTGAGGCGGGCTGCTCTTGAAGGCGTCGGTCTGCAGATACTTGAGCATCGGCAGGATCGGGCCATGGCCGTCTTCGGCGTAATTCACCACGTCTGCGTGCAGGGCCTGTTTGAGCGCACCGGCGAAGTTCCAGTTGGGGTTGGCGCTGTAGCTGGTGCCGACCAGACCCACCGCAACCGAATTGTCTGCGAACAGGGCATCACCGCTTTCAGCGTCAGCCTGGGCCGGGTTGGTGCTGCGCTGTTGCAGGTCATCCGGCTTGGGCAGCAGGTTGGTGAACAGCGGGTCCAGCGGCAGGAAGTTGGTCAGATCGCCCTTGTAGGGTTCGGTCGACTTGGCTTCGGTGACGAAGTTCTGCGGTTCAACGTTCAGCGGCGCTTGCTTGCTGATCACGTCACCCAACTGCTGGGCGACAATTTCGGCGCCCATTGGCGTCCAGTGAGTGTCGGTGCGCAGGAATACCTGGCCCTTCTCCTTGGCGCCTTGCAGCGGCGTCAGCAGATCAGGGGCGAGGATGCCAGCCTGATTCACCTGGGCGTGGAACTGCTGATACAGATCGGTGTGCAGCGTGGCCGGTTTGTTGTCACCGACGTGCTCCGGGTACAGACGGGTCTTGGCCGGGATAATCGCCAGTACCAATTGCGTGCCTTGCTTTTTCAGGGTGTCACGCACGCCTTGAATGATCGCCAGGTTGTCGGCTTCGTTCTGCTCGCTGTTGGCAACGGCGTCGAACTCTTCGTCGGTGTACAGCCACTGGTCTTTGCCCAGGATCACGCCCGGACGACCTTCGTTGAACACCTTGTAGTCCAGCGCCGCCCAGAGGTTGGTGCCCAGGCGCTTGATCGGGAATTCTTCGTCGTAGTGGGTCTCCACCGCTTTGGTCCAGTGGCCATTGAGCACGGTGGTTTCTTTCGACGTCGAGAAACCGATGAAGCTGCGCAGCGACCACAGGCCCAGCACCAGCAGAATCGCCAGGAACAGGAAGATGTAGAGGAAACGTAATGAACGGGTCATGTCAGGCTCCTCAGAACTGGAAGTAAAGGAACGGCGAGAAACTGGCCGCCGAGAGTTTCAGGATCGATGCAACGAACATCAGCAGGATCAGGGCGCGCATGACATAGCGCGACCAGTCGACGGTCCAGTAGGCAGGCTGAACCTGCGCTTCGGTGCCGACGATGTAACCCGGTTGATGAATGCTGCCTGGCTTGTCGCCCGGCACGGCCTTGATCAGGCCTGGCTCGGCAGCGGCAGGGCCATCGGCCTGCACGGCTTTGTCAGTCGGTTTGGCTGGCGCGCGGTTGCGGTAGAAGTCACGCAGGCCGAAGAAGGCAAGAGTGATGTACGCCACCACCAGGGTTGCCACTTGCAGGCCGGTGAGGCTGGCGCGGTTGAGTTCCGACAGACCGAGATCGCCGAAGCTGAACATGGCGCCATACATACGGGCGGCAACATGCAGGTTTTCCGAGCGGAAGATGACCCAGCCCATGACCACCAGCAGGAAGGTGAACGCCCAGCGAACGACGTTGAACGTGCGCGGTGCCGTGTTCAGGCCGATGGCCTTCTCGATCGCCAGCCACACACCGTGCCAGGCACCCCAGACGATGTAAGTGATGTTGGCGCCGTGCCACAGACCGCCCAGCAACATGGTCAGGAACAGGTTGCGGTAGGTCGCGACCTTGCCGCCACGGTTGCCGCCCAGCGTGATGTACAGATAGTCACGCAGCCAGGTCGACAGGCTGATGTGCCAGCGACGCCAGAACTCGGTGATCGACTGACTGATGTAAGGCTGTTTGAAGTTTTCCATGAAGCGGAAACCCATCATCAGACCCAGGCCGATGGCCATGTCGCTGTAGCCGGAGAAGTCGAAGTACAACTGAGCGGTGTACGCCAGCGCGCCAAGCCATGCGTCACCCGTCGTCGGATTCTGCAGGGCGAAGCAATGATCGGCGACCACTGCCAGCGTGTCGGCAATGAAGACTTTCTTGATGAAACCCTGCATGAACCGCGTGCAGCCTTCGGAGAACTTGTCGAGGGTGTGCGTGCGGTTGTTGAATTGATCGACCAGGTCGCGGAAGCGCAGTACCGGCCCTGCAATCAGGTGCGGGAAGATCGCCACGAACGCTGCAAAGTCGATGAGGTTGCGCGTTGCCGGCGTGTCGCCACGGTATACGTCGATGATGTAGCTGATGGACTCGAAGATGTAGAACGAGATCCCGATTGGCAGCAGCACGTGGGTGAGGATGAACGGCTCAAGGCCGATCGACGTCATCATTGCGTTGATGCTGTCCACGCCGAAGTTGGCGTACTTGAAGTAGCCAAGGATGCCCAGGTCGACCACCACGCCGAGCAGCAGCCAGCGCTGTGCGGGTTTGGTTCTGACCCCGGCGGCGCCTACGCGCAGGCCGATCCAGTAGTTCCACAGCGTCACACCTGCGAACAGTGCCAGGAAATCCACTCGCCACCACGCGTAGAACACGTAGCTGGCGACCAGCAGCAGCAGGTTGCGATAGCGTTGCCCGCTCAGGTAGTACAAGCCGAGAAACACCGGCAAGAACAGGAACAGGAACACGTTGGATGAGAAAACCATCCTTTATCTCTCCATTTGTCCAACATCAAGGGCCGAAGCCCCCCCAAACCCCCCACGAAAAATGGAGGGGTGAAACATGCATCTGCCGACTCTTTGCAGGAGTGAGCTTGCTCGCGATACGTCAGTCCGGTTGGTGCCGCTCTGACTGATAAACCGCTATCGCGAGCAAGCTCACTCCTACAGTGGGTTTGCTGTGGATCACGCCATGGCAAACCCGGCCGGAATCTCTGCTCTCAAGAACCGCCCTTATCACCCTTGTCGTGCGTTGGGTCATAAGTGCGGGTCAGGTCGCCGCCGAGGCGGAAGTTCTTGAACGGTTGCATCTTGTGTTTCTGCTCAAGGACATCCGGGCCGCAGTCGTACAGCGAGCAGTACGGTTCAAGCCAGGCGAATTTCATGTCGGTTTTCAGGTCCGTCATGTCCTGCTTTTCGCCATCGCGGGCTGCGAATTCACTGCCTGAGTTCTTCACGCCAGCCAGCACGCGATCACCCAGACGCTTGAGGGCGCCGTTGTTTTCCTGACGCAGATCGACACCGTTGGCCTGGGCGAAACTCGCGATCATGGCCAGAGGCGGAAGTGCGTAGTTGTGGTACGCCAGCGCACGCTGTTTGCGCTTGAGTTCGTTCGGCAGAAACCCTTGCGGATCGACCTGATTGGCGCCGATCTTGAATTCCTTCACCGCCCAATCGAACAGGTCCTGGCGATTGGTCGCGACTGCCGTGGACATTACGGCCCAGGCCGCCCAGTACGAGTGGTTGTTAGTCTTGTCGAGCGGCAGATCGTTCCAGTCGCTGACGACGTGATCCGCCAGTTTGCTGAACCAGGCTTCGATCACCTGCGCTTCCTGCTGGCGGGTGGCCAGAGGATGCGATTCGGAGAACTTCAGGCGCAGGTAAGCGGACGACATGCTGCCCAGTGCCCATTTGCGCATCGACTTGCCGGTGTGGTTGAAGTCGGTGGATTCCAGCGCATCGGCCTTGGCCCAGGTGGTCAGCATGTTGAGCGCGCAATCGAGCTGCTCCGGACGACCGTCGCGCATGTACTGCATCACCACTTTGCTGGTGGCGCGCTCCATGCTCGTGATGTCTTTGGTCGCATCACGGAATGCCTGGTCCGAAACCATGTTCAGCGTGGCGCGGGCCTTGTCCGAGCCTTCGTATTTGCTGCGAAACTGCAGCGGGCCGGTGTAGGGTTGCGGGATCGAGTCACAGCTGAACTTGCCCTGGCCCGTCTTAAATTTCTCGACACCTTCGTAGTAGCCCTGCGGCGGCACGAGTGTCGATGCAGCGCTGGCGCCTGTGGCGAACAGCGCCGAAGACATCATCGCCAGCGACAGAAGGGTAGGGAGCATCAGTTTTGGAGTGTGCATAAGAGCCTCATAACCCGGCTTGCGCGGTTTGATGCGCGACATTCGGGAACACGTTGCGTTTGCATACTTTCGCTTCGACCTGCTGTGGCGCAGTGCCCGCTTCGGGACCCTGCACTTCCAGTGCGAGCAATTGCTGGTCAGCCCAGTCCTTGTCGTCGCGCAGTTCGAAGGAGAAGCGCCCGTCGGTTTCAGATGTTTCAGGTTTTTCGATCTTCAAGTCTTCGTGGCGACCGTTCATGTACCAGAGGCGCGCCTGAAGGGTTTTCACTGAGTTGTCGGCGAACTTGATGTCGATCTGATTACTGCCGTTGCGCACATCCTTGATGCCGTTTTTGCCGTTGACCAGCAACTCGTTGATCCCTGGTTTAAGGGTGGTGCTGGCGCTCATGACCGCCGGTTTGCCTTCACAGCCGTTGTCCAGCAGCGACATCATCTGGCGATAGATGGTCTCCTGGTCCAGGCGGTAAAGCGGCGAGAATTCCCAGATGAGAATCTTCGGTGGGTGTTTCTGGAAGTCTTCGCTGCCCAGGTACTGCAGCATCGAACCTTCAAGGCCGCCGCCCGGGAAGGCGACGTTCAGCACATCAGCACCAATGTATTCCTGCAAAAAGCCGGAGAAGTTGTAGTTCTTCCCGCTGTGACTGGTACCGACCAGCGTGATTTCCGGGTTGCCGGAGTCACCAAACAGGTCGCCGTCGGCGGCTTCGCCTTTGGGTTCCGTCTCGAACTGGTCCATGTACTGGATGGCATAGCTCGTGCCGCACAATTGACCGGCCATATTGTGAAGAGTGCCCTTCTTGCCCATGCGACCTGACAGGTGGGTCTCGAATTCCCGGCGCGGAACGCCTGCAAAAGCCTGCATCTTCTTCACGGAGTCAGCGACGATTTTTGCTGTGCGCTGAGCGCCATACGGCGTCCAGTGCTGGTCTCCGCGGAAGTAGAAATCGTGGGCCTGTTGCTCGTTGGTCAACGGCGACAGGTCCGGCACGGTGTAGCCCATTTTTGCAAAACGGCCGAGCATGGCCTGGTAGTTGCGCAGCGCAGTGTTGTAGTCGAACTTGTCACGTTCAGCCGGGAACAGCTTGTTGCGATCAACCAGCCCGCGGGTAGGCTGATACACGACCACCAGCTCTACACCCTTGCTCTTGAAGGCATCGTGCAGCATTTGCATACGGCGATAGCCTTCAGGCGTGGTGTCGAATTCGGTGCGCAGATCTTCACGGGTCCGGAACAGCCAATCGCCCTGCGCCTGGACCAGGGTGGTGAAGTTTTGCTGATAACGGCTGACGTAGTTCTTCTCGTCATGTGCCTCAGGGCACAGGCTGCAGCAAGGCTCGGCCGTGAAGCTCGGGGCAGTGGTGTCCGCTGCATACGCGCCATTGCTGGCGGCGAACAGTGCAGCGGTCAGGCCCGAGAGGCTGAGCAGTTTGATCAAATGTGCGTGCATAGAAATATCTTCCTCAGTCCCGGAGTTGTTTCTGGCTTTCGACCGGGTCGATCAACACGGCTTTCTGTTGGCGCACCAGCAGATCGAGGATTTCGTCCTGACGTTCGCCCAGTACACCGTTGAAGCTGATCCCGCTGGATTTGGTCGGTGCAAGCATCGAGACCTTGTACAGCTCGACACTCAGAGGCGAGTCGATGGACAGGGGGCCTGAACCGTTGGAGGTCAGTTCGCCACCGACGAGGACCAGCGAGACTTCAGCATCGAACGGGTCGAGCTTGATGTCGCGGTCAGTGTCCGACAGGTCCTTGATGTGGCCGTAGACGCCCATCAACCCGTTACCGATGGCCAGGTTGTCGTACAGCTTGATGTTGGTGCTGTTGCGAACCCGGATGCCGTGACGCTTGTTGGCGAACACACGATTGCCCCACAGCAGGTTGTCGGCACTTTCATACAGGGTGATGCCGTCGGTGTGGTTGCGGTAAATCTCGTTGTATGCCACCAGATTGTTCACGCTGTTACGGTCAAGGACGATGCCGGACAGGTGGTTGTCGTAGGTTTTGTTGTTGATGATGAAGCTGTCGTTCACCTCACGGGAGACGATGATCCCGTGCTTCTTCTTGGTCCCGTACACCGTGTTTTCGGCAATGATCAGACCGTGGGAACGGTCATGGGGGTCGATGCCATAAATGATGTTGTCGTGGTAGGTGCTGCCCTTGACCACGAAGTCGCGGGTTTCATAGCAGTAGAAGCCGTACCACATGTCAGAGAATTCAGAATTCACGATCCAGCCGGTTGGCTCGGCGCGGTTCATCTGAGCCTTCATGTTCGGCGTGTACTGGGAAATACTGATGCCGTACGACTTGCTGTTGTTGTAACCCAGGCTCGCCACTTTGGTGTTGAACATGTAGGTCTGGGTGCCGCCCCAGGACAGCAGAAACGGACGGAATTCCTTCGGCGCTTTATACGTCGACGGGCCGTTGGCTTTTTCGCTCCAGCCGGTCAGCTTGGTGTCCGACATGAACAGCAGGTTGTCGTTGACCAGGAACGCACCGGCGTCCTGAGACAGGCGCAGCTCGGTGGTTTTCTTGTCGACTTCGAAGATGCCGTTTTTGCCGACGACGATCGGCAGACGTGCCAGGTAGACGCCCGGCGAGGTTTCGCTCAGGTACTGTTTAGGCACCTTTTTCGCGAGGTCCTGCAACGTCATGTAGCCGTCTTCGATGAAGATGGCCTGTGGGATGCCGTGCTGACGGGCTACCCATTCAGCCATCTTGTTGTCACCGCCGATGAATTCCTTCAGCGAGTCTTCCTGCATCATGCGTTTGATCGCAACCTTGCCCGGCTTGCTGCGCACGATCTTCTTCTGCATGGCCTGCTGGGTGTAACCCGAGAGGTCAGGCAGTTTTGGCTTGTCCATCAACAGCGGCTCGATGGGCGGGCTGGTGATGCTGTAGGTCTTTGCCTGATGCAGGCCTTTGACCACTTCAACCTTGTTGTCGGCCGGATGCGCCGCAGGAGCGGGAACCGGCAACGGGCTGTTGGCCATGACCGCCGTGCTGGCGAGCAGCAAGGCGCTGCTCAGCACAGCGCTTTCCAGCAGGGCATGCGGCCATGCCCGGTGACGCAATCTGCTTGCTTGACTGTTCATCTCATTGCACTCCTATCGCGGCTTGCATCAGAAGCGCCAGATGACGTCGACGATGGCGCGGTGCATGTAATCGTCTACACCGCTGTGATACGCATCGCCCGGTTTGAACACGCCTGCGCGCAGACGAATCAGCGCCGACGGTTCGTCGAACGACTGGCTTACGGCAGCCGGCAGCAGGCCTTGCTTGAAGTACTTGGTGACGACAAGGTCCATTTCCTGGCCCAGGTCCTTGCGACCGTCTTCCAGCGGCAATGAAGCAAAAGTACTGACGCCATCGGAGTCGACATTTTCCTGAGCAGGGTTCACGCCCGCGCCGCCGATACCCGAGTGGCCGTCAACGCGACGGAACTTGTGGTAGATCAGCGAGGCGTCGTATTCGTCCTGCATCTGCCAGGAGGCGAACAGCGAGCCGGACTCTACGTTGGCCATTTCGCCCTGGAACGCTTCGCCGAAGCGATGCACGCGCGAGCGGGTACCGGTCCAGTTGGAGCGGTTGCTTTCAAGCCCGTTCTGCTCGTAGTTCTTGCTGGCGCGGGAGTAGGCGCCGCCTACCTGCCACATCGGGTCCAGACGGAAACGCAAGCCCAGGTCGGTCGCCCAGCCGTTGACGTTTTGGTTGTTCTTGTCACCTGCCACGTACTGATCGCCAACAGGGTCGTAAGTGGTGCCGATGCGGTCACGATCGCCGGTCAGCCAGGTCAGGCTGCCCCAATAGTTGACGGTGTTCAGGTTGCGATAGTTGTACGCATCGCTATTGGCCTGCAGACCCAGCCAGGTCAGGTCGCCACGGGTGGTCTTGTCCAGATCATCGATGGCTTCGCCCTGACTTTTCAGGCTGCCGCCGTCATGACTGTGGTGAGCACGAATGCCTGCCCATTGTCCTGGCGTCCATTGGTACTCCACGTCGCCATAGAGGTGCGAGCGATCTTTGTCCTGCGCCGACAGTTCGGTCAGGTCGGTGCGGTATTCACTGAAACGCTGTGCGGCGCCCACTTCTGCCTTGAGCAGGGTGGTGTCGAAGGTCCAGTTCACCGCTTCAATGTTGACGTCGTGCCACTGGCCATCGTCATTACGCAGGCGCTGACGACCGACTTTGAGTATCTCGCCAGGGTAGGGCGTGAAACCGCTATAGCCGATCCAGAACTCACGCAGCGCAGCGTAACTGTCGTCAACCTTGCGGCTGTTTGAGGTGCTGCGCGAACGCTGAGCGCTCTGACCGTTTGAGTCAGTGACCTGCTGATCCAGCGGATCGGTCTGAATGGTGTCGGTCGCGGTGACGACCTGGCCCATCGCGTAACCGCTCCAGTTGCCCCACTCGCCATACGCCCACGGGCGCAGATCCAGACCGACACCGTTGACGTCGCCACCGCTGCGGGTGCCGAGGTCACGGTCGTCTTCCATCTGGCCCGTCGCTTTGACTTCGATGCCGAAATTCTGAGTGTCGGTCAGGGCCGCCAGTGTCGGCGTGGCCCAGATCAGGGAGAAGCCCAGACCGAATCCGGCCGCCATCAGAGGGTTCAACTTAAGCTTCATAGAGGTGCGTCCCCGCCGTCTTTTTCTTCTTGCAGTGTCTGCAAGGCCAACGCGTTTTGAGCGGTTGTGCCGCGGACCTGCTGTTCTCGCTGGAGAAGGCTCTGCGCCTGGGCGCGCTTCTCAGGCGGCAATTGTTCGTTCAGTTGTTGCGCCAGATCCGTCGCTTGCGGCGTGCCTTGAGCCAGTGCCAATTGGCCGAAGACCCATGCGTTGACCGGATCAGGCTTGATACCTTTGCCTTGCGAGAACAACTGCGCGAGGGCGAAGTCGGCGCTGTTCTGGCCACCGCGTGCGGAGGTCAGCAGCTGGTCAACAGCTTTTTGCGGGTCTGGATGGCCCAGATAACCCCGACGATAAAGCTGACCCAGGTAGTAATGCGCGGAGATTTGCGTCGCAGCCGCCTTGGTCAGGTGCTCTTCGGCTTTCTTCGCATCCGGCAAGACCAGCTTGCCTTCGTAATACAGTTTGCCCAGCAGCAGCTCGGCGCGCGGTTGATCCGCGGCACGGCCGTTGTCCAGGTATTCCATCATCTTGTTGACGTCACCCAGTTCGGGGAAGTCGTACAGCAATTGCGCCAGGCTGACCCACGAAGCGGGGTAACCGGGGGCAACTTTCTCCAGCAGCGATTGCGCGGTCTTTTCGTCCGGCTTGCCGAGGGTCGAATCCGCCAGCACGCGAGCGACGCTGTCGACCCGCATGGCAGGCACGCTGCCCATGGCGTAGCCGCTTTGCATCTGCTCGATCAGCGCAGCCTGTTTGTCGGCTTCGCCGCGCTTCTGGTAGACCGTCGCCAGCTCGGTGTAGCAAACGTCAGTGGTGCGCAGCGCTTGCTTGCAGATGCTTTCGACTTCACCCAGATGCTGGTCGTAGGTCCCTTGGGTGCGATACAGCAGCACCTGGGCCAGACCCGCTTCCGGATAACCGCCAGCGCGCCATTCGTTGATCTTCTGCTGCGCGTTCACGTTCGGGAACGTGTGCGGGTATTGCAGATAGAGCATCGCCAGGGGAATCAGCGTGCCGGCTTCGCCATTGGCGAAGGCCTTCTTCAACAGACCCTCGGCTTCACGTTGCTCGGCTTCGGTGGAGTTCGGCTTGACCGCCAGCAACTTGCCCAGGCGCGATTGCGCCCGGGGCGAAGTGGCTGCTGCAGCGCGATACGTCGCCTCGGCCTGCTTGATCAGCTCCGGATCACGGGTACCCACCTGGATATCCGCGAGGCCGACCTGTGCATCGCTATAGCCCAGGTCCGCCAGTTGCCGATAGTTTTGCTCCGCCATCGCGGTGTCGCCGCGTTTCAGGGCTTCGTTTGCCAGGCGCTGATCGGGCAGGCCGGCACAGCCGCCCAAACCGATAGCGATCGCCAGGCTCAACAATGTAGGGGCTGACAAGCTTCGTAGTGGGCTAGCCATGTTTAGAAACCTGCCGCCGTGGCTTTATCGATCAGCCAGTTCAGCGACGGGCCACGAGTGCTCACCACTTCAACCGGGCGACCGGCCAGGTTGCTGTTGATGGCTTCGTCAGGCTGGATCTGAACGCGGATGTCGGAAGACAGGTCAGCAGGGCTCAGGGCCGTGGCGCTGACGATCTTGCCGCTGTGGTCGCCGTCTTCGCCAGCGACCTGGAAGGTCACGCGAGCGCCCGGCTGTACATCGGCGAACTGACGGTAGGTGAAGCGAGCATCGACATTGGCGGCGACGTTACGCGGGACCATCTGGAAGATCACTTGACCTTTGCTTGCGTACTGACCGTCGGCGACCAGTTGCTTGGCCACGACGCAATCGCACGGGCTGGTCATGGTGCCGGCCAGTTGACGACCGAACAGCTCTTCGATTTTGGCCGGCTGCATTTCGTCCGGGTCCAGGTTGCCTTTCAACATGTCCAGCATGCTGGTGTTGAACGTGGCCAGAGGAGCACCTTTAGCGACGTTGCCGTTCGGAGCGACCAGGCTGGTCACGGTGCCTTCGCGGGGCATGGTCACATCCAGGCTCGGCACGCTGACCAGGCCAGACGTGGAGTGGCTGACGAAATACATGCCGTAGACCGATTTTGCGACGAAGCCGAAAGCAATCAAACCGACGGCGAAGATACCGACGCTGAAGGTCACGGCGCGCAGACGACCGAAAGCGCTCAGGCCGCTGCCGCTGTCCTTGGATTTGCGTGCCTTGGTGAAGTTGTCGCGCTGCAGGGTCGCAAGCACTTCACCCATGCTGATGAGATCGCCCGACAGGTGCGACGTGATCAGGTGACGCAGGGTCGAGATGTCCTGGGTTTCCAGATTCTGGAACTGGCAGCCGACACGGCCGGTGCTCGAATCGATCGTGCGGACCTGCAGGGCAACGTCCATTGCCAGACCGAGGTTATCGATCAGGAACTGCAGGCGACCCTTGATGACCTCACCGACGCTTGGGCGCAGGTTGGCAGGAGCAACAAAGCTCAGACCGCCTGCAGAAAGGTCTTCGACACGCACCAGCGGAGCGTTCGGCTGACCATTGAGCAGTCGCAGTTTGGCCGGGATCTTGACCCGTGCGTGCTGACGCTGGGCTTCGGATTCATGTACGACATTGGCATTCACGGCTGTATTCATGGTGGTAATTCCTGATTAATCGAGTTGATCCATTGTTTCGGTCAGAGGCCCGGTCAGACCATTGTCAGCAGCACGGCAACGAAGATGCTGCCAGCCGAGAAAGTCATGGTCCGCGACGACCAGGTGTTGAACCAACCCTGGAAGCTGGCCATGTCGCGGCTCAGTTTTGTGTCCTGGCGGGTCCAGGACTGTCGGTCCAGACGGAAGAAGACGTAGATCTTCATCAGTGCGCCGACGATCTGGTTGTAATAGAGAATCATCGGATAGGCAGGACCGATCTTGTGTCCGCTGCAAGACAGCAGGAGCGTCAGGATCAGGCGGGTGATGCCGATCCACAGCAGGTATGCCAGCAGGTATTCGATACCGAATTTCAGGCTCGCGAGCATGGCGACGGTCAGGCCGAGGATCGACGTCCACATCGACACGCGCTGATCGAACAGCACGATGCTGGTGAAGACGCCGAGACGACCAACGCCAAGACCCAACGCGCGGGAGTTCTGCCGAAGGTTGTTGCCGTACCAGCGGTACATGAGCTTGCGGCTGGCCTTCAGGAAGCTTTTTTCCGGCGGGTGCTCAACCGTGTTGATCGCGGCATCCGGCACGTAGAACGTGTCGTAGCCCAGGCGCATCAGGCTGAACCAGCTGGATTTGTCGTCACCGGTCAGAAACTTGAAGCGACCCAGACGCCAGTGCTGCAGCGAGTCGCTTTCCACGTCGGCGATGAAGGCCGGGTCCGTCACCACGGTGGCGCGGAACACCGACATACGGCCGGTCATGGTCAGCACGCGCTTGGACAGCGCCATCGAGCACATGTTGATGTGGCGCTGAGCGAAACGCAGCTTGTGCCACTCGCTCATGATGTAGCCGCCACGTACTTCACAGAACTCGTTGGTGGTCAGGCCGCCGACGTTGCCGAACAGCTGGAACCACGGCACGGTTTTCTGCACCACGCCCTCAGCCAGAACGGTGTCGCCGTCGATCACCGCAACCACGGCGCGGTCGTCCGGCATGTGGCGGGAGATGGCACGGAAACCGAACGCCAGACCGTCACGTTTGCCGGTACCGGCGATGCGCACGAAGTCGAGCTTGACGTGCTCCGGCGGGTTGTACTTGGCCCACAGTGCCTTGACCAGCAGCTCGTCGGACATTTCCACCAGGGAGCACACGATGGTGGTCGGGAAGCCGCAGTTGATGGCTTCGCGGATCACCGAGCTGTACACCTGAGCGGTGGTCAGCGCATCGATACGAAAGCTGGTGACCATCAGGAACACGTGGGACGGATCGGCTGCCTTGCCCAGCTTGCGCACTTTACGGCGCAGGTGCGGGTAGACGATGTACAGGAAGATCATGCCGCGCACGAAGTGCGTTGCGCCCATCGAGTAGCGCCAGATGCCGACGATACCTATCAGGAAAATGAAATCTTTGGAATGCGAGTCAAACAGCGATGCAGGCAGCGCCATGGCAATGGCAGCCAGCAAAGTTAGATAAAACAGCCAACCTGCGGCCTGGAGGAAGCCGTGCTTCAGCCTTTGCATAGTGTGTATCCCTAAGTCAGTTGCAACCTCAAGCCGCAAGCTTCAAACCTCCCGTCGCAGGCGCTGACGCCCGGGACGGGAGGAATGAAGCCTGAAACTTGCAGCTCGTGGCTTGCAGCTCGCTGTGTGTTACCAGCAGATACCTTCGATTTGACCGTTTTCGGTGGTGGTGCCTTTCATGAAGCCCACCAGGTCAATGACACGCTTGCCGGCTGGCGCGTTGTTGGCGAGTGCACGGAAGCGCTCGTCGCGGTTACCCAGGATGATCACGTCGGAGTTGTTGATGACCGCGTCGAAGTCCGAGTTCAGCAGGGACGAAACGTGCGGGATCTTGGACTCGATGTAGTCTTTGTTGGCGCCGTGAACGCGAGCGTATTCGACGTTGCTGTCGAAGATGCTCAGGTCGTAGCCCTTGCCGATCAGCATTTCTGCCAGCTCGACCAGTGGGCTTTCGCGCAGGTCATCGGTGCCGGCCTTGAAGCTCAGACCCAGCAGGGCCACTTTGCGAGTGTCGCTGGCAGCGACGATGTCGAAAGCGTTCTGAACCTGGGAAACGTTGCTGCGCATCAGGGAGTTGAGCAGGGGAGCTTCAACGTCCAGGGTGCTGGCGCGGTAGGTCAGGGCGCGGACGTCCTTCGGCAGGCAGGAACCGCCGAAAGCGAAGCCTGGGCGCATGTAGTACTGCGACAGGTTCAGAGCCTTGTCCTGGCAGACCACGTCCATCACTTCACGGCCGTCGACACCGACTGCCTTGGCGATGTTGCCGATTTCGTTGGCGAAGGTGACCTTGGTCGCGTGCCATACGTTGCAGGTGTACTTGATCATCTCGGCAACGGCGATGTCCTTGCGGATGATCGGTGCGTCGAGTTCTTCGTACAGGGACTGCAGAACGTCACCGGACGCTGTGTCGAATTCGCCGATAACGGTCATCGGAGGATGGTCGTAGTCAGCGATCGCGGTGCTTTCACGCAGGAATTCAGGGTTGACCGCTACGCCGAAGTCGACGCCGGCTTTCTTGCCCGAGCAGTCTTCGAGGATAGGGATAACAACGTTTGCGACGGTGCCCGGCAGAACGGTGCTGCGCACGACGATGGTGTGACGGGTGCTCTTGTCACGCAGTACGAAGCCGATTTCGCGGCAGACCGACTCAATGAAGTCCAGCTCCAGATCGCCGTTCTTCTTGCTTGGCGTGCCGACGCAGATCATCGACAGGTCAGTGTCGCGAATGGCTTCGGAGAAATCGGTGGTGCCGCGCAGCTTGCCGGTCTTGATGCCGGTTTCCAGCAACTCGCCCAGACCTGGCTCAACGATTGGCGACTTGCCTTTGTTGATCAGGTCGATCTTGGCGGCGGAGATGTCCACGCCAACAACATCATGACCACGCGCCGAGAGGCAGCCTGCGCAGACTGCACCGACATAGCCCAAACCAAAGATGCTGATACGCATAGTAATCTCCTCGATGTTTACGCCATTAGTTGGCCGAATATAAAAACTGTCTTACAACTTTCGCGCACTCGTACGCACGGCAAATGAATGTCGCGTGACAAGCACAGGCAGAATTAAGGGGTGAGTTACCTATATGAAAGGCAAACCCGAATGTTACAGATCAAAAGTGTCGAGTGGCCCATACATATTTATATAGGTTCCCGATCTGGGATGTGGCAGGCACTCCAGCGGATGGTTTGCGCGTCATGCTCAGGCGGTCAAGGATAAGGCTTTTGGCCGTATCCTGATGAATCAGCCCCGATTCACGACTGCGGGCACCCGAATGGTGCTAGCTCAATTCACTTCAACTAGTTTGGTGCGTGACTCCTTGTACGTACCACTTGACCCACCGGTCTAACTTCGTTGAGAAGCAACTTCCAGATCTGTCCATGTGCCATGTAAGAGATGTCCTACATGGGGGACGAGAATTGTTACGGGATGTAGGAGCGTGGGCATTCCCCATAAGTTCCGGGCCGCTCGTCCTCTTTTTGAGATTTTTCGTAACACTGAGCGGTTTCGGGCAGGTTCCGACGTGCTGGCGATCATGGTCCGAGCCTTAGTTTGCAGGGCTTTCGTCGGTATGAAGCTGGGAGTGACTAGCGTTCAATCAGCGGGGCGAAAATCTGCAAAAAAAGTTGTTAAATTTTTGAGAAAAAAAGAACGCGTTAGATTTTGACTTTTAGTTGGCGCCAATTAGTCGGCAGCACTACCGTTCGTCCGCGCAAACTGTAGGTTATGAACTAAGTTAGTGTGGGAATTTGCGAAAGACGTCACTGTTTTTCTTTGCTTCCGGTTGGATGGATGGACGCATTCGAATGATGGGATCACGGCATGCATACTAAAATGGTGACACTTGTGTCTTGGGAAGTGCACCGAAGTAGGGATTGAATTCCGTCGCGTCGCCCGTCATGAAGTGGAGACGGGCGACGCTGACGGGCGAACGTTCGGGGCGGTGCCGCTCAGGCGTCTTGCTCATCCCGCAGGAAAATAAGCTTGTCCGGAGAGGACTGCTCTTTGCTGTAGCGATAGCCGTGGGCATCGAACTGCGTCAGGTCTTTGGGCTTGCTGATGCGCTCGGAAATCACGAAGCGAGCCATCATGCCCCGGGCTTTCTTGGCGTAGAAGCTGATGATCTTGTACTGACCGTTTTTCTGGTCGCGGAACTCGGTTTCAATGACGCGGGCATTGAGTGCCGGACGCTTGACCGCTGAAAAGTATTCGTTCGACGCCAGGTTGAGCAGCACGTCGTCGCCTTGTTCTTTTAGCGCCTCGTTGAGCCATTCGCTGATGCGGTCGCCCCAGAATGCGTAAAGATCCTTGCCCCTTGCGTTCGCCAGCTTTGTACCCATTTCCAGACGATACGGTTGCATCAGGTCCAGAGGACGCAGCAATCCATAGAGCCCTGACAACATACGCAGGTGCTTCTGGGCGTAAGTGAGATCAGCTGCGCTCAGGGTGTCGGCGTCGAGACCGGTGTACACGTCGCCCTTGAAGGCCAGCAGTGCCTGTTTGGCGTTTTCAGGCGTAAACGCCGGATTCCAGCTGCCGAAGCGGGCGGCGTTCAAGCCGGAGAGCTTGTCGGACAGGTGCATCAGCTCACCGATCTGTGCTGGCGTCAGGTCACGCAATTGGCTGATGAGCTCCTGGGAGTGATCCAGAAATTGAGGCTGGGTGTAGCGTTTGGTGGTGGGCGGCGTGTCGAAGTCGAGGGTTTTGGCTGGGGAAATCACCATCAGCATGGGCAGGGCTCCTTTGATCGTCGGGCGATTCTAGGGGTTGCGTGCGTATCACTCCAGCTATGGTGTCGATAGGCGCCATCCTACGGAAGCGGTGCCGGAATCCGGCATTCTGGTCTGAGGCAAATCCGCTATAGTGCCTCGCCGGTTTTCGGCCTCGTTATCAAGGATTGGGAGCACGTCGTGTTGCGCATGCTGGTATTGATTGGAGCCTGTTTATTGGGGCTCAACGCACAGGCGGCCACGGGCGAAATTGCGACGCTGGACCGCGCAGTCTGGCCGGAGGCACTGGAAACGCCGCAGCTGTTCGACGTCGCTTCGCGCGCGCAAATTCTCAGCTTCGCCCATCAGCTGCTGGAGAGCGAAAACCTCAGCGACGCCCAGCTGAGTGCGCGCCTGGGTCTGCGCCAGATCAACCTGCCGACGGTGAACCTGATCCGCACACGCTTATGGACGCGCCTGTTCGAGAACTGGACATTCGCTGAAAAAACCTGCGGAGCCGACGCGTCCTTCTGTGTACTGGTTGATGACGTGCCGATGCTGCGCCAGCGCGCCGCCGAGTACAAAGTGGCCGATGATTCCTTCTATGCGCAGTGGGCAGCGCCGGCCGATGCCTTCAACCAGCGTTATCTCAACGAACTGTTGCGCATGGCCGCCTTGTTCCCGCAGACCAGCAGCGAGATCGAGCGCTACAACTCCGACGAGCTCAGCGGCGAGGAAATGCCGGACCGGACCTTCCTGCTCAATTTCGAGAGTGGTCCGACCGTCGCCGATGGCGCCACCGACTGGCTGGCTGATTTCATGCGCCAGCAGAAAATCACCGCGACCTTCTTTGTTCTGGGCAAAAGCCTGCAGAGTCGTCTGGACAGCACCTCGGCTCAGGCGCTGCAAAACGTCTACCGGCAGCAATGCGTCGGCTTGCAAGGCTGGGAGTTCAGGTCCCATGCCCACTGGCGCGACTGGCAAGACTCCATCGAGCGTACGGCCGCGCTGGTTCAGCAGGTGCTGCCGGACAATTTCGTGCCGCTGTTTCGCCCGCCTTACGGCCATCGTCGTGCCGACAGCGCGCCGTTCTTCCGGGATCAGCAGCTGCGTGTTTCGCTGTGGAACATCGATTCCCAGGACAGCACCGGACGCATCAGCGCCGAGCAGGCTGCCAATCGGGTGCTAACGCTGATGCTGTTGTGGCGGCGCGGGAACGTGGTGTTCCATGACAGCACGGACAAGGCGCAGCAGGCGGTGCCGTGGCTGATGGCCAATACCGCGCAAAGCGGCGTGATGTGGGAAGACTGCCATATCTATCCGCAGCAGTTGGCCGACGAAGTAGATGGGCCGGATGAGGAGGATGACACGCCAGACGATGACGCCGCAGAAGAGCCTGTCGAGCAGCCGGGTGCAGCGGTTGAGCAGGCAGTGCCGCCAGTGAAAGAAGGGGAATGACGAGGGGTGGAGGTGGGAAATTTCTGAGGATTTGTCCCGGACTGGACTTCCGACTTTAAACGCGGCTGACCCATCCGCCAAGGCCTAATGTGCCCCTTGAGAAATAAACCTCAAAAAGCGCCGAAACGCGTTTTTATGTCATCGGTTTTGCGGTATTACGACAACAGACCGCCGAACCCTGCAACACAGGTGGCGTCATCCCAGACCCCACTTTGCGCAATTTTCTCCTGCCTCAAGGGGAAAGCCTCGGCGGCCTTTTCGTGGCGCAGCATCGCTGTGTGGTGCGTCACTTGGCTACTACAAAGGTGAGCGAGTATGGATGACCACGGACGCACCCCTTCCTCTAACCAGCCAATCCTCTACGTGCTCGATACCAACGTATTGATCCATGATCCAAACGCGCTTCTGAATTTCGAAGAACATCACGTTGCACTTCCCATGACCGTCCTGGAAGAACTGGACAAGCTCAAGGCGGGCAAGCACTCGGTGGCTGCTGAATGTCGGCAGGCGATCCGGTTGATTGACAAGACACTCGGCGAAGCGACCCCGGAGGAGGTCGAAAAAGGCGTACCGATCGATCGCGGTACAGGCGTTTTCAAGGGTTATCTGTCCATCCTCATGAACAAGCGGCAAGAGCCCAACCGGGTCCTGCCTGACAACCTCAATGACAACATCATCATCAATCAGCTGATCGATCTGCATGCGCGGAAAAAGGACACGCGCATCGTACTGGTCACCAAAGACATCAACATGCGCCTCAAGGCGCGGGCCTGCGGCATCGAGGCCGAGGATTACAGCACCGACCAACTGGTTGACGACGTGTCGATGCTGTCCCGCGGTTATCACAACATGACCGGCTCTTTCTGGGACCGGGTGAGCAAAGTCGATACCCGTCAGGATCACGGCCGTACCTGGCACAAAGTGCAGATGATCGAGCAGATTCCGTCTGTGCACATCAACGAGTTCATCATTGATGAGCAAGGCTTCGTCGGTTGGGTCAAAGGCGTCAAGCCTGACGAGCTGCTGTTGCTGGACATGCATCAAGAGCCGCTGCTGCACCAGGAAGCGTGGGGGCTGAAACCGCGCGACATTTATCAAGGGCTGGCGCTGTTCGCGCTGCTCGATCCGGATATTCATCTGGTCAACCTGTCCGGCGCTGCAGGTTCGGGCAAAACCATTCTCGCCTTGGCCGCGGCCATCGAGCAGACCATGGTCAGCAAGCGCTACCGCCGCATCATTGCCACCCGAAGCGTGCAGGGGCTCGACCAGGAGATTGGCTTTCTGCCCGGGACCGAAGCGGAAAAGATGGAGCCATGGCTTGGCGCGATCACCGACAACCTCGAAGCGTTGCACATGGATGACGAAAACACCCATGGCAGTGTCGATTACATCCTCAGCAAGGTGCCGCTGCAGTTTAAATCCCTCAACTACATTCGCGGTCGAAGCTTCCAGCAGAGCCTGATCCTGATCGATGAATGCCAGAACCTCACGCCGCACCAGATGAAAACCATCATTACCCGCGCAGGCGCTGGTTCCAAGGTGGTCTGCCTGGGTAACCTGGCGCAGATCGACACGCCTTATCTGTCGGCCACCAGCTCGGGGCTGACTTACCTGACGGAGCGTTTCAAGGACTTCCCCAACGGCGTGCACATCAGTCTGCAAGGTGTTCCACGTTCGATCCTGGCCGAATATGCGGAGAGCCATTTGTAACGTGGCAGCAGCTTCAAGCCTCTAGCCTCAAGCTGCAAGCCGACGTCCGCTCAGGGTCGTTAGCTTGTAGCTTGCAGCTTGCAGCTTGCAGCTTGTGGCTTCTAGCCCTAACTCCCTACAATCCCCGCTCCTGTTCAGGAGTCATCCCGTGCTCACTCATCTCGATTCCCAAGGTCGCGCCCACATGGTCGACGTCACTGAAAAAGACGTGACGTTCCGTGAAGCCGTGGCCGAAGCGCGCGTGCGCATGCTGCCCGAAACCCTGCAAATGATTGTCGAGGGCGGTCATCCCAAAGGCGACGTGTTCGCCGTCGCGCGCATCGCCGGCATTCAGGCCGCGAAAAAAACCAGCGATCTGATTCCCCTTTGCCATCCGCTGATGCTCACCGGCGTAAAGGTCGAACTCACCGCCGAAAGCCCTGACACCGTGCACATCGTCGCCCGCTGCAAGCTCTCCGGCCAGACCGGGGTGGAAATGGAGGCGTTGACCGCCGCCAGCATCGCGGCCTTGACCATCTACGACATGTGCAAGGCGGTGGACCGCGGCATGACCATCGAACACGTCCGGTTGCTTGAAAAGCTCGGTGGCAAAAGCGGACATTTCATCGCTGATGAGCAGGTGAGCGCCCAATGACCATTCACGTACACGTCCAATATTTCGCGCGTTTTCGCGAAACCCTCGGCACCGAGAGCGAGAACCTCGAAGGCGCATTCGCCACCGTCGACGCGGTGCGCCAGCATCTGCTTGAGCGTGGCGGTGTGTGGGAGGTGCTGAGCGAGAAAGGCATCATGTGTGCCCGCAACCAAGAGCTGTGCTCGCTGGACACGGCTGTCGAGCCGGGCGATGAAGTGGCGTTCTTCCCGACCGTCACCGGAGGCTGATATGAGCGTGCGAGTGCAACCCGATGCGTTCGATCCGGGGGCTGAAGTCAACGCCATGCACGACGCCAACGTCGGCGTGGGTGCGGTGGTCAGCTTTGTCGGCTACGTGCGGGACTTCAACGATGGACGTGACGTGGCGGGGATGTTCCTTGAACACTATCCCGGCATGACTGAGAAAGCGCTGTTCAAGATCGTTGATGAAGCGCAGCAGCGCTGGCCCTTACTCAAGCTGGAAGTGATTCATCGGGTGGGCGAGTTGGCGCCGGGTGAGCCTATCGTGTTCGTCGCGGCCGCCAGCGCCCATCGCCAGGCCGCGTTCGAGGCCTGCGATTTCGTCATGGACTACCTGAAAACCCGCGCGCCGTTCTGGAAGAAGGAAAACACTTCAGAAGGGCCGCGCTGGGTTGAGGGGCGCGACAGCGATCACAAGGCTGCGGATCGCTGGAAATAGGCCGAGGGCTCAGCCTTCATGGCAGCGTGGCGTCATTCCGCCGCAGGAATCGCCCGCTGCACACGCACCACCGGCCGCAGCAACACGGTTGGCGGCGTTTCGCAGCTGATCTTGCGACCCAGCTTCTCTTCAATCGACGGCAACTGATACGAGTCGTCTTCACCGGCGAAGCTGATGGACACGCCATCAGCGCCTGCACGACCGGTCCGGCCGATGCGGTGCACGTAGTCGTCCGGTACTTCCGGCAGGGTGAAGTTGATCACGTGGCTGATGCCTTCGATGTGGATTCCGCGACCCGCCACGTCAGTGGCCACCAGCACGCGAATCTTGCCTTCGCGAAAGCCTTCGAGCGTCTTGATGCGCTTGTGCTGCGGCACGTCGCCTGACAACTGCGCGGCATTGATGCCGTCGCGCACGAGGCGTTCTTCGATGCGTCGCACTTCATCCTTGCGGTTGGCGAACACCATCACCCGCTCCCAACCGTGATCATTGATCAGGTTGAACAGCAACTTGTACTTGTCGGCGCCAGCGACGGCATAGATGTGCTGCTCGACCGTGTCACTGGCGACGTTCAGCGATTCGATCTCGACGATTGCAGGGTCCGTCGTCCACTGCTTGGCCAGGTTCATCACGTCGTCGGTAAAGGTGGCGGAGAACAACAGCGTCTGGCGCTCGCCCTTGTGCGGGGTCTGGCGAATGATCGAGCGGACCTGGGGAATGAAGCCCATGTCGAGCATGCGGTCGGCTTCGTCCAGCACCATGACTTCGACCATGTCCAGGTGCACTTCGCCGCGCTGGGCGAAGTCCAGCAGACGACCTGGCGTGGCGACCAGGATGTCGCAGTGGCGGGCTTCGAGGTGCTTGAGCTGCTTGTCGAAATCCATGCCGCCGACGAACGTCATTACGTTGAGGTCGGTGTACTTGGTCAGCGCCTCGGCGTCCTTGGCGATCTGCACCACCAGCTCACGGGTCGGCGCAATGATCAGCGCGCGGGGCTCACCCATGTAGCGCTCCTTCGGCGGAGGCGTCTGGGTCAACTGGGTAATGATGGAAATCAGGAAAGCGGCGGTCTTGCCAGTGCCGGTCTGGGCGCGGCCGATGGCATCGCGGCCTTTGAGGGTGTAACCCAGAACGCCGGCCTGGATAGGCGTGCAGTACGGGAAGCCCAGGTCCTGGATGGCGTGCATCAATTCAGGGGCGAGGGGGAAATCGTGGAAGCGGGTTTTGCCTTCCTGGGGTTCGACGACGAAGTCTTCGGGTTTCCAGGGAATAACGACAGGCTTGGGTGCACGTTCGCGGCGCGGGCGTTCCGCCCTGGTGGGCGAAGTGACGGGCGGTGCAGTGGCTGCCGAATGCTCTGGCATTGGCACGTGCACTTCTGCTGCTGACGGTTCCCGCGGGACGCTTTCGGTCTGGCGCTGGGGGACGGGAAGGGGAGCAGCAGGCGCGAGCGGCTCAGCCTCGCTTTTTCCGAACATCTTCTTAAGTGCTTTGAGCACGGTCATCTCATCGATTGATTTAGGAATGTACGCCGGGGAGTGTAAAGCAAGAACCCGGCGCGGCGTAGTGTCCTAGCAAATCCACAGCGTAATTGGAAGGATCAAATGAGTGGACTAGCGAAGCTTATCCGCGAGCCAGACACCTATGTCGGAAATTTCCTGCGGTAACACTTCGTGCTCCATTGGGTATTCCTGCCATGTCACGGTGACGCCTTGGGCCTTCAGATGCTCGTAAGCCGCTCGCCCCATGGCATGCAACACCACCGGGTCATTGCTGCCGTGCAAGCAATAGGCCGGGATGCGTTGCTGGCTGGCGGACAGGCCCATTTCGTCGCTGAATGTCGGTGCGTAAGTGGACAGCGCGAGCACGCCACCGAGGGGGCCTTCCCAACGCAGGAAGGCAGTGTGCAACACCACGGCGCCGCCCTGGGAAAACCCCGCGAGGAAGATTCGCGCCGGGTCGATGCCGCCGTCGCGTTGTTGTTCGATCAGCTTGATGACGTCTTGCGCCGAGCCTTCCAGCTGGTCGCTGTCGATGGCGCGGGCCGGGCTCATGGCCTTGATGTCATACCAACTGGGCATTGCGTAGCCACCGTTGATGGTGACGGCACGGGTCGGGGCCTGGGGCAGGATGAACCGCGTGGTCTTCAGCGCCTTCTGCAGCATCTCGGCGATCGGCAGAAAATCATAGCGGTCAGCGCCCAGGCCGTGCAGCCAGATTACGCAGGCATCGACTGCCAATTCCGGCTCGATGATCAACGGTTCAGTCATGTGTGCTCCATTAGTGTGCGACGCCTCTGGCGCAGCGCTTTAAGGCGGTGCGTCGGGTCGTGTGCGGATGTAGGAAAGATGTCGCAAGGTTACAAGTTTTGATCTTGACCTGTCGCTAATTCGACATTGCCAGCATGGTGGTACGGGCTTTGCTACACAACCCGCGGAGTGAAGGCGCTCACCCCGTGCGGTAACACTAATAGGCTATCAAGCAGACAGCCGAGTGTTGCGTCAGGGGCAGCAAGGAATCATCGAGCAGGATTCCCGGCACGATTCGCTTTGAACCTCGGGGTTCAAGGACATCATGGGGCTTCAGTCTGCAGGACTCGCAACAGGCCGAACACGGGATGACCAGATGCCTGGCGCCGGTGGCGGTAAACGGGTTCAACGTCGCATGACCCAAAAACAAGCCAGCACGGGTCATGAATGCCTCACAAGGGTGCGACGGGGCTAAGGCTCCTACACAACAAAGAGCAAACTGGAGGTTTGAATGAAGATGTTGAAATCCACCCTGGCTGTAGTGGCCGCTGCTGCAGCGCTCGGCCTGACCGGGTTCGCTCAAGCGGGTGCCAAGCTGGACGCCATTCAGAAGAAGGGCTTTATTCAGTGCGGCGTCAGTGACGGTCTGCCAGGTTTCTCGGTTCCGGACGCAAGCGGCAAGATCCAGGGCATCGACGCCGACTTCTGCCGCGCTGTTGCTGCCGCGGTGTTTGGCGACGCGACCAAGGTCAAGTTCAGCCAGCTGAACGCCAAAGAGCGCTTCACCGCGCTGCAGTCCGGCGAAATCGACATCCTGTCGCGTAACACCACCTGGACCAGCTCCCGTGATGCGAGCATGGGTCTGGTCTTCCCGGGCTTCGTCACTTATTACGACGGCGTCGGCTTCCTGGCCAACAGCAAGCTGGGCGTGAAAAGTGCCAAGGAACTGGACGGCGCGACCATCTGTATTCAAGCCGGTACCACCACTGAGCTGAACGTGTCGGACTACTTCCGCGCCAACAACCTCAAGTACACCCCGATCACGTTCGACACCTCCGACGAAAGCGCCAAATCGCTGGAATCCGGTCGTTGCGACGTACTGACTTCCGACAAATCCCAGCTGTACGCACAGCGCTCCAAGCTGGCCTCGCCGAAGGATTACGTCGTTCTGCCTGAAACCATTTCCAAAGAACCGCTGGGCCCTGTTGTCGCCCGTGGCGATGAAGATTGGACCACCGTTGTTCGCTGGGTGGGCTACGCCTTGCTGAACGCGGAAGAAGCTGGCGTGACGTCGAAAAACGTTGAAGCCGAAGCCAAGTCCACCAAGAACCCTGACGTGGCCCGCTTGCTGGGTGCCGACGGCGATTACGGTCCGCAGCTCAAGCTGAAGAAAGACTGGGTCGTGCAGATCGTCAAGCAAGTCGGTAACTACGGCGAAATCTTCGAGAAGAACCTGGGCGCAGCCACTCCTCTGGAGATCGCTCGCGGTCAGAACGCTCTGTGGAACGCTGGCGGCATTCAATACGCACCACCTGTGCGTTGATTGACCTGCGCCCGGCTGCGTGAATTGCAGCCGGGCGCTTTGTTGCATTTCTTCCGGGGCACTCCATGCAAAATCAAATCAGCGCACCCAAGCAGAGGCTCAGCCTCAGCGATCCTAAAGTGCGTGCGTGGCTATTTCAGATAATTACGGTTGTCGCCGTAGTCGCGATGGGTTGGTATCTGTTCGATAACACCCAGACCAACCTGCAACACCGGGGTATCACCTCAGGTTTCGGTTTCCTCGAAAACAGTGCCGGCTTCGGCATCGCGCAGCACCTGATTCCGTTCACGGAGTCGGACACCTACGCGCGGGTTTTCCTGATCGGTTTGCTCAACACGCTGCTGGTGACATTCATCGGCGTGGTCCTTGCGACCCTGCTGGGCTTCATCGTCGGCGTCGCGCGTCTGTCCAACAACTGGATCATCAACAAGCTGGCGACGGTTTACGTTGAAGTCTTCCGTAACATTCCGCCGCTGCTGCAGATCCTGTTCTGGTATTTCGCGGTGTTCCTGACCCTGCCAGGGCCGCGGGCCGCCCATGGCTTTCTCGGCTCATTCTTTGTCAGCAGCCGTGGCCTGAACATGCCGGCAGCGATTGCCACCGATGCGGCATGGCCGTTCGTGATCAGCATGGTGCTGGCCATTGTTGCCATCGTGTTCATGACGCGTTGGGCGAACAAGCGCTTCGAAGCCACGGGCGTACCGTTCCACAAGTTCTGGGCAGGCCTTGCGCTGTTCATCGTGATCCCGGCGCTCTGCGCGCTGATCTTCGGTGCACCGGTGCATTGGGAGGTCCCTGAACTGAAAGGCTTCAACTTTGTCGGCGGCTGGGTACTGATCCCTGAACTGCTGGCGCTGACGTTGGCCCTGACGGTTTATACGGCGGCGTTTATCGCCGAGATCGTACGCTCGGGCATCAAGTCGGTGAGTCACGGCCAGACCGAAGCGGCACGTTCGCTGGGCCTGCGTCCAGGGCCGACGCTGCGTAAGGTCATCATTCCCCAGGCGCTGCGGGTGATCATCCCGCCATTGACCAGCCAATACTTGAACCTGGCGAAGAACTCGTCGCTGGCCGCCGGTATCGGTTACCCGGAAATGGTTTCGCTGTTCGCCGGTACCGTGCTCAACCAGACCGGCCAGGCCATCGAAGTCATTGCCATCACCATGAGCGTGTACCTGGCGATCAGTATCAGCATTTCCCTGCTGATGAACTGGTACAACAAGCGCATTGCGCTGATCGAGCGGTGAGGAAACGCGCATGACATCCCATACTTTCAAACCCGACATGCCACCGCCGAGCAAAGTCTTCGGCCCCGTGGCATGGATGCGCCAGAACCTGTTCTCGAGCTGGATCAACACGCTGTTGACCCTGTTCGCGGTCTACCTGATCTGGCTGGTTGTTCCACCGTTGCTGAGTTGGGCCATCTTCGATGCCAACTGGGTCGGCACCACGCGCGAAGACTGCACAAAGGCGGGCGCCTGCTGGGTGTTCATTGAACAGCGCTTCGGCCAGTTCATGTACGGCTATTACCCGCAGGCGCTGCGCTGGCGGGTTGATCTGACCGTCTGGCTGGCGATCATCGGCGTTGCGCCGCTGTTTATCAAAGTGATGCCGCGCAAGGCGATCTACGGCCTGTCGTTCCTGTTCATCTACCCGATCGTCGCCTACTTCCTGCTGCATGGCGGCGTATTCGGCCTGGACCAGGTCGCCACCAATCAGTGGGGCGGCTTGATGCTGACCCTGGTGATCGCCACGGTGGGTATCGCCGGCGCATTGCCGCTGGGCGTGGTGCTGGCACTGGGACGTCGCTCCGAGATGCCGGCCATTCGCGTCTTATGCGTGACGTTCATCGAGTTCTGGCGGGGCGTTCCTTTGATCACGGTGCTGTTCATGTCGTCGGTGATGCTGCCGCTGTTCCTGCCTGAAGGCATGAACTTCGACAAATTGCTGCGTGCCCTGATCGGCGTGATCCTGTTCCAGTCGGCGTACGTGGCCGAGGTGGTTCGAGGCGGCATGCAGGCCATTCCCAAGGGTCAGTACGAAGCGGCTGCGGCCATGGGCCTCGGCTACTGGCGCCGCATGGGCCTGGTCATTCTCCCGCAGGCCTTGAAGATGGTCATTCCGGGTCTGGTCAACACCGTGATCGCGTTGTTCAAGGACACCAGCCTTGTGATCATCATCGGCCTGTTCGATCTCCTCAACAGCGTTAAACAAGCTGCCGCCGACCCCAAGTGGCTCGGCATGGCGACCGAGGGTTACGTGTTCGCGGCCCTGGTGTTCTGGATCTTCTGTTTCGGCATGTCCCGCTACTCCATGCATTTGGAGCGTAAGTTGGACACAGGCCACAAGCGTTAGGAGTTTTGTGATGAGTGAAGCTATCAGTAAGCCTCTGGGCGCCGAAGGCATGATCCGGATGGAAGGCGTACACAAGTGGTACGGCCAGTTCCACGTGTTGAAAGACATCAACCTGAACGTGCGTCAGGGCGAGCGCATTGTGTTGTGCGGCCCGTCGGGTTCGGGCAAGTCGACGACCATCCGTTGCCTCAACCGTCTGGAGGAGCACCAGCAGGGTCGCATCGTGGTCGATGGCACCGAGCTGACTTCGGACCTGAAGCAGATCGAGACGATTCGTCGCGAAGTCGGCATGGTGTTTCAGCACTTCAACCTGTTCCCGCACCTGACCATCCTGCAGAACTGCACGCTGGCGCCGATGTGGGTGCGCAAGATGCCCAAGCGCAAGGCCGAAGAAATCGCCATGCATTATTTGGAGCGCGTGCGTATTCCCGAGCAGGCGCATAAATATCCGGGCCAGCTCTCCGGCGGTCAGCAACAGCGTGTGGCGATTGCCCGCGCGCTGTGCATGAAGCCGAAGATCATGCTGTTCGACGAGCCGACCTCGGCCCTCGATCCGGAAATGGTGAAAGAGGTGCTCGACACCATGGTCGGCCTGGCGGAAGAGGGCATGACCATGCTCTGCGTGACTCACGAAATGGGTTTCGCCCGGACCGTCGCCAACCGCGTGATCTTCATGGACAAAGGCGAGATCGTCGAACAAGCCGCGCCGAACGACTTCTTCGATAATCCGCAAAGCGACCGTACACGGCTGTTCCTCAGCCAGATCCTGCACTGAGTCAGCAGCCGCAACACAAAGAGCCCGGGCCTAGTGCCCGGGTTTTTACTTTATGGGAGCAAGCTTGCTCGCGAAGACGGACGTCATCATATGAGGAGCGGGCGCGTACTCCGCCGCAAAACTGTACCCAATCCTCGTAAAACTTGTGTTCTCTGCCGATCTCCAACAGGATTACTCCTTTGCGCAATGCGCTGTTACATCCTCCTGCCCCCACGAGAATCCCATGACGACCAAGGCGCCGACGGCGAGCAGTTCCCGTTCCAATGCTTCGACTCCCCATGAAATTGACAAACTGCTGATCGACGCGGAAGCGGATGACGAGCAAGTGCAGCAGCAACATCCTGTGCTCAAGCGCCCGTGGTTCCTGTTATTAGGCCTGGTACTGGTGGCGCTGAATCTGCGTCCGGCGTTGTCGAGCATGGCGCCGTTGTTGAGTGAGGTGTCACGAAGCCTGGGACTTTCTGCGGCCACGGCCGGATTGCTGACCACGCTGCCGGTGTTGTGCCTGGGCCTGTTCGCGCCCCTTGCGCCGATCCTTGCGCGGCGATTCGGCAGTGAGCGCGTGGTACTCGGCATTCTGCTGACCTTGGCCTGCGGCATCATTCTGCGCAGTTCGTTGGGCGAGTTCGGTCTGTTCGCCGGCAGCATAATGGCTGGCGCCAGCATCGGCATTATCGGGGTTCTGCTTCCCGGCATCGTCAAACGTGACTTCGCCAGGCAGGCCGGTGCCATGACGGGCGTTTACACCATGGCGCTGTGCCTGGGCGCCGCCGTTGCGGCCGGCTCCACGGTTCCGTTGAGCGAGGCGCTGGGTAACGGCGACGGCCGCGACTGGACACTGGGCCTGGGTTTCTGGATCGCCCCGGCAATTCTTGCTGCAATCTTTTGGTGGCCGCAGACGCGTCAACGTCATGGCCAGCATCAGGTGGCTTATCGGGTACGCGGTTTGCGCCGCGATCCTCTGGCCTGGCAAGTCACCCTTTATATGGGCCTGCAATCGTCACTGGCCTACATCGTGTTCGGCTGGCTGCCGTCGATCCTCATCGGGCGAGGACTGACTGCCGTTGACGCCGGCCTGCTGTTGTCCGGTTCGATCATGGTGCAATTGGTCAGCTCGCTGACCGCGCCGTGGCTGGCCACTCGCGGCAAGGATCAGCGCATCGCCATTGTGCTGGTGATGCTGCTGACACTGGCCGGTCTGTTCGGCTGCCTGTATGCGCCACTTGAACAGTTGTGGGGCTGGGCCGTGGTGCTCGGCGTGGGGCAGGGCGGCACGTTCAGCCTGGCATTGACCCTGATCGTGTTGCGCTCGCGGGACTCCCATGTCGCCGCCAACCTGTCGAGCATGGCCCAAGGCTTCGGCTACACCCTGGCGTCGCTCGGACCTTTCGCGGTCGGCGTCGTGCATGACTGGACCGGAAACTGGGACTCGGTGGGCTGGATCTTCGGCATCATCGGCATCGCCGCGATCATCGCGGGTCTGGGCGCCGGGCGTGCGCTGTACGTGGGCGTGACCAGCGAGAAAGTCTGAGGGGAAGCATTTGTGATGCGAATGCCCGTGGCAAAACGCGGTGGGGCCGCTTATCGTGCAGGCATCCTATATCCATGGACGGCGTTCCCATGAGCGAGACCTTTACCAGCGAACACAACAGCGCGGTGATCACGCGCTTCTACGAGGCGTTCAGCCGCCTCGACGCCGAGGCGATGGCTGCGTGCTACAGCGAGGACGTGGTGTTCTCCGACCCGGTGTTTGGCGAGTTGCACGGGAGGGATGCCGGCGACATGTGGCGCATGCTGACCTCCCGGGCCCGTGACTTTTCGGTGGTGTTCGATCAAGTTCGTGCCGATGCCACAACTGGCGCGGCGCACTGGGTCGCGACCTACCTGTTCAGCCAGACCGGCCGCACGGTGGTCAACGACATTCAGGCGCGGTTTGTGTTTCGCGACGGCAAGATCTGCGAGCACCACGATCAGTTTGATCTATGGCGCTGGTCGCGTCAGGCGCTGGGCACGATGGGCCTGTTGCTGGGGTGGACGCCGTTGCTGCGCGCAAAGGTTCGTCGTCAGGCAGCTGAAGGGCTGAGTAAATTCCGCCAGGCGCAATAACCTGGCGGGTTTGATTTGCTTACTGCGGCTCACTCACGGCCTGATCCGAACTGCGATAAATGAACGTGGCGTTTTGCGTCTCATCGCGTGGCAGACCGATCTCGATGATCGGGACGATGCGTCCAACGGTTGTGTGGTAATCCGTCTGGTCATATCGGGCCTGCTCCAGGCCGCTTGGCATCCCCCTGATATAGAAAAACGACTGAATGGGCACGCCGTTACTTTGCGTCTCGTCCCAGGCCTGGATCAACATTTCGTTCCACGGGAAAGGCTCGCCGTTGAGTAAACGCATCGCTTTGAGGTTCTCCATAAACTCGCGCGCTGCAGCTCCGTCACGGGATGTGTGCATGTCGAACGCACATTGGCTGAAATAGCGCTCCGCCGGGTTTCCGGGGGTGCGCTGGTAGTTGACGATCCAGTCCTCGGCGCTTCGAATGCCTTGCTCGTGGCAGAAGGTTTCCACCTGCGCGGTCTGTTGGTTGTCGCCGCAGCCTCCCTGGTCACGGGTCCAGCTGTCGCCATCGGTAGGAAACGCACACAGGACCCTGTATTGCAGAGTATCCGCTGGCCGGTTGCTGACCGGCGCCAGGCTATAGCCACTGCGTGCATCCTCCGCCAGATTGCTGATGGGAGCGTCGGCCCGGAGGAAGGAGAACGCTACCCCTCCCTTGGCTTTTGAGATTGGGCTGTGTTCCCACGAATGGTAAGCGGGTGAGGGCCGAGTGGAGCGCAGGAAAATGCCCGAGCAGACGAACGCTGGCGACTGCGCTCCGCATGATTCTCGTGTGTCGTGGTACTGGCGAGTCATCGCCCTCGCGGTGTTTTCCCCCTCGCTGGCTTGCACCGAACCGATCGTGAATGCAACTGCGGCGAGGGTGCCGGTGATAGATAATGCCTTGAACATGTCGAATGGCTCCGTCCTTGGAATGAGTGATGAGCTTACTGATCTCGGATGGGGCAATTCTGTAGGCAACGCGCATTTTGGATAAGGCGTTGTTGGATTGAGTGCGTAGGTTCGTGGCCCTTGCCGTTGTTGGTTGGCGTCCATTCCGGGAAGGTCGACGGTAAGAAACTTCCTGTGTACCCTCCGCCAAACCTTTCGGAAACCTCGTGTGCCTGTCCAGACTCCCGCAGAACCTGTGGCTAAATGCTGGTTCGTGTACTTGGTGCGCGCGGCCAACGGTTCTTTGTACTGCGGCATCAGCAATGATCCGCAGCGCCGATTCGCCCAACATCAAACCGGCAAAGGCGCGCGCTTTTTCAGCTCGAGCCAGGCAATGGCGCTGGTGTATGTGGAGGCCTGCCGCGACAAGGGCGACGCCTTGCGGCAGGAGCGCCTGATCAAAAAGCTGCGTAAAAGCGCCAAGGAATACCTCGCCGCCAGCTACATCCAGCCGAGTGATGCCGCGCCATCAGACCGAGCGGGTATGCCATAAGCGCGCAGGAGGCTAAGCTGGGGCTTTATCCCTGCGGATGGCCCGAAGCATGTCTGAGTTGATTCTTCATCACTATCCAACGTCACTTTTTGCCGAGAAAGCCCGCCTGATGCTGGGCTTCAAAGGCCTGTCATGGCGCTCGGTCAACATCCCGTCGATCATGCCCAAGCCCGACCTCATGCCCCTCACCGGCGGCTATCGCAAAACCCCGGTTCTGCAAGTTGGCGCCGACATCTACTGCGACACCGCGTTGATCGCCCGGCGTCTTGAGCAGGAAAAATCGTCTCCCACGTTCTATCCCGAAGGTCAGGGGTTCACGGCGGCGAGCCTCGCGGCGTGGGCGGATTCGGTGCTGTTCCTGCATGCGGTCAGCCTGGTGTTTCAGCCGGCATCCCTTGCTGTGCGTTTCGCCAAAGTCCCGCCTGAGGCCGTGAAGGCATTCGTTGCCGACCGTGCGACGTTGTTCGATGGCGGCAGCGCCAATCGCGTGCCGCTCGAAGTGGCGCAGCATCAATGGCCGACGCTGATGGCGCGTCTGGAAACCCAGCTTGAGCGCAACGGTGACTTCCTCCTGGGTGCGCCGTCGATTGCCGACTTCTCGGTGGCTCACACCTTGTGGTTCCTCAAACAAACCCCTGTCACGTCCCCGCTCGTCGATGCCTATCCGGCGGTGTTGAGCTGGTACGAGCGCGTTATTGCGTTCGGCCATGGTGCGCCGAGTGAATTGAGTTCGGGAGACGCCGTTGAGATCGCCCGTGCTGCTACCCCGGCGGCGATCCCTGACGAAGATTTCACCGACCCCAACGGCTTTACCGTCGGCCAGCCAGTCACCGTGTCGGCGGTGGATTACGGCGTTGACGCAGTGGCGGGCGAGCTGATTTTCAGCGGGCGCGAAGCGATCATCCTGCGTCGCGAAGATGAACGCGCAGGCACCGTGCATGTGCACTTCCCGCGTTTCGGTTTTCAAATCAAGGCTGTTTGATTAGGTGATTGGGAAATAAGCCCGGCGCAATGCCGGGCTTTATCGCGGCGCCGAATAATCGCGTTGTTTTAATTGCCTATCAATCTGAAGGATTAACGCACGACGGTCGTAACTGTCAGTTGTGACAGTTGTTAAAAAAGCCACGCGGTTTACTCTCCTCTTTCATCTAAATAATGAAGCTGTCCGGTCAAGGAGAACGTTGGAGTCCCTGAGTGGCGCCAATGTCTTTCAATATTCCGTGACATTGGACGCCTTATTTCCAGGGACAGGAGAACACGTCATGGCCAACGCCAATGCGTTCGGGTTATCGCTACTTGTTGTTGCAATACAATGCGCTGATGTTTATGGGGCCAGTTGTGCCGATACGGCCAACGCGCTGAGACGTCAATATAACGATACGAGGGAAAACTGCGGCAAAGCCTCGTCACCTGCATTTTTGTGCAACGGAGTTATCTTTAGAGCCACCATCCCATCGGACGACTACAACTCGTGGGACCCTAGCCCGGCTTCGGTCAAAAGCGGCGGTACTTCGTTCTCTTATCTGCGTAAGGACGCCAAGTTTTCGCGCCTCGTCCGCTATGAAAACAATGGCTACGTGCTCTTTCCGATTCAGGCGCTGCCGACTGGCAAAAGCCCCTACAACGTGCTGTGCTCGTTCCCGTTGGATGGCGGCACTGATTCGCGGGTCGACAAGGGCTGCGGCTCCTCTCCGGTGGCGACCGCGCCAGGCAAAGGCGCTGAGTGCTTTTCTCAAAAGATCGAGACCGGTCGCCAGTGGGCAGAGCAGTACAAGACGCAGACCAAGGGCGATAACCGCAATGAGTGCGGCTTTGATGTTCGCGATCCACTGGACCGGCACGCAACTGACAACTTCAATGCAAGTCTGAGCGCCATGCGTGAAATGGGAAAGACGTCGTTCAATAAACAGAATGAACTCCGGCTGGATACCTGGAGTGCTGAAACGCCTGATAAAGACTTGCCGATTCAGGCTTTTTTCTATTTGCCCGAACCTGGGGGCGGCAAGGACGATGCCCGGTTTGATCAACAACGTTATTACTCACAAACGGGTATCTGGGTGCCGATTATCGCAATGACACTTCCGGACTCCCCGTCTAAAGATGCAACGTTTGCCTGCGACGCCGATGATCAGGCCGTCTCCGAATCGGGCAAGACAATCGATCGCTATATCCAGTCCGCCACATGGGCGTTACGCCCTGACCCGGGCACGGGAGAAGAGGAGTGGTCACTGTCGGTCGTGCTGACCGAATTGGGCAGGAAGCAAACGGGTTCTTCAGGCTCTGACGCGGTGTATGCCGAACTGGTCCGCAAGTATAAAAACGATTTTCAATGGAAACAAAATGATGGCGGTGGCATGCGTCGTCAGTTGGTGTGCCACTTCAGCATTGCGCGCAACAAAGATGAATTCAATCTTGAGCCGTTCCGCCCCGATCTCTCTGAAGAGAAAGCCGAGGCGGCGGGTTGCAATCCGGTGTGACCCACCAGCAGCCAAGCGTCAGGTGTCACTTCAGCGCAGCGAGAATCTGCTCTTCGCTAAACCCCCTGATCAACGTGCCATTCACGTCGATCAGGGGAATGCCGCGGCCACCCAGGGCCTCATAGGCTTTGCGTCCGGCGGCGTCTTTCTCGATATCGAACTCGGTATAGCGGATGCCTTGGCTGTCGAGAAAACGCCGGGTCTGTTTGCAGTAGCCGCACCAGTCGGTGGCGTACAACGTCACCTGCGCGTTGGCCTGCGCATGCTCCGATAAAGTGGAGGAGGGGTGGACCAGGTTTTCGATCTTGCCCCAGTTCTGGTAAACGACTACCACCAGCATGATGAGCAAGAATTTCTTCAGGGTACGAACGAACATTCGGGTCTTGGCTCCTCGGCAGGGATCAGCGGCGTTTAAGTTGATCGGTCAACTGAGTGGGCAGCCCCTTGATGATCAGCGTGCCTTTCTCCTCGTCGTACTCGATCTTGTCGCCCAGCAGGTGCGCCTCAAAGCTGATCGACAGACCTTCTGCGCGGCCGGTGAAGCGGCGGAACTGATTAAGCGTGCGCTTATCGGCCGGGATCTCGGGCGACAGGCCGTAATCCTTGTTGCGGATGTGATCGTAGAAGGCCCGCGGGCGGTCCTCGTCGATCAGGCCTGACAATTCTTCCAGGGCGATGGGCTCGCCCATTTTGCTCTGGCTGCTGGCGTAGTCGACTAGCGCCTTGGTCTTCTCCCGGGTGGATTCTTCCGGCAGGTCTTCGCTCTCGACGAAGTCACTGAAGGCCTTGAGCAGGGTGCGTGTCTCGCCCGGTCCGTCGACACCTTCCTGGCAGCCGATGAAGTCGCGGAAGTACTCGGACACCTTCTTGCCGTTCTTGCCCTTGATGAACGAGATGTACTGCTTGGACGCCTTGTTGTTCTGCCACTCGGAAATGTTGATGCGGGCCGCGAGGTGCAGTTGGCCCAGGTCCAGATGCCGGGAGGGCGTCACGTCCAATGCCTCGTTCACCGCTACGCCTTCGCTGTGGTGCAGCAGCGCGATCGCCAGGTATTCGGTCATGCCCTGCTGGTAGTGCGCAAACAGCACGTGGCCACCGACCGACAGGTTCGACTCTTCCATCAGCTTCTGCAGATGCTCGACCGCAGTGCGGCTGAACTGGGTGAAATCCTTGCCCTGATCGAGATACTCCTTCAGCCAGCCACTGAACGGGTGCGCGCCGGACTCGGCATGAAACAGCCCCCAGGCCTTGCCCTGCTTGGCGTTATAGCTTTCGTTGAGGTCTGCCAGCATGTTCTCGATGGCCTGCGACTCGGCAAGTTCGGAGTCCCGGGCGTGGAGCACGGCGGGCGTGCCGTCGGGTTTTTTGTCGATCAGGTGGACGATGGCGTGACGGATCGGCATGGATTTCTCGGCTGCTGAAGGGAAACTGAACGGGACCAGACCAGGCCCGTGCGAAAGTCGGCAAGTGTACCGCAGACGGGCCTTGGAACGCTCTGGAAGGGCCGAAAACGCTGACCTGCGCCCATTAATATGACTTTTTTACGCCTCTCGGGCGATAAAGCTGACCAAATGGGTAGGTAGGGGCGGATATTTGCGTTGCGCTGTGCTAGTTTTGCCCGGTCCTGAGCGCCCAAGCGCGCCAGGCGTGCAGTTTGTGGGCGTTCGGCCGAACCAAAGGCCGTTTACAGTATCTACATTTCGCGTCTGTACCACACTCTGCAAACCATTCGAATTTGATAGGGAAGGAACACCACCATGGCTCTGACTAAAGACCAATTGATCGCCGATATCGCAGAAGCAATCGACGCGCCTAAAACCACCGCGCGCAACGCTCTCGACCAATTGGGTCAAATCGTCGCTGACCAACTGGAAAACGGCAGTGAAATCACTCTGCCAGGCATCGGCAAACTGAAAGTCACCGAGCGTCCAGCACGCACCGGCCGCAACCCTTCGACTGGCGCAGCCATCGAAATCGCTGCCAAGAAAGTGGTCAAGTTCGTACCCGCCAAAGTGCTGACTGACTCGGTCAACAAGTAAGCGAAAACGCTGCTTGGATGAGGAACCGTGTGACGGAGTGATCCGGACACGGTTTTTTTGTGCCCGCTATTTCTTGAAAGGGTTGCACCCGGCCGCTTTGGCCGCTGCCTCGGAAACCACCGGGCGGAAGGGCTCCAGGTTCCAGTCAGCGCGTTGCGGATAGTTGCGCACGATGCAGGCGATTTGTTGCTTCATGCTGCCCGCGTCTGTTTCTTCGTCCCGCCACTGCGGGTCTGAACCGCGCAAGTCGTACAGCTCCTGATAGACCTCTTGCTGCTGACTCGCTTGTACTTTTTTCCCGAGCTCCGTCAGCACGACATTCAGGGTCCACTCTGTTTTCCCGGTGCCTGGGTCCAGGCGCTGTTCCCAGTTGCTCTTTGCGATGAATTTCGCGCTTATGTTGCTGTTGAGGTTAAGCGAAACCCCTTGATCGGCGGCGCTATAGGTGAATCGTTGCTCCGGCGCCCGTGTGAAATCGACTTTCAGGATAGGTACTGCGTAGCCTTGCCCATAGAGTTTTCGTTGGAAGGTGCGCGCATTGGCCAGGCCGTCCTGCTGCACCGCGGCTTTGCCGTTGTCGCCTCGGACGGGGTAGTTGAAAGCGCTTTTACCTTGGTAAATAAACGCATCGATGTCATCCATGATGTCGCTGCCGCCGGCGGCATTCTTGAGCATGAATTCGTTGAAGAAGTCCTTGCGCGAATAAGGGTCGGCGTTGGTGGTGGTCACTCTGGCTTCGTGGGCCTGGATCATCGCGTCCCACTGCGCAGGCACTTCGGCGTTCCATGAGCACTGTGTCGTCTGAATCGGTTGTCGGGCACCGCCCTGATATTTCTGTTTCCACTGCTCGGCCGTGTTGACGTTCTGATCGGCGCAGGTGCCGTAGGCCCATTGAGCGTTCTTGTTCTCCGCAGTGGGCTGGGAAGGGGGAACGAACGTCGCGTCGTTGAAGGGCCCGCAGCCGTACCACTTGCGATCCGGTCCGGTGTAGCCATCGAAGGTGTAAATACAGGTCCAGCCCTCCTGCTTGACCGGGAGCTGGAGCGCGAGCCCGTCCGTTGGCGTCCTGAGAATGAAGCCGGCGGGATGCACGAGCACTGTTGTGCTCAGGTCTCGGCGTATCCAGGTGTAGGACGTTGCCCCGGTTTGCAGGGCGTAGGGACTGTAATCCCAGGGATTGAAGTTGCCGTCATTGACCATGCGCAACGTGATGCCGCTGCAGTAGTAATGGCCCCGGGCGGCGCCGGTGTCCGGCTCTTTGCACTGGTTTTCGATGCGGTTGTAACTGGCGTTGATGCGCCTGACCGTTTCGACCGGATCAAGGTTTGCCTTCAACTCAACTGCCCACGACGGGCAGCTCCAGACCATCATCATGCAGATAACGCAGGCTAAGACGCGCATGGCTGACCTCCTTGTGCCGGGGCACGCAACGAGGAGTCAGCTTATGAACGAGGGTGTTGGCCGTCTACTGACAGTAATGACACTACCGTTTGGGGCTCAGGGCTTGCGCGCGGTCCAGCGCTGTTCCCGCCAGGCTTGCTGACGGGCTGTGTCGTGAAAGGTCCAGGCCACGAAGCGGCTCTGTTTCTGACCCTGGCCCATCTCCACTGTATGGCTCTCAACGGCACCGGTTTTTTTCAACGCGCTCTGGATCAGCGGCAGGTTCGAAGCCTTGGACACCAGCGTACTGAACCACAGCACCTGCCGCCCGACCTGAGCGCTTTCGCTGATCAATTGCGTCACAAACCGTGCCTCGCCACCCTCGCACCACAGCTCCGCCGCCTGGCCGCCGAAATTCAGCACCGGCAATTTGCGTTTGGGGTCTGCCTTGCCAAGGGCTCGCCATTTGCGCTGGCTGCCGCTTAACGCTTCCTCAGCCGAGGCGTGGAAAGGCGGGTTACACACACTGATGTCGAAGCGCTCATCGGGCTGCAGCAGGTGGGTCAGGATGTGTTTAGGGTTGGTCTGCTCCCGGAAGCCGATGCTCTTGCTCAAGCCGTTCGCTTTGACGATGGTCGCCGCCGAGGCGAGGGCGATCTTGTCGATGTCCGAGCCCAGAAACGACCAGCCATATTCGCCCTGACCGATCAGTGGGTAAATGCAGTTGGCGCCCGTGCCAATGTCCAGCGCTGTAACGGATGCGCCGCGAGGAATGACGCCGTCGTTGCGCGCCGCCAGGAGGTCCGCCAGAAAGTGCAGATAATCGGCGCGCCCAGGGATTGGCGGGCATAGGTAGTCCGCGGGGATATCCCAATGGGCAATGCCGTAGAACGCCTTGAGCAACGCGCGATTAAACACTCGCACGGCAGCCGGGTTGGCGAAGTCGATGCTTTCCTTTCCATAGGGATTGAGGATCACGAACTTGCCCAGTTCGGGGCTGCTTTTGATCAGGCGCGGAAAGTCGTAATGGCCCTGGTGGCGGTTGCGCGGGTGCAGGGTGGCTTTCTCACGCGGCGCGGCAGGCTTGGCCTGTTGGGCAGGTTTGGCTTTCTTACGTGGGGAGTTGCGCTGGGGCTTGGAGGCGTCGGAGCTTGTCATCGGTGATGCATCTCGTGAAAGCACAACCCCTGTAGGAATGAGCTTGCTCGCGATAACCGTGTATCAGTAACGGTTGAGTTGCTGATATACCGATATTGCGAGCACGCTCACGCCTACAGGGGCCATAGTCGTCAACCGGCCTGCGATTCAGGCCGGCTGATTTGATCGGATTACAGACTCGCGATCCGCGCGTGCTGCTCGGCCAGTTTGCCCAGCGCCTGTTCGGCTTCGGCCATCTTCGCGCGTTCCTTAGCGATAACTTCAGGCGGCGCCTTGTCGACGAACGCGGCATTGGACAGCTTGCCGCCAACCCGCTGAACTTCGCCCTGCAGACGCTGGATTTCCTTGTCCAGACGCGCCAGTTCGGCGTCCTTGTCGATCAATCCGGCCATCGGCACCAGCACTTCCATCTCACCGACCAGCGCGGTCGCGGACAGCGGTGCTTCGGCGCCGGCTTCCAGCACGGTGAACGATTCAAGCTTGGCCAGCTTCTTCAGCAGGTGCTCGTTCTCGTTCAGACGGCGCTGGTCTTCGGCGCTGACGTTCTTGAGGAACAACTGCAGCGGCTTGCCCGGGCCGATGTTCATTTCGCCACGGATGTTCCGCACGCCGAGCATCAGGCTTTTGAGCCATTCGATGTCGCCTTCGGCCGCAACGTCGATGCGCGCATCGTTCGCCACCGGCCACGGTTGCAGCATGATGGTCTTGCCTTCGATGCCGGCCAGCGGCGCAAGGCGCTGCCAGATTTCTTCGGTGATGAACGGCATGAACGGATGGGCCAGACGCAGTGCGACTTCCAGCACGCGCACCAGCGTGCGACGGGTGCCACGCTGACGCTCGATCGGCGCCGTTTCGTCCCACAGAACCGGCTTGGAGAGCTCCAGGTACCAGTCGCAATACTGGTTCCAGATGAACTCGTACAGCGCCTGGGCCGCGAGGTCGAAACGGAACTGATCCAGCTGACGGGTCACTTCGGCTTCAGTGCGTTGCAGCTGCGAGATGATCCAGCGATCCGGCAGCGAGAGCTCGAACGCTTCGCCGTTCTGACCGCAGTCTTCGCCCTTGTCGAGCACGTAGCGCGCGGCGTTCCAGATCTTGTTGCAGAAGTTGCGATAGCCCTCGACGCGGCCCATGTCGAACTTGATGTCACGGCCGGTGGAAGCCAGCGAGCAGAAGGTGAAGCGCAGGGCATCGGTGCCGTAGCTGGCGATGCCGTCGGCGAATTCGTCGCGGGTCTGCTTTTCGATCTTCTTGGCAAGCTTGGGCTGCATCATGCCGGAGGTGCGTTTCTGCACCAGGGCTTCGAGCTCGATGCCGTCGATGATGTCCAGCGGATCAAGGACGTTGCCCTTGGACTTGGACATTTTCTGGCCCTGGCCATCACGCACCAGACCGTGCACATACACGGTCTTGAACGGCACCTGCGCCGTACCGTCTTCGTTCTTCACCAAGTGCATGGTGAGCATGATCATCCGGGCAACCCAGAAGAAAATGATGTCGAAACCGGTGACCAGTACGTCGGTCGGGTGGAAGGTTTTCAGGAAGTCGGTCTGCTCCGGCCAGCCCAGGGTGGAGAACGTCCACAGACCGGAACTGAACCAGGTGTCTAGCACGTCGTTGTCCTGCTGCAGAGCAACATCAGGACCGAGGTTGTGCTTGGCGCGGACTTCGGCTTCGTCGCGGCCGACGTAGACCTTGCCGGATTCGTCGTACCAGGCCGGAATGCGGTGGCCCCACCAGAGCTGACGGCTGATGCACCAGTCCTGAATGTCGCGCATCCACGAGAAGTACATGTTCTCGTATTGCTTGGGCACGAAAGCGATGCGGCCGTCTTCGACGGCAGCGATGGCAGGTTCTGCCAGCGGCTTGGTCGACACGTACCACTGATCCGTCAGCCACGGCTCGATGATGGTGCCGGAGCGGTCGCCTTTCGGTACTTTCAAGGCGTGGTCGTCAACGCTGACCAACAGGCCGGCGGCGTCGAACGCAGCCACGATCTGCTTGCGCGCCTCGAAGCGGTCGAGGCCGGCGTATTCGGCAGGGAGGGTGCCGTCGACGGTGTCGTTCAGCGTGCCGTCGAGGTTGAACACCTGCGCTGCGGGCAAAACGGCAGCGTTCTTGTCGAAGATGTTCAGCAGCGGCAGGTTGTGGCGCTTGCCGACGTCGTAGTCGTTGAAGTCGTGGGCCGGGGTGATCTTCACGCAGCCGGTGCCGAATTCAGGGTCGCAGTAGTCGTCCGCGATGATCGGGATGCGACGGCCTACCAGCGGCAGCTCGACGAACTTGCCGATCAGCGCCTGGTAGCGCTCATCGTTCGGGTTCACCGCGACGGCGGCGTCGCCAAGCATGGTTTCCGGACGGGTCGTGGCGACGATCAGGTAGTCCAGACCTTCAGCGGTCTTGGCACCATCGGCCAAGGGGTAGCGCAGATTCCACAGATGGCCTTTCTCGTCGTGATTTTCCACTTCGAGGTCGGAGATTGCGGTGTGCAGCTTGGTGTCCCAGTTGACCAGCCGCTTGCCACGGTAGATCAGGCCGTCTTCATGCAGGCGCACGAACGCTTCTTTGACCGCTTCGGACAAGCCGTCGTCCATCGTGAAGCGCTCACGGCTCCAGTCGACCGACGAGCCCAGGCGACGGATCTGACGGCTGATGTTGCCGCCGGACTGATCCTTCCACTCCCAGACTTTTTCGAGAAATTTGTCGCGACCCAAGTCGTGACGGCTCTGACCCAAGGCTTCGAGTTGGCGCTCCACCAGCATCTGCGTGGCGATACCGGCGTGGTCGGTGCCTGGCTGCCACAGGGTGTTGCGACCCTGCATGCGGCGGAAGCGGATCAGGGCGTCCATGATCGCGTTATTGAAACCGTGCCCCATGTGGAGGCTGCCGGTGACGTTCGGCGGCGGAATCATGATGGTGTACGAGTCGCCCGCGCCTTGCGGAGCGAAATAGTTTTCGGACTCCCAGGTCTGGTACCAGGAAGTTTCGATGGCGTGCGGCTGGTAGGTCTTGTCCATGCGAGGCGGGAACCTGATCTGCTTTGAGTCGGAAAAGCCGACGAGTATAGCTTTTCAAGGCGGCGTCAAGCTACAAGCGCTAGGTCAGGTGCTACGAGCGGTGATGCCCGGAATCGTCGCGGGCATCTGTAGGACTGCGCTTAGCCGCGATCCCGGATCGGAAAGAGAACGGGTTCAGCTGGTGTATTGACTCAGCAGCCGTTCCATCCGCGCATCCAGACGGCGTTTGATCTCGTTCTCGATGTGCGGGGCGAAGTCGTCGATCACGTCCTGCATGATCAACTGCGCAGCGGCCCGCAGTTCGGCATCCAGGTGCAGCAGCGCCTCTGCGTTCGGTGCTTTGGCGCTCGACGCGCTCGATGCGTTGGCCGCGGGTGCGGCAGGGGTAACAGCCGCAACCGGCTCGGGCGTGAGCAGGGGAATGTCATTGAGGTTGGCTTCGTGCTCATCGAGCGTCACGACCTGGCCAGTGACCACGTCAAACAGCAGCGGGATCTGCTCGTCGCTGTTCACGGACTCGGTCAGCAGGGGAGGCTGGGCCGGGTCATCGCCCAACAGCTGGCGAATCGACTCGAGGTCGTCCAGCAGGTGCGCTGAATCTTTCAGGTTTTTTGAATTATCCATCGTGTGCTCAAAGACGCTGCAGCTTGTGATCCTGCAGAGGATAGCCCTGTTCGCGGTAGAAGCGAAAACTCTCGCGCGCCGCGAGGCGAATGGCCGGGTCCTCGACAACGATCTCGGCGACACGCGCGAATCGTTTGAAGAATTCCGGGATGCGCAGGTCGAGATTGACCAGCAAATCCTGATGTTGGCCGGGGTCGCTGTCAATGCCCAGCGCCACGGGTGCGTCCTGGTCGTCTTCGACCGCACCATGGGGAACGAACGCTTCGCCCCTGAACCGCCACAGTCGGGCGTCCAGTTCTTCGCGCTGTCCGGCATCGCTGCAATGCAGGTACACCCGATGGCCGAGGCGCCAGGCCTTGTCCGTGAGTTTGCAGGCGAAGTCCAGGCGCGCGACAGGGTCGGCACTCGGCAGAATGTAGAAGTCGACTTGGGTCATGGGTGATTCCAGAACGCTGAACGCGCCGACCGGGGAGGCCGGCGCGTTTGCAGCGGCTTAAACGCCAGCGCGGTCGATCAGGTATTGGGTCAGCAGCGGAACCGGACGGCCCGTTGCGCCCTTGTCCTTGCCGCCGCTCAGCCATGCCGTACCGGCGATGTCCAGGTGCGCCCACTCGTAGGCTTTGGCAAAGCGCGAGAGGAAACAGGCCGCGGTGATGGTGCCGGCTTTCGGACCGCCGATGTTGGCGATGTCGGCAAATGGGCTGTCCAGTTGTTCTTGATATTCATCGAACAACGGCAGCTGCCAGGCACGGTCGTCGGCGCGTTTGCCGGCTTCGAGCACTTGGTTGATCAACGCGTCGCTGTTGCCCAGCAGGCCCGACGTGTGACCGCCCAGCGCAACGACGCAAGCACCGGTCAGGGTAGCGATGTCGATAACGGCCTGTGGCTTGAAGCGTTCGGCGTAAGTCAGCGCATCGCACAGCACCAGACGGCCTTCGGCGTCGGTGTTGAGGATCTCGACGGTTTGGCCGCTCATGGTCTTGACGATGTCGCCCGGACGCGTGGCGTTGCCGCTCGGCATATTTTCGGCCGCCGCGACGATGCACACCAGATTGATTGGCAGTTGCAGTTCAAGCACGGCGTTCAACGTGCCGAACACGCTCGCCGCGCCGCACATGTCGAATTTCATTTCGTCCATGCCCAGGCCCGGCTTGAGGCTGATGCCGCCCGTGTCGAAGGTGATGCCTTTACCCACCAGCACGAAAGGCTTTTCGCTTTTCTTGCCCTTGGAGTACTGCATGACGATCAGGCGTGGCGGCTGGGCGCTGCCTTGACCGACCGCCAGGAACGAACCCATGCCCAGCTTTTCGATGTCTTTCTCGTCGAAGATTTCGACCTTGAGGCCCTTGTTGGCTTTGCCCATCGCCTTGGCCTGCTCGCCTAGGTAGGTCGGGTGGCAGATGTTCGGCGGCATATTGCCCAGGTCCCGGGTCACCGCCATGCCTGCAGCGATGGCCTGTGCGTGCTTGGCCGCGCGCTCGACGTCAGCGACGTTGGCCTTGGCGGTCAGCAGGGTGACTTTTTTCAGGGCGCGAGGATCGACTTTCTGACTCTTGAACCGATCGAAGACGTATTCGCCATCGGCCAGCGTCTCGACCAACAGGCGGTTCTTGCCATAAACGTCGCGGTTCTTGACGTTCAGTTGATCAAGGTCGAAGCCGGCATCGACGCCGCCCAGGCTTTTAAGGGTGCTGAGGGCGCCGCTGATGATTTTGCGGAACTGACGGTCGTTCAATTCCGGCTCTTTACCCGAACCGACCAGCAATACGCGCTCGGCTTTCAGGTTGGGCAGGCTGTGCAACAACAGGCTCTGGCCGATCTTGCCCGACAGGTCGCCGCGCTTGAGCACAGCGCTGATGGCGCCGCCGCTCAGGGTGTCGAGGGTGCTTGCGGTGTCGCTCAGCGTGCGGCCTTCACCGACGGCGACCACCAGCGTGGCGGTCTTCAAGGTTTCTGCACTGACGCTTTTAACAACCAATTCCATGTCGGGGTCCCCGAATAAACTGTGAGTTATCGCACTTGAGCACACGGCTCGGCAGCGGCGCAGAGGTATTTACACCGGCATGCCTGCGGCAAGGCCCGCAGTTTGACCCTGCGAGCCAATGGATGACAACCCCGTCCGGGTGCGCGCGTGCGCCGGTTGCAGAAGTATCCCGCACGCGCAGTGACAGACACACCCAATCACAGGATAATGCCGCATATTTTTTTGGTGGTACGCCGTCGCGCGCATCATGGCTGATTCATTTCATTGTCATGCCGCCTTAGCGTGACAACCCTGGAGTGTCTGGTTTGATTGTCTTCCGTTACCTGTCCCGAGAAGTGCTGGTTACCCTGAGCGCTGTCAGTGCTGTGCTGCTGGTAATCATCATGAGTGGCCGTTTCATCAAGTACCTGGCCCAGGCGGCATCGGGTGCACTCGATCCGGGTGTCCTGTTTCTGATCATGGGTTTCCGTCTGCCGGGCTTCCTGCAACTGATTCTCCCTCTGGGGCTGTTCCTCGGGATTCTCCTGGCGTACGGCCGGTTGTACCTCGAAAGTGAAATGACCGTACTGGCCGCCACTGGCATGAGCCAGCAACGTCTGCTGCTGATCACCCTCGCACCGGCTGCGCTGGTTTCACTGCTGGTGGCCTGGCTCAGCTTCAGCCTCGCCCCTCAGGGCGCTACGCAGTTCCAGCTGCTGATCAACAAGCAGGACGCGATGACCGAATTCGACACGCTGGTGCCGGGTCGCTTCCAGCTCCTGCGTGACGGCAGCCGCGTGACTTACACCGAGACCATGAGCGACGACCGCATCAACCTGGGCGGCGTGTTCATCTCCGAGAAGAAGCTCGACGAGAAGAAAGACCACGGCATCACCGTGCTGGTCGCGGAAAAAGGCCGGCAGGAAATCAAACCCGACGGCACGCGCTACCTGATTCTGGACAACGGCTATCGCTACGACGGCAATCCCGGTCAGGCCGATTACCGCGCGATCAAATACGACACCTACGGCGCCTTGCTGCCCAAGCCGGACATCAGCGATGAAGTCACTGACCGTGATGCCATCTCAACCAGCGAGCTGCTGACCGGCGAAGACAGCCTGCGCAACCGGGCCGAGCTGCAATGGCGAGTTTCGCTGCCGATTCTGGTGTTCATCGTGACGCTGATGGCGGTACCGCTGGCTCGGGTCAACCCGCGTCAGGGCCGTTTCCTCAAGCTTCTCCCGGCGATTCTTCTTTATATGGCTTACCTCACCATCCTGATTGCCGCGCGCGGCGCGCTGGAGAAGGGCAAGATTCCGATGGGCCTTGGCCTGTGGTGGGTGCATGCACTGTTCCTGTCCATCGGACTGGCGTTGCTCTACTGGGAGCCTCTGCGCCTGAAGCTTGCGAGTCGCCGCAGCGTGTCGGGGGTGGCTCATGGTTAAGCTCGATCGTTACATCGGCAAAAGCGTGTTCATGGCGATCCTTGCGGTACTGGGGATCATCCTCGGGCTGGCCTCGCTGTTTGCCTTCATCGACGAAATGGCTGACATCAGCGACACCTACACCTTCTGGGATGCTGGCAGTTTCGTGTTGATGACCGCGCCGCGTCGTCTCTACGACATGCTGCCGATGGCCGCGCTGATCGGTTGCCTGATCGGTCTTGGCGCACTAGCGAGCAGCAGCGAGTTGACCATCATGCGCGCCGCCGGTGTGTCGATCGGCCGTATCGTCTGGGCGGTCATGAAGCCCATGCTGGTGCTGATGGTGGCGGGTCTGTTGATCGGCGAGTATGTCGCGCCGGTGACCGAAGCCTCGGCCCAGGCCGCGCGTTCCCTCGCTCAAGGCACCGGCGATGCGCAGAGCGCCAAGCACGGTCTGTGGCACCGTCAGGGTGAGGAGTTCATCCACATCAACACGGTGCAACCGAACGGCCTGCTGTATGGCGTCACTCGTTACCATTTCGATGACCAGCGCCACATGCTGACCTCGAGCTTCGCCAGGCAAGCCAACTTCATGACCGATTACTGGCTGTTGAAGGACGTTACCACTACGGTGTTCCACGACGGTCGCACCGAAGTGGTCACCGCCCCTGAAGAGCGCTGGAACGTCGCGTTGAGCCCGCAGTTGCTGAGCACGGTGGTGCTGCCGCCTGAGTCACTGTCGATGACCGGACTTTATGGCTATGCGCGTTATCTCGCCGATCAGGGGTTGAACAACGGTCGTTACTGGCTGGCGTTCTACACCAAGATCCTCCAGCCGCTGGTCACCGTTGCGCTGGTGCTGATGGCGATTTCCTTCATCTTCGGGCCTTTGCGCTCGGTGACGCTGGGGCAACGGGTGTTCACGGGCGTGCTCGTGGGCTTCACCTTCCGTATCGCTCAGGACCTGTTGGGGCCGTCGAGCCTTGTGTTCGGCTTCTCGCCACTCTTCGCTGTGCTGGTGCCGGCGGGCGTGTGCGCCCTGGCGGGTATCTGGTTGCTGCGCCGCGCGGGCTGATACCTGCTGCGCGATGAAAAGCCGACCCCTGGGTCGGCTTTTTTGTGGGCGGCCGACCGAGGTTCACCTCCTGATTCCGGGCACTCGCACCAGCTGCGTTTCGGAATACAAGTCATGCCAGCAGCGTTTCTGTTTGTCGAACAGGCTCCAGAAGAAGCCCAGCCCGACACACAGCCACGAGGCGATGGCCATAACGAAACGCAGCAGCGCTTGCCACAGGCTGATGGCGGTTCCGTCGGCGTTCTGCACGCGTATTCCCCACACCTGCATGCCAAGGGTCTGGCCCGCGCGGGTCCAGAAATGGGCGAAGAAACCGAACAGCGTGATCAGCAGAATTGAGGACAGCAGCGGATCGGCATCAAGCGCGCCGGACTCGGAAAGCTGGCGCAGTCTGGCTTCGCCGATGAATCCCATCCAGAACAGCTTGTAGAGAAACGCAGTGACCATCAGCAAAGCCACGCATAACAGCGCGTCGTAGCTGATGGCAGCCAGGCGCCGGCCCAATCCCGCGGCAGGGAAGTCGCCCTGGGGGTGTAAAACGTGTCGGATCATGGCGGTGCTCGTGTAATCGGAGGCGGGCAGTTTACGGAATCGCAGGCACAAAAAAGCCCCTGATGTTGGCCATCAGGGGCTCTTTGCGTCGGCTGATCAGGCCTCGGCTTGTACTTCGTCAGCCTGCATGCCTTTTTGGCCCTGCACTGCGACGAACGTCACTTTCTGGCCTTCTTTCAGGCTTTTGAAGCCGTTGCCTTGAATGGCGCGGAAGTGGACGAACAGATCCGGACCGCTTTCAGGCGTGATAAAACCGAAACCCTTTTCATCGTTAAACCACTTAACGGTACCGCTCTGACGTGTAGACATTTTCTTATTCCTTGACGCATTAAATTAATGACAGTCTCTTTCACGCGAAAGAGTACTGGGGCTGGTTGCAGGAAGAAGAAACGTAGAGCGGGATGTAGCATTGCTTTTGGCGCTACTGCCCGGGTCACGATCCCAGCGACCCATGCAAACACAGTCGAGAAACTCTACGCTAACTCTCGTCGAAAAAACAAGCCCCGCTCGGGCCAGCATTCATAGGGGTTTTCGGCTTTTTGAAAACATTAACCACGTTCGCAAGATCGATAGTTTTTAATGTTTAGAGGGTTATCGAAGTTCAATATTTTGACAGTTTTGAATGCACTTAACGCTGGCGCCAGACTGCAGCATCCGCACAGTTTAATGCACTGTTGCGGTGCCGCATTTTTTGACGGTGTTACTTACCCGCGGAAGTAACGTGCCGGAACGAATGGCATTTTCGTCACCTGCATAGGGACTCTCTTGCCGCGGACGATTGCCCAGACGGCTGTTTCCAGCGCAGTGAAACCCGCATCGACATAACCCATGGCCAACGGCGCACTCAGGGTCGGGCCAAAGCCGCCGCTGCAGACAGTCCCTATGGTCTTTCCATCGGCATCGACGATTTCAGCGCCTTCACGCACCGGCGTACGTTCCTGTGGCAACAAGCCGACACGTTTGCGTGCCGCACCGCTTTGGTGCTGGGCGAAGATCTTGTCGGCACCGGGGAATCCGCCGGCACGCTCACCGTCTGCACGACGCACCTTGGAAATCGCCCACAGCAGGCTGGCTTCGATCGGCGTGGTGTCGGTGTTCATATCGTGGCCGTAGAGGCACAGCCCGGCTTCCAGTCGCAGCGAGTCGCGTGCGCCCAGGCCAATCGGCGCCACTTCGGGCTCCGCGAGCAGTCGACGTGCCAAGGCTTCTGCCTCATCTGCCGGCACCGAAATCTCGTAGCCGTCTTCTCCGGTGTAGCCCGAGCGGCTGACGTAGCAGTCAATGCCGTCGATCTTCGTGGAGGTGTACTGCATGAAGGTCATTTTCGCGACTTCCGGGGCCAGCCGCGCCAGTGCGGTGACGGCCTGCGGACCTTGCAGTGCGAGCAATGCGCGTTCGTCGAACAGCGGCGTGATCTCGCACTGATGGCCGATGTGCTGCTGCAAGTGCGCCAAATCTTCGTTCTTGCAGGCGGCGTTGACCACCAGCATGAGCTGATCGTTGCCCAGATTGGCGACCATCAGGTCGTCGAGAATGCCGCCGGTTTCATTGGTGAACATCGCGTAACGCTGCATACCGACCGGCAGATCGATGATGTCTACGGGCACCAGGGTTTCCAGCGCTTTCGCTGCGCCCGCACCGCTCAAGAGGATCTGACCCATGTGCGAAACGTCGAACAGGCCGGCCTGATCGCGGGTGTGCAGGTGTTCTTTCATGACGCCAGCAGGGTACTGAACGGGCATGTCGTAGCCGGCGAACTCGACCATTTTCGCGCCGAGTTCACGGTGCAGGGCGTTGAGCGGGGTCTTCAGCAATTCGGTGGTCATGGGGTCACTCCTTGAAAGCGGTTCCGGCTTCCCCGCCCAGGGCAGGGAAGTCTGTGAATAGGGGCTGATGTCAGCACTCGATGATGTTCACGGCCAGCCCGCCACGGGCTGTTTCCTTGTATTTGCTTTTCATGTCGGCGCCGGTCTGGCGCATGGTGCGGATCACTTTATCCAGCGAGACAAAATGCTGGCCGTCGCCGCGCAAGGCCATGCGGACCGCGTTGATGGCCTTCACCGAACCCATGGCGTTGCGTTCAATACATGGCACTTGGACCAGGCCGCCAATCGGGTCGCAGGTCAGACCAAGGTTGTGTTCCATGCCGATTTCAGCGGCGTTTTCCACTTGTTGAACGTTGCCGCCCAGGACTTCGCACAACGCGCCGGCGGCCATGGAACAGGCCACGCCGACTTCGCCCTGACAGCCGACTTCGGCGCCTGAGATCGACGCGTTCTCTTTATAGAGAATGCCGATGGCCGCCGCCGTGAGCAGGAAGCGCACGACGCCGTCCTCGTTCGCCCCGGTGATAAAGCGCATGTAGTAATGCAGCACGGCCGGGATGATCCCTGCTGCGCCGTTGGTGGGTGCGGTGACCACACGGCCGCCGTTGGCGTTTTCTTCGTTGACCGCCAGCGCGTACAGATTGACCCAGTCGAGCACCGACAACGCATCGCGCAGCGCGGCTTCCGGGTTTTTGCACAACTGGCGATGCAGCGCCGCCGCACGCCGTTTGACCTTCAGGCCCCCCGGCAAAATGCCTTCGTTGCGGCAACCTGCTTCGACGCAGTCCTGCATGACCTGCCAGATGTGCAACAGGCCCTGACGGGTTTCCGCTTCGGGGCGCCACGCGGCTTCGTTCGCCAGCATGATCTGGCTGATGGAGAGACCGCTGGCGCTGCAATGCACCATCAGATCCCGTGCGGTTTTGAAGGGGTACACCAGCGGGGTCTGGTCTTCCACGATGCGATCCGCACCAGCCGCATCCTCGTCCACCACGAAGCCGCCGCCGACGGAGTAGTACTCGCGGCTGCGGACCTGTATGCCAGAGGCGTCGAAGGCACGGAAAATCATGCCGTTGGGGTGGTAGGCCAAGGGCTTGCGAATCATCGCCAAGTGATGCTTTTCGATGAATTCGATGCTGTGCTGGCCGAGCAGGTTCAGGCGTTCACTGCTGCGTATCTGCTGCAGGCGAGCATCAACGGTTTCGGTATCGACGGTGTCCGGGTGCTCACCTTCAAGGCCCAACAACACGGCCTTGTCGCTGCCGTGGCCTTTGCCGGTGGCACCGAGTGAGCCGTAAAGCTCGACTTTGACGCAGATGATTGCTTCCAGCAGGCCATCGCGCTGCAAGCCTTCGGCAAAACGCGCTGCCGCTCGCATCGGGCCCACCGTGTGGGAACTGGAGGGACCAATGCCGATCTTGAACAGGTCAAATACGCTCAGCGACATGATGGGGTTCCGGGAAGTGAAGCAGTAACAAGCAGCAAGCTACAAGCCGCAAGTAAAAGCTGATCGGCTTTCACTTGTAGCTTGCGGCTTGAAGCTCGTGGCTGGGTTAAGCGTAGTCTTCGATCGACGGGCAGGCGCAGACCAGATTGCGGTCGCCAAACACGTTGTCGACGCGACCGACCGGCGGCCAGTATTTGCCTTCGATCAACGACGCCACCGGGTAAACAGCCTGCTCGCGGCTGTACGGGTGGCTCCATTCGCCCACCAGTTCCGCGGCGGTGTGCGGCGCGTTTTTCAGCGGGTTGTCGTCCTTGTCCAGCACGCCGCTTTCGACCGCGCGGATTTCTTCGCGGATCTTGATCATCGCGTCGCAGAAGCGGTCCAGCTCCTCTTTCGATTCGCTTTCGGTCGGCTCGATCATCAACGTACCCGCGACCGGGAAAGACATGGTCGGTGCGTGGAAACCGAAGTCGATCAGGCGCTTGGCAACGTCATCAACGCTGATGCCGCTGGTTTCCTTCAGTGGGCGCAGGTCGAGAATGCATTCGTGGGCGACCAGGCCGTTGCTGCCGGTGTACAGCACAGGGTAGTGCTCTTCCAGACGACGGGAAATGTAGTTGGCGTTGAGAATCGCCAGCTGCGAAGCGCGCTTGAGGCCTTCGCCACCCATCATGCGGATGTACATCCAGGTGATCGGCAAGATGCTTGCGCTGCCGAACGGCGCCGCGCAGACCGCGCCTTCCTTGCGTTCCATCTTCGCGTGACCCGGCATGAACGCCGCCAGGTGTGATTTCACGCCGATCGGGCCAACGCCCGGGCCGCCGCCGCCGTGGGGGATGCAGAAGGTTTTGTGCAGATTCAGGTGGGACACGTCGCCGCCGAACTTGCCCGGTGCGCAAAGGCCAACCATGGCATTCATGTTGGCGCCGTCGATGTACACCTGGCCGCCGTTGTCATGCACGATGCCGCAGATTTCGCGGATGCCTTCTTCGAACACGCCGTGGGTCGACGGGTAGGTGATCATCAGCGCCGCGAGGTGTTCGCGGTGTTCGATGGCCTTGGCGCGCAGGTCTTCGATGTCAACGTTGCCGCGGGCGTCGCAAGCGGTCACGACGACACGCATGCCTGCCATGTTAGCGGTTGCCGGATTAGTGCCGTGCGCTGACGAAGGAATCAGGCAGATGTCCCGACGCTCATCGCCACGGCTCTGGTGGTAAGCACGGATGGCCAAGAGGCCCGCGTACTCGCCCTGAGAGCCCGCGTTCGGCTGCAGGGAGATCGCGTCATAACCGGTGGCGGCGCAGAGCATCGCTTCCAGTTCGTCGGTCAGTTGCTGATAACCGGCGCTTTGCTCGGCCGGGGCGAACGGGTGCAGATTGCCGAATTCGGCCCAGGTCACCGGGATCATTTCGCTGGCGGCGTTGAGTTTCATGGTGCACGAGCCCAGCGGGATCATCGTGCGGTCCAGCGCCAGGTCCTTGTCCGCCAGGCGACGCAGGTAGCGCATCAGCTCGGTTTCGGAGTGGTAACGGTTGAACACCGGGTGGCTGAGGATCGCCGACTGGCGCTTCAGCTCGGCAGGCAGGCGCGCTTCGACGCTGTCTGCCAGCGCGGCGAAATCAGGCAGGGCCTGGCCTTCTGCCGCGAAGAGGGACCACAGCACTTCGACGTCGGCTTGCTTCGTGGTTTCGTCCAGGGAAACGCCCAAACGCTCGCCGTCTACTTCACGCAGGTTGATTTCGTGTGCGCGGGCCTTGGCGTGCAGATCGGCGGTTTTGGCGCCGGTGTTCAGCGTGATGCTGTCGAAGAAGAACGACTGCTCGGCCTTCTGGCCCAGCTGGCTCAGGCCCTCGGCGAAAATCGCGGTCAGGTGATGCACGCGGTTGGCAATGCGGGTCAGGCCGCGCGGGCCGTGGTACACGGCGTACATGCTGGCGATGTTGGCGAGCAGCACCTGCGCGGTGCAGATGTTGCTGGTGGCCTTCTCGCGACGAATGTGTTGCTCGCGGGTTTGCATGGCCAGACGCAGGGCGGTCTTGCCGAAGCGGTCGATGGACACACCGACCAGTCGCCCGGGCATGTCGCGCTTGTAGGCGTCGCGGGTGGAGAAGTAGGCCGCGTGCGGACCACCGAAACCCAGCGGCACGCCGAAGCGTTGCGCACTGCCGATGGCCACGTCAGCGCCAAACTCGCCCGGTGGGGTGAGCAGGGTCAGGGCCAGCAGGTCGGCGGCCACGGCGACCAGAGCGTTGGCGGCATGGAAGCGCTCGACCAGTTCGCGGTAGTCGAACACGTCGCCATTGCTGGCAGGGTACTGCAGCAGCGCGCCGAAGAACTCGCTGACGTCGGTCAGTTGAGCTTCATCCGCTACGACCACTTCAATGCCCAGCGGCTCGGCGCGGGTTTGCAGCACGTCGAGGGTTTGCGGGTGGCAATGGGCGGAGGCGAAGAACTTGTTGCTGCTCTTGTTCTTGCTCAGGCGTTTGCAGAAGGTCATGGCTTCGGCGGCGGCGGTGGCTTCGTCGAGCAGCGAGGCGTTGGCGATCGGCAGGCCGGTCAGGTCGCTGATCAGGGTCTGGAAGTTCAGCAGCGACTCCAGACGGCCTTGGGAAATTTCAGGTTGATACGGCGTGTAAGCGGTGTACCAGGCCGGGTTTTCCAGCAGGTTGCGCAGAATCGGCGCCGGGGTGTGGGTGTTGTAGTAACCCTGGCCGATGTAGGTTTTAAACAGCTGGTTCTTGCTGGCGATGGCTTTGATGTCAGCCAGCGCGTCGGCTTCGCTTTGCCCGGCGGACAAGTCGAGAACGCTGGTGCCCTTGATGGATTCGGGGATGACGCTGGCGGTCAACGCGTCGAGGGAGTCATAGCCCAACGTGGTGAGCATGGCTTTTTCATCAGCGGCACGCGGACCGATGTGGCGGGCGATGAACTCATTGGCGGTGCTCAATTCAATACGGTCAGTCATTGCGCGCTCCTCAGGCTTCGGCGTTGGCTTTGATCAGACGATCATAGGCGTCTTGAGTCAGCAGTTGGCCGACAGCATCGGGATTGGAAGGAATAAAGCGAAAGAACCAGCCCTGGCCGAGCGGGTCTTCGTTGACCAGTTCGGGGTTGGCGTCCAGCGCGGGATTGGTTTCGACAACTTCACCGTCGAGGGGCATGTACACGCCGCTGGCGGCTTTGACCGATTCGACGGTGGCGGCTTCAGCACCTTTGTCGTAGGCCTGCAGCTCCGGCAGTTGCACGAAAACCACGTCACCCAGTGCGTCCTGCGCGAAGGCGGTGATGCCGACTGTGACGCTGCCGTCAGCTTCGGCGCGCAGCCACTCGTGGTCTTCGGTAAAACGCAACTCGCTCATGAAATCTCCCCAGATGGTAAATCGCCCGTTATGCCCGGGCGTGATGGGGGTGTGCATAGCAAGTTTGCGGCCAAGGTGGGGAAAGGGGCGTAAACGTTGGGCTCGGGCCTCGGATATGATTTTTCGAGGGGCAGGTGCTGGAACGAAATCGATACGGAGTATAGGAGCTTTGGTCGAGTTTCAACGTTCGGACGCCAAAGACATTATGTCTGGATGGCTGGAATGTTTTCGATACGGTGTTTCGATTCCGTTCCGGGCGCTGTGAGTGAGTGGGGTGTCTCGGACATGTGGGAGCGAGCTTGCTCGCGAAGGGGCAGGTACAGTCGCCGAATATGCAGCGGCAGGGATAATGTCTTCGCGAGCAAGCTCGCTCCCACCCGACCGGGGATTGATCCGAGATGGCGGCGCTTGAGCGACCGTGAATCTCCGTCGAGCTTTTTAGCTTTTTCCGGGAATACCGTATTTGCGCAGCCGGTGCGCGATTGCGGTGTGGGATGTTTGCAGCCGCGCCGCCAGTTGGCGGGTGGAGGGATACTGGCTGTAGAGCTTCTCCAGCAGCGACCTTTCGAAATCCTCGACTGCGGATTCAAGGCTTTCGACTTCGCCATCACTGCCCCGCGCCACGGACGTGCCGGCGATGTCGAGATCGCCGATGTCGACCAGCGAACTGTCGCAAATGGCCGCCGCGCGGAAGATCACGTTCTGCAACTGGCGAACGTTGCCGGGCCAGCGATTGCCAAGGAGAGCAGGGTAGGTGGTCGGGGCGAGGCGACAGACCGGTCGCTGAATCTGCGTGCAGGCCTGCTCCATGAAATAGCGCGCGAGCATCAGGATGTCCTGACCCCGTTCACGCAGCGGTGGCACGTCCAGATTGAGGACGTTCAAGCGATAAAAGAGGTCTTCGCGAAAGGTGCCTTCGGCGACCATTTTCTCCAGGTCGCGGTGGGTGGCGCTCAGGATGCGTACGTTGACCTGCACCTCCTTATCGCCGCCGACCCGCCGAAAGCTGCCGTCATTCAGGAAACGCAACAATTTGGCTTGCAGATACGGCGACATCTCGCCGATCTCGTCGAGAAACACGGTGCCTTTGTTGGCGAGTTCCATCAGCCCGGGTTTGCCGCCTCGTTGCGCACCGGTAAAGGCGCCAGGGGCATAACCGAACAGTTCGCTCTCCGCGAGGTTCTCCGGCAGCGCCGCGCAGTTCAGCGCGAGAAAAGGAGCACCATTGCGCGCGCTGACGGCATGACACGCCCGTGCCACCAGTTCCTTGCCGGTGCCGGTTTCGCCCTGAATCAGTAGCGGCGCATCCAGTGCCGCGACCCGTTGCGCCCGCGCCTTGAGGGTGCGTATAGGCGCAGAATCGCCCAGCAACGCGTCGAAGCCTTCAGCGTGATCGTGGTGCAGTGCTGACAGGCGCTCGCCGATTCGGCTCGGTTGATAAAGGGTCAGCAATGCGCCCGCGTCGGTGATCGGCGTCGCGTCGAGCAGCAAGGCCTCTCCGTTCAGCGTGACTTCCCGCAGTGGCAGGCGAAAGCCGTTTTCCAGCAGCGCCGATTGCAGGCCATCATCGGAGAACAGTTCGCCAATCGACTCTCCCGTCGGTTCCCGGCCATACAACGCAACCAGCGCCGGGTTTGCCAGCAATACATGGCCGGCGCTGTCGAGGGCGAGCACCGGGTCGGTCATCGCTGCCAGCAAGGCGTCAAGCTGCAGGTGACGGCGCTGACCGGGAAGAATGTCGACCACCGTGATCGCTTCCACGCCGCGCACGCGAAACAGCCGGTCCTTGAGTTCTTCAAGCACGTCATGGCTCAGCGTCGGCGCGTCGATATAGACGTTCGGGGGAACCATTTCCACGGCATCGAGGTTCAGGTTGCGCGCGCCGAGGATGGCCAGCACTTCCTGGGTGATGCCGACGCGATCAATGAACGTGACGTGAATGCGCATGGGGAAGGAAAGGATTCGCGGGAGTGAGGGGGGCGATTATGCCAGTAATCTCATAAGCCATCCCGAGACCCTGAAAGCGCGCTGGTTATTCCAGATGCTCCGGCGTTACCGGGTCACCGGATTTCATGTCGAGCTTGTGACGGATGTCTTCGAACATCTGGTCGTATTCACCGTGCATCGCGTGCAGGTCAGTGGTTTTTGGCAGGCCATGCTTTTCGAGTCTGCGGGACGCTTCGCTGGCGAAGTTGTAGGCCTTGTCCTTGGGCAGTTCGAACGTTTCATTGACCGGCTGGCCACTGACGTCGCCTTCCACGGTGAACTGCATGCCCGGCCCCGAGTCGGTCTGGCTGACTTCGTAGCGGATGTGAAGGTCGTAGCCGACGTCGTGTGGTTGCACAGCGGGGTGGACGATGTGCAGATGACCTGGCTCGAACATGGCGGTGGCTCCTGGGAAGGTGAATGGACCTAAAGGGACAGACCCATAGGACCGCCTCGGGTTCAGGTTCATATGCCGAGTGCCGTTGGTGGGACCGGCTTCAGCCGGGAAAGCGTCAGACGTCACACCTCAGAATAGAGGGTGTTCAAGCCGGCCTCTTCCCGGCTAAAGCCGGTCCTGGACCTCACTTTTCCCGTTGAAGGCGCGAAGGCTCGGGCCGTGACCAGATCCACAGATTGACCAGCACCATGCCGGCCACCGCGAAATAGATCCACCAATTGTGTTTCAGCAACACCAGCATCATGACCGCGCAGATCAGCATGGTGACCGTGGCGCTGATTTTGGCCCTGCGCGCAATCATCTTGCCGTTTCGCCAGTTGCTCAACATCGGTCCGAACAGCCGGTGGTTTTCCAGCCAGGCGCTTAAACGCGGCGAGCTTCGAGTGGCCGCCCATGCCGCCAGCAGAATGAACTCTGTGGTGGGCAGGCCGGGAATGAAAATCGCGATGATGCCGATCGTCAGGCTCACGTAGGCGAGAATGCCAAACAGGATGCGGGACAGTTTGCTGCCGGGTGGAGTACGGGTCATGGTCTCGGTAATGCAGAGTGAGCAGGTGCTGCGGGATTTTCACGTCCCGCAAAGGCGCTCAGCTTATCAGTGCCGGGCGCAAAAGGCCCGGCGTCAGGCGGGTTCGGCTTCAGACGCTATTGCATAGACGTGTTGCAGCAGCACGTTGAAGCGTTCGAAGGCCGCCACTGCGCCACGGTCTATCTCACGCTCCTGTTCGGCGTTGAACGGCAGATCGTCGATTATCCGGATAAAGCGTTTCCAGCCTTCGGCGCGACCGCCCGCCGGTTCGCCCAGATGGCGGGCGCCGAAGGTCTCGCTGAGGCTCAAGGCCACGGCGCGCTTGATCAAAAACGCTGCGCCCAGCTTCGAGCCTTCCGACACGAACAGCCAGCCCAGCGCCTCGGCAAGGCTGGGCCCATTGACGGCGCTGGCGACCGGAGCAGGGATGGCAGCCTGAAGATCAAGCAGATCGGCTTTGGCCTGTTCGGCGCGGCATCGATCCGGCAGGTCGGCAATCAGCTCGATCAATTGCGGGTGCGTGTACAGCGTTTTCAGCTCTTCCTGAAACAGGTATTGGGCGCTGAGGAATCGGCTGTAGCTGGTCAGTGTTTCGAACGGCGCGTTGGCTTTCACTGCCTCGTCCAGTTGTTCATGGGGAGCATGGGTGATCTGGTTCAGTCGTTGCGAGCGACGAATCGAGTTGTCGGTCATGGGGTCTTCCTTGGAAATGAGGCGCTTGTTAACAAGACGAACGAGCGTTGCAGGCGCGTAAAGAATCACGCACCTGCAACGGGGATCGGTCAGATATCCCACACCACGTTCACGGCGAAATTGCGGCCTGGCTGGGTCAGCCGGTCGAGGTTGGCGGGAGCAGTGGCGCCGGCTTCGCCGACGTTGTCGTAGCCGCGCACGTCGTCCCACAGCCAGTATTTTTTGTCCGCGAGGTTGTAAAGGCCACCGCTGACCGTGACGTCGTTGGTGACTTTGTAATAGCCCGTCAGATCGACGAGACCGAAGCCCGGTGTCTTGAACCGGGTGGCACCGTCGGGGGCGTAGTAGTTACTGGTGTCGACCCGGGTCTTGCGCTTGACCAGCGTCCAGTTCAGCAAACCGCCGTAGTTGTTCTGGTCATAACCCAGCCCGACTACGCCGGTGAGCGGATTGATACTATTGAGGGGCTGGCCGGTGTCGTTGTTGCGGCCGTACAGATAGGCCAGCGAGCCTCGGGTGTAGAGGCCTTCGGGTGCGCCGAAGCTGTCCAGGTTCAAGCGACCCTTGAGCTCAACGCCCTTGATCGTGGCGTGCTTGATGTTGTTGGACTGGAAGGTCGTGGTGGTGGCGTTGGCTGGAATTAATGCGTCCTCATTAATGAAGTCGCGATACGTGTTGTAGAACATCGCCAGATCAAACGTGCCCTCGTCGAAGTGACCGCGCAGCCCGGTTTCGTAGCTTTTGGTGGTCTCCGGCTTCAGGTCGGGATTGGGCTCCACGACGTAATTGCCCCGGGTGTTCTCGAACCGGCCGTACAACGCCTTGGCGCTCGGCGTGCGGAAGCCCTCGGCGTACTGGCCGTACCAGGTGTAGGCGTCGTTGAACGCATAGGTCAGCCCCAGCTTGGGTGACAGGCGATGCCATTTTTTCGTGCTGTCGTCGAACCCGCTCTTGCTTTTCAGGTTGACGCTTTTGAGGAATGAATCTGTGGCGTCTGGTTCGAGCGTGGTGTAGTCGTAGCGGGCGCCGGGCATGAAGGTCCAGTCGCCCCATTTGATCTGATCCTGGGCGAACAGGGCGTAGGTGGTGATGGTCGGGTTCGGGAAGTCGTTGGTGGGTGCCACGATGTCGTTCGCGCTTGCACTGACTGCGCCAAGGGTGCGGCAGGTTCCGACGACCGCCGCACAGGTGGCTGATCCTGACCGAAGCCCTGTCACCTTCTGTTGCTTGAGGGTCGTGCCGTACGTCAGCAAGTGCTGGGTGTCGCCCATGTCGAACGCTTTATCTAGCTGTGCGTCGAGAATCCATTGGCGTTCCTTGTAGTGGGTGTCGCGGGTGCGCCAGACGTCTCGCGAAACCACCCCGTTTCTGGGGTCAGAGGGCAGATACCTTTCAAAGGTATTTTGATCCGTCTTGGCAATCTGGTAGTTCACGCTCCACTTGGCGTTGTCAGCAAACACACTGTTCAGCGCAAAGCTGTTGTCCAGGCCAAACCGCTCTCGGGTGATAACGTCGTTCCCTTCGCGTGAACGGTAGTAGCCGAAGCCGCGACCGTTATTGAAAGGCCCGCCCACCACACTCTTCTGATTCGTATGCGTGTCGTCCTTGTACGTCTCGTACGTGAACGCCAGACGATCATTGTCGCCGTAGTTCCAACCCAGCTTGGCCAGCACATTGGTTGCGCGTGCGTCTTCCGGATTGGCCGCCGTGCGGGACAGCCCTGTGCCGCCATGCTCACCGTAGGACTCGGTCTCGTGGCCGTTGCGTTGACTGACGTGCAGCAAAACGTCGACATCTCCCACGCGTCCGGCAACCGTGGATGAATTCAGCCAGCTGTTGTCCGCCGAGCTGTAGCCTGTTTTCAGGCGGGCGCCGACGTCCTTGCCCGGCTTGATGATGTCCTCGGGGTCGAGGGTGTAATAGCTCACGGCGCCGCCGATGGCGCTGCTCCCATACAGCGCCGACGCAGGCCCGCGCAGGATCTCGACGCGCTTGATGATCTCCGGATCAACGTAATTGCGATGGGTGTTGGCGAAAGGACCCTGGAAGAAGTTGTCCGGCACTTCGACGCCATCTACCTGCGTCAGGATGCGGTCGCCGTCGATGCCGCGAATGTTGTAGCCGCTGGTGCCCGCACGCTGGCCGGCCCCGCCCACGGAGACGCCCGGCTCGTCGCGTACCAGGTCGCGGATGCTGTTGACGTTGCGCCGATCCAGCGTTTCGCGGTCCTGCACGGTCACTGTACCGGGCACCGATTCCACCGACTGCGCGTGACGTGTGGCACTGACCGTAATCTGCTCGATTTCCAGCGCATTGCCCTGTTCCGCGGCAGCAATGGCGGGGCTGTGCAGAGTTGCGGCGATAACGGCGATCGTCAGCAGCGAAGGCCCGAGGGGGTGGGTGGGTGTCGGCGAGGCGGGTGAGGCGGGGTTGAAGCTGGACAGCATGGATAGCGCTCCGTGTCGTGCGGGTCGTCATAGTTGTTGCGAGATGATTCAAATAGGAATCAATTGCATTGGCTATGACTAGACGTACGGGTCGCGGCTATCGCGTAAAAATAATTTCGGTGAGTGTCAGATCATCAGGTTCGAAGCAATGGCGCCGCAGGTTGGCGAGCGCAGTCCGGCGTCAGGTTTTTTTCCGCACAACCAGCACCTCTGCCGCATCGAATACCGGTTGCGAGTGCCACACGGCCTCGGCGCTGGCAAACGCTTCGCGGTGGGCGGGATCGGCGTCGAGCCATTCCAAAAAGCGCGCGTGTGTTGCGACATCGGCGATTTCCAGCTCGATCAACCAGGTCAGGGCCTGGTCCATCGTCTCGGCAGCGCGCGCTGCATTGGCTTTAGCGGGGCGGGGTGATTGAGCGTCCGTCAAGCAGCGTCCTCGGGTCCACGGTTTGGCCGGCAGTGTAGCGTCACTCTGTAGCACCAGCTGACAATTCTTGCCGGCGAAGCTCAGTGATCCAGACGCGCGGCCACACTCAGGCAAACCGTCATGATCAGCTTCAATTCTTTTTGCACGGTGCTGGTGGACACGCCCAGTTGCTCGGCGATTTCCAGATAACTCGCGCCGTGAAGTCGACTGAGGTTAAAGATTTTCTGCTGCCGCGGCGACAGGGTTTCCAGGCTCGCGCTAAGACTTTCCAGCAGACGGTTGGCGTGGGCGGCATCCTCCAGTGAGGTGTCGGGGGCGACGACATTATGGATATCGCTGAGGGGCGCATCGTCAATGATGGTGCGCGCGTGAACGCGCCGGGCGCGCAGATGATCCAGGGCCAGATTGCGCGCGGTCTGGAAGACGAAGGGTTCGAGGTGTTCGATGGCCCGCTCGGCGAGCGCACGGGTGACCCGCAGGTAGGTTTCCTGGAGCAGGTCTTCGGCGGTGGTGTGGCTGCGGACCATGCGCTGAAGCGTGCGCAACAGCATGGTTCGCCTGGCGAGAAAGACAGCATTGAAGTGCGACTGAGTCACAGGGACACCCGACCAGAATTCAGCAGATGATAATGCTTATCATCTAGAGGTCAGGTCAAGGCGGGGATTTGCACAGATTGTAAGGGCGTTGTCCGGGGACGGTAGTCATTACTGAAGGAGGGAGTTTGATCGCGAAGAGCTTGGTAAATCCGCTGACTCTTCAGCGGCGTGATTCCGTCTTCGCGAGCAAGCTCGCTCCTACATAGGGGGATCCCGTTGCTTACTTACTCGGCGTTCATCAACGCCAGGCAGTTATCCAGCATGCGGTTGGAGAAGCCCCATTCGTTGTCGTACCACGCCAGCACCTTCAGCAGACGACCGCTGACTTTGGTGTGGTTCGCGTCGAAGATGGATGACAGCGGGTTGTGATTGAAGTCGTGGGAAACCAGCGGCAGGGTGTTGTAGCCGAGGATTTTCGAATGCTGGGCCGCTTCTTTCATGATCGCGTTGACCTCTTCTGCCGTCGCATCGCGCTTGAGCTGAATGGTCAGGTCGACCAACGACACGTTGATCACCGGCACACGCACGGCCATGCCGGTCAGCTTGCCCGCCAGTTCCGGCAGCACCAGGCCGACCGCTTCAGCAGCGCCCGTCTTGCTCGGAATCATCGACTGGGTAGCCGAACGCGCGCGGTACGGGTCAGTGTGGTAGACGTCGATCAGGTTCTGGTCGTTGGTGTAGGCGTGGATGGTGGTCATCAGACCGCTCTCGATGCCCAACTCACGGTTCAACACCTGGGCAACCGGCGCCAGGCAGTTGGTGGTGCAGGAGGCGTTGGAAATGACCTGATGGGACTGGCGTAGCACGTCATGGTTGACGCCGTAGACGATCGTCGCATCGGCGCCTTTGGCCGGAGCCGAGATAATCACTTTTTTGGCGCCGGCAGTGATGTGGGCAGCAGCCTTGGTGCGGTCGGTGAACAGACCGGTGCATTCGAACACCACGTCGATGTTCAGGGATTTCCACGGCAGCTCGGCCGGGTTGCGAATGGCGCTGACCGAAATTCGGTCACCATTGACGGTCAGACTTTCCTGATCGTGCTCGACGGTGCCGTCGAATGGCCCGTGGACGGTGTCGAATTTAAGCAGGTGGGCGTTGATCTCGCTGTCGCCCAAGTCATTGATGGCGACGACTTGCAGGTCCTGACGGTAGCCTTGGGTATAAAGTGCGCGTAGGACGTTGCGGCCGATTCGGCCAAAGCCATTGATTGCGATGCGGAGAGTCATACACCCGTCCTCAGGAATTTGTTGTTGGAATTACAAGATTATTCTCATAAAAATAGAAAACAACCCCTTTTAGTGGCAGTATTTTGTTTTATCTACAAATAGAAACCCGTCTGGCCGTCACAACTGGCTGAAAATCAAGCGCTTGCCGCCGCTCTCGTCTGAGCCCGGAATGATCGCAGCCTGGTGAAAGCGCCTGAACGAGTGACCACATCGCTAGCCTGGAGTCCATGACATGCATCCCCGCGTCCTTGAGGTAACCGAACGGCTGATTGCTCGCAGCCGTGAAACCCGTCAACGCTACCTGCAATTGATCCGGGGTGCGGCGAGCGACGGGCCGATGCGCGGCAAGCTGCAATGTGCCAACTTCGCCCACGGCGTCGCGGCATGTGGTCCCGAAGACAAGAACAGCCTGCGCATGATGAACGCGGCCAACATCGCCATCGTCTCTTCCTACAACGACATGCTCTCGGCCCACCAGCCGTACGAACACTTTCCCGAACAGATCAAAAAAGCGCTGCGCGAAATCGGCTCGGTGGGGCAGTTTGCCGGTGGCGTTCCGGCCATGTGCGACGGCGTCACCCAGGGTGAGCCGGGCATGGAATTGAGTATCGCCAGCCGAGAAGTCATTGCGATGGCAACGGCGGTGGCGTTGTCCCACAACATGTTCGACGGCGCGCTGATGTTGGGCATCTGCGACAAGATCGTTCCGGGTCTGCTGATGGGCTCGCTGCGCTTCGGTCATTTGCCGACGATTTTTGTGCCGGGCGGGCCAATGGTCTCGGGCATCTCCAACAAGGAGAAAGCCGACGTGCGTCAGCGCTACGCCGAAGGCAAGGCGACGCGCGAAGAGCTGCTGGACTCGGAGATGAAGTCCTATCACGGCCCGGGTACCTGCACGTTCTACGGCACGGCGAACACCAACCAGTTGCTCATGGAAGTCATGGGTCTGCATCTTCCGGGTGCCTCTTTCGTCAATCCTTACACACCGCTACGCGATGCCCTGACACGCGAGGCGGCGTTCCAGGTCACGCGTCTGACCAAACAAAGCGGCGACTTCATCCCTCTCGGAGAGATTGTGGACGAACGTTCGCTGGTCAACTCGATTGTTGCCCTGCACGCGACGGGCGGTTCCACCAACCACACGCTGCACATGCCGGCGATTGCCCAGTGCGCGGGCATTCAGCTGACCTGGCAGGACATGGCCGATCTGTCGGAAGTCGTGCCGACCCTGTCCCACGTCTACCCGAACGGCAAAGCCGACATCAACCACTTCCAGGCCGCTGGCGGCATGTCCTTCCTGATTCGTGAACTGCTCGACGCGGGCCTGATGCATGAAGAAGTCAACACGGTGATGGGCCGTGGTCTGCGTCGCTATACCCAAGAGCCGTTCCTGGAAGAAGGCACACTGGTGTGGCGCGATGGCCCAACCGAAAGCCTCGACGAAAACGTCCTGCGCCCCATCGCGCGTCCGTTTTCGGCCGAAGGCGGCCTGCGGGTGATGGAAGGCAACCTGGGCCGTGGCGTGATGAAAGTCTCCGCCGTTGCGCTGGAGCATCAGATCGTCGAAGCCCCCGCCAAAGTGTTCGAAGACCAGCAGGACCTTGCCGACGCCTTCAAGGCCGGTGAGCTGGAATGCGATTTTGTGGCGGTCATGCGCTTTCAGGGGCCGCGCTCCAACGGCATGCCGGAGCTGCACAAGATGACGCCGTTTCTGGGCGTGCTGCAGGACCGTGGCTTCAAAGTGGCGCTCATTACAGACGGACGCATGTCCGGCGCCTCCGGGAAAATTCCGGCGGCTATTCACGTTTGCCCGGAAGCCTCCGACGGCGGACCGCTGGCGTTGCTGCGTGATGGGGATCTCATTCGTGTCGATGGCGTGAAAGGAACGTTGCAAGTTCTGGTCGAACCGGCAGAATTGGCCGCCAGAGAGCCGGCGATCGGTCGCTTGTCCCATAACGTGGGCAGCGGCCGCGAACTGTTCGGCTTCATGCGCATGGCCTTCAGCTCGGCAGAGAAGGGCGCCAGCGCCTTTACTTCGAATCTGGAGACGCTCAAGTGACATTGGCGATGGTGGGTGATATCGGCGGCACAAATGCGCGGTTTGCCATTTGGGAAGACGAGCAGTTGCATTCGATCCGCGTGTTCGCGACGGTCGATTACGCCAGTCCTGAAAAGGCCCTGACGGTCTATTTGCAGGACCTGGAATTGCAGCGCGGTGATGTCACCTCCATCTGCCTGGCCGTGGCCGGGCCGGTGACCGGCGATGATTTTCACTTCACCAACAGCCACTGGAAGATCAATAGGCAGGCATTCTGCGCCGAGCTGAAGATCGACAACCTGATCCTGGTCAACGACTTCACTGCCATGGCCCTGGGCATGACCCGCCTGAAGGACGACGAGTACCTGACCGTGCGCCATGGCAAGGGCGATCCTCGCGGCGCGCGGGTGGTGATCGGGCCAGGCACCGGCCTTGGCGTCGGCACGTTGATCCGCAGCGGCGAAGCGCGTTGGACTGCGGTGCCGGGCGAGGGCGGTCACGTTGATCTGCCGATCGGCACGCCTCGCGAAGCGCTGCTGTGGATGCGGTTGATGGCGACCCATGAGCACGTCAGTGCCGAGACCGTTCTGAGTGGCGCCGGGCTGTTGCTGCTGTATCAAGTCAGCTGCGGGCTGGACGAGATCGAGCCGGAACTCAAATCCCCTGCGGCCATCACCTCGGCGGCGCTCAAGGGCGATCCGGTCGCCAGCGCGGTGCTCGAGCAGTTCTGCGTGTTCCTCGGTCGCGTGGCGGGCAATAACGTACTGACTGTCGGCGGACGCGGCGGCGTGTATATTGCCGGGGGCGTGATCCCGCGCTTCGTTGATTTCTTCATGCAGAGCGGCTTCAACAAGGCGTTCGCCGAGAAGGGCTTGATGAAGGATTACTTCAATGACGTGCCGGTCTGGCTGGTTACTGCCGAATATCCTGGCTTGATGGGCGCGGGCGTGGCGCTGGATCAATATGCGGCGAGCGCTAGCGGCAAGCTATAAGCTATAAGCTATAAGCTGCAAGCAAAGACCGCGTACGTCTCGCTGGCCGCTTTGAGCTTTGAGCTTTGAGCTTGAAGCTTGTGGCTTGAAGCTGCCTTACCCACCATTGCTCACAAGGACGACCATGTGAACGCTGTCAGTAAATCGATTCTGGTGGTCGACGATGACGAGGAGATTTGCGAGTTGCTGCAAGCCTACCTGAGCCGATCCGGTTTTCAGGTGCGCACGGTCGGCGATGGGGCGGAGTTTCGTCAGGCGTTCAACGAAGAGGCCAGCGACCTGCTGATTCTCGACGTTATGCTCCCCGATGAAGACGGCTTCAGCCTGTGTCGCTGGGTCAGGCAGCATCCGCGTCAGCCGCATATTCCCATCATCATGCTTACCGCCAGCTCCGACGAGGCTGATCGCGTCATTGGTCTGGAGCTCGGCGCCGATGACTACATGGCCAAACCCTTCAGCCCCCGCGAGCTTCAGGCCCGGATCAAAGCCCTGTTGCGCCGTGCCCAATTCGGCCAGGAACGCAGCGGCGGTGAAGTGCTGTTGTTCGATGAATGGCGGCTGGACATGGTCAGTCATCGGCTGTTCCACAACGACGGCGAGGAGGTGATTTTGTCCGGCGCCGATTTCGCGCTGCTCAAGCTGTTCCTCGACAACCCCCAACAGATTCTTGATCGCGACACCATCGGCAACGCCACCCGTGGCCGTGAGCTGATGCCGCTGGAGCGCATTGTCGACATGGCGGTGAGCCGCCTGCGTCAGCGTTTGCGCGACACCGGCAAGGCGCCGCGATTGATCCGCACCGTGCGAGGCAGCGGTTATCTGCTGGCAGCCAATGTGCTGCCGCAAGCCGGCAACGGCTACTAGCCCTTGATGGTGGCCGACAGGAAACGTCGCTTGCCGGTGCCGCGCTCGCTGCTCGGGCGCATGTTGCTGCTGACCTTGCTCGCCGTGCTGCTGGCGCAAACCCTGTCCAGCCTGATCTGGCTCTCGCAATTGCGCGCGACGCAAATGGAAGGCCTGGTCACCAGTGCCCGCAGCCTAGGTTTTTCCATGGCGGCAAGCGTGAGTTACTTCCGCTCGCTGCCTGTCGCGTTTCGGCCGCTGGTACTCGATCAACTGCGCAGCATGGGCGGCACGCGTTTCTTCGTTTCACTCAATGACCGCCCGCTGGAAATGCAGGTGCTTGAGCCCACCGTGCGCAAGACGGCTGTCATCGATGTGGTCGGTCAGGTGTTGCGGCAGAACCTCGGCGCCGACCCGGACATCCTCGTGCGTTTTGTGCGTCCCGAAGACCTGCGCATTTTCAACAGCGGCCTCAGGCTCGATGAGCTGCCACGCTCGTGGGCTCATTACGCGCTGACCCTCGAACCGGTGAATCCGCCCGTGCTGGTGACGCAGATCGAGCTGTCGCCTGGCGAATGGCTGTACATCGCCTCGCTGCTGCCCGAGCCCTACACCATGCTCGAAGCCGAAGGTCTGCCTTCTCAGCAGGTCTGGTTCATTGCGCTGACCAGTCTCTTTCTGCTGGTCTTCATCGGCCTGCTGGTGCACTGGCAGAGCGGCCCGCTCAAGCGTCTGGCTCATGCTGCGCGGGATCTGTCGCTGGGTGCCGACGTCGAGCCGGTGGTGGAGGGCGGCGGCAGTGAAGTGGTGGAGGTGACGCGGGCGTTCAACACCATGCGCGATCGCATCAGCCGTTACTTGACCGAGCGCGGCCAGCTGTTCAGCGCGATTTCCCACGACTTGCGCACGCCGATCACTCGCTTGCGGCTACGCGTTGAACTGCTCGAAGACGAACAGATGCAGGCCAAATTCACCCGCGATCTGGATGAGTTGGAGCTGCTGGTAAAAGGCGCATTGCAGTGCGTGAAGGACACCGATATTCACGAGAATATCGAGCCGGTTGACCTCAATCACGCACTGGATTGCCTGATCGAACCCTATCTCGCCCCCGATGGCGCGGGCCGTGTCACGTTGCAGGGCATGGCGATGTCGATGTACTACGGCAAGCCTCTGGCGCTGCGTCGCTGCATGGGCAACCTGATCGATAACGCGATCAAGTACGGCGACCGCGCGCACCTGTTCGTCGAAGACGACGCCGACGCGTTCATTCTGCACGTCGAAGACGAAGGCCCGGGCGTGCCGGAACAGCGGCTGGAGCAGGTCTTCGAGCCGCACTTCCGGCTGGCCGGCAAACACCAGCAGGGCTACGGGCTGGGTCTCGGAATTGCGCGCAACATTGCCCATAGCCATGGCGGCGAAGTGACGTTGCAGAACATGCGCGAAGGCGGGTTGCGGGTCACGCTGTATCTGCCGCGCGGCGTGGAGTAATCCGGCCTCTTTTCTGAATGTCACAGCTCTGTGACATTCGCGCATCCCTTCGTTACCGTCCGCTCTAACCCCTTGGTTAGAATCCACGCAGCGCAAGCGCCACGACTTGCTCATGCATAACAACAAGAAAGGTCAGATATGAATTCGATTTCCCGTCTCGCTGCACTTATTTCCCTCGCCTCGTTGTTCCCTCTGAGCGCCATGGCGGCTGATGCCAAAGGCACCGTCGAAGTTGTGCACTGGTGGACGTCCGGTGGCGAAAAAGCCGCTGTCGATGTGCTCCGCGCGCAAGTTGAAAAAGACGGTTTTACCTGGAAAGACGGCGCTGTCGCAGGCGGCGGCGGTGCAACCGCAATGACCGTGCTCAAGAGCCGCGCCGTTGCTGGCAACCCGCCTGGCGTTGCGCAGATCAAAGGCCCGGACATCCAGGAATGGGCCTCCACCGGTCTGCTTGATACCGACGTGCTGAAAAACGTCTCCAAAGAGGAGAAGTGGGACAGCCTGCTGGACAAGAAAGTCTCCGATACCGTGAAGTACGACGGTGATTACGTGGCCGTGCCGGTGAACATCCACCGCGTCAACTGGCTGTGGATCAACCCGGAAGTCTTCAAGAAAGCCGGTATCGAAAAAGCTCCTACCACCCTCGAAGAATTCTACGCGGCGGGCGACAAGCTCAAAGCGGCAGGCTTCATCCCTCTGGCCCACGGTGGCCAACCCTGGCAGGACAGCACCGTTTTTGAAGCCGTCGTTCTCTCTGTCATGGGCGCCGATGGTTACAAGAAGGCACTGGTCGACCTCGACAACGCTGCGCTGACCGGCCCTGAAATGGTCAAGTCGCTGACCGAGCTGAAGAAAGTCGCTACCTACATGGATGCCGACGGCAAAGGCCAGGACTGGAACCTGGAAGCGGCCAAAGTCATCAACGGCAAGGCCGGCATGCAGATCATGGGTGACTGGGCCAAGAGCGAATGGACCGCCGCCAAGAAAGTCGCCGGCAAGGACTACGAGTGCGTAGCGTTCCCGGGCACCGACAAGGCGTTCACCTACAACATCGACTCCCTGGCTGTTTTCAAGCAGAAGGATGCGGGTACTGCTGCAGGTCAGCAGGACATCGCCAAGGTCGTGTTGGGTGAAAACTTCCAGAAAGTCTTCAGCATCAACAAAGGCTCGATCCCGGTTCGCAACGACATGCTGGCTGACATGGGCAAGTACGGTTTCGACTCGTGCGCCCAGACCGCTGCCAAGGATTTCCTGGCTGACGCCAAAACCGGCGGCCTGCAACCAAGCATGGCGCACAACATGGCCACCACACTGGCCGTGCAAGGCGCGTTCTTTGATGTCGTGACCAACTTCATCAACGACCCGAAAGCCGATCCGGCCGACGCGGCGAAGAAGCTGGGCGCTGCGATCAAGTCTGCCAAATAAAGGCCAGCGACTAGCGGCAAGCTGCAAGTCTCAAGCTGATCGATGACTGGCTTCTGACTTGCAGCTTGAGGCTTGCGACTTGCGGCCGCTTTCACTTCTTATTGGATTTTCACCATGAGTTCTGTTGCTGAGTTCAGCAAAGCCTCGCCGTTCGATGCACTGCAGCGCTGGCTACCCAAACTGGTGCTGGCGCCCAGCATGTTCATCGTATTGGTGGGCTTCTACGGCTATATCCTGTGGACGTTCGTTCTGTCGTTCACTAACTCGACTTTCCTGCCGACCTACAAATTTGTGGGTCTGGCGCAATACGCGCGGTTGTTCGACAACGACCGGTGGTGGGTAGCCAGCAAAAACCTCGCGGTGTTCGGTGGCATGTTCATCGGCATCAGCATGGTGGTTGGTGTGCTGCTGGCAGTCTTTCTGGATCAGCGCATCCGCCGCGAAGGCTTTATCCGCACCATCTACCTGTACCCGATGGCGCTCTCGATGATCGTCACCGGTACGGCCTGGAAATGGTTGCTCAACCCAGGGATGGGCCTGGACAAACTGCTGCGTGACTGGGGCTGGGAAGGCTTTCGCCTGGACTGGCTGATCGACCCGGACCGCGTCGTGTACTGCCTGGTGATCGCTGCGGTATGGCAGGCGTCAGGCTTCATCATGGCGATGTTCCTGGCGGGCCTTCGCGGTGTCGATCAGTCGATCATCCGTGCTGCGCAGATCGACGGCGCGAGCATGCCGAAAATCTACTGGAAGGTCGTGCTGCCAAGCCTGCGTCCGGTGTTCTTCAGTGCGGTCATGATCCTGGCGCACATCGCCATCAAGAGCTTCGACCTGGTCGCTGCCATGACGGCCGGTGGCCCGGGCTATTCGTCCGACCTGCCAGCGATGTTTATGTACTCGTTTACCTTCAGCCGTGGCCAGATGGGCATGGGTTCCGCCAGTGCGATTCTGATGCTCGGCGCAATTCTCGCCATCCTTGTGCCTTATCTGTATTCCGAGCTGAGGGCCAAGCGCAATGACTAGTCTCGTCAACAAGCCTGCCCTCAGCCTGAGCCGCGTCGCCATCTATGCGGTGCTGATCGTTGCGGTGTTCATTTATCTGGTGCCGTTGGTGGTCATGCTGCTGACCAGCTTCAAATCGCCGGAAGACATCGGCAGCGGCAACCTGCTCAGCTGGCCGACCGAAGTGACCGCCATCGGCTGGATCAAAGCCTGGGCGACGGTGAAGGGCTACTTCTGGAACTCGTTCCTGATCACCGTTCCCGCGGTGCTGATCTCTACCACCATTGGTGCGCTGAACGGCTACGTACTGTCGATGTGGCGCTTCCGCGGTTCGCAGTTGTTCTTTGGTCTGCTGCTGTTCGGTTGCTTTCTGCCGTTCCAGACCGTCCTGCTGCCGGCGTCTTTCACCCTCGGCAAAATGGGCCTGGCCAGCACCACCACAGGTCTCGTGTTCGTCCACGTCGTTTACGGTCTGGCGTTCACCACGCTGTTCTTCCGCAACTACTACGTCAGTATTCCGGACGCACTGGTGAAAGCGGCACGACTGGATGGCGCCGGCTTCTTCACCATCTTCCGTCGGATCATTCTGCCGATGTCGACGCCGATCATCATGGTCTGCCTGATCTGGCAGTTCACCCAGATCTGGAACGACTTCCTGTTCGGCGTGGTGTTCTCCAGTGGTGATTCGCAGCCGATCACGGTGGCGCTGAACAACCTGGTCAACACCAGCACAGGCGTCAAGGAATACAACGTTGATATGGCGGCGGCGATGATCGCCGGTCTGCCGACCCTGCTGGTCTACGTGGTCGCAGGCAAGTATTTCGTGCGCGGGCTCACGGCCGGCGCAGTCAAGGGGTAATCATGGCAACGCTTGAACTACGCAATGTAAACAAGACTTACGGGGCCGGTCTGCCGGACACCCTGAAGAACATCGAACTCTCCATCAAAGAAGGCGAGTTCCTGATTCTGGTCGGCCCTTCGGGCTGCGGTAAGTCGACCCTGATGAACTGCATCGCTGGCCTGGAAAACATTACCGGCGGCGCGATCATGATCGGTGATCAAGACGTCAGCGGCATGAGCCCGAAGGATCGCGACATCGCAATGGTGTTCCAGTCCTACGCGCTGTACCCGACCATGAGCGTGCGCGAGAACATCGAGTTCGGGCTGAAGATTCGCAAGATGAATCAGGCTGATATCGACGCCGAAGTGGCGCGGGTCGCCAAGCTGCTGCAGATCGAGCACCTGCTCAACCGCAAGCCGGGGCAATTGTCCGGTGGTCAGCAACAGCGTGTGGCCATGGGCCGGGCTCTGGCCCGTCGTCCGAAGATCTACCTGTTCGACGAGCCGCTTTCCAACCTCGATGCCAAGCTGCGCGTCGAGATGCGGACCGAAATGAAACTGATGCACCAGCGCTTGAAGACCACCACGGTCTACGTGACCCACGACCAGATCGAAGCGATGACCCTGGGCGACAAGGTGGCGGTCATGAAGGACGGCATCATTCAGCAATTTGGCACCCCGAAGCAGATCTACAACGATCCGGCCAACCTGTTCGTGGCGAGCTTCATTGGCTCGCCGCCCATGAATTTCATCCCGCTGCGTCTGCAACGCAAGGACGGTCGCCTCGTCGCACTGCTCGACAGCGGTCAGGCCCGTTGCGAACTGCCGATGAGCATGAACGACGCCGGCCTTGAAGACCGTGAGGTGATTCTGGGCCTGCGCCCCGAGCAGATTGTGCTAGCGTCCGGTGATGCTGCAGGTCTGCCGACCATTCGCGCCGAAGTCCAGGTGACCGAGCCGACTGGCCCGGATACGCTGGTATTCGTTACCCTCAACGAGAGCAAGGTCTGCTGCCGTCTGGCGCCGCATATTGCACCTGCTGTGGGCGAGACCTTGACGCTGCAGTTCGATCCGGCGAAGGTTCTGCTGTTCGACGCCAAAACAGGCGAACGCCTTGGCGTGTTGGCACCGAGTCAGTCGGTGGAGAACATGGGGAATGTCACGCGGCTCAACCGCAACTGATCCCGACGTGCAGGAGCACTGCACAAACGAGCACCTGTGACGGGTGGATGTCTGCCGTAACAAAACCCGTCATGCACACGATGTACGTGGTTACAACGCTGTTCAAAAGCTAATAACAATAAAACGAGGATCCAAGGGATGAAAAAGGTACGTAACAAGTCGCTTAACCAGTTTCAGCTGATCGGTGGGTTGTCTGTCCTGAGCGCGTTGACGATTTCCGGAACGGCGTCTGCAATGGAGCCTTTCAAAGCCAGCGAGCACATGACCGGTGACTGGGGTGGTCTGCGTCAAGAGCTGTATGACAAGGGTTACGACTTTCCGATCGAGTATGTAGGCGAAGCCGCCTCCAACCTCAACGGTGGTTACAACGACGACAGAACCGGCCGCTACAGCGACCAGTTTGCGTTTGGCGTACAGATGGACCTGCAAAAAATCCTCGGCTGGCACGACGCAGAGTTCAAGCTCGCGATCACCGAGCGTAGTGGCAACAACATTTCCAACGACCGTATCGGCGATCCGCGTGCCGGCACGCTCAGTTCCTCCCAGGAAGTCTGGGGCCGTGGCCAGACCTGGCGTCTGACCCAGATGTGGGTCAAGCAGAAGTACTTCGACGGCAAGCTGGACATCAAGGTCGGCCGTTTCGGCGAAGGCGAAGACTTCAACAGCTTCCCTTGCGACTTCCAGAACCTGTCGTTCTGCGGCTCGCAAGTCGGTAACTACGTAAACACCTGGTACAACTGGCCGGTCAGCCAGTGGGCTGCACGCGTGAAGTACAACATCACGCCTGAGTTGTTCGCCCAGATCGGTGTCTACGAGCAGAACCCTTCGTACCTCGAAACCGGCAACAGCTTCAAGCTCAGCGGCAGCGGCTCGAAAGGCACCGTCGTACCGGTTGAAGTGGTGTGGTCGCCAAGCGTCAACTCGCTGCCAGGCGAATACCGTCTGGGCTACTACGTGAGCAATCCGAGCGCCGACGATCTCTACGAGAACGAAAACGGCCAGCCGCAGGCGACTGCCGGCGGTGACTTCAAGTCTCACAAAGACAAGCACGGCTGGTGGGTCGTGGCTCAGCAACAGCTGACCGCGCACAACGGCGACGCATCCCGTGGTCTGAGTATTTTCGCCAACGCGACTGTGCATGACAAAGCCACCAACTTCGTCGACAACTACCAGCAGGTCGGCTTCGTCTACAAAGGCCCGTTCGATGCACGTCCGAAGGATGACATCGGTATCGGCGTCGCACGTATCCACGTGAACGATGATGCCCAGGACAACCGTCGTCTGGTCAACGCCGTCAACGGTATCGAAGACTACGACAACCCAGGCTACCTGCCGATCCAGAAGACCGAATATAACTCGGAAATCTACTACGGCGTGCACGTAACCGACTGGCTGACCGTGCGTCCCAACCTGCAGTACGTGAAGAGCCCGGGCGGTGTGGACGACGTTCAGAACGCACTGGTTGCCGGTATCAAGATTCAGTCGAAGTTCTAAGTTAAAGCGGACGCTCCTCCGCGCTCCACAAACGATCAAGGGTCGTGTGTGCTTTACGGGCAGCCTGGCTGCCCGTTTTTTTTCCGCTATTTATTCCGCAGCAATGGCTCCGTATTCGGAGCATTTTTTCTCGTGTGACGAGTGACCGCAATCTGGAGTGCTACCACGATGCCCTTCAGGGATTCCGGCTCAACCGAGCATCCTCTTCAGCGTTTTTTCACTTCGGTGCGACCGCAACCGACTTTTCAGTGGGAACGCTACCAACAGCGCGATGTGCTGGTGATCAACCATGCCCAGTGCCAGGCCGTGTTCAGTCGGCAGGGCGCTCAACTCCTGCATTTCGAACCTGCCGGGCAGAAGCCGTGGTTGTGGTGTGCTGCCCATTGGCCTCTGGTCGGTGCGATCCGCGGCGGCGTGCCGGTCAGTTGGCCCTGGGTCGGGCGTCATCCGGGGGAGAGTGGCTGGCCGGCGAATGGCTGGGGCCGGCTGCTCGACTGGAAACTGGTTGAAAGCCATGAACACGCGCTGGGAGTGACCTTGCGCTGGCAGCTCAGATTGTGGGACTGGCAGGCCGAGCTCTTCGCTGAGCTGGGGCAGGCGATGGACCTGCGCCTTGAAACGCGTCACGACGACAGCGAGCCTTGCCACTTCGGCCATGGCTTGCACGCCTATTGGCGCATCAGCGACGTGGCAGATGTTGCACTCCAAGGGCTCGACGGTGCCCACGGCTACGATGAACTCAGCCGCAGTGCCTGCGAGCAGCGGGGCGAGCTACGGGTCCAAGGCAGTTGTCAGCGGGTATTCGAGCATGCGGGACTGCTTGAGCTACAGGATGACACCTGGCAGCGGCGTCTGTGCATCGACACCGGAGACAGCGACAGCACGGTGGTCTGGCATCCCGGCAGCCGACCCTTGCTCGGTGTGGGTGGCGATGAAGCCATGGGCTTCTTGCGCGTCGAGGCGGCGTCAGGTGTTGATGATTGCCTCAGCCTGGCGCCCGGGCAGCACGCCAGTCTGAGCCTGCAGGCCACTCTGGTTCACTGAGTGTGGAGGCGGGGATCGCCTGCCAAGGAGGCGTTCCCTCAATTCAACTCATCGTCCGCGGGATACCGGCTCGCGTTCAGGCTTTCCTTGATCTTGCGCAGGTGTGGCTGGAAGTCGACGCCCCGACGCAGGGTCATGCCCGTTGCCAGCACATCCAGCACCGTCAGCTGGACGATCCTCGACGTCATGGGCATATAGATGTCGGTGTCTTCGGGCAGCGGGATGTTCAGGCTCAGCGTGCTGGCCTTTGCCAGCGGCGAGTCGGCGGCGGTGAGGCCCAGCACTGACGCGCCGTTCTCCCGGGCGATCCGCGCCACTTCCACCAGCTCGCGGGTGCGCCCGGTGTAGGAAATGATCACGAACAGCTCGCCGGTGTGCGCGACCGAGGCGAGCATGCGCTGCACCAGCACGTCGGCGTGGGCGGTGACAGCGAGATTGAAGCGGAAGAATTTATGCTGCGCATCCAGTGCCACCGGCGCCGAAGCCCCGAGGCCGAAGAAGTGGATCTGCCGCGCCTGAATCAACAAGTCGACCGCTTTGCTGATCAGGTTGGGATCAAGCACCTGACACACGCTGTCGAGGGACGCGATGGCGCTGCCGAAAATCTTGCGGGTGTAGGCTTCCGGGTTGTCATCGGCTTCCACCGCGCGGCTGACGTAGGCGGCGCCGCTGGCCAGGCTCTGGGCCAGCTGCAACTTCAGCTCCGGATAGCCGCTGACGTCGAATGAGCGGCAGAAGCGGTTGACCGTCGGTTCACTGACTTTCGCGGCCTGTGCCAGCGCAGCGATGCTGAAGCGGGTGGCCTGCTGCGGATTGCTCAGAATCGCCTCGGCGACCTTGCGCTCGGCCTTGTTCAGCTCTTCCAGACGACTCTGGATCTGCTCCAGAAGATTGCGTACGCGGTCCATTGTTTGTCCTTCTGATGAAACGGCGACGGGCCGGTGGACAGGCCTTTATTTGAAGAGTGGGAATTTGGCCTTTAGCCTGTCGCAAAGGTGGCCTATCGTACTGAGGGCCTGTGGTGATCACCACTCTAATGTGGTTCTGGTGGGAATGTTGTGGTTATTACTACATTCGGCCTTGAGTAACGCCTTTAAAAAAGGTATTTGTAGCTTAACTTGATAAAAGAACCAACATTATGCTCTCAATTACGGTTGAACCGTGCACTTTTGCGTTGTTTGGCGCCTTGGGTGACCTGGCGGTACGCAAACTGTTTCCTGCGTTGTACCAGCTTGACCGAGCTGGACTGCTGCATGCCGAGACCCGAATTATTGCGTTGGCCCGTGAGCCCGGCACTCCTGAGGAGCACCTGGCCTACATCGATAAAAGCCTGCGTCGCTTCGTCCCCGAGGCGCAGCTTGAGACCGAACACGTGGAGCGTTTTCAGGCCCGCCTGAGTTACCTGCACGTTGACTTTCTCAAGGGCGAGGATTACGTCGCGCTCGCCGAGGCCGTGGGCGACGCGCCGACCATGATTGCCTACTTCGCGACCCCGGCGTCGGTCTATGGCGCCATCTGCGAAAACCTTGCACTGGTCGGCCTGACAGATCGCACCCGCGCCGTATTGGAAAAACCCATCGGCCACGACCTCGCGTCGTCGCGCCGGGTGAACGATGCCGTTGCCAAGTTCCTGCCTGAAACCCGCATTTACCGGATCGACCACTACCTGGGCAAGGACACGGTGCAGAACCTCATTGCCCTGCGGTTTGCCAACAGCCTGTTCGAGACGCAGTGGAACCAGAACCACATCTCCCACGTGGAAATCACCGTGGCGGAAAAGGTCGGCATCGAAGGGCGTTGGGGCTATTTCGACCAGGCCGGTCAGCTGCGCGACATGATCCAGAATCACCTGCTGCAGCTGCTGTGCCTGATCGCGATGGACCCGCCCAGCGACCTGTCCGCCGACAGCATCCGTGACGAGAAGGTGAAAGTGCTCAAGGCACTGGCGCCGTTCACCCCGGAGCGTCTGGCCACGCAGGTGGTGCGTGGTCAGTACATCGCCGGCTACAGCGAGGGCAAGCCGGTGCCGGGCTATCTGGAGGAAGAAAACTCCAATACCCAGAGCGACACGGAAACCTTCGTCGCCATTCGTGCCGACATCCGTAACTGGCGCTGGTCGGGCGTGCCGTTCTACCTGCGTACCGGCAAGCGCATGCCGCAGAAGCTGTCGCAGATCGTGATCCACTTCAAAGAGCCGCCGCATTACATCTTCGCCCCAGAGCAGCGCTTGCAGATCAGCAACCGACTGATCATCCGCCTGCAGCCCGATGAAGGCATCTCGCTGCAAGTGATGACCAAGGACCAGGGGCTGGACAAGGGCATGCAGCTGCGCAGCAACCCTCTGCAACTGAGCTTCTCCGACGCCTACCGCAGCGCCCGCGTGCCGGACGCCTATGAGCGGTTGTTGCTGGAGGTCATGCGTGGCAATCAGAACCTGTTTGTCCGCAAAGACGAAATTGAATACGCCTGGCAATGGTGTGACCAGTTGATCGCTGGCTGGAAAAAGGCGGGCGATGCGCCCAAGCCTTACCCAGCCGGTTCCTGGGGGCCGATGAGCTCCATTGCTCTTATTACGCGTGACGGGAGGTCCTGGTATGGCGATATGTGAACTTGAATTTCCGGCGGGCCTGAAGGCCCACGAATTTGGTAGCCCCGAAGTGCTGGCGAACGCGCTGGCTGATCAGGTGGCCGAGCGACTGACGGCCGCGATTTCAGGCAACCCCCACGGCACGGCCACGTTGGTGGTGTCGGGCGGCAAAAGTCCGGTGGCGTTTTTCAAGGCGCTGGCGCAGAAGCCGCTCGAGTGGTCGAAAGTCTGCGTGAGCCTGGCCGACGAGCGTTGGGTACCGACCGAGCACGCCGACAGCAACGAAGGCCTGCTCAAGCGTTTCCTGCTTCAGGGCCCGGCGGCCGAGGCGAAGTTCTTTAGCCTGTACCGTGCGACCACGACAGTGGATGAAGCCGCGGCTGCAACGGACGAAGCGCTCAAGGCGCTGCCGAACATCGACGTGCTCATTCTGGGGATGGGCGACGACGGCCACACCGCGTCGCTGTTCCCCGACAGTCCGCATCTGAAGGAAGCGCTGGACCTCAATAGCGAGCGTCGCTGCCTGCCCATGCTCGCGCCGACCGTCCCGCATCAGCGCTTGACCCTGACACGTCCGGTACTGGCATCGGCAGCGACCACCATTCTGTCCGTTTCCGGCCAGGCCAAACTCGACACATTGCGCGCTGCACTGGCAGGTAATGACCTTGCCGAAATGCCGGTGCGCGCGTTCCTCAACCCGTCTCTAGAGATCTACTGGTGCCCATAAGCAAAGGATCAGCCGCCATGGAAAATACCCAAGTGAAACAGCCGTTGAATAGCATGGCGAGCAAGATTGCCCAGATCGACGCACTCTGCGCAAAAGCGAAGATTCTGCCGGTCATTACCATTGCCCGCGAACAGGATGTCCTGCCGCTGGCCGATGCCCTGGCGGCTGGCGGCCTGAATGCGCTGGAAATTACCCTGCGCTCCGAGTTCGGCCTCAAAGCCATTCGCATGCTGCGTGACGCGCGTCCAGAGCTGAGCGTTGGCGCCGGCACCATTCTCGACCGCCACATGCTCAAGGCGGCCGAGGAAGCGGGTTCACAGTTCATCGTCACCCCGGGCAGCACTCAAGACCTGCTTGAAGCCGCCGCACTAAGCGAATTGCCGCTGCTGCCAGGCATCAGTAGCGCTTCGGAAATCATGATCGGTTACGCGCTGGGCTATCGTCGCTTCAAGCTGTTTCCGGCGGAAATCAGTGGCGGTGTCGGTGCAATCAAAGCGCTGGGAGGCCCATTCCCGGAAGTGCGCTTCTGCCCAACCGGCGGCGTCAGTGCGGCCAACCTGAAAAACTACATGGCGCTGCCCAACGTGATGTGCGTCGGTGGCACATGGATGATCGATAACGCGTGGGTGAAGAACGGCGACTGGCAGCGGATTACCGACGCCACTGCCGAAGCGATCGCGTTGTTCGACTGATTCAGGATTCGCCGGTCATGCGCACGCTTAGACAGCCTCCGTTCAAGTGGGGGCTGGTTAACTGCCGAGCATGATCCGTTTATGGCGCCCCTTGGGGCGTTGCTGCAGAAGTCGTTGTTGCATGGCTTTTTTACGGTGTTCCTTGGTCGGGAACGCCGTTTTTTTTGCGCTGTTTATACGCAATACATATGTACCGCACAGGCCCAGGCAGCAGCGTTTATCTTTGCCGCTCCTTTGTAGTTCGTTTCTCGATGGATTTACGGCGCCTTCGTCATGGAGGCGCCGTCTTTTTTTCCGCGGGCTTACCGAAGGCTTTGATCCGGCGCAGCCACTCGGGAGCAGAGCCTAAGCCAGCGCCCGGAGTGCTGCCACCAACTGGTCAACGTCCTTTGCCGACGTGGTGAATCCCGGCGTGATACGAATACACGTCCCGCAGGCCGCGCCTTCCCGCGTCACCGCAAAAATACCGTACTCATCGAGCAGTCGCTTGACCATGAGTTCCTGATCCGCGTGACGGCTGAACCGGAAAGACGTGATGCCGCAATAAAGCCTGGGGTCGTCTGGGGTCAACACGTCGATGCCATCGATGGTGCGCGCTTGAGTCACCCACAGGTCTCGCAGGTAGGCCAAACGTGCGCCTTTGGCCGGTGCGCCGCCCATGGCGCGATGCTCGGCGAATACTTTGGGCAGGGTCATCAATGCCGGAATATTCGGCGTCCCGTAAGGCACGCGCCCAAGGATGTCGTCCGCACCGTAGCGCTCGTCTGCCATGTCGGGATCGATGGCGCTCAGGCGGTCCTGCTTCACATAAATGAAGCCCAGGCTCAGCGGCGCGCCAATCCATTTCTGCAGGTTGAAGCCGGCGAACGACACGCCAAGGTCAGCCAGTTCGAAATCCAGCAGGCCCAAGGCATGGGCGCCATCCAGAATGACCTCGATGCCGTGGGCGTTGGCCAGCTCGGCGATGGCCTTCACCGGCATTACCAGCCCGGTCCGGTGGGTGACGTAAGTCAGCGCCACCAGCTTGAGCCGTGGATGTGCGGCAAAGGCGTCGCGGTAAGTTTGCAGCAGCGCATCATGGCTCGCAGGGTGCTGATGAGTGACCTCAATCACTTCCACGCCACGGTTTTTCGCCAGCCAGCGCATGCCGGTCTGTACGCTGTTGTAATCCAGGTCGCTGACCAGCACCTGGTCGCCTGCCACGAGCCCGTTGTAGTTGCGAATCAGCGCTTGCACCGACTCCGAGGCGGAACGGGTGAGGGCGACTTCGCGGACGGGTACGTTCAGCAGATCGGCAAGGTCGGCGCGAATGATCTCGCTGTCGTCGGTATCGAACTTCTGCCGCACGTAGACCGAGTTGCTGCGATTGACGTAAGCGAGGTTCTGCTCGTAATCCTTGAGTGCCGCGCGGGTCATGCGGCCAAAATAGCCGTATTCGAAATTGACCGGCCCAGGCTCCACGTCGTACTGCGCCGCGACCTGCTGCCAGAACCCTTCGTCCCGAGCCTGTTCATCCGCCAAATCCGTTATTGCGTATGCAGTGCTGTTCATCACGCGGCTCGCTTTTATCAATGGACGTTTAGTTGAAGCGTATCGGGGCTTTTGAGGGACCTGGACGCAAAGGCTCGCGAGGTCGGGTGCGCAGGGGGTCCAGCAGTGCCGAGAGACCGTTGTGATCAATCTCGTGCATGAGTGCCAGCAGGCTGCCCAGTTCCCCGGCGGGAAATCCCTGGCGGGCGAACCAGTTCAGGTAGTCCCCAGGCAGATCTGCCAGCAACCGACCTTGATACTTGCCGAACGGCATGTCGCGGGTGACCAACAGCTTGAGTTTTTCTGGATTCATTCAGAAACCGCTTATCCGTTCGAGTGAACCTGAAAGATACGTGCATTCTGCAATTGCTCAAACACACAGATCATGCATAAAGCGCGGCGCAACTGTCGCTTGATATTGTTAACCCATTGAAAAATATAGTTATTTCCTGCCGTAAAAAGCTGGCATGCACAATGCAATATCCCCTCTATCGAGTGTTTCATTAACTAAACCTTTGATAAACCTGCCAGAAAGGAACCGCAAAATGTCGGATATCAACAAAGAAGCCATCTCTATTCTGAATGACTTGATCGAGACCAGCATTGACGGTGAGAAAGGTTTTCACACTGCCGCTGAAGACGCCAAGAACCCGGAAATCAAGGCTTACCTGCTTTCGCGTTCTTCCGGCTGCAAGACTTCCGTCGCCGAACTTCAGGCTGAAGTCCGTGCTCTGGGCGGTAACCCAGAAGATTCGTCCAGCATCGCTGGCGGCGCACACCGTCTTTGGGTCAACCTGAAAAGCGCTTTGAGCGGCAAGAACGACGAAGCGGTCCTGAACGAAGTCGAAAGGGGCGAAGACCAAGCCCTGAAGGCTTACAAAAAAGCCGCACAGGAAGCGACTGAGAAGAAACTGCCAGTCAATGTGACCACCCTGATCCAGCGTCAGCTGCAGGGCGTGCAAGCGAACCACGACAAGGTCAAAGCCCTGCGTGACACCGTTCGTGCTGCCAACAAGTAATTTGCAGTAGGTTCGAAAAAACGCCAGCCAGTCTGGCGTTTTTTTATGTCTGCAGTTCGGTGGAAGGCGGGTCGTACGCTCCGACTTCTACCCGATTTCTGCCATTTCTTTTGGCGCGGTACAGAGCCCGGTCAGCGGCTTGAAACAGCGCCCCTGGCAAGTCGTGGGTCACCGGCAGATGCGTGGCGACGCCGATGCTCACGGTGATGGGCGCTGTGTCATTGGCGAACGGCGGCAGCGCTTCGATTGCCAGACGCAGCTTTTCTGCGATAACGCAGGCACCTGCCTTGTCGGTCTCCGGTAGCACTACCATGAATTCCTCACCGCCGTAGCGCGCGGCCAGGTCACCCGGCCTGCGAATGCTGGCAGCCAGCGTCTGGGCAACACTGCGCAAGGCGACGTCGCCGCCATGATGCCCATGGCGGTCATTGAACGCCTTGAAGTGGTCTACGTCGATCATCAGGAGTGCCAAAGGTCGCCCTGACCGTATTCCGCGCGCCCATTCCTGGGCGAGCGCCTGATCCAGCTTGCGGCGATTGGCCAAACCCGTCAGCCCATCAGTGGACGCCAGGCCAGCCAGTTCGCGCTCGGCGTTCTGGCGCAGGCGCAGTTGGCGACCCAACAGCCACGACAGCGAAAGGATGCCGATACACAGCAAACCGGTGGCGCCCGCCACAAGCAGGGCATTGCGCTTCCACACGGCGTAGACATCATCTTGGGATTGAGCGACCACGACGATCAATGGCAGATCCCCGACCCGTGAGAACGTGTACAGCCGCTTGGCGCCGTCGAGTTCGGACACGGCGGCAAAGCTGCCGTTGACCTCGTCCAGGATGCGTTTGAAGTTGGGGCGCATACTGAAGTTCTGGCCGACAAAGGTGCGATTGTTTTCATCGGGTTGGCGGGCGAGCAGCACGCCATCTGCGCTGAGCAAGTTGACGGTGCTGGTGGGGCCGATGTCCAGCGTGCGAAACAGCTGGTTAAAATACGACAGGCGCATTGATGCACTGGCGATGCCGACGAACTGGCCGGTGTCGGAGGGGAGACGCCGACTGAAACTGATGCACAGGTCCTTGAAGCCCCAGCGCGACAGGAACGGTCCATCTACCACCAGCGCCAGCGAGCTGCTCTCCCGGTGTTTTTGAAAGCCTGGCCGATCGGAAAAGTTGTCCAGCCGAGGCGTCAGAGAAGTGGAATCGGCGACGATGCGCCCGGTCTCATCGAGCAGCACCAGATCGCCCTTGTAGGGCGCGGCCGTAGCCCGGTCGAACAGCACCAACTGCCGTAACTCCGGCGAAATCGTCATGACATCGGGTCGTCGCCATGCAGCGATCAGGCCCTGAAGAGAGGTGTCGTACAACTCGGCGTTACGCTGCACATCCGCATCGATCAACTGAACCACGTTGTTCGCCGAGCGCACGGCGGCTTCGTTGGCGGTGCCCAGCTCCCGAAACAATAACCAGGTGACGATGGCCAGGATGGCTCCCACCGCCAGGGCGCTGCCCAGCATCAGCATCTTCTCGGACCCTGATCTGATCCCTCGCGCTAATGGAGGCATGGCTGTCAGTGGCATCGATCATCTCTGACGGGGAAGGAAAGCGTCGTGCAGCGGTAAGGCTTATTCGCCTTCGTCAAACTTGTTGTTGATCAGTTCTACCAGCCCGGCCAGGGCGGCATCGGCTTCGTCACCTTCGGTGGCCAGGTGGATCAGGGTGCCCTTGCCGGCGGCGAGCATCATGACGGCCATGATGCTTTTGCCATCGACCATGGTTTCCGGCGTGCGGCCGACCCTGATCTGACACGGGTACTTGCCGGCGACACCCACGAATTTGGCGGCGGCCCGGGCGTGCAGACCCAGCTTGTTGATGATGGTGATTTCTAGAGCGGGCATCGCGAGGGAGGTCCTTTCAGCTTAGGTCGCGGTGGCGGACCTGAACATTCTTGAGCGATTGCTGCAGCACCTGACCCAGACGTTCAGTCAGGTAGACAGAGCGGTGGTGTCCGCCGGTGCAGCCAATGGCAATCGTGACGTAGGCGCGATTGCTGGCGGCGAAGCGCGGCAACCACTTGTTGAGGTACGAAAAGATGTCCTGGAACATTTCCTCGACGTCCGGTTGAGCGGCGAGGTAATCGGCCACCGGCTTGTCGAGGCCCGACTGCTCACGCAGTTCGGGCTTCCAGTACGGGTTCGGCAGGCAGCGCACGTCGAACACCAGATCGGCGTCAACGGGCATGCCACGCTTGAAGCCAAAGGATTCGATGAGGAAGGCAGTGCCCGGCTCGGGTTTGTTCAGCAGGCGCAATTTGAGGATGTCGCGCAACTGATAGAGATTCAGGTGCGTGGTGTCGACCGTCAGATCAGCCAGATCGATGATCGGACCCAGCAGGGTTTTCTCGTCACGGATCGCTTCGGCCAGCGAGCGCGTCGCCGTGCTCAGCGGATGACGGCGACGGGTCTCGGAAAAACGCTTGAGCAGGGTAGGTTCATCTGCATCGAGGAACAGCACGTCGCACTGGATGTGCCGGGCGCGCACCTCGGCGAGCATGCGCGGAAATCGCGTCAGGTGACTGGGCAGGTTGCGTGCGTCGATCGAGACCGCTAGCAGCGGCTCAGCCAGTTCGCTGTTGATCAGCGCGCGTTCGGCCAGCTCCGGTAGCAGGCCGGCAGGCAGATTGTCGACGCAGTAGAAACCGCTGTCTTCAAGGACATCAAGGGCCGTGCTCTTGCCGGAGCCGGAGCGGCCGCTGACGATGATCATGCGCATGGTCAGTGACCGTTCTGGACGTCGAGCACGACGTTGTAGAGCTCTTCGTCGGTTTTGGCGCCGCGCAGGCGCTTACGCGCATCGTCACGGTCGAGCATGCTGGCGATCTGGCGCAGGAGTTCCAGATGAGCATCAGTGGCCGCTTCCGGGACCAGCAGCACAAACAGCAGGTCAACCGGTGCGCCGTCGATGGCGTCGAAATCGATGGGCTTTTCCAGATGGAGTACGGCGCTAACAGGCGTTGAACAGCCCTTCAGCCGACAGTGGGGAATGGCGATGCCATTACCGAATCCGGTGGAACCGAGCTTTTCACGGGCAATGAGGCTTTCAAACACGACCTGCTCATCCAGATCAGGCACTTGCGTGCCGATCATTTTGGCGATGCTTTGGAGTACGGCTTTTTTGCTGCCGCCTGGCACGTTCACGAGTGAACGGCCAGGGGTCAGGATATTTTCAAGTCGGATCATGGGTGGGGAGTGTCAGCGAGCAGTCGCGCCTTGCAGCAGACTTTGCTGTTTTTCCTTATGTTTTTTGAGTTGGCGGTCAAGCTTGTCGGCAAGCAGGTCAATGGCTGCATACATGTCGTCGTGTTCGGCGTTGGCAACCACTTCAGCGCCAGGAACGTGCAAGGTGGCTTCGATTTTCTGCTTGAGCTTCTCGACCTCCATGGTGACCTGCACATTCGTGATCTTGTCAAAGTGGCGCTCCAATCGGGCGAGTTTCTCGCCGATGTAGGTACGCAGAGGTTCAGTCACTTCCAGCTGGTGTCCACTGATGTTGACTTGCATACAGCTTCTCCTTCGTTGCCAGTGCATTAAGAGGCAGGCGTGATGCCTGCCACTGGAACGCTTTGACGTGTGACCTTTACATCAGTCGCTTGCGTTCGCTGGACGGCGAGATCCCGAGGGATTCGCGGTACTTGGCGACTGTGCGACGGGCCACTTGAATGCCTTGTGCTTCCAGTAAACCAGCGATCTTGCTGTCACTCAACGGCTTTTTCTGATTTTCCGCAGCGACCAGTTTTTTGATGATCGCGCGAATCGCCGTGGACGAGCATTCGCCGCCTTCCGAGGTGCTGACGTGGCTGGAAAAGAAATATTTGAGCTCGTAGATCCCGCGCGGCGTGTGCATGAACTTCTGCGTGGTCACCCGGGAAATCGTCGATTCGTGCATGCCAACCGCTTCAGCAATGTCATGCAGAACCAGCGGCTTCATGGCCTCGTCGCCGTACTCCAGAAAGCCGCGCTGGTGTTCGACGATCTGCGTGGCCACCTTCATCAGCGTCTCGTTGCGGCTCTGCAGGCTCTTGATGAACCAGCGCGCCTCTTGCAGTTGATTGCGCATGAACGTGTTGTCGGCACTGGTATCGGCGCGACGCACAAAGCCTGCATATTGCGGATTGACCCGCAGGCGCGGCACGGATTCCTGGTTCAGCTCCACCAACCAGCGCTCGTTGTCCTTGCGCACGATGACGTCAGGTACGACGTATTCGGGTTCGCTGGATTCGATCTGCGAGCCCGGGCGCGGGTTGAGGCTCTGGACCAGCTCGATGACCTGGCGCAGGTCGTCTTCCTTGAGCTTCATGCGGCGCATCAGTTGCGCGTAGTCGCGGCTGCCCAACAGATCGATGTACTCGCTGACCAGCTTCTGCGCTTCTGCCAGCCACTTGGTTTTGGCCGGCAACTGGCGAAGTTGCAGCAGCAGGCATTCGCTCAGGTTGCGAGCGCCGATGCCCGCAGGCTCGAACTGCTGGATGCGGTGCAGAACGGCTTCGATTTCGTCCAGCTCGATATCGAGCTCGGGATCGAACGCGTCGAGCAATTCGTCGAGTGTTTCGTCGAGGTAGCCCTGGTTGTTGATGCAGTCGATCAGGGTCACGGCGATCAGGCGATCGGTGTCCGACATCGGCGCCAGGTTGAGCTGCCAGAGCAGGTGGCTTTGCAGGCTCTCGCCAACGGAGGTGCGGGTGGTGAAATCCCACTCGTCATCATCATTGCTGGGCAGGCTGCTGGCGCTGGTCTGATAGACGTCTTCCCACGCCGTGTCGACCGGCAGTTCGTTGGGGATGCGCTCGTTCCAGTCACCCTCATCCAGATTGTCGACGGTAGGCGCCGACTCCTGATAAGTGGGTTCCTGAACGTCAGCGTTGGGCTTTTGCTCTACGTTATCGGCCAAGGGGTCGGCGTTGTCGAAATCGTCGCCTTCCTCCTGCCGTTCCAGCATCGGGTTCGACTCCAGCGCCTCCTGAATTTCCTGTTGGAGATCCAGCGTCGACAACTGAAGCAAGCGGATTGCCTGTTGCAGCTGAGGTGTCATCGTCAGCTGCTGGCCCATTCTCAAGACTAGCGAAGGTTTCATGGCAGGGCTTAACACCTTATTCGCCGGCGCACTGCGCGCCATTTACTACCAGGGCGCCGAGGGCGCCAACTTAAGCAAATTATATGCCTGAAGCTGGAGGGTTTGCCTAGAGTGTGATGACAATTAAAAAACGAGGTCGGCGATGGCATCCGTTATGGGAGGGCGCACGACCTCATGTCATCACTGCGGTTACAGGCGGAACTCGTGACCCAGATACACTTCCTTGACCAACTGGTTGGCCAGGATGGACTCGGCGTCGCCTTCGGCAATCAGCTGGCCATCGTTGACGATGTAGGCGGTTTCGCAGATATCCAGCGTTTCACGCACGTTGTGGTCAGTGATCAGCACGCCGATCCCTTTGGCCTTGAGGTGGTGAATGATCTGCTTGATGTCGCCTACGGAAATAGGGTCAACACCGGCAAACGGTTCGTCGAGCAGAATGAATTTCGGCGAAGTGGCAAGGGCGCGTGCAATTTCCACACGGCGGCGTTCACCGCCCGACAGGCTCATGCCCAGGTTGTCGCGGATGTGGGTGATGTGGAATTCCTGCAGCAGGCTTTCCAGCTCTTTGCGGCGGGCCGCGCGATCAAGCTCCTTGCGGGTCTCGAGGATCGCCATGATGTTGTCCGAGACGGAGAGCTTGCGAAAGATCGACGCTTCCTGTGGCAGGTAGCCAATACCGGCACGGGCGCGGCCATGCATCGGCTGGTGGCTGACGTCCTGGTCGTCGATCAGCACGCGACCCTGATCCGCCTGAACCAGGCCGACGATCATGTAGAAGCAGGTGGTCTTGCCAGCGCCGTTGGGGCCGAGCAGGCCTACGATCTGGCCGCTCTCGATGGACAGGCTGACGTCACGTACGACCTGGCGGCTTTTATAGGCTTTGGCCAGGTGTTGGGCTTTCAGCGTTGCCATTACTGGGCCTTCTGCTGGTCGGTTTTCTTTTTCGGCTGGATGACCATGTCGATGCGAGGGCGTGGTGCGGTGACCTTGGTGCCGTTGGCGCGGCCGGCGTTCACGACCTGCTTGACGGTGTCATAGACAATTTTCTCGCCTTCGGACGTGTTGCCGTCGTTGACCACTTTGGCTTTGTCGATCAGCACGATGCGGTTCTGCGCCGCGAAGTATTGAATAGTGACACCCCAGGCCTGAACGATCGGCTTGTCCACCGATGGCTTCTGCTCGTAGTAGGCCAGGTTGCCCACGGACGTGAACACGTCCACGTCGCCTTGCGGTGTGCGGGTGATGGTCACAGTGTTGCCGGTGATCTTCATCGTGCCCTGGGTGATGATGACATTGCCTTTGTAAGTGGCGATGCCTTGCTTGTCGTCCAGCTGCGCGTCATCCGACTGGATGTGGATGGGTTGATCGCGATCCGTCGGCAGAGACCAGGCGCTCGCGCTTCCCAGTGCTGCGCTCAGGCCGAGCAAAAAAGGAAGGGTTTTAACGAGCCTCATACTGTCCTCTTACGTTGGATAGCAGGTTCATCCTGCTTTCTTTCAGATACGCTTTCATACCCGTGCCGGTCGTTACACCGCCAAGGCCGTCGATTCTAACGGGTTGGGCAGTCTCCGCATATTGCTTCTGCGGGAATACAGTCATGCGGCTGCTGGTGATGATAGTGGTGCGGTTCTTTTCGTCGGTGCGGTTGATGCGCACCGAGTCGATCAGCTCGACGTGATCACCGCCCGGCGACACCTCGGCACGAACGCTCTGTACATGCCAGGGGAAGGTCGAACCTCGATACATCTGCAGCACCGGCGTAGTCATCAGGGTGACGTCGGTGGCTTTCAGGTGCTCGACCTTGTCGGCGGTCATGTCGTACTGCATGGTCCCGTCGGGCAGGTACTGAATGCTGTGGGCGTTGGTCGCATAGTAATCGACAGCGCTTTCATCCACGGCAGCCTTGGGTTGATCGAGGAAGCTTTCCGGACTGATGTTCCAGTAGCCGACCGCTGCCAGCAGCAGAGCCAGCACCCCGAACAGCAGAAATGTTCGAAACTTTTTGCTCAGCATAAATGCACTTCTATAGGTAGGCGGCGTGAGCCGCTTCGAGGTTACCCTGAGCTTTCAGGATCAACTCGCAGAATTCGCGGGCAGCGCCTTCGCCGCCACGTGCCTGGGTGGTGCCATGGGCATGCTCGCGGACGAAGCCGGCAGCGTTGGCAACCGCCATGCCCAGACCGACCCGGCGAATGACCGGCAGATCAGGCAAATCGTCACCCAGATACGCGACCTGCTCGTAGCTTAGATTCAGTTGCTGCAAAAGCTCATCAAGGACCACGAGTTTGTCTTCGCGGCCCTGATAAAGATGTGCGATGCCGAGGTTCTTCGCCCGCCGCTCAACCACGGGGGTCTTGCGTCCGCTGATGATGGCGGTGGTAACGCCCGAGTTGATGAGCATCTTGATGCCCTGGCCATCGAGCGTGTTGAACGTCTTGAATTCGCTACCGTCTTCGAGGAAATACAGGCGCCCATCGGTGAGCACGCCATCGACATCGAAGATCGCCAGTTTGATGTTCTTGCCGCGTTGCATCAGGTCATTCATATCGGCGCTCATTTACATGACTCCTGCGCGGAGCAGGTCTTGAAGGTTGAACGCGCCAACAGGGCGATCGTTCTCGTCGACCACGATGAGTGCGCCGATCTTGTTGTCTTCCATGATTTTCAAGGCTTCGGCCGCAAGCATCTCCGGGCGCACGGTCTTGCCGTGGACGGTCATCACTTCATCGATGCTGGCCTGGCGTATGTCGATCGGGCGATCCAGGGTGCGACGCAAATCACCGTCCGTGAAGATACCGGCAAGGCGGCCATCGCTCTCGACGATGGCAGTCATGCCCAGCCCCTTGCGGGTCATTTCCATCAGCGAATCGCGAAGCGGCGTGCCCCGTGCAACCTGCGGGAGGTCGACGCCAGTGTGCATGACATGCTCGACCTTCAACAGCAGCCGGCGACCCAGCGCACCGCCCGGGTGGGAAAAGGCGAAGTCTTCGGCGGTGAAGCCTCTGGCGTCCAGCAGCGCAACGGCCAGGGCGTCGCCCATGACCAGCGCCGCCGTGGTGGAGGAGGTGGGCGCCAGATTCAGCGGGCAGGCTTCTTTTTCGACCCGCGCATTGAGGTTGACGTCTGCGGCCCTGGCCAGCGTTGACTCCGGGTTGCCGGTCAGGCTGATCATCTTGATGCCCAGGCGCTTGATCAACGGCAGCAATGTGACGATCTCGGCTGTCGTACCCGAATTGGACAGGGCCAGGATGATGTCAGCGCTGGTGATCATGCCCATGTCGCCGTGGCTGGCCTCGGCCGGGTGCACGAAAAACGAAGGGGTGCCGGTGCTGGCGAGGGTGGCGGCGATCTTCTTGCCGATATGCCCTGACTTGCCCATGCCTACCACGACCACGCGGCCCTGACTGCCCAGAATCATGTCGCACGCGTTGACGAAATCGGCATCTATATGCGCAAGCAAACCTTCCACAGCTTCTATTTCAAGGCGGATGGTGCTCTGTGCCGATTCAATCAGATTGCGCGCAGTGGACATATCGGAAGGGGTCGCATGGTGAAAGGCCGGGGATTATAGCGGCAATGTTCAAAAGCCTCACGCTTCATCGTTGCTGTTTGTTTAATGAACGGAGACGTCCTTCAGCAGCAGCGTGATAAAGGCTGGCGGTGGGTACGAAAATTCCACACCGTCCTTAATACCCTTCTTTGTTTGCGACTTGACACGTTGGAGCTTGGGCGGCGTGCGACAGCGGTGGTATAGTCCGCCGCTTGTTCGGCCCCTCCAAAAGTGTGTCGTTCGTCAAGAACGCGGCATCTGAGAGACAGGTTGCATCGCAAGGAGTTTAGATGAGTGCCGATAACGCCTACGCGGTCGAGCTGAAGGGCGTTTCCTTCAAGCGCGGTGCGCGCAGCATCTTCAATAATGTGGACATCCGCATCCCCCGGGGCAAAGTCACCGGCATCATGGGGCCGTCGGGCAGTGGTAAAACCACCCTGCTGCGATTGATGGGCGCACAACTGCGTCCAAGCGCAGGTGAAGTCTGGGTCAATGGCCAGAACTTGCCGAAGCTTTCGCGCAGCGATCTTTTCGATGCGCGCAAGCAGATGGGCGTGCTCTTTCAGAGCGGCGCGCTGTTCACCGACCTCGACGTTTTCGAAAACGTGGCGTTCCCGCTGCGGGTTCACACCAAGCTGCCTGAAGACATGATCCGCGACATCGTCCTGCTGAAACTGCAGGCGGTCGGGCTTCGTGGCGCCGTCGACCTGATGCCTGACGAATTGTCGGGTGGCATGAAACGCCGTGTAGCGCTGGCGCGCGCCATCGCGCTGGACCCCCAGATCCTCATGTATGACGAACCCTTCGTCGGCCAGGACCCGATCGCCATGGGCGTGCTGGTTCGTCTGATCCGGCTGCTGAACGATGCGCTCGGCATCACCAGTATCGTGGTGTCCCACGACCTCGCCGAGACTGCCAGCATCGCCGACTACCTCTATGTCGTGGGTGACGGTCAGGTGCTGGGGCAGGGCACGCCGCAGGAACTGATGGAGTCGGATAACCCTCGTATACGTCAGTTCATGACGGGTGATCCCGACGGGCCGGTGCCTTTCCATTACCCGGCGCCGGATTATCGCGACGATCTTTTGGGGAAGCGCTGATGCGCAGAAAGTCTTTAATGGATCGCGTACGCCTGATGGGGCGTTCGGCGATCGATATTGTTGCAGTGCTGGGTCGTTCAGGGATTTTTCTGGTTCATGCGTTGCTTGGGCGCGGCGGAATCGGCGGCGGTTTTCAGCTGCTGGTTCGTCAGCTGCACTCTGTGGGCGTCATGTCCCTGGCCATTATTGTCGTGTCCGGCGTGTTCATCGGCATGGTACTGGCGTTGCAAGGCTTCAGCATTCTTGCCAAGTATGGCTCTGAACAGGCTGTGGGGCAGATGGTTGCCCTGACGCTGCTGCGTGAACTAGGGCCGGTGGTTACTGCTCTATTGTTCGCCGGTCGTGCGGGCTCTGCTCTGACCGCTGAAATCGGCAACATGAAATCCACCGAGCAGCTGTCCAGCCTCGAGATGATCGGCGTTGACCCGCTCAAATACATCGTTGCGCCGCGTCTGTGGGCCGGCTTCATCTCGCTGCCGGTACTGGCACTGATTTTCAGTGTGGTCGGTATCTGGGGTGGTTCGTGGGTGGCGGTTGACTGGCTGGGCGTCTACGAAGGCTCCTTCTGGGCCAACATGCAGAACAGCGTTTCGTTTTCCGATGATGTACTCAACGGTGTCATCAAGAGCGTCGTGTTCGCTTTTGTCGTCACCTGGATTGCCGTGTTCCAGGGCTACGACTGCGAGCCCACGTCCGAAGGGATCAGTCGCGCCACGACCAAGACCGTGGTCTACGCCTCGTTGGCCGTACTGGGCCTGGACTTTATTATGACCGCCTTGATGTTTGGAGACTTCTGATGCAAAACCGCACCCTCGAAACCGGTGTAGGCCTGTTTCTGCTGGCCGGGATCCTGGCTTTGCTCCTGCTCGCCCTGCGCGTCAGCGGTCTGAGCGCCAGCGCCACCAACGACAGTTATAAACTTTATGCAAATTTCGACAATATCGCCGGTTTGACTGTCAGAGCGAAAGTGACCATGGCCGGTGTGACCATCGGCAAGGTCACTGCAATCGATCTGGATCACGATACCTTCACCGGTCGTGTGACGATGGAAGTGGATAAGCGGGTCAACAACCTGCCTTCGGATTCCACCGCTTCCATCCTGACCGCAGGCCTGCTGGGTGAAAAATACGTCGGCATCAGTGTCGGTGGCGATGACCAGCTGTTGAAAGACGGCGGCACCATCCATGACACCCAGTCCTCGTTGGTACTCGAAGACCTGATCGGTAAATTCCTGCTCAATTCAGTGGGCAAAGACGCCAAATGAGGAGTTTTTTCATGATCTCGATTCTGCGCCGTGGCCTTCTGGTGCTACTGGCCGCCCTGCCTTTGTTCGCCAACGCAGCAGCGTCCGATTCCGCCCACGATCTGGTTGATCGCACCACCAAACAATTGTTGGCCGATCTGTCCGCCAACAAGGAAACCTACAAGTCCAATCCCCAAGCCTTTTACGACGCACTTAACGGCATCGTTGGCCCTGTCATCGACGCTGACGGCATCTCCAAAAGCATCATGACCGTGAAGTATTCGCGCAACGCCACCCCGGCGCAGATGCAACGCTTCCAGGAAAACTTCAAGCGCAGCCTGATCCAGTTCTATGGCAACGCGCTGCTCGAGTACAACAACCAGGGCATCACGGTTTCTCCGGCCAAGCAGGAAGCGGCTGATCGCACGTCCGTTGACATGTCCGTCAAGGGCAACAACGGCGCGGTTTACCCTGTTTCCTACACCCTCGTCAAAATCGGCGGTGAATGGAAAGTGCGGAACGTGATCATCAACGGCATCAACATCGGCAAGCTGTTCCGCGATCAGTTCGCTGACGCCATGCAGCGCAACGGTAACAACCTGGACAAAACCATTGACGGTTGGGCTGGCGAAGTTGCCAAGGCCAAGGAGACCTCCGAAGCCTCCAGCGACAAGGTCGTCAAATGAGTCAAGCGTCCGTCACTGCCGCTGGCGCCGGAGAGCTGATGCTCTCCGGCGTGATCGACTATCGGACCGGCCCGGCCTTGCGTGAGCAGGGTGCGGCGCTGATCAAGTCAAATACCGCAGCGCCCCTGACACTGGATTGCTCCGGCGTCGAAAAGTCCAGCAGTGTCGGCCTGGCTTTGCTTCTTGCGTTCATGCGTGATGCGCAGGCCGCTGGCAAGTCAGTCACCGTCCGGGCGTTGCCTGAAGACATGCAGGAAATCGCCAAAGTCTCTGAGCTGACCGAGCTGTTGCAGCATCATTAATTGCTTTCATCGATCAAGCCCCTCGTCCGGCCCCTGCAAAGTAGGGTTCGCAACGAGAGGGCTTTTTTGTATGATGGCCGACCCGCGCGCGTAGGGCGCCGATAGAGGTTAAGCATGCAGGCCGTAGAAGTTAAAAGCTTCCTGGAAGCTAAGTTGCCAGATATCCAGGTCGAAGTTGAGGGCGAAGGCTGCAATTTCCAGCTGAACGTAATCAGCGATGAACTGGCCGCACTGAGCCCGGTCAAGCGCCAGCAGCAGATCTACACGCATTTGAACCCATGGATCGCCGATGGCAGCATCCACGCGGTCACCATGAAATTTTTCAGCCGCGCTGCATGGGCCGAGCGCACCTGAGCCAACACGGCGTCGAGATTCCAATGGATAAACTGATTATTACTGGCGGCATTCGTCTTGACGGCGAAATCCGCATCTCCGGGGCGAAAAACTCCGCCCTGCCGATTCTCGCAGCCACGCTGCTGGCTGATGGTCCTGTGACCGTCGCCAACCTGCCGCACCTGCACGACATCACTACCATGATCGAGCTGTTCGGTCGCATGGGCATCGAGCCGATCATCGACGAGAAGCTCAGCGTCGAAATCGACCCGCGCACCATCAAGACCCTGGTCGCTCCGTACGAGCTGGTGAAAACCATGCGTGCGTCGATCCTCGTGCTGGGCCCTATGGTTGCCCGTTTCGGTGAAGCCGAAGTGGCGCTGCCTGGCGGTTGCGCCATTGGTTCACGTCCGGTCGATCTGCACATCCGTGGTCTGGAAGCCATGGGCGCGGTCATCGACGTCGAAGGCGGCTACATCAAGGCCAAGGCGCCGGAAGGCGGCCTGCGTGGCGCGAACTTCTTCTTCGACACCGTCAGCGTGACCGGTACCGAGAACATCATGATGGCTGCTGCACTGGCCAACGGCCGCAGCGTCCTGCAAAACGCCGCCCGTGAGCCTGAAGTCGTCGACCTGGCGAACTTCATCAACGCCATGGGCGGTAAAGTCTCTGGCGCCGGCACCGACACCATCACCATCGATGGCGTCAAGCGTCTGGGTTCAGCGACCTATCGCGTCATGCCCGACCGTATCGAAACCGGCACCTATCTGGTGGCCGCGGCGGCAACCGGCGGCCGTGTGAAACTCAAGGACACCGACCCGACGATTCTCGAAGCCGTACTCGAGAAGCTGCGCGAATCCGGCGCCGAGATCACCACCGGCAAGGACTGGATCGAGCTGAACATGCACGGCAAACGTCCGAAAGCGGTCAACGTGCGCACTGCGCCGTACCCGGCTTTCCCGACCGACATGCAGGCGCAGTTCATCTCGCTGAACGCCATCGCCGAAGGCACCGGTGCGGTCATCGAGACCATCTTCGAAAACCGCTTCATGCACGTGTATGAAATGCACCGCATGGGCGCGCAGATTCAGGTCGAAGGCAACACCGCGATCGTCACCGGCTGCACCAAGCTCAAGGGCGCGCCAGTGATGGCGACCGACCTGCGTGCTTCGGCGAGCCTGGTCATTTCGGCGCTGGTTGCCGAAGGCGATACGCTGATCGACCGTATCTACCACATCGACCGTGGTTACGAGTGCATCGAAGAAAAACTGCAGATGCTGGGCGCGAAGATCCGTCGCGTTCCGGGCTAGTCAGCTGCTGCGCGTTCGCCCGGGTCAATGTCATCGACGCGGGCGACGTGTCTGGCCATCGCGCCAAGACTTTCTGATTCGTTTCACTCCGGCTCCTTGAGCCGGAGGTTGTCGGGCGCCAGTCGCGACCCGGCACGCGCTGCTGATAAGGACTGACGTTTCCCATGTTGACCATCGCACTGTCCAAGGGCCGTATCCTCGACGACACTTTGCCGCTGCTCGCTGCTGCGGGCATCGTGCCGACCGAGAATCCGGACAAGAGCCGCAAGCTGATCATCCCCACGACCCAGGCCGACGTGCGCTTGCTGATCGTGCGTGCCACCGACGTGCCGACCTATGTCGAGCATGGCGCTGCGGATCTCGGCGTCGCAGGCAAGGACGTGCTGATGGAGTACGGCGGTCAGGGGCTGTATGAGCCGCTTGACCTGCAAATCGCGCAGTGCAAGCTGATGACTGCAGGCGCAGTTGGCGCCGTCGAACCCAAGGGGCGGCTGCGCGTTGCAACCAAGTTCGTCAATGTTGCCAAGCGCTACTACGCCGAACAGGGCCGTCAGGTCGACATCATCAAACTGTACGGCTCCATGGAGCTCGCGCCGCTGGTGGGTCTGGCCGACAAGATCATCGACGTCGTCGACACCGGTAACACGCTGCGTGCCAACGGCCTCGAACCCCAGGACATGATTGCCCACATCAGCTCGCGTCTGGTGGTGAACAAGGCGTCCATGAAAATGCAGCACGCCCGCATTCAGTCGCTGATCGACACCCTGCGCACCGCCGTGGAGTCGCGACACCGCGGTTGACTGTATCGCGTGACCCTCAATGGGATCACGCCCAGCTATCCGTGTCATAGCCAAATTTCTCAGGTGCCCGCGCGGATGGCTTGCTAGCTTAGGCATCTGCCTATCCTTGCAACTGAAATCGCCACCTGAGAAATCGCCATTATTGAGGCCCACGCTATGACCACTCCCAACGCTATTCGCCGACTCAACGCTGCCGATCCGGACTTTGCCCGTCATCTGGATCATCTGCTGAGCTGGGAAAGTGTGTCTGACGACTCGGTCAATGAGCGTGTGCTGGACATCATCAAGAACGTGCGTGAGCGCGGCGATGCGGCGCTGGTGGAGTACACCCGCCGTTTCGACGGCCTGGACGTGGCGTCGATGGCGGACCTGATCCTGCCGCGCGAGCGTTTGGAGCTGGCACTGACCCGCATCACGCCCGCCCAGCGCCAAGCCCTCGAGAAAGCAGCTGACCGTGTGCGCAGTTACCACGAGCGGCAGAAGCAGGATTCCTGGAGCTACACCGAAGCTGACGGCACCGTGCTCGGCCAGAAGGTCACTCCGCTGGATCGCGCCGGGCTTTACGTCCCGGGCGGTAAAGCGTCTTACCCGTCTTCGGTGTTGATGAACGCCATTCCGGCCAAAGTCGCCGGCGTAGGCGAGGTGGTCATGGTCGTGCCAACCCCGCGCGGTGAGCTCAACGAGCTGGTACTGGCGGCGGCCTGCATCGCCGGCGTCGATCGCGTGTTCACCATCGGCGGCGCGCAGGCGGTTGCGGCGCTGGCGTATGGCACTGAAAGCGTCCCGAAGGTGGACAAGGTTGTGGGCCCGGGCAACATCTATGTGGCCACTGCCAAGCGTCACGTTTTTGGTCAGGTGGGCATCGACATGATCGCCGGCCCGTCGGAGATTCTGGTGGTGTGCGACGGCCAGACCGACCCGGACTGGATCGCCATGGACCTGTTCTCCCAGGCCGAGCACGACGAAGACGCCCAGGCGATTCTGGTTAGCCCCGACGCCGACTTCCTCGACCGCGTCGCGGCCAGCATCGCCAAATTGATGCCGACGATGGAGCGCGCGGAAATTATCCAGACCTCGATCAATGGCCGTGGCGCCTTGATCGAAGTGGCCGACATGGCCCAGGCCATCGAAGTCGCCAATCGCATCGCGCCGGAACACCTGGAGTTGTCAGTGGCTGATCCTGAGGCATGGCTGCCGCAGATTCGCCACGCCGGCGCGATCTTCATGGGCCGCCACACGTCCGAAGCGCTGGGCGACTACTGCGCCGGTCCCAACCACGTGTTGCCTACGTCGGGCACCGCGCGATTCTCCTCGCCCTTGGGCGTGTACGATTTCCAGAAACGCTCATCGATCATTTTCTGCTCGGAGCAGGGTGCGTCCGAACTGGGCAAAACCGCCTCGGTGCTGGCACGCGGCGAGTCATTGACCGCCCACGCCCGCAGCGCCGAATACCGCATCGTCGACACCGAACAAGAGGGCAACTGAACATGAGCAAATTCTGGAGTCCCTTCGTCAACGACCTGGTGCCGTATGTGCCGGGCGAGCAGCCCAAGCTGACCAAGCTGGTGAAGCTCAACACCAATGAAAACCCCTATGGCCCGTCGCCCAGGGCGATCGATGCCATGCGTGCTGCAATCAGCGATGAACTGCGTCTATACCCCGACCCCAACAGCGATCTGCTGAAGCAGGCGGTGGCGCGTTATTACGGCGTCGACGCCAGTCGCGTGTTCCTCGGCAACGGTTCGGACGAAGTACTGGCCCACGCCTATAACGCGTTTTTCCGGCAGGATAAGCCGCTGCTTTTTCCGGACATCAGCTATAGCTTCTATCCGGTGTACTGCGGCCTGTATGGCGTCGATTACCAAGCCGTGCCGCTGGACGAGCAGTTTCAGATTCGCGTCGAAGATTATGCGCGCCCTAATGGCGGCATCATTTTCCCGAACCCCAACGCACCCACGGGCTGCCTGTTGGCCCTCGATGCCGTTGAGCAAATCCTCAAGAACAGCCCGGACTCAGTGGTGATCGTCGACGAGGCGTATATCGACTTCGGCGGCGAAACCGCGATCAGTCTGGTGGATCGCTACCCGAACCTGCTGGTCACTCAAACGCTGTCCAAATCGCGCTCCCTCGCAGGGCTGCGGGTGGGCCTTGCGGTGGGGCATCCGGACCTGATCGAAGCGCTGGAACGGGTCAAGAACAGCTTCAACTCCTATCCCTTGGACCGAATGGCGATTGTCGGCGCGGCCGCAGCGTTCGATGACCGCGAGTATTTCGAGAGCACCTGCCAGCGCGTCATCGCCAGCCGTGAAGCGCTGGTCGAGCAGTTGGAGAGCAAGGGCTTTGAAGTGCTGCCCTCGGCGGCGAACTTCATTTTCGCCCGTCACCCTCAGCATGACGCTGCCAGTCTGGCGGCGAAGGTGCGCGAGCAGGGCGTGATCGTGCGCCACTTCAAGCAGGCGCGCATCGCGCAGTTCCTGCGCATCACCATCGGTACGCCTGAACAGAACCAGGCGCTGGTGGATGCGTTGGGTGACGTGTCGAACTGAGTTGACGGTTGCCTAACGGCAACCGATCAATTCTCCGCCGCAGGCGCCGTTGTCTGCGGTGGGCGCACACCCACCTCGGCGTTCAGTTTCAATTCCTTGCCGTTGCGCATGACCTCAATGGCGATCTTGTCAGTCGGCTTGGTGCGGGCCACCTGATTCATTGAACGACGGCCATCACCTGCCGGTTCGCCGTTGATGCTCAAGATCACATCACCCAGTTGCAAGCCTGCCTTCTGCGCCGGGCCGTCGCGGAAGATCCCGGCGACCACGATGCCCGGACGATCCTTAAGCCCGAACGATTCAGACAGCTCCTCGGTTAGCGGCTGTACCTCGATGCCCAACCAGCCGCGAATCACCTGACCGTGCTCGATGATCGACTTCATCACCTCCAGGGCCAACTTGGTCGGGATCGCAAAACCGATGCCTTGGGAGCCGCCGGACTTGGAAAAGATCGCCGTGTTGATCCCCGTCAGGTTGCCGTTGGCGTCCACCAGCGCGCCGCCCGAGTTACCGGGATTGATCGCCGCGTCGGTCTGAATGAAGTCTTCGTAGGTGTTGAGGCCCAGTTGGTTGCGTCCGGTGGCACTGATGATGCCCATGGTCACGGTCTGGCCAACGCCGAACGGGTTACCGATGGCCAATGCAACGTCGCCGATGCGGATGGCATCAGAACGGCCGAGGGTAATGGAGGGCAGGTTCTTCAGATCAATCTTCAGGACCGCAAGATCGGTCTCGGGGTCGCTGCCGACGACTTTGGCAATCGTCTCGCGGCCATCCTTGAGCGCCACGACAATCTGGTCCGCACCAGAGGTCACGTGGTTGTTGGTCAGCAGGTAGCCTTCCGGGCTCATGATCACGGCCGATCCCAGGCTCGACTGCATGCGCTTTTGTTTAGGCAGGTTGTCGCCGAAGAAACGACGGAACTGCGGGTCGTCGAACAGCGGATGGTTGGGTTTATTGTTGTTATTGACCATCTTGGTCGTGTACAGATTGGCCACGGCGGGGGCGGCGCTGCTGACGGCGTCCGCGTACGACACCGGGCCTTGTTGCACGAAGGTCTGCTGCGGCGCTTGTTGCAGGTTCACGTCCTGGCTTGGAAGCCCGACCCACTCTGGGTAGCGCTGGATAATCAATAAAGCGATAAGCACACCAGCGAGCAAGGGCCAGCCGAGAAAACGCAGCGCTTTAAACATTGAGCGGAGTCCTGAAGGTAGAAGCGCCTAGCTGCGCCATAATGGCCGGCATTATACGAGGACCGACACGGTCTGGATTGCATATTTAGGAGACTTTTATGGCGGTTGCCTTGAGCACCCTGGTTGAAGAAGCGGACCGTTATCTCGGGAGCGCGCGGATTCAGGATTATTGCCCCAACGGCCTGCAGGTCGAGGGTCGGCCGCAGGTCAGCCGAATCGTCTCCGGCGTCACCGCCAGTCAGGCGCTGCTGGACGCGGCGGTGGAGGCCAATGCCGATCTGGTGCTGGTTCATCACGGCTATTTCTGGAAGGGCGAGAATCCCTGCATCACCGGCATGAAGCAGCGTCGGCTGAAGACGCTGCTCAAGCACGACATCAGCCTGCTGTCCTATCACTTGCCCCTCGACCTTCATGCCGACGTGGGCAATAACGTTCAATTGGCCCAGCAGTTGGAGATCACCGTTGAAGGGCCGCTGGACCCGGACAATCCGCGCATCGTCGGGTTGGTCGGCTCACTCAGCGAGGCCATGACACCCCGGGATTTCGCCCGTCGTGTGCAGAGTGCGTTGGGGCGCGAGCCGCTGCTGATCGAGGGCGATGGCATGATTCGACGGGTCGGCTGGTGCACCGGTGGCGGGCAGGGCTACATCGATCAAGCCGTGCTGGCCGGCGTGGACCTGTATTTGAGCGGCGAGGCGTCCGAGCAGACCTTTCACAGCGCGCGGGAAAACGGTATCAGCTTCATCGCCGCCGGCCATCACGCCACCGAGCGGTATGGTGTGCAGGCCCTGGGCGATTATCTGGCGCGGCGCTTTGCCCTGGAGCATCTGTTCATCGACTGTCCGAACCCGATTTAGCGAGTTCGGAGGTCCAAAGCCTGAGCTATATGGTTAGATCGTTTCGATCTATCCTCGCCGCTGAATAGAATCAGGGCCCATGATAAAGTGCCTCGCTCGATAGAGCCCGCAGGCTCTCCATACATGTACGTTATCCCGTGAGTAACCATGGTCGACAAACTGACGCATCTGAAACAGCTGGAGGCGGAAAGCATCCACATCATCCGCGAGGTCGCTGCCGAGTTTGATAACCCGGTGATGCTGTACTCCGTCGGTAAAGACTCTGCCGTGATGCTGCATCTGGCGCGCAAGGCCTTCTTTCCGGGCAAGCTGCCGTTCCCGGTGATGCACGTCGACACCCGCTGGAAATTCCAGGAGATGTACCGCTTCCGCGACAAGATGGTCGAGGAGATGGGCCTGGACCTGATTGTGCACGTGAACCCGGAAGGTGTCGCGCAGGGTATCAACCCGCTGACCCACGGCAGCTCGAAGCACACCGATATCATGAAAACCCAGGGCCTCAAACAGGCCCTCGACAAGCACGGCTTCGATGCCGCGTTCGGCGGCGCCCGTCGTGACGAAGAGAAATCCCGCGCCAAAGAGCGCGTGTATTCCTTCCGTGACACCAAGCACCGCTGGGACCCGAAAAACCAGCGTCCCGAGCTGTGGAATGTTTATAACGGCAACGTCAACAAAGGCGAGTCGATCCGCGTGTTCCCGCTCTCCAACTGGACCGAGCTGGACATCTGGCAGTACATCTACCTGGAAGGCATTCCGATCGTCCCGCTGTATTTCGCCGCCGAACGCGAAGTCATCGAGATGAACGGCACCTGGATCATGATCGACGACGACCGCCTGCGTAATCACCTGTCCGACGAGGACAAGAAGCGCATCGTCAAGAAAAAGGTCCGCTTCCGCACACTGGGCGACTACCCGTTGACGGGCGCTGTCGAGTCCGAGGCCACCAGCCTCACCGACATCATTCAGGAAATGCTCCTGACGCGAACTTCCGAGCGCCAGGGCCGGGTCATCGACCACGATGGCGCCGGCTCGATGGAAGAGAAGAAGCGCCAAGGCTACTTCTAGCGGCAAGCAGCAAGTTGGAAGCTTCAAGCCGAAAAGCTGAAGCTCACTTGAACCGGAAGAATTTTGACTAGCTGTATGCCGACAAGCTTGCCGCTTGAAGCTTACAGCTTGGAGCTTGAACCCAATGAGCCATCAATCTGAATTGATCAGCGAGGACATCCTCGCCTATCTGGGCCAGCATGAACGCAAGGAAATGCTGCGTTTCCTGACCTGTGGCAACGTCGACGACGGCAAGAGCACGTTGATCGGGCGTCTGCTGCACGATTCCAAGATGATCTATGAAGATCATCTGGAAGCCATCACCCGTGATTCGAAAAAATCCGGCACCACGGGCGATGAAGTCGATCTGGCGCTGCTGGTCGACGGCCTGCAGGCCGAGCGCGAGCAGGGCATCACCATCGATGTCGCGTACCGTTACTTCTCCACCGCCAAGCGCAAATTCATCATCGCCGACACCCCCGGCCATGAGCAGTACACCCGCAACATGGCCACCGGTGCGTCCACCTGTGACCTGGCGATCATTCTGGTCGACGCCCGCTACGGCGTGCAGACCCAGACCAAGCGCCACAGCTACATCGCCTCGTTGCTGGGCATCAAGCACATCGTGGTCGCCATCAACAAGATGGACCTCAACGGCTTCGACGAGAAAATCTTCGAGCAGATCAAGGCTGATTACCTGGCGTTCGCCGACCGCATTGCGCTGAAGCCGACCACCATGGAATTCGTGCCGATGTCAGCCCTCAAGGGCGACAATGTGGTCAACCGCAGCGAGCGTTCGCCGTGGTACACCGGCAAGTCGCTGATGGAGATTCTCGAAACCGTCGAGATCGCCAACGACCGCAATTTCACCGACCTGCGTTTCCCGGTGCAGTACGTCAACCGTCCCAACCTGAACTTCCGCGGTTTCGCCGGCACCCTGGCGAGCGGCATCGTGCACAAGGGCGATGAAGTGGTTGTGCTGCCGTCCGGCAAGAGCAGCCGCGTGAAATCCATCGTCACCTTCGAAGGTGAGTTGGAGCATGCGGGCCCGGGCCAGGCCGTGACGCTGACCATGGAAGACGAGATCGACATCTCCCGTGGCGACCTGTTGGTGCATGCGGACAACGTCCCGCAGGTGGCCGACGCCTTCGACGCCATGCTGGTGTGGATGGCCGAAGAGCCGATGCTGCCGGGCAAGAAATACGACATCAAACGCGCCACGTCCTACGTACCGGGTTCGATTGCCAGCATCACCCATCGTGTTGATGTGAACACGCTGGAAGAAGGCCCTGCCAGTTCGCTGCAGCTGAATGAAATCGGTCGCGTGAAGATCGCACTGGACGCGCCAATCGCTCTTGACGGCTACGACAGCAACCGCACGACGGGCGCGTTCATCGTCATCGACCGTTTGACCAACGGCACCGTGGCGGCCGGCATGATCATCGCCAAACCGGTGGCGGCGGGTGGCGGGAGTCATCACGGCGCGCCGGCCCATGTGTCCGCAGAAGAGCGCGCTCAGCGCTTCGGCCAGAAGCCGGCGACCGTGCTGTTCAGCGGGCTGTCGGGTGCAGGCAAGAGCACGCTGGCGTATGCCGTGGAGCGCAAGCTTTTCGACATGGGCCGTGGGGTGTTCGTCCTTGATGGCCAGAATCTGCGTCACGACGTCAACAAGGGCTTGCCGCAAGATCGCGCCGGTCGCACCGAGAACTGGCGTCGTGCCGCCCACGTTGCGCGTCAGTTCAACGAAGCGGGCCTGCTGACCCTCGCGGCGTTCGTCGCGCCGGACGCGGGCGGTCGGCAGAATGCCAAGGCGCTGATCGGCGATGATCGATTGATCACCGTGTACGTTCAGGCGTCGCCACAGGTCTGTCGCGAGCGTGACCCGCAAGGGCTCTATGCCGCCGACAAGGACAACATCCCGGGTGAATCCTTCCCGTATGACGTCCCGCTGGACGCCGATCTGGTCATCGACACGCAGTCGCTGAATGTCGAAGAAAGCGTCAAGCAAGTGCTGGATCTGCTGCGGACCCGTGGCGTGATCTAAACACCGCTTGCCCAACAAGAAGCCCGCCAGCGATGGCGGGTTTTTTGTTTCCGGCCCATTGCGGATCACGGCCAACCACTCGCCACAAAAAAGCCCGCCCCTGATCACCTCAGGGGCGGGCTTTCTGTGAAACGTGTTGGCTATTTCTTCAAACCGTAATGCTCATCCAGCATGCCCGGGGAATCAGCGGACTTGGGCGCGTAGTCCTTCGGCGGTTCAGCGGCGGTGCGTGGTGGCGTCAGGCGGTCGCGGTGTGGATGGAGCGCGTCAGGGTGCAGCGCGGCGAGCAGTCGTTGACGGGTGATGTCGTCGGTGGCCAGACGGTTGGCGCCTTCGGCCAGATGCTCCTGAACATCGTGGTAGCTTTGCGACAGCTTCTGCACCAGATTGGCCGTGCTGTTGAAGTGGGTGATCACCTCGTTCTGATACGTATCGAAACGCTCCTGAACGTCATCCAGCTGGCGCTGAGTCCCGTTAGGCACGGCATTGGGCAGCGCGCGCGCCACGAAGAAACCGATGATCACACCAACCACCAGGGCGATGGTCGGCAGCAACCAAACTAAGAGCGAGTAATCCACGAGTCCTTCCTCTATAAACGGCTTTGCTTTACGTTAACGGCTCGAACCTGCGCTGTATAGCGGCGACGCGTCGCCAGCCTGCCAGCCACAGACAATCAGCTAGACGAGTCGACCCAATTGAAGGTCACGGAGTTCATTCTTGCTCATGCGTGAGACCCCTGTATTCATCGACGGCCCGGTGGGCCAACTCGAAGCGTTGTACCTCGATCTGGACGAGGCCAAAGGCATCGCGCTGATATGCCATCCTAACCCGGTTCAGGGCGGCACCATGCTCAATAAAGTGATTTCGACACTGCAGCGCACCGCGCGCGATGCCGGCCTGATCACCCTGCGCTTCAACTATCGGGGCGTTGGCGCCAGCGCCGGCAGCTCGGACATGGGCGAGGGCGAGGTCGACGACGCACAGGCGGCGGCGAAATGGCTGCGGGATAAACATCCCGACCTGCCCATGACCTTGTTCGGTTTTTCCTTCGGTGGCTTCGTGGCGGCTACCCTGGGCGGGCGTCTTGAGGCTGAAGGCGAAACCCTGAAGCATTTGTTCATGGTTGCGCCTGCCGTGATGCGCATCACCAGCGTCGACGCATTGCCGCAGAAGGGCGCTTTGACGATCATTCAGCCCGACACCGACGAAGTCGTTGAGCCACAACTCGTATACGACTGGTCTGACAAACTCCCGCGACCCCATGAGCTGCTGAAAGTGGCAGAATGCGGGCACTTTTTTCACGGCAAGCTGACCGATCTCAAGGATCTGATTCTGCCGCGCCTTTCGAATTGATCGCAGCACCCAAAATAAGCGACTCGCCATGACCACTCGTATCCTCACCGGTATCACCACCACCGGCACACCGCACCTTGGCAACTACGCCGGTGCCATCCGCCCGGCCATCGTTGCCAGCCGCCAAAGCGATGCCGACTCGTTCTACTTCCTGGCTGACTACCACGCGCTGATCAAATGCGATGACCCGCTGCGCATTCAGCGCTCGCGTCTGGAAATCGCCGCGACCTGGCTCGCGGCAGGGCTGGACGTCGAGCGCGTCACGTTCTATCGCCAGTCCGACATTCCGGAAATCCCCGAGCTGACCTGGCTGTTGACCTGCGTGGCCGGCAAGGGCCTCCTCAACCGCGCCCACGCCTACAAGGCCTCGGTGGACAAGAATGTAGAGGCCGGTGAAGACCCGGACGCCGGCATCACCATGGGCCTGTTCAGCTACCCGGTGCTGATGGCCGCCGACATCCTGATGTTCAACGCCCATCAAGTGCCGGTCGGCCGTGATCAGATCCAGCACGTCGAAATGGCGCGCGACATCGGTCAGCGCTTCAATCACCTGTTCGGCAACGGCAAAGAGTTCTTCGTGATGCCGGAAGCGCTGATCGAGGAGAGCGTCGCGACCCTGCCTGGCCTGGACGGCCGCAAGATGTCGAAGAGCTACGACAACACCGTGCCGCTTTTCACCAGCGCCAAAGACATGAAGGAAGCAATTTCCCGCATCGTCACTGACTCGCGCCTTCCGGGCGAAGCCAAGGATCCGGACACTTCGCATTTGTTCACGCTGTACCAGGCATTCTCCAGCAAAGAGCAAGGCGACGAGTTCCGCGCCGACCTGTTGCAGGGATTGGGTTGGGGCGATGCCAAGCAACGCCTGTTCCAGTTGCTGGACGCGGAGCTGGGCGAGGCACGGGAGAATTACCATCGTCTGATCGAGCGGCCCACTGATCTGGAAGACATCCTGCAGGCAGGCGCCGAGAAGGCCCGTCGTGTGGCCACGCCGTTTCTCGGCGAGCTGCGCGAAGCGGTAGGCCTGCGTTCATTCCGCACCGCCGCGCAAACCGTCACGACGGCCAAGAAGAAGGCCAGCAAGGGCGCGCGCTTCGTCAGCTTCCGTGAAGACGACGGCAGCTTCCGCTTCCGCCTGCTGGCGGCCGACGGCGAGCAACTGCTGCTGTCGCGCCATTTCGCAGACGGCAAAGCGGCCGGCGCGGTGACCAAAGCGTTGCAGCAGGGCGGTGAGCTGGACATTCGGCCCGAAGGCGATGCCTTCACCCTGTGGATGAATGATGCCTGTGTCGCCGACAGCCCGGCGTTCGCCGATGCCACTGCTCGTGACGCCGCGATCGAGAGCCTGAAGCTGGCGCTCGCGCCACAACAGGATTAATTGCCATTCCAATGGGCCATCGCTACAGTGACGGCCCGTTTTTGCTCCCTTGCAAGCGACTATGACCCCTCTAGAACGATACCAAGCTGACCTTAAGCGTCCGGACTTTTTCCACGACGCCGCGCAAGAGAATGCGGTGCGCCATCTGCAGCGTCTGTACGACGATCTGGTCGCCGCCCATGACCGCAAGCCGGGATTGCTGGGCAAGCTGTTCGGCAAGAAAGAAGTCCCGATTGTGAAGGGGCTGTATTTCTGGGGTGGTGTCGGCCGGGGCAAGACCTACCTGGTCGACACCTTCTTCGAAGCGCTGCCGTTTGAAGACAAGACGCGCACCCACTTCCACCGCTTCATGAAGCGTGTGCACGAGGAGATGAAAAACCTCAAGGGCGAGAAGAACCCGCTGACCCTGATCGCCAAGCAGTTTTCCGAAGAAGCGCGGGTGATCTGTTTCGACGAATTTTTCGTGTCGGACATTACCGACGCGATGATCCTCGGCACACTGATGGAAGAGCTGTTCAAGAACGGTGTGACCCTGGTCGCGACCTCGAACATCGTTCCCGACGGTCTCTACAAGGACGGTTTGCAGCGTGCGCGTTTCCTGCCGGCGATCGCGCTGATCAAGCAGAACACCGAGATCGTCAACGTCGACAGCGGTGTCGATTATCGCCTGCGCCATCTGGAGCAAGCCGAGCTGTTCCACTTCCCGCTGAACGAGGCGGCGGAGGAGAGTCTGCGCAAGAGCTTCCGTGCGCTGACCCCTGAATGCACCAAGGCCATCGAGAACGATGTGCTGATCATCGAGAATCGGCAGATCAAGGCGATCCGTACCTGCGACGACGTCGCGTGGTTCGACTTCCGCGAGCTGTGCGACGGGCCGCGTAGCCAGAACGACTACATCGAACTGGGCAAGATCTTCCATGCGGTGCTGCTCAGCGGCGTCGAGCAGATGAGCGTGACCACCGACGACATCGCGCGTCGATTCATCAACATGGTCGACGAGTTCTATGACCGCAACGTCAAGTTGATCATCTCGGCGGAAGTCGAATTGAAAGACTTGTACACCGGCGGCCGCCTGAACTTCGAATTCCAGCGCACGCTCAGCCGATTGCTGGAAATGCAGTCCCACGAATTCCTGTCGCGGGCGCATAAACCCTAGGCGGGAGCTGCAAGCTTCAAGCGGAAAGCTGCAAGAGGAGATCTCGCTCACTTGAAGCTTGCCGCATGAAGCTGCTGTCAGGCCGCCTGCTGAAACTGCTGGCGATACTGGTTGGGCGACAGGTCGGTGTGTTGACGGAACAGTCGCGCGAAGAAGCTGGCATCGTCGTAGCCGACTTCATAGCTGATGGTCTTGATGCTCTTGCGTGAGCCCGACAGCAAGCCCTTCGCGGTTTCGATGCGCAGGCGTTGCAGGTAATGCAGCGGCTTGTCGCCCGTTGCGGTCTGGAAGCGGCGCATGAAGTTGCGGATGCTCATGCCGTGCTCGCGAGCCACATCCTCGAAACGGAATTTGTCGGCGAAATGTTCTTCGAGCCAGTGTTGAATCTGCAGGATGATCACGTCCTGGTGCAGCTTCTGCCCGCCAAAACCAATCCGTCCCGGTGCGTAGCTGCGTTGCACTTCGTAGAGAATGTCGCGGGCGACGGTCTGCGCGACATGGGCGCCGCAGAAGCGCTCGATCAGGTAGATATAAAGATCACACGCTGAAATCGTGCCGCCTGCGCAATACAGGTTATCGGCGTCGGTCAGGTGCTTTTCCTGATTGAGCAGCACGTTCGGAAAACGCTCGGCAAACTCGTTGAAAAACCGCCAGTAGGTGGTCGCTTCCTTGCCGTCGAGCAGCCCCGCATCCCCAAGCCAGAACACGCCGCTGGCCTCGCCGCAGAGCACGGCGCCGCGCGCATGTTGCTCACGCAGCCACGGCAGGATTTGCGGATAGCGTTCGCGCAGGGTGTCGAAATCTTCGACGAAAGCGGGAAGGATGATGATGTCGCTGTGTTCAAGCACGCCGTCTACAGGGATGACGACGTCGCTGAAGCTGCGCACTTCCTTGCCGTCCGGGCTGACCAGTCGGGTTTCGAAGGCCGGCTTGAAGCCCTGTCCCAACTGCTTGCCATAGCGCAGGCTGGCGAGGTGAAAGAAGTCTTTGGCTTGCATGAGCGTGGAGGCAAAAATTCCATCGATCGCAAGAATGCTGACACGCCGCAACGGCGTGATGGGTTGGATAGACATAGTCTTTTGTTCTTATATGGGAAAGTGGTCAAGCAACGGCGTGATCGTCTTATTTTTTGTCGGATGTGTCCAGTGTCGCCGTCAACCGGCTGCGCCTACGCTCTGTTGACGTTTTGTCCGACAATCCTTCGCGTCAGGTGCAGCCATGCTTCCCAGAACACTCTTCAGCTCAGAGCACGAGCTTTTCCGAAACAGCGTGCGCAAGTTCTTCGAACAGCACGCGGCGCCGTTTCATGCCCAGTGGGAGAAGCAGGGCCACATCGACCGCACGCTGTGGAATCGGGCGGGGGAGCAGGGCATGTTGTGTTCGCACTTGCCGGAAGAGTACGGCGGCATGGGCGCGGATTTTCTCTACACCACCGTGGTGATCGAAGAGATCTCCCGGCTCGGCCTGACCGGTATCGGTTTTTCCCTTCATTCGGACATCGTCGCGCCCTACATCCTGCACTACGGCAGCGAGGCGCTGAAGCTCAAATATCTGCCCAAACTGGTCTCCGGGGAGCTGGTCACCGCCATTGCGATGACCGAGCCGGGCGCAGGTTCCGACCTGCAAGGGGTCAAGACCACTGCGGTGCTGGACGGGGATGAGTACGTCATTAATGGCTCGAAGACTTTCATCACCAACGGATTTCTTGCTGATCTGGTGATTGTCGTCGCCAAGACCGATCCCAAGGCGGGCGCGAAGGGCACCAGTCTGTTTGTCGTGGAAGCGGGCACGCCGGGCTTCGCGAAAGGCAAGCGACTGGAGAAGGTCGGTATGAAGGCGCAGGACACGTCGGAATTGTTCTTCCAGGACGTCAGAGTGCCCAGGGAGAATCTGCTCGGTCAGACCGGGATGGGGTTTGCGTATCTGATGCAGGAGCTGCCGCAGGAGCGCCTGACGGTGGCCATCGGCGCCATTGCTTCTGCCGAAGCCGCCTTGCAATGGACACTCGAGTACACGCGGGAACGCAAGGCGTTTGGCAAGGCGATCATCGACTTCCAGAACACCCGTTTCAAACTGGCTGAAATCGCTACCGAAGTTCAGATTGGTCGTACGTTCATTGATCGATGCCTGGAGTTGCATCTGGAAGGAAAGCTGGATGTGCCGACGGCGGCCATGGCGAAATACTGGTCGACCGACCTGCAATGCAAGGTGCTGGACGAATGCGTCCAGCTGCATGGCGGTTACGGCTTCATGTGGGAATACCCGATCGCCCGGGCGTGGGCCGATGCGCGGGTGCAGCGGATCTATGCCGGGACCAATGAAATCATGAAAGAGATCATTGCCCGGTCTCTGTAATCCTGTGCTGAACCCAGAGGGGCCTTGTAAAGACCCTCTGCGGTTCCACAGTCAATCAGCGATCACGCAATCACCGATCAGGGCGCAGGATTCGGCTGATCCTTGTGAATCGCCTCAATGCCCGCCAGCACTTCATCCGACAGCACCAGTTCCGCGCTCGCCAGGTTGCTTTCCAGCTGCTCCAGCGTGGTCGCACCGATGATGTTGCTGGTAACGAAGCTGCGGCTGGTGACGAACGCCAACGCCATTTGCGCCGGATCAAGACCGTGCTCGCGAGCCAGCGCAACGTAGCGCGCGCAGGCTGCTTCCGATTGCGGGTTGAAATAGCGCGTGAAGCGGCTGTACAGGCTCAAACGGCCCTTGGCAGGGCGAGCGCCGTCTGCGTATTTGCCGGACAGCATGCCGAACGCCATGGGCGAATAGGCCAGCAGGCCGCATTGCTCGCGAATCGCCACTTCCGCCAGACCCACTTCGAAGCTGCGGTTGAGCAGGTTGTAGGGGTTCTGAATGGACACGGGGCGCGTCAGGCCATGGGCGTCCGCTTCGGCGAGAAACTTCATGGTGCCCCACGGCGTTTCGTTCGACAGACCCACGTGGCGGATCTTGCCGGCCTTGACCTGCTCGTCCAGCGCTTCGAGCACTTCCAGCAGCGGCGTGAACTGCTCCTCACTGTGGTTGTAACCCAGCTTACCGAAGAAATTGGTGCTGCGCTCAGGCCAGTGCAGTTGATACAGATCGAGGTAATCGGTCTGCAGGCGTTTGAGGCTGGCATCAAGCGCCGCGACGATGTGATCGCGGTTGAATTTCAGCCGACCGTCACGGATGTAGTCGATGCCGTTGCCGGGACCGGCGATTTTGCTGGCGAGAATCCAGTCAGCGCGGTCGCCGCTCTGTTTGAACCAGTTGCCGATGATGGTTTCGGTGCTGGCGTAGGTTTCTTTCTTAGGCGGCACCGGATACATCTCGGCGGTGTCGATGAAATTGATGCCGGCAGCCTTGGCCCGTTCGACCTGCGCGAAGGCCTCGGACTGGCTGTTCTGCTCGCCCCAGGTCATGGTGCCGAGGCAGATTGCGCTGACATTGAGGTCGGTTCTGCCCAGTTGGCGGTAGTCCATTTGGCTCTCCTGTTTAAAAGAGCCATAAAAGCAGGTTGAAATTTTTTTCGCAATCTGCATAATTCCGCTCCTCTTTGTCGCTGGAGTGATGCCCCGCGACAAAAGAAACCGCTGCGATCGAACGCGCTGACCCGAGCCCCCTATAGCGTTCGTGCCCGGCGGCCTTTGACTTGTCAAAGACCGTACTAATGAGTATGCTCCGCCGTCTATTTTTCAGGGCGGCCTTTGAGGCTATAAAGAATGAAAACTTTTACCGCTAAACCGGAAACAGTAAAGCGCGACTGGTTCGTCGTCGACGCTGCTGGTCAGACCCTGGGTCGTCTGGCCACTGAAATCGCGAGCCGTCTGCGTGGCAAGCACAAGCCGGAATACACTCCGCACGTTGACACTGGCGACTACATCGTCGTGATCAATGCCGAGCAGATCCGTGTGACCGGTGCCAAGACCACCGACAAGATCTACTACTCTCACTCCGGTTTCCCGGGCGGGATCAAGTCGATCAACTTTGAAAAGCTGATCGCCAAAGCTCCTGAGCGCGTGATCGAGACCGCGGTCAAAGGCATGCTGCCTAAGAACCCGCTGGGTCGCGACATGTATCGTAAGCTGAAAGTCTATGCGGGCGCTGCACACCCTCATACTGCTCAGCAGCCCCAAGAACTGAAGTTTTAACGGAATAGTTCATTATGTCGGCGACTCAAAATTACGGCACTGGCCGTCGCAAGACCGCAACCGCTCGCGTTTTCCTGCGTCCGGGCACCGGTAACATCTCCATCAACAACCGTTCCCTGGACTCGTTCTTCGGTCGCGAAACTGCCCGCATGGTAGTTCGTCAGCCGCTGGAACTGACTCAGACTGTCGAGAAATTCGACATCTACGTCACTGTCATTGGCGGTGGTGTGAGTGGTCAAGCTGGCGCAATCCGCCACGGTATCACCCGCGCTCTGATGCAGTACGACGAAACCCTGCGCGGCGCTCTGCGCAAAGCAGGCTTCGTCACTCGCGATGCTCGCGAAGTTGAACGTAAGAAAGTCGGTCTGCGTAAAGCGCGTAAGCGTCCGCAGTACTCGAAGCGTTAATTCGCTTCCGTTCAAAAAGAACGCTCAGTTTCTATACGAAGCTGGGCGTTTTTTTATGGCTGTCTTTTATTGATTCCGCAGGCGTTGGCCAAGGAGATCTCGGATGCTGACGGGAGAGGGCGCCATGGGCAATGACGGCGTAAACACGGGCCGGCGTCGCTTCCTTGTGACGGCCACGTCTGTGGTGGGCGCAGCAGGGGCGGTCGGTGCCGCCGTACCGTTCGTGGGCTCATGGTTCCCGAGCGCCAAGGCCAGGGCTGCGGGAGCGCCTGTCAAAGTCAACATCAGCAAGATCGAGCCCGGCCAGCAGATGATCGCCGAGTGGCGAGGTCAGCCGGTGTTGATTGTCCGTCGTACGCCCGAGATTCTTTCCAGTCTGGGCCAGCTCACGGGTCAGCTCTCCGATCCCGAATCAAAGGATTCTACCCAGCCTGGCTACGTCGATCCGGTGGTCCGTTCCATCCGGCCCGAAATCCTGCTGTTGGTCGGCATCTGTACCCATCTCGGCTGCTCGCCCACGTTTCGCCCCGAAGTCGCCCCCGCTGACTTGGGCAAGGACTGGGTCGGTGGATATTTTTGCCCTTGTCATGGCTCCAGGTATGACCTTGCCGGACGCGTGTACAAGGCGCAGCCGGCACCGCTGAATCTGCCAGTGCCGCCGCATTCCTACGAGTCGGACTCAGTTATCGTCATTGGTCTGGATCAGGAGGAGGCGTAATGAGCAGGCTCATGGGCTGGATCAATGCGCGCTTTCCTGCGACCTCAATGTGGGAAAACCACCTGAGCAAGTACTACGTGCCCAGGAACCTCAATTTCTTTTACATTTTCGGTGTTTTGGCACTGCTGGTGCTGGTCAACCAGGTCCTCACGGGCATCTGGCTGACGATGAGTTACACGCCTACGGCCGAGGGGGCCTTCGCCTCGGTCGAGTCCATTATGCGTGACGTTGAATACGGCTCGATCCTGCGGCTGTTGCATTCGACAGGCGCGTCGGCGTTCTTCATCGTCATCTACCTGCACATGTTCCGCGGGCTGCTGTACGGCTCGTATCAGAAGCCGCGGGAGCTGGTCTGGGTTTTTGGCATGCTGATTTATCTGGCGCTGATGGCCGAGGCGTTCACGGGCTACCTGCTGCCGTGGGGGCAAATGTCGTACTGGGGCGCCCAGGTGATCATTTCGCTGTTCGGCGCCATTCCGATCATCGGCAACGACCTTGCGCAGTGGATTCGTGGCGATTACCTGGTCTCCGGGATCACCCTCAATCGCTTCTTCGCGCTGCATGTGGTGGCGCTGCCAATCGTGGTGCTCGGGCTCGTGGTGCTGCATATCCTGGCGCTGCATGAAGTGGGCTCCAACAACCCTGATGGCGTCGACATCAAGAAGTACAAGGATGAGAACGGCAATCCTCTGGATGGCATTCCCTTTCACCCGTACTACACGGTCAAGGATTTGCTTGGCGTCGTAGTGTTTCTGTTTATCTTCTGCTCAGTGGTTTTTTTCTTTCCGAAGATGGGCGGTTACTTCCTCGAGAAAGCCAACTTCGAGCAGGCCAGCGCCTTAAAGACCCCGGAGCACATTGCGCCGGTCTGGTACTTCACGCCGTTCTACGCGATCTTGCGCGCCATCCCGGACAAGCTCCTCGGCGTCATGGCCATGGGTGCAGCCATTGCCGTGCTCTTCGTGCTGCCGTGGCTTGACCGCAGCCCGGTCAAATCGATGCGCTACAAGGGCTGGCTGAGCCGGGTCTGGCTGCTGCTGTTTTGCGTGTCCTTCGTGGCACTTGGGGTGCTGGGCGTATTGCCGCCGAGCCCCGGGCGGGCATTGTTGTCGCAGGCCTGCACCTTCCTGTATTTCGCGTACTTCATCCTGATGCCGTTCTACACGCGAATGGAGCGGACGAAGCCGGTGCCGGACAGGGTGACGAGCTGATGAAGCGGCTGCTCGCTGTCTTGCTCATTGCCCTGTTGCCGGCGTTGTCATTCGCCACTGAGCACGCTGCGGACCTGGAGAGCGTCGACATCGACGTGTCTGACAAGGCCGCTCTGCAGGATGGTGCGCGCACGTTTGTCAATTACTGCATGGGTTGCCACAGCGCCAAGTTCCAACGGTACGAGCGCGTTGCGGACGATCTCGGTATCTCCCACGCGCTGATGCTGGAAAGGCTGGCGCCTGCCGGGGCGAAAATCGGCGATCACATGATCATCGGTATGCAGCCGGCGGACGCGAAAACATGGTTCGGCGCAGCACCGCCCGATCTGACCCTCGTCGCGCGGGTACGCGGGACGGACTGGCTCTATGGCTACCTGCGTTCGTTCTACGAGGGCCCGACGCGGCCCTGGGGCGTGAACAACACCGTCGTCCCTAACGTGGCCATGCCCAATGTGCTGGAAGGGCTTCAGGGGCGTCAGAGGCTCGGCTGCAGGGAGGTTCAGCGGCGCGGGATGGAAGAAGAACATGCAGGCATGCCCCTCACCGACGAAGCCTGCGATCAACTGGTCGCCGTCCCCAACACCGGCACGCTGACCGAAGCGCAGTTCAACGAGAAGATAAAGAATCTCGTCACCTTCCTCGCCTATTCGGCCAACCCGGACAAGCTGCGGCACCAGCGCATCGGCACCTACGTGCTGCTTTACCTCGCCGTGCTGCTCATCCTGGCCTACCTGCTCAAGCGCGAATTCTGGAAAGACATCCATTGAGCAGCCGTCTGATTCGCGAGCCTGCGCCGCTTGCAGCTGCACTGTTTCAGGTAATGAGGGGAGAGCAGGTATAGTGGCGAGCTGAAGATTGCAGAATCTACCTTGAGTAAATGAGCTATCTTGTCGCCCGCGTTGAACACCCGATCATCGTGGACGTCGCCGAAAGCGCCTCGCGGCGCATCCGTATTTCTGCTTTTTGAATATCTACAAGCGAGGAGGACCGCCATGGGCGTGACCAATCGGTTGGCCTGTTACTCCGACCCCGCCGACCACTATTCCCATCGCGTGCGCATTGTGCTCGCCGAGAAAGGTGTCAGCGCCGAGATCATTGAAGTTGTCGAGGGCCGTCATCCGCCCAAATTGATCGAGGTGAATCCGTACGGCAGCGTGCCGACCCTGGTTGATCGTGACCTGGCGTTGTACGAGTCGACGGTGGTAATGGAATACCTGGACGAGCGTTATCCCCATCCGCCGCTGCTCCCGGTCTATCCGGTAGCGCGCGCCAACAGCCGTTTGCTGATCCACAGGATTCAGCGCGACTGGTGCGGTCTGGTGGATCTGATTCTGGACCCGCGCAGCAAAGAAGCCGCACGTGTTCAGGCGCGCAAGGAACTGCGCGAAAGTCTGACCGGCGTGTCGCCGTTGTTCGCGGACAAGCCTTTTTTCCTGAGCGACGAGCAAAGTCTGGTCGACTGCTGTCTATTGCCCATACTCTGGCGCCTGCCGATTCTGGGTATCGAATTGCCGCGGCCCGCCAAGCCGCTGCTTGATTATATGGAGCGCCAATTTGCGCGTGAGGCATTTCAGGCAAGTCTGTCTGGTGTCGAACGCGACATGCGCTAAGGCCTTAGGAGCCGTTTGATGAACTCCAGTCGCCCTTATCTGATCCGCGCGCTGTATGAGTGGATCGTCGATAACGATTGCACACCGCACGTACTCGTCAATGCCGAGTTTCCCGCGGTGCAAGTCCCGCAAGGCTTTGCCAATGACGGGCAGATCGTTCTGAACATTTCACCGAGCGCCGTGCGCCATCTGCACATGGACAACGACGCAGTGAGTTTCGAAGGCCGCTTCGGTGGCGTTCCCCACAGCCTGTACGTGCCGATTGCCGCCATCATGGGCATTTATGCCCGCGAGAACGGCCAGGGCATGGTCTTCGATCTGGAGCCTGCTGTGGACGAAGACGAAGATCTGGACGTCGAAGACGACATGCCGCCACCGAACGACGAGCCGCCACGCCCTACGGGCCGGCCGAGTCTGAAAGTGGTCAAGTAAGTCGCTTCTGCAATAACGAAAAAGGCGATCCCGAGGGGTCGCCTTTTTTGTGCCTGTTGAGTGGCTATGTAGGAGCGCGTCAGTCGATGTACTCAAACAGCTTCACGATCTTCTGCACGCCGCCGACGCCTTGCACCAGGTTGGTGGCGCGGGTGGCTTCGGCCTGGGTCAGCAGGCCCAGCAGGTAGACGATGCCGTTTTCAGTCACGACCTTGATGCGAGAGCCCGGGATGGCGCTGTCGGTGAGCATCTCGGTTTTGATCTTGCTCGTCAGCCAGGCGTCATTGCTGCGCGCCAGCATCGAGGACGGGCCGGTGACCTGTAGCTCGTTGTTGACCTTCTTGACCTTCTGCACCTGGCTGGCGGTTTGCTCGGCCAGTTGCTTGAGGTCGGCGCGCGGTGTCTGGCCTGCCAACAGCACGATGCCGTTGAAGCTCGTTACGACGATGTGCGAGGCATTGTCCAGATCAGGATTGGCCTTGGCGATGTTGACCGAAACCTTGGTCTCGATCAGCGAGTCGTCGATCTTGCTGCCGAAGGTGCGTGTGCCGCGATCGTCATCGATTGGCGCTTCGCGGCTGGCGTTGATCACCGAGCTGCATCCGCTGATGCCCAGGCAGAGCGTCAGGGCCAGCAGGCTAAGACGTTTGGATATCATTCTTCACTCCCGAACAGTTGGCTGTCGATCAAGTCGCAAAGGCAGTGGATCGCCAGCAGGTGGACTTCCTGGATACGTGCGGTGACTTTTGCCGGGACGCGGATTTCGACGTCCTCCGGCAACAGCAGCGACGCGACGTCGCCGCCATCGCGACCGGTCAAGGCTACGACAATCATTTCACGATCATGTGCGGCCTGGATGGCCTGAATAATGTTCGCCGAATTGCCGCTGGTGGAAATCGCCAGCAGCACATCGCCCGGCTGACCCAGCGCACGAATCTGTTTGGAGAAGATTTCGTTGTAGCTGTAGTCGTTGGCGATGGAGGTGATGGTGGAGGTGTCAGTGGTCAGCGCAATGGCGGGCAGGCTCGGTCGCTCGCGTTCGAAGCGGTTGAGCAGCTCCGAGGAAAAGTGCTGGGCATCGCCAGCCGAACCGCCGTTACCGCAGGCGAGCATCTTGCCCTCATTGAGCAGGGCGTTGACCATCACTTGGCTGGCTTGCTCGATGTGGGGTGCAACAACATCCATCGCCTGTTGCTTGGTGTCGATGCTGGCCTGGAAAAGCTGGCGAATTCGGGATTGCATGTCCATCTATGAAAACCTTAATAGGGGCGGCTGGTCGGGGCGGCGTCCGATTAGTCATCGGCGTCCCGGCACAAAACTGTGCAGCCCGCAAAGCAAAGAGCAAAAGAGCCGGTGTGGTTCGTTGGGTGGTAAGGGATAAAGCGCAACACGGTTCCCGGCTAAAGCCGGTCCTACAGGGCTTGATGCGCCTCCAGTGGGACCGGCTTTAGCCGGGAAGGCGGCCGATCTTACGCTGCAAACCCCACGGAATCATCGCGTTTTCAGCAATCGAACGCATTTGTCAGCCAATTCAGCACCGGTGATGTGCCAGGGTCGCCATTGATCGCGACGACGTCGAAGCGACACGGTGAATCGGCCCAGCGCACCTCGCTTTGCAGAAAGGATTGAGCCGCCAGTGTGAGCTTTTCCCGCTTGCGAAAATCGACGCTTTCCAGCGCGCCACCCCAACCGGCGTGGCGACGATACCGAACTTCGACGAATACTACTGTATCGCCGTCGAGCATGACCAGATCAAGCTCGCCGCGTTTGCATGACCAGTTGCGGGTAATCAGCTGCAATCCATGCTGTTGCAGGTGACGCAGGGCGTAGGCTTCGGCCTCGCGCCCTGCCGTTTGACGGGTGGTGCCTGAGGTCAAGGCGCGGTGTCCGGCAGGCGCTGGACCTTGCCATCTACGAACTCTGCCCACGGCAGTTGACGCTCGATGCGCTGGCCCTGACCGATCGCCAGGCTGCCGGACAGGCCATCGATGCGGCTGTCAGGCAGGGTTTTCAGTTGCGTCAGTCGTGGCGCCAGACGGTACGCGTCGATGCCCATGGCGTAGAGACGGCCCAGGCTACCGGCAGCTTGTGGCCACTGAGCGGTCACTTGCTGGCGCAGGGGGTCGTTGGCGTTCAGCAGCCAAGGCGTTTCGCAGAAGCGCACACCGTTCAGGTCGTTGTACATCGCCGGGTCGCCGCTGTTGGTGAACAGGTGCGAAGTGGCATAAACCGGAACATCACCGGCGTACTGGAAGACCATGGTTGGCTTGATCTGTTGAGCCTGTTGAGGCGTTGCAGCGAGGAACATGAAGTCTACGTCCTGGCGACGGGAAGGCTGAGCGGCCATCTGCGTGCCAGTGGCGCTTTGCACACGCTGGGCGCGGCCTTCGCTGTTGCGCAGCTGGAACAGATCGGCAACCTGTTGAGCGAGTGCGACCGGCTGATCGATGCGTTCAGCACCCAGCAAGGTGCCGCCCTTGGCCTGCCAGCTTTGACGGAAGGCCTCCAGCACGCGATCACCCCATTCACCCTTCGGCACCATGGCAACGGCACTGCGCTTGCCATCGGCCCAGGCGCGACGCGCCACTTCACGGGCTTCGTCTTCCGCTGCCAGACCGAACTGGAACAGCTCGGCAGGGCCTTGAGTGACTGAATCGCTGTAATTCAGCGCCAGCGTAGTAATCGGCAACTGCGGACGGGCGCTCAACTGTTTAACCAGTGGTTTCTCAAGCGGACCGACCACCAGCTGCACGCCGGCCGCCTTGGCTTGCGCATAGAAGGCGTCCATCGACGTCACGCGGGAGCTGTCGAACACTTCGATCGCCGGTGGCTTCTCGCCGGCCTGCTGGGCTTGATAGTTGGCGGCCATGAAGCCGTCACGCAGAGCGCGCGATACCGCGGCGAGAGGACCGTCTTGCGGCAACAGCAACGCGATTTTGGTCAGCGGCTGGCTCTTCAGGTCACGCAATTGCGCGAGGGCCGTCGGCAACTGACGTGCCGCCGGGTGCTGCGGGTTCTGCGCCTTCCAGTTGTCGATGGCCGCCTGTTGCTGTTCCAGCGTGCCGGCACCCTTGACCGCGCGGGCCAGGCTCAGCCAGCCGCCCATGTCATCGTTGGCCGAGCTTTGCAGCTGCTCGGGTGGCAGCGCGGCAACCAGCGTCCAGATAGCGTCGTTGTTGGCGTTCAAGGCGTCGTCTTGCAGCAACGGGCCCATGAACACGCGCTCGCTCGCAGCTGCGAGGGTCTGACCATCTGCTTCAAACGCCCGGGCGCGAACAGTGTGGGCACGGGTTTGCAGGTCAACCGGCATTTCGCCCAGATGCTGCATGCTCGGGTGGTTGAGGGAAGTCAGCGCAGCTTTCGGCTGGCTACGCCCCAGCGCCAGTTCGGCAGACAAGGTGTTGGCGTAGATTTGTTTGTCGGTCTTGAGCTGGTCGATTTGCACCTGATCGAGGATGCTCGCGGCGCGGCTCGGGTTGTTCTGGCGGGCTGCCAGGTCGGCCGCCGTCAGTTTCAGCAGTGCGGCCTGATCAGGCGACTTGGCCGCTGCGGCCTGTTCGAGCAATTGTTCGATGCTGGCATCGGGGGAGCGAGGCAGTTCGCCAAGGCTGGAGGAGGGCGAACCGGCACAGGCAGCCAGGAGGGCGGCAAGGCAGAGGGCAGAGAACAGCCGCAGGCAAGCGATCATGTGTATGTTCCTGATACTCGAGCAAATTAGCGTGGAAGTGTACCCAAGCACTGGCCGGGGCGCGACGTTGAAGGTGTTAAAGCGTTGATATCGGTCGTCTCCGGGCACGTCAGTTGACCTGAGTCGCAAGGTCGCGGAGTCGCGGCCGTGATGCCGCGGTTCGAGTTGCTTTTCTGGCCTTACGGGGTGCGACGTCCTGTTTTGTCGGCCGCAGCCTGTACAATGCAGGCTTTTACACAACATGAGGTGTGCGCTTTGACTGCTCCGGGTGCTTCGAATTCCACTACAGGCGCGCTTTATGTGGTGGCCACGCCGATTGGCAACCTGGATGACATGAGCGCCCGTGCCTTGAAGGTGCTGCGCGATGTCTCGCTGATCGCGGCGGAGGATACCCGGCACTCGTTACGGCTGATGCAGCATTTCGGTATCCCCACGCCGTTGGCGGCCTGCCATGAGCACAACGAGCGCGAGGAGGGCAGCCGCTTTATCACACGCTTGCTGGCGGGCGATAACGTTGCGCTGATTTCCGATGCCGGCACGCCGCTCATTTCCGATCCTGGCTACCATCTGGTGCGGCAGGCCCGGGCAGCAGGTATTCAAGTGATCCCGGTCCCAGGCGCCTGCGCCTTGATCGCGGCGTTGTCTGCGGCAGGGTTGCCGTCGGACCGCTTTATCTTCGAAGGCTTCTTGCCCGCCAAGTCAGTGGGTCGCAAGGCGCGGCTGGAACTCGTCAAAGAAGAACCGCGCACGCTGATCTTCTATGAAGCGCCCCATCGCATTCTTGAGTGCCTTCAGGACATGGAAGAAATCTTCGGCGCGGACCGTCCCGCGGTGCTCGGCCGCGAATTGACCAAAACATTCGAAACCCTCAAGGGACTGCCGCTGTCCGAGTTACGTGCCTTCGTTGAAGGGGACAGCAATCAGCAGCGCGGTGAGTGCGTGGTGCTCGTGGCGGGCTGGAGTGAGCCGGAAGGCGGGGATGCGATTGGCGCCGAAGCGCGGCGGGTGCTGGATCTGCTGCTGGAAGAAATGCCCCTCAAACGTGCCGCCGCACTGGCTGCGGAGATCACAGGCGTACGCAAGAACCTGCTTTATCAGGTGGCGCTAGATAAACAGAAGGGCGTGTGACGGGATGTCGCGGGCGGCGCTGCAAATGGCGCGACAGCCGATTAAAGCTTGTTCTTGAGCCGTCCTCCCATTAACCTTGGCGGCGGAGAGTCGATTGGACAGTCGCTGCCTTTCATTGTTCTGCAATGAAGGGGGGAGGAAAGTCCGGGCTCCATAGGGCGGAGTGCCAGGTAACGCCTGGGGGGCGCGAGCCTACGGAAAGTGCCACAGAAAATAACCGCCTAAGCACTTCGGTGCCGGTAAGGGTGAAAAGGTGCGGTAAGAGCGCACCGCACGTCTGGCAACAGTTCGTGGCTAGGTAAACCCCACTCGGAGCAAGACCAAATAGGGTTCCAAGGCGTGGCCCGCGCTGGAACCGGGTAGGTTGCTAAAGATGTCCAGTGATGGCCATTGTAGAGGAATGACTGTCCTCGACAGAACCCGGCTTACAGATCGACTCTCCACCTCCTTTTCTTCCCCTCGTTTGTACGATTTATCCCCTCCGGTAATACCAAAAAAATCTTAAACCTCACAAATCACTTTAACTTCGTACGCCATCCTTTTGTTCGTCCTAGGAAATATCCGTAGGACCGATCCGAAATCCGCCACATCTCCTTCGTAAGTGCTCCTAAATATCCGTCCTGTAAGGGTTTTCCTCGTGAAGTCGCCTTGACGGTGTGGTGGGCGCATTCCTATAGTGTGCGCGAGTGGCGGAAAGTGGCGTGAAGTGGGTTTTTTGAGCTCAAAAAGATAATATTTGGAGATCGCGCCGTGTTCCGTGGTGCAAACGCAATCAATCTCGACGCAAAGGGCCGTCTCGCTATGCCGAGCCGGTACCGTGACGAGTTGGATTCGCGTAGCGCCGGGCAGCTGATCGTCACCATTGATACCGTCGACCCGTGCTTGTGCATCTATCCGCTTCCGGAATGGGAGCTGATTGAGGCCAAGTTGCGCGAGCTCGCCACATTCCGTGAAGAGAACCGTCGTCTGCAGCGGCTGTTGATCGGTAACGCGGTGGATCTGGAACTGGACGGCAGTGGGCGTTTCCTGGTGCCGCCACGTTTGCGTGAGTACGCCAAGCTCGATAAGCGAGTGATGCTGGTAGGCCAGCTCAACAAGTTTCAACTGTGGGATGAGGACGCCTGGAACGCACTTGCTGATGCGGACCTTGCGGCCATTCAAAAACCGGGTGCGATGCCCGATGAACTGCGTGATTTGATCCTGTGACTACGAATAGCGGCTTCACCCACATCACCGTACTGCTCGAAGAAGCCGTCGAGGCTCTCGCGGTGCGCGCCGATGGCTGCTATCTGGATGGCACCTTTGGGCGTGGCGGACATAGCCGACTTATATTGCAGAACCTGGGGCCGGAGGGTCGGCTTCTCGGATTCGATAAAGATCCCCAAGCGATTGCCACCGGGCAAACGCTGGCGGCCGAAGACGGCCGCTTTGTCATTGTGCAGCGCAGCTTTGCTGAACTGGGCGCCGAAGCTCAAGCGCGCGGGTTGGCAGGCAAGGTCAGCGGCATTCTTCTGGACCTCGGTGTGTCGTCGCCACAACTGGACGACCCCGAGCGCGGCTTCAGCTTCATGAATGATGGCCCCCTCGACATGCGCATGGACCCGTCCCGCGGTGTCAGTGCAGCCCAGTTCGTCAATACCGCGCCCGCCGAAGAAATCGCCCGCGTTTTCAAAGAATACGGCGAAGAGCGTTTTTCCCGCCGCATGGCAGGCGCCGTCGTGGCCCGCCGCGAGACTCAACCGTTCGAGCGCACCGGCGATCTGGCCGAAGTGCTGAAAGTGGCCAACCCTGCTTGGGAGAAGGGCAAGAACCCGGCGACTCGTGCATTTCAGGGCTTGCGCATTCACGTCAACAACGAGCTGGGCGATCTGGAGGCAGGCCTTGAGGCTGCGCTGGAGGCCCTTGAAGTGGGTGGCCGTCTGGTGGTCATCAGCTTTCACTCGCTGGAAGACCGCATCGTTAAATTGTTCATGCGCAAACTGGTGAAGGGCGAAGCCGACAACCTGCCCCGCAACCTGCCGATCCGTCATCAGGCGTTCGAGCCGCGTATCAAATTGATCGGCAAGGCGCAGTTTGCGTCCGATGATGAAACCCGCGCCAATCCGCGTTCGCGCAGCGCCGTCATGCGCGTCGCGGAGAAACTCCGATGAGCCGCGGTTTCTTCAAGCCCCTGCCGGGCGGCAGCTTCTTTATGCTGATGCTGTTTATCGCCGTGCTGGTGTCGGCGATCGGTGTGGCGTACAGCGCGCACTGGAACCGTCAGTTGCTCAACTCCCTTTACGGTGAACTCAGTGTGCGCGACAAGGCGCAGGCCGAGTGGGGCCGCCTGATTCTTGAACAAAGCACCTGGACCGCCCACAGCCGTATCGAAGCCCTGGCCACCGATCAGCTGAAAATGCGCATTCCGAACGCCGCCGATATCCGGATGGTGTCGCCATGATGAAACTTGAAGGGGCGCTCTACCCGTGGCGGTTCCGTGTCGTGGTCGGTCTGCTGTCGGTCATGGTTATCGCGATCTGCTATCGCATTGTCGACCTGCAAGTCATTGACCATCGCTTCCTGATCGAACAGGGCGATGCGCGCAGCCTGCGTACCGTTTCGATTCCTGCCCACCGTGGTCTGATCACCGACCGCAATGGTGAGCCCCTTGCCGTCAGTACGCCGGTCACTACCATTTGGGCGAACCCGTCCGAAATGCAGGCCGACAAGACCAAGTGGGGCCAACTCGCGCAGGCGCTGGGGCAGGACCCCAAGGCACTGACGGATCGCCTCAACGAGCAGGCAAGCAAAGAATTCATCTATCTGGTCCGTGGCCTGACCCCGGAGCAGGGTCAGTCGGTGCTCGATCTGAAAGTCCCGGGCGTTTACGGCAAGGAAGAATTCCGCCGTTTCTACCCTGCGGGCGATGTCACTGCGCACATGGTCGGCTTTACAGACCTCGATGATCACGGCCGTGAAGGTGTAGAGCTGGCGTATGAAGACTGGCTCGCCGGCGTTCCCGGCAAGCGGCAGGTCATCAAGGACCGGCGCGGCAGGATGATCAAAGACCTGCAAGTGAAGAAAAACGCCAAGGCCGGCAAGACCTTGGCTTTGTCTATTGATCTGCGCCTGCAATACCTGGCGACCCGCGAGCTGCGTAACGCGATTCAGGAAAACGACGCCAAGGCCGGCAGCCTGGTGATCATGGACGTGAAGACCGGCGAAGTGCTGGCGATGGTCAACCAGCCGACTTACAACCCGAATAACCGTCGCACCATGGTGCCGGCGGCGATGCGTAACCGCGCGATCATCGATGTGTTCGAGCCGGGTTCGACCATGAAGCCGATCTCTATGACCGCTGCATTGGAAAGCGGCCGCTGGAAGCCGAGCGACAAGGTCGAGGTATACCCGGGTACGTTGCAGATCGGTAAATACACCATCCGTGACGTCACCAAAACCGAAGGCCCGATCCTCGACCTGACCGGCATCCTGATCAACTCCAGTAACGTCGGGATGAGTAAAGTCGCGTTCGATGTGGGTGGCGAAGCGATTTTCCGCGCCATGCAGCGTGTGGGCCTGGGTCAATACACCGGCCTCGGCTTTCCGGGTGAGCGCGTCGGCAACCTGCCCAACTACCGCGAATGGCGCAAGGCTGAAACCGCAACGCTGTCGTACGGCTACGGCCTGTCGGTCACAGCGCTGCAGTTGGTGCACGCTTATGCGGCATTGGCCAACAACGGCAAGATTGTCCCGCTGACCATTCTCAAGACCGATAATCCAGCCGAATCGGTTCAGGCCATTCCGGAAGCGACGGCCAAGACCGTGCAGGGCATGTTGCAGCAAGTGATCGAAGACCCGCGCGGCGTTTACCGTGCGCGCGTTCCGTCGTATCACGTGGCGGGCAAGTCCGGTACCGCGCGGAAAACGTCCGTGGGCACCAAGGGCTACGCCGAAAACTCCTATCGTTCGCTGTTCGCCGGTTTCGGCCCGATGAGCAACCCGCGTTACGCGGTCGTTGTGGTCATCGATGAGCCGAGCAAAGGCGGCTACTTCGGTGGTCTGGTTTCCGCTCCAGTGTTCAGCAAGGTGATGTCGGGCACCCTGCGCTTGATGAACGTGCGCCCGGACAACCTCGCGCCGGTTCCACCTGAGCAACAAGCCAACGCCGTGCCCGCCGTCGCTCCAGTCAAGGGAGGACGTGGCTGATGTCTTTGAATTTGAGCAAGCTGTTTGCGCAGTGCAATCGCGATCTGCTGATTCGCGAACTGACCCTCGACAGCCGCAAAGTGCGTCCGGGCGATTTGTTTCTGGCGATTCCGGGCCTCAAGATCGACGGCCGCGAGCACATCACTGACGCCATCGCCCATGGCGCCGCCGCCATCGCTTACGAAGCCGAAGGCGCCAAGGTGCTGCCGATCACCGACATTCCGATGATTCCGGTCAAAGGCCTGGCAGCACAGCTGTCGGACATCGCCGGGCGCTTCTATGGCGACCCGAGCCGCAATCTGAACCTGATCGGCGTGACCGGCACAAACGGCAAAACCAGCGTGACTCAGTTGGTGGCGCAGGCGTTGGACACGCTTGGACAGCACTGCGGCATCATCGGTACGCTGGGCACCGGCTTCTATAGCGAGCTGAAAAGCGGCATTCACACCACGCCGGATCCGATCTCCGTGCAGTCGACCCTGTATGACCTGAAGAGGGCCGGGGCCAAAGCGGTTGCCATGGAAGTCTCGTCCCACGGGCTGGATCAGGGTCGGGTGACCGCGCTGGCTTTCGACGTGGCGGTGATGACCAATCTGTCCCGTGACCATCTCGATTACCACGGCACCATGGAGGCGTACGCGGCCGCCAAGGCCAAGATGTTCGCCTGGAGTGACCTGCGCTGCCGTGTGGTCAATCTTGACGACGCATTTGGTCGACAGCTCGCTGCGGCGCCTCACCCTTCGCGCCTGGTGACTTACAGCCTGGAAGACAGCAGTGCTTATCTGTTCTGCCGTGACGCGCATTTCGATGACGACGGCGTGCGCGCGACCCTGGTAACGCCCCAGGGCAGCCATGCGTTGCGCAGCAGCCTGCTGGGCCGTTTCAACCTGAGTAATGTGCTGGCTGCGGTCGGCGCGTTGATGGGCCTTGATTATCCGCTCGACGACATCTTGAAAGTACTGCCGACGCTGGAAGGCCCTGCTGGCCGGATGCAGCGTCTGGGCGGAGGTTCACGTCCGCTGGTGGTGGTCGATTACGCCCACACCCCTGACGCGCTGGAAAAAGTGCTCGCGGCGTTGCGTCCCCATTCAAAAGGTCAACTGACCTGCCTGTTCGGCTGCGGCGGCGATCGCGATCGCGGCAAGCGCCCGCTGATGGCGGAAGTAGTCGAGCGTCTGGCCGACAAAGTGCTGGTCACCGACGACAACCCGCGCAGCGAAGACCCGTCCCGTATTTTCGATGACATCCGTACCGGATTCGTCTCGGCTAACGCAGTGGATTTCGTTGCCGGGCGTGGTCAGGCCATCGCGCAAATCGTTGCCCAGGCGTCCGCCGCCGATGTGATCGTGCTGGCCGGCAAGGGCCACGAGGATTACCAGGAAATCAACGGAGAACGTCAGCCGTTTTCCGATCTTGAAGAAGCCACCAAAGCGCTCGACGCCTGGGAGGCCGCACATGCTTAAGCCGCTCTCGTTCAGCGAACTGCTCGTGCCGCTCGACGCGCGTCGTGTGGGCCATGACTGCAGTTTTTCCGGTGTCAGTATCGACAGCCGTGCGATCACGCCCGGCCAATTGTTCGTGGCGCTGACCGGCCCGCGTTTTGATGGGCACGACTACCTCGATCAAGTAGCCGCCAAAGGGGCAGTCGGCGCGCTGGTCGAGCGCGAGATCCCGGGCAGTTCGCTGCCGCAGTTGATCGTCACCGACACCCGCAAAGCCCTCGCGCAACTCGGCGCGCTGAACCGCAATGCCTTTATAGACAAGCCGGTCGCTGCGATCACCGGTTCCAGCGGCAAGACCACCGTGAAGGAAATGCTTGCGAGCATCCTGCGCACGCGCGGTCCTGTGCTGGCAACGCGGGGGAACCTGAACAACGAATTAGGCGTCCCGCTGACGCTGCTGGAATTGGCGCCGGAATTCGAAGCCGCGGTCATTGAGCTGGGCGCATCCCGTGTGGGCGAGATCGCGTTTACCGTCAGCCTGACCAAGCCCCACGTCTCTGTCCTGACCAATGCCGGGACCGCCCATGTGGGCGAGTTTGGCGGTCCGGAAAAGATCGTTGAAGCCAAAGGCGAGATCATCGAAGGCCTGGACGCTCGCGGTACTGCGGTGCTGAACCTTGACGACAAGGCGTTCGATATCTGGGTGGCTCGCGCCGGCTCGCGCAAGGTGTTGAGCTTCGCGCTCAACAACAGCCGTGCTGACTTCTACGCCAGCGACCTGGGCATCGATGCGCGCGGTTGCCCGGCTTTTACGCTGAACACCCCGAGCGGCTCCGCGCCCGTGCAATTGAACCTGCTCGGTACCCACAACGTTGCCAATGCATTGGCTGCGGCCGCTGCTGCCCACGCGCTGGATGTATCGCTGGCAGGCATCGTCACCGGGCTCGACAACGTACAGCCGGTCAAAGGCCGCACCGTCGCGCAACTCGCGCCGAGCGGCATGCGCGTCATTGATGACACTTACAACGCCAACCCCACTTCCGTGGCTGCCGCGACCGACATCCTCACCGGTTTCCCGGGCCGCAAGGTTCTGGTGCTGGGCGATATCGGCGAGCTGGGCGCCTGGGCGGAGCAGGGCCATCGCGACGTCGGCGAATATGCAGTCGGCAAAGTCGACGCCCTGTATGCCGTCGGTCCGTTGATGGCCCATGCGGTCAAGGCTTTCGGGCAGGATGCCCGCCATTTTGAAACTCAGGCCGAGCTGATCGAAGCCCTCGGCGCCGAGCACGATAAAAACACCACCATTTTGATTAAAGGTTCACGCAGCGCTGCGATGGAAAACGTCGTAGCGGCCTTATGCGGAACACGCCTGGAGAAACATTAATGCTGCTGCTGCTGGCCGAGTATCTGCAACAGTTCTACAAAGGCTTTGCGGTCTTTCAGTACCTGACCCTGCGCGGGATTCTTGGCGTGCTCACTGCATTGTCACTTTCCCTGTGCCTGGGCCCGTGGATGATCCGCGCCCTGCAGAGCAAGCAGATCGGTCAATCCGTGCGCAACGACGGACCTCAATCGCACCTGTCCAAGTCCGGCACGCCGACAATGGGTGGCGCGCTGATTCTGTCTGCAATTGGCATCGCCACGTTGTTGTGGGCCGACCTGAGCAACCGCTACGTGTGGGTCGTGCTAATTGTCACGTTGCTGTTTGGCGCCATCGGCTGGGTCGACGACTACCGCAAAGTGATCGAGAAGAACTCGCGAGGCCTGCCGAGCCGCTGGAAATACTTCTGGCAATCGGTGTTCGGCCTGGGCGCGGCGATCTTCCTTTATATGACTGCGCAATCGCCAGTGGAAACCACGCTGCTGGTGCCGATGCTCAAAGACTTCAGCATCCCGATGGGCATTGGTTTCATCGTGCTGACCTACTTCGTGATCGTCGGCTCCAGCAACGCCGTGAACCTGACCGATGGCCTCGACGGCCTGGCGATCATGCCAACGGTGATGGTCGGTGGCGCGCTGGGGATCTTCTGCTACCTGTCGGGTAACGTGAAGTTCGCGGAATACCTGCTGATCCCTTACGTGCCGGGCGCGGGCGAACTGATTGTGTTCTGCGGCGCGCTGATCGGTGCGGGTCTGGGCTTCCTCTGGTTCAACACCTACCCGGCTCAAGTCTTCATGGGCGACGTCGGTGCTCTGGCACTGGGCGCGGCATTAGGCACCATCGCGGTCATCGTCCGTCAGGAAATCGTCCTGTTCATCATGGGCGGCGTTTTCGTAATGGAAACCCTGTCAGTCGTCATTCAGGTCGCATCGTTTAAGTTGACCGGCCGCCGCGTTTTCCGCATGGCGCCCATCCATCACCACTTTGAACTCAAGGGCTGGCCCGAGCCGCGTGTGATCGTCCGTTTCTGGATCATCACCGTGATTCTGGTGTTGGTCGGCCTTGCCACGTTGAAACTGAGGTAGAACGAGTGTCACTGATCGCTTCTGACCACTTCCGCATCGTTGTCGGCCTCGGCAAGAGCGGCATGTCCCTGGTTCGCTTCCTGGCGAACCGGGGCGTGTCGTTTGCTGTCGCCGATACGCGGGAGCATCCGCCAGAACTCGCGACGTTGCGCCGTGATTACCCGCAGGTCGAAGTGCGCTGTGGTGCGCTGGACGTTGAATTCCTGTGCCGCGCCGATGAGCTGTATGTCAGCCCCGGCCTGGCGCTGGCAACCCCGGCCCTGCAGCAAGCGGCCATGCGCGGCGTGAAGCTGTCCGGCGACATCGAGCTGTTCGCTCGCAATGCCAAGGCGCCGATCGTGGCCATCAGCGGATCGAACGCGAAAAGCACGGTCACCACGCTGGTGGGCGAGATGGCTGCGGCAGCGGGCAAGCGTGTTGCTGTGGGCGGCAATCTCGGCACGCCGGCGCTGGATCTGCTCAGCGATGACGTGGAGCTGTATGTAATGGAGCTGTCGAGCTTCCAGCTGGAAACCACCGATCAGCTCGGCGCTGAAGTGGCGACCGTGCTGAACATCAGCGAAGACCACATGGACCGCTACACCGGCCTGCCGGCTTATCACCTGGCCAAGCACCGGATTTTCCGTGGCGCGCGGCAGGTGGTGGTCAATCGTCAGGACGCGCTGACCCGCCCTTTGATCGGTGAAGGCGTGCCGTGCTGGACCTTCGGTTTGAACAAGCCCGACAGAAACGGCTTCGGCTTGCGCGAAGAGAACGGCGAGAAATATCTGGCCTTCCAGTTCGACAACCTGCTGCCGGTCCGCGAGCTGAAAATCCGTGGCGGCCACAATCAGGCCAACGCCCTTGCTGCGCTGGCGCTGGGTCATGCGGTGGGTCTGCCGTTCGACGCCATGCTTGCCAGCCTCAAGACATTTGCAGGTCTCGTTCATCGCTGCCAGTGGCTGCGTGAGCTCAACGGCGTGAATTACTACGACGACTCCAAAGCGACCAACGTCGGTGCGGCGCTGGCAGCGATCGAAGGCCTTGGCGCCGACATCGACGGCAAGCTGGTGCTGATTGCCGGCGGCGATGGCAAGGGCGCGGATTTCACCCCGCTGAAAGCCCCGGTTGCCGCCCATTGCCGCGCCGTGGTCCTGCTGGGCCGGGATGCGGATTTGCTCGCCGCGACCTTCGGCGATTCGGTGCCTCTGGTACGCGTCACTACATTGGAAGAAGCCGTGCAACGTGCTGCTGATATCGCTCAGGAAGGGGACGCCGTATTGCTGTCGCCCGCCTGCGCAAGCCTGGACATGTTCAAGAATTTCGAAGAGCGCGGACAACTGTTCGCCCGGGCCGTGGGGGACTTGTCATGATTTTTGGCGTGATCAAGCCGTACCCGTCGCCGATCATCAGCGGCCGTGGCGTAGACGTCGATTTCCCGATGCTCGCCGGCTGCCTCGCGTTGCTGGGCCTGGGCCTGGTGATGATCACTTCCGCGTCCTCGGAAGTGGCCGCCGTGCAGTCGGGCAACGCGCTGTACATGATGACCCGTCACCTGATCTATCTGGTGCTGGGCCTGATCGCCTGCGTCGCGACCATGATGGTGCCGGTTGCTACCTGGCAGCGCCTGGGATGGCTGATGCTGATTGGCGCGTTCGGTCTGCTGATCGCGGTGATCGTGCCCGGCATCGGGCGTGAGGTGAACGGTTCGATGCGCTGGATCGGCTTCGGCATGTTCAACGTGCAGCCGTCGGAAATCGCCAAAGTCTTCGTGGTGATCTTCCTTGCCGGTTACCTGATTCGTCGCCAGCAGGAGGTGCGCGAGAGCTGGATGGGCTTCTTCAAGCCGTTCATCGTGTTGCTGCCGATGGCGGGTCTGCTGCTGATGGAGCCGGACTTCGGCGCCACGGTCGTGATGATGGGCGCGGCGGCGGCGATGCTGTTCCTCGGCGGCGTGGGCCTATTCCGTTTCAGTCTTATGGTGGCTTTGGCGGTCGGTGCGGTGTTCGTGCTGGTTCAGGCCCAGCCGTACCGGATGGCGCGTCTGATTACCTTCACTGACCCGTGGTCCGATCAGTTCGGTTCCGGCTACCAGCTGACCCAGGCGCTGATCGCCTTCGGGCGCGGTGAATGGTTCGGCGTCGGCTTGGGCAACAGTGTGCAGAAGCAGTTCTACCTGCCGGAAGCACACACTGACTTCGTGTTCTCGGTACTCGCCGAAGAGCTGGGCGTGGTGGGTTCGCTGGCCACGGTCGGGCTGTTTGTGTTCGTGAGTATCCGTGCGATGTACATCGGCATGTGGGCCGAGCGCGCCAAGCAGTTTTTCGCCGCGTACACCGCCTACGGCCTGGCCTTCCTGTGGATTGGTCAGTTCCTGATCAACATCGGCGTGAACGTTGGTTTGTTGCCGACCAAGGGCCTGACCCTGCCATTCCTCAGCTACGGCGGTAGTTCGTTGATCATCTGCTGCGCGAGTCTGGGGCTGTTGCTGCGCATCGAATGGGAATCGCGCAACAACATGGGCAGTGAAGAAGCCGAGTTCCAGGAAAGCGACTTTGCCGAGGAGCCGACCCATGGCCGTCGGTAACGTTTTGATCATGGCGGGCGGCACCGGCGGACACGTGTTCCCGGCGCTGGCGTGCGCCCGTGAGTTCCAGGCCCGCGGTTACACCGTGCATTGGCTGGGCACGCCGCGCGGTATAGAAAACGAGCTGGTGCCCGCGGCTGGTTTGAAGCTGCACTTGATCAACGTCACCGGTTTGCGTGGCAAGGGTCGGCTGTCGTTGCTCAAGGCGCCGTTCATGTTGATCAAGGCGTTGTTGCAGGCGCGCAGGATCATGGGCGAGTTGAAGCCGGTCTGCGTCGTAGGCTTCGGTGGTTATGTGACAGGCCCTGGTGGTCTGGCGGCGAAGCTCGCCGGCGTGCCGCTGATCATCCATGAGCAGAACGCCGTCGCGGGGACGGCCAATCGCAGCCTGGCGTCCTTCGCCGTGCGGGTGTGTGAAGCGTTCCCGCAGACCTTTGCTGCATCGGCCAAGCGTCGCACCACGGGTAATCCGGTGCGCGCCGAGCTGTTTTTCGAGACGCCGCGCCAGACCCTGATCGGTCGCCGGCCTCGTTTGCTGGTGCTGGGCGGAAGCCTGGGCGCCGAGCCGCTGAACAAATTGCTGCCGGAAGCCCTGGCGCAAGTGCCTGCCGACATCCGCCCTGAAGTGTTTCACCAGGCCGGCAAGCATCACGATGAAGTGACCGCCGAGCGTTACCGCGCCGCCGGTGTCGAGGCGCAGGTCGCCCCTTTCATCAAAGACATGGCCCAAGCCTATGGCTGGGCGGATCTGGTGGTCTGCCGCGCAGGTGCGCTGACCGTCAGTGAACTGGCTGCTGCCGGGCTGCCGTCGTTGCTGGTGCCTTTGCCACACGCGATCGACGATCACCAGTCGCGCAACGCCGACTATCTGGCTCGCGAGGGCGCTGCCTTCGTCATGCCGCAAGCGACAACTGGCGCCGCCGAAATGGCCGCTCGCCTGAAAGAGGTTTTGATGCAACCCGAACAATTGAACCGCATGGCCGTCACCGCTCGCCAATTGGCCAAGCCTGATGCCACCAACACCGTCGTCGACATCTGCCTGGAGGTGGCCCATGGTTGAGAATCAACGCGCCATGCCACAGCCGGAAATGCGCCGCATCCGTCGTATCCACTTCGTGGGCATTGGCGGCGTGGGCATGTGCGGTATCGCCGAAGTGTTGCTGAACCTGGGCTATGACGTGTCCGGTTCCGACCTCAAGGCTTCACCGGTGACCGAGCGTCTCGAATCGTTTGGCGCGCAGATCTTCATCGGCCATCGGGCAGAAAACGCTTCGACAGCTGACGTGCTGGTGGTCTCCAGCGCTGTGAACACCTCCAACCCGGAAGTGGCGACCGCCCTTGAGCGTCGCATTCCTGTGGTGCCGCGCGCTGAAATGCTGGCCGAGCTGATGCGCTATCGCCATGGCATTGCGGTCGCCGGTACCCACGGCAAAACCACGACCACCAGCCTGATCGCCTCGGTGTTCGCGGCCGGTGGCCTTGATCCGACCTTCGTGATCGGCGGGCGTCTGAACGCTGCCGGCACCAACGCGCAGCTCGGCACCAGCCGTTATCTGATCGCCGAAGCCGACGAAAGCGATGCGAGCTTCCTGCACCTGCAGCCGCTGGTGGCCGTGGTCACCAACATCGACGCCGACCACATGGCGACCTACGAAGGCGACTTCAACAAACTGAAGAAGACCTTCGTCGAATTCCTGCACAACCTGCCGTTCTACGGTCTGGCCGTGGTTTGCATCGACGATCCGGTGGTGCGCGACATCCTGCCTTCGGTCAAGCGTCCAATCATGACCTACGGCTTCGATGACGCCGCAGACGTGCGCGCGATCAACGTGCGTCAGGACGGCATGCACACACACTTCACCGTACTACGTCGTGACCGCGAGCCGCTGGACGTGTCGGTCAACATGCCGGGCAAGCACAACGTGCTGAACTCGCTGGCAACCATTGCCATCGCCACTGACGAAGGTGTCTCTGACGAAGCCATCGTTCAGGGGCTGTCGGGCTTCCAGGGTGTCGGTCGTCGTTTCCAGGTCTACGGCGAGCTGCCGGTGGAAGGCGGCAACGTGATGCTGGTCGACGACTACGGTCACCACCCGCGTGAAGTGGCTGCCGTCATCAATGCCGTGCGCGGTGGCTGGCCGGACCGTCGTCTGGTCATGGTCTACCAGCCGCACCGCTACAGCCGCACTCGCGATCTGTACGACGATTTCGTGCAGGTGCTTAACGAGGCCAATGTGCTGCTGCTGATGGAAGTCTATCCCGCCGGGGAAGAACCGATTCCGGGCGCGGACAGCCGTCAGCTGGCCCACAGCATTCGTCAGCGCGGTCAGCTTGATCCGATCTACATCGAGCGTGGCGTCGAACTGGCCCCGCTGGTCAAACCGCTGCTGCGCGCCGGCGACATTCTGCTGTGCCAGGGCGCCGGCGACATCGGCGGTCTCGCACCGCAATTGCTGAAAAGCCCGCTGTTCACCGGCGCCATCGTGGCCTCAACCGAAGGTAAGCTGAAATGACAGCCGCCCTGCAGTCCGCCCTGTTCTCGACGCTGGAGCCGAAACGCTTCGGGCGCGTCGCCGTGCTGTTTGGCGGCAAGAGCGCAGAGCGGGAGGTGTCCCTGAAATCCGGCAGCGCAGTGCTTGAAGCCCTGCAAAGCGCAGGCGTCGATGCGTTCGGTATCGACGTGGGCGAGGATTTCCTGCAGCGGCTGGTCAGCGAAACAATCGACCGCGCGTTCATCGTGCTGCACGGTCGCGGTGGCGAAGACGGCACCATGCAGGGTCTGCTGGAGTGCCTGGAAATCCCTTACACCGGCAGCGGCGTGCTCGCGTCGGCGCTGGCGATGGACAAGCTGCGCACCAAGCAGGTCTGGCAGAGTCTCGGCTTGCCGACACCCCGTCACGCTGTGCTGAGCAGCGAGGCGGATTGTATTTCTGCGGCAACGGAACTGGGCTTTCCTTTAATCGTCAAACCCGCCCATGAAGGTTCCAGTATCGGTATGGCCAAGGTGACCGGCGTCGACGAATTGATCGCCGCCTGGAATACCGCCAGTACCTACGATTCGCAAGTGTTGGTTGAACAATGGATTGAAGGTCCGGAGTTCACCATCGCCTCTCTGCGTGGGCAGGTGTTGCCTCCCATCGGTCTGGGTACTCCCCACAGTTTTTACGACTACGACGCCAAATACCTCGCTTCCGATACCCAGTACCGGATTCCGTGCGGCCTCAATGCAGCCAAAGAAGATGAACTCAAGGCACTCACGGCTCGGGCCTGTGAAGCGGTCGGCATTGCCGGCTGGGCGCGCACCGATGTCATGCAGGACGCCGACGGCAAATTCTGGTTGCTGGAAGTGAACACCGTGCCCGGCATGACCGATCACAGTCTTGTGCCCATGGCTGCACGTGCGGCCGGGCTCGATTTCCAACAGTTGGTGTTAGCGATTCTGGCCGACAGCGTCCAGGTGGAAGGGTAGATCATGCACGGCGCAACGGTTCGTCATCAGCAATCCGCTACCGGCCGCAACAAGCCGGTGCCGCGGGGTGCCAGCCGCATGGTTGCCAAGGAGCCCATGTCGTCGCGCATGTCGCGACCGAACTTCGGTTTCCTGCGCAGCCTGATGTGGCCAGTGCTGCTGGTGGTGTTTGGCTTCGGTACGTACGAAGCCGCCCAACGCCTGCTGCCTTACGCCGACCGGCCGATCTCGCGGATCAACGTGCAGGGCGACCTGAGCTACATCAGTCAGCAGGCCGTGCAGCAGCGGATCGCACCGTTCGTGGCGACCAGCTTCTTCAACATCGACTTGGCCGGCATGCGCACCGAGCTTGAGCAAATGCCGTGGATTGCCCACGCCGAGGTCCGCCGCGTCTGGCCGGATCAGGTAGTGATCCGTCTGGAAGAGCAATTACCGGTTGCACGCTGGGGCGATCAATCCCTGCTGAACAACCAGGGTCAGGCATTCACTCCGCGTGAACTGGCCAACTACGAACACCTTCCGCAGTTGTTCGGGCCTCAACGGGCTCAACAGCAGGTGATGCAGCAGTACCAGGTGCTGAGCCAGATGTTGCGCCCGTTGGGGTTCTCCATTGCTCGCCTGGAACTGCGCGAGCGAGGCAGTTGGTTTCTGACCACCGGCGCAGGCAATGCAGGCCCTGGCCTGGAGCTGCTGCTGGGACGAGGCAACCTGCTTGAAAAGATGCGCCGCTTTATCGCCATCTACGACAAGACACTGAAAGACCAGATCACGAACATTGCGCGAGTCGACCTTCGTTACAACAACGGCCTAGCCGTTGGTTGGCGCGAGCAGGCAGCAGCGCCAACGACGGACAAACCCGCCGTCGCGAAGAATTGATAAGAGGCAGGACCCATGGCAAACGTGCAAAGCGGCAAAATGATCGTCGGATTGGATATTGGCACCTCCAAGGTGGTGGCGCTGGTAGGCGAAGTCGCGGCTGATGGCACGCTGGAAATCGTCGGTATCGGCACTCACCCGTCCCGCGGTCTGAAGAAAGGCGTGGTGGTGAATATCGAATCCACCGTGCAATCGATCCAGCGCGCCGTAGAAGAAGCGCAGTTGATGGCCGGTTGCCGGATCCACTCGGCGTTCGTCGGCGTGGCGGGCAACCACATTCGCAGCCTGAACTCCCACGGCATCGTGGCGATTCGCGACCGCGAAGTGAGCTCTGCCGACCTTGAACGCGTGCTCGACGCTGCCCAGGCCGTGGCGATCCCGGCTGACCAGCGCGTGCTGCACACGTTGCCGCAGGACTACGTCATCGATAACCAGGAAGGCGTTCGCGAGCCACTGGGCATGTCGGGCGTGCGTCTGGAAGCCAAGGTTCACGTGGTGACCTGCGCGGTGAACGCGGCGCAGAACATCGAAAAATGCGTGCGTCGCTGCGGCCTCGAAGTCGACGACATCATCCTTGAGCAACTGGCCTCGGCTTACTCGGTGCTGACCGACGACGAGAAAGAACTGGGCGTGTGCCTGGTGGACATCGGCGGCGGCACCACCGACATCGCGATCTTCACCGAAGGCGCGATCCGCCACACCGCCGTGATCCCCATTGCTGGCGACCAGGTCACCAACGACATCGCCATGGCGCTGCGTACACCGACCCAGTACGCCGAAGAGATCAAGATCCGTTACGCCTGCGCCCTGGCCAAACTGGCCGGTGCCGGCGAGACCATCAAAGTGCCAAGCGTCGGCGACCGTCCGCCTCGTGAACTGTCCCGTCAGGCCCTCGCCGAAGTGGTCGAGCCGCGCTATGACGAGCTGTTCACCCTGATTCAGGCCGAACTGCGTCGCAGCGGCTACGAAGACCTGATCCCGGCCGGCATCGTGCTGACCGGTGGCACCTCGAAAATGGAAGGCGCGGTCGAACTGGCCGAAGAGATCTTCCACATGCCGGTCCGCCTCGGCGTGCCGCACAGCGTCAAAGGGCTCGCGGACGTTGTTCGCAACCCGATCTACTCAACCGGCGTCGGCCTGTTGCTGTACGGACTGCAAAAGCAGTCTGACGGCATCTCGCTGTCCGGCCTGTCCGGCTCCGGTAGCAGTTATAGCGATGAACCGAAGGCCCCAGTGTTAGAGCGTCTGAAGCGCTGGGTTCAGGGGAATTTCTAAGATTCAAAAAGCGGTAGGCAGGCAACAGGCGACATAAAACTAGAGAAGTGAAGGAGAGGGAACATGTTCGAGCTCGTAGACAACATCCCACAAAGCCCGGTAATTAAAGTTATCGGCGTTGGTGGTGGCGGCGGCAACGCAGTCAATCACATGGTCAAGAGCAACATCGAAGGCGTCGAGTTCATCTGCGCCAACACCGATGCTCAGGCACTGAAAAACATTGGCGCACGTACCATTCTGCAATTGGGTACCGGCGTGACCAAAGGCCTGGGCGCAGGTGCGAATCCTGAAGTCGGCCGTCAGGCTGCACTGGAAGACCGCGAGCGTATCGCTGAAGTGCTGCAAGGCACCAACATGGTCTTCATCACCACTGGCATGGGCGGCGGTACCGGTACCGGTGCTGCGCCGATCATTGCCGAAGTGGCCAAGGAAATGGGCATTCTGACCGTTGCGGTCGTGACGCGTCCGTTCCCGTTCGAAGGCCGCAAGCGCATGCAGATCGCCGATGAAGGCATCCGCGCGCTGTCCGAAAGCGTCGACTCGTTGATCACCATTCCCAACGAGAAACTGCTGACCATCCTCGGTAAAGACGCCAGCCTGCTGTCGGCTTTCGCCAAGGCTGACGATGTACTGGCCGGTGCCGTTCGCGGTATCTCCGACATCATCAAGCGTCCGGGCATGATCAACGTCGACTTCGCTGACGTACGCACCGTGATGTCCGAAATGGGCATGGCGATGATGGGCACCGGCTGCGCCAGCGGTCCGAACCGTGCGCGTGAAGCCACCGAAGCTGCTATCCGCAACCCGTTGCTGGAAGACGTGAACCTGCAAGGTGCTCGCGGCATTCTGGTCAACATCACTGCCGGTCCTGACCTGTCTCTGGGTGAGTACTCCGACGTGGGTAGCATCATCGAAGCGTTCGCCTCCGAGCACGCGATGGTCAAGGTCGGTACCGTTATCGATCCGGACATGCGCGACGAGCTGCACGTGACTGTGGTTGCCACCGGCCTGGGTGCAAAAATCGAGAAGCCTGTGAAGGTCATCGACAACACCATGCAGACCGCTCAAGCCGCCCCTGCGCAGCAACACGCCGCACGCCAGGAGCTGCCTTCGGTCAACTACCGCGATCTGGACCGTCCAACCGTGATGCGCAATCAGGCACACGCGGGCGCAACAGCCGCAGCGAAGATGAACCCGCAAGATGATCTGGATTACCTGGACATTCCAGCGTTCCTGCGTCGTCAGGCTGATTAATGGGTTCTATCAGGGGTATAAGGGTGATTGGTGTTCAGCAAAGGCGGGGTCTGCTATCATCGCCAGCCTTTGTTGATACTAATTCGCGATACGCGCTGAAGCGGCCAATGCCATGATTAAACAACGCACCCTGAAAAATATTATCCGTGCCACAGGTATCGGCCTGCACTCTGGGGAGAAGGTTTACCTGACCCTCAAACCAGCGCCTGTGAACGCTGGCATTGTGTTTTTCCGTACCGACCTTGAGCCGGTGGTCCAGATCAACGCTCACGCGTTGAATGTGGGTGACACCACGCTTTCCACGACGCTGTTCAATGGCGACGTAAAGGTCGATACGGTCGAGCACTTGCTGTCGGCCATGGCCGGCCTTGGCATCGATAACGCCTACGTTGAGCTTTCTGCCTCCGAAGTTCCAATCATGGATGGCAGCGCAGGTCCCTTCGTATTCCTGATTCAATCGGCTGGCCTGGAAGAACAGGACGCACCGAAGAAATTCATCCGCATACTTAAAGAAGTGTGCGTAGAAGAAGACGGCAAGTCCGCCAAGTTCTTACCGTTTGAAGGGTTCAAAGTGGGGTTCGAGATCGATTTCGATCACCCTTATCTGAAGAACCGCACTCAAACCGCTTGCGTGGATTTTTCCAGCACTTCGTTTGTTAAAGAAGTAAGCCGTGCGCGGACATTCGGTTTCATGAAAGACATCGAGTATCTGCGTAAGCACAACCTGGCTCTGGGCGGCAGCGTTGAAAACGCGATCGTCGTGGACAAGGACGGCGTGTTGAACGAAGACGGTCTTCGTTATGAAGACGAGTTCGTGAAGCACAAGATTCTGGATGCCATTGGTGACCTGTATCTGTTGGGCAACAGTCTGATCGGCGAGTATCAGGGCTTCAAGTCGGGACACGGTCTGAACAATCGTTTGCTGCGTGCGTTGATCGCTCAGGAAGACGCTTGGGAAGTTGTGACCTTCGAAGATGCCAGCACCGCACCGATCTCTTACATGCGCCCCGTTGCGGCGGTGTAAACAGTCTCTTCTTCCTAGTTTTTGATGTTTTCAGGCCACCTTCGGGTGGCCTTTTTTATGGATTGTCGATTGATAGCGTGCATATCCGTTTTTTGTGTGTACTGGAATTATGGTTCCGCCCTTACGGCGGGTCACTTTTGGCAAGAGCGCCCCAAAAGTAACCAAAAACGCTTTGCTCCTGGTTTGGCCCGACTTCGTCGGGTTCCTTCACTCCGGTCTCGCTCCGTGGGCCCGCGCCGAACGGGCATCCATGCCCTGACGGCGCTCTCGCCGCATCCATGCGGCTCGGCCCACTGCGCGAGACCTGCGTTCAGCCTGCACCCAAGTCGCGATTGGCGGTGATTGAACCTCTTGCGTATGAAGATCAAGATCAAAAGCAGATCAAAGGCAGAAGCACATCAAAAGCTTCCCGGCTGAAGCCGGTCCTACGGGGGGGCGTCGTCTGTCCCGCTGGTGTACGCGGTGCTTTTTAGTGGGACCGGCTTTAGCCGGGAAGGGGTCAGTGAAAACGCCGGCATTCTGCAGGTTTACGAATCCCCAGCCTCTTTAGGCACACCATGCGCGGCCAGCCGTTCTAGCGCAGCACGCAGTTTCGGGTCGGTGATGCCTTCGGCCGTTGCCGAGATGGTTTCGGCCGCTGCAACGGAAAGATCGCGCGTATGGCCCGTCTCACTTCGGTGCGTTCTCGCGGGCTGTACCTTCAGTTGCAGCCGGGTGAGGTTGGCGAATTCCTTGAACGCCACCAGTTGCCGTTGCAAACGCTTCTGTTGATAGCGCAGTCGAGTGGCCCAGTGCCCGTCGGTGACGATGAGTAGCAGGGTGCCTTCGCGCCACGACGCGACGTGGCAGTGTTCGCGCGCTGCGGGTTGCAGCTGGCTTTCCAGCAGACGCTGCAAGTGCGCGAGGCGTTGGGCGTGGCTGAAGATGGCTTTGAGCGGCCGGGCTTCGCGCAGAAGAACAGCCGGTGCGCGCGCCGGTAGGGGACGAAATGCCATGATAGGGTTGCCTTGTGTTGCCAGGGCGGGATCTTAGCAGAATCGGCTGAAGCACCCTCAGGTCAGCCGTTTCGGGCGCAAACTCGCTGCGCGATCATGAAAAAACATTAATAAAACTTCTGGCCTTCATGGGTTGAAGTCACGGGAAATGACCCTATTGTACTTCTGCCCCGTAACATTGCTGTGCCAGCATCGTGGAATAACGCCACTTTCCTCACCACCATTTCCGGGTAGAATGCTCGTTCGCATGCGGCCATCAGGGCTGCTCGGGCGACTCACGGGGCCGCCCTCCATCCCTATGTGTGGAAGATCCTTTCGATATGTTTGCACCTTTGTTAAAAAAACTTTTCGGAAGCAAAAACGAGCGCGAAGTAAAGCGCATGCTCAAGACGGTCCAGGTCGTCAACAGCTTCGAAGAGCAAATGGTCGCCCTCTCGGACGAACAGCTGCGCGCCAAGACCGATGAGTTAAAGGCCCGCATAGCCAAAGGTGAGACCCTCGACCAGCTCTTGCCCGAAGCCTTCGCGGTCTGCCGCGAGGCGGGTAAACGCATCATGGGCATGCGTCACTTCGACGTACAGCTGATTGGCGGCATGACACTGCACGAAGGCATGATCGCCGAGATGCGTACCGGTGAGGGTAAAACCCTCGTCGCGACCCTCGCGGTTTACCTCAACGCACTGTCCGGCAAGGGCGTGCACGTGGTCACGGTGAACGACTACCTGGCACGTCGTGACGCCAACTGGATGCGCCCGCTGTATGAATTCCTCGGTCTGACCGTAGGCGTGGTCACGCCTTTCCAGCCGCCGGAAGAGAAGCGCGCCGCCTACGCCTCCGACATCACCTACGGCACCAACAACGAATTCGGTTTCGACTATCTGCGCGACAACATGGCATTCAGCCTGGAGGACAAATTCCAGCGTGAACTGAATTTCGCCGTGATCGACGAAGTGGACTCGATCCTCATCGACGAAGCCCGTACGCCGCTGATCATCTCCGGCCAGGCCGAAGACAGCTCCAAACTCTACACCGAGATCAACAAGCTGATCCCCAAGCTTGAGCAGCACATCGAGGAAGTGGAAGGCCAGGTCACCCAACAGGGTCACTACTCCATCGACGAGAAGTCCCGTCAGGTGGAGCTGAACGAGTCCGGTCACCAGTTCATCGAAGAGATGCTCACCGAAGTCGGCTTGCTGGCTGAAGGCGAGAGCCTGTACTCCGCGCACAACCTCGGTCTGCTGACCCACGTCTATGCCGGTCTGCGTGCCCATAAGCTGTTCCATCGCAACGTCGAATACATCGTTCAGGACGGCCAGATCCTGCTGGTTGACGAACATACCGGCCGTACCATGCCGGGTCGTCGTCTGTCCGAAGGCCTGCACCAGGCCATCGAAGCGAAGGAAGGCCTGAACATCCAGGCCGAGAGCCAGACCCTGGCCTCGACCACCTTCCAGAATTACTTCCGCCTCTACAACAAGCTGTCCGGCATGACCGGTACGGCGGACACCGAAGCGTTCGAATTCCACCAGATCTATGCTCTGGCCGTGATGGTCATTCCGCCGAACAAGCCGTTGGCGCGGAAAGACTTCAACGACCTCGTGTACCTGACCGCCGAAGAGAAGTACGCGGCGATCATCACCGACATCAAGGCCTGTCTGGCCGAGCAACGTCCGGTGCTGGTGGGTACGGCGACGATCGAAACCTCGGAGCACATGTCCCGCCTGCTGGTGCAGGAAGGCATCGAACACAAGGTTCTGAACGCCAAGTTCCACGAAAAAGAAGCTGAAATCATTGCCCAGGCCGGTCGTCCGGGTGCGCTGACCATCGCCACCAACATGGCCGGTCGTGGTACCGACATTTTGCTGGGCGGTAACTGGGAAGTTGAAGTCGCCAGCCTGGAAGACCCGACCCCAGAGCAGATCGCGCAGATCAAGGCCGACTGGCAGAAGCGCCATCAGCAGGTGATCGAAGCGGGCGGTCTGCACGTTATTGCGTCCGAGCGTCACGAATCCCGCCGTATCGACAACCAGCTGCGTGGTCGTGCCGGTCGTCAGGGTGACACCGGTTCGAGCCGTTTCTACCTGTCGCTGGAAGACAGCCTGATGCGCATTTTCGCCTCTGACCGGGTGAAGAACTTCATGAAGGCGCTGGGAATGCAGTCCGGCGAAGCGATCGAGCACCGCATGGTGACCAACGCGATCGAAAAAGCGCAGCGCAAGGTCGAAGGCCGCAACTTCGACATCCGCAAGCAACTGCTCGAGTTCGACGACGTGTCCAACGAACAGCGGAAAGTGATCTACCACATGCGTAACAGCCTGCTGGCTGCGACCAACATTGGTGACACCATTGCCGAGTTCCGCGAGGAAGTCCTCGATGCCACCATCTCCGCGCACATTCCGCCGCAGTCGTTGCCTGAGCAGTGGAACGTGGCCGGTCTGGAAGCCGCGCTGAACAGCGATTTTGGCGTGAAGCTGCCGATCCAGCAGTGGCTCGACGAAGACGATCACCTGAACGAAGACACCCTGCGTCCGAAGTTGATGGAAGCCATTCTGGCGGCCTACAACGAGAAAGAAGACCAGGCCAGTGCCGAGGCGCTGCGCACGTTCGAGAAGCAGATTCTCCTGCGCGTACTGGACGACCTGTGGAAAGACCACCTGTCGACCATGGATCACCTGCGTCACGGCATTCACCTGCGCGGTTACGCTCAGAAGAACCCGAAGCAGGAATACAAGCGCGAGTCGTTTGCCCTGTTCCAGGAGCTGCTCGATTCGATCAAGCGCGACGCCATCCGTGTGCTGTCTCACGTTCAGGTTCGCCGCGAAGATCCAGCCGAGGAAGAGGCGCGTCTGCGTCGGGAAGCCGAGGAGCTGGCCCAGCGTATGCAGTTCCAGCACGCCGAAGCACCAGGCCTGGAGCAGCCGGACCTGCTCGCTGAAGACGGTGAAGACGTCGCAGTAGCCGCTGCTGCCGCACTGTCGCCGGTTCGTAACGACCAGAAGCTGGGTCGCAACGAATTGTGCTGGTGTGGTTCGGGCAAGAAATTCAAGCATTGTCACGGCCAGATCAGCTGAATCGCCGACCGCGACAGGCTGTAGCTGAACTGTAAAATCACGCCGCGACCGGCTCTGCCGTCGCGGCGTTTTTCAATCAATCGAGCCGTGTCGGCAAGGCCGCGCGGTGTGACTGTCTTTCAAGGAGCGCACTTCATGGCTGTTGGTCTTGGTCCTTTGCCGACGCTGCACCCGGTTCCCGGTTTTGAACTTGGCATCGCTTCCGCCGGCATCAAGCGCCCGGGGCGCAAAGATGTCGTGGTCATGCGCTGCGCCGAAGGCTCCAGCGTCGCGGGCGTGTTTACGCTGAACGCCTTTTGCGCGGCGCCAGTGATCGTCGCCAAACAGCGCGTGCAGGGCACCGTGCGTTATTTGCTGACCAACACCGGCAATGCCAACGCGGGCACGGGTGAACCTGGGCTGGCCGCCGCCGAGCGGACCTGCGCGAAGCTGGCCGAGATCACCGGGGTGGAAGCCAGCGCTGTGCTGCCGTTTTCGACTGGCGTGATCGGCGAGCCATTGCCTGTCGAGAAGATCGAAGGCGCGCTGCAGGCGGCGCTGGATGATTTGTCCGTCGACAACTGGGCTGCGGCGGCCACCGGGATCATGACCACCGACACGCTGCCGAAGGGCGCGAGCCGTCAGTTCGTGCTTGATGGCGTCACCATCACCGTGACCGGCATCAGCAAAGGCGCGGGCATGATTCGTCCGAACATGGCGACCATGCTCGGATACATCGCCACCGACGCCAAGGTGGCGCCGGGCGTGCTGCAGGACCTGATTCGCGACGGCGCCAACAAGTCGTTCAACCGCATCACCATCGATGGCGATACATCGACCAATGACTGCTGCATGCTGATCGCCACCGGCCAGGCCGACTTGCCTGCAGTGACCGAGGCCAAGGGCCCGCTGTTCGAAGCGTTGAAAAAGGCCGTATTCGAGGTGTGCATGGACGTTGCGCAAGCTATCGTCCGTGACGGCGAGGGCGCCACCAAGTTCGTGACCGTTGAAGTGAACGGCGGCGGCAATCATCAGGAATGCCTGGACGTGGGTTACACCGTCGCGCATTCGCCATTGATTAAAACCGCGCTGTTCGCCTCGGACCCGAACTGGGGCCGGATCCTGGCGGCCGTGGGTCGCGCAGGCGTGCCGAACCTCGACGTCAGCAAAATCGACGTGTTTCTGGGTGACGTCTGCATCGCTAGCAAAGGCGCTCGGGCCAGCACCTACACTGAGGAGCAAGGCTCGCTGGTGATGGCGCAGGAAGAAATCACCATCCGCATCGAGCTGGGCCGTGGCGATTGCAGCGAAACCATCTGGACCACCGATCTGTCGCACGAGTACGTGAAGATCAACGCGGAATACCGCACCTGAGTCACGAGCGAATCCACCGGTTTCAACGGAGCCAAGACATGAGCCTGCACCTGATCATCGGCGACAAACGTTATTCCTCCTGGTCGCTGCGCCCGTGGCTGGCGCTTGCGCTGACCGGTGAGGCGTTCACTGATCAGGTGATTCACCTAAATCGGGCTGACACCACGCGCCTGATTCTCGAACATTCGCCGACCGGTAAAGTCCCTGCGCTGAAGTGCGAGCACGGCACCATCGTTGATTCGCTGGCGATCTGTGAGTACTTGGCGGAGCGCTTTCCGGAGGCAGGATTGTGGCCGGCGAACGTTGCCGCCCGCGCTCAGGCTCGGTCGGCGTGCGCGCAGATGCACAGCGGCTTCGTCGGTCTGCGCTCGCGTTTGCCGATGGATTTGCGTCAGAACGAGGCGCTGGAAGTCATCGCGGTCGAAGCTCAGGCCGATATCGACCGCATGATTGCGCTGTGGCGTGAATGCCGCGCGGTGTCGGGTGTGAAGGAGGGCTTCCTGTTCGGCACGCCGGGCATCGTCGATGCGTTCTTCGCACCGGTCGCCGTGCGCTTTCGTACCTATCGCGTCGCGCTGCCAGCGGACGCGGCCGCCTACGTCGAAACGATTTATCAGTGGCCTGCGTTCAAGCGCTGGCAGCAGGCGGGTCTGGAGGAAGGTTGAACGTGAAACGCATACATGTGGCCGCGGCGGTTATTCGTGGCACCGACGGCAAGATCCTCATCGCACGCCGCGCCGACAAACAGCATCAAGGCGGTTTGTGGGAGTTTCCTGGCGGCAAGGTCGAACCTGATGAATCGGTCGAAGCCGCGCTGTCCCGCGAACTCAACGAAGAGCTCGGCATCGTCGTGACGGCAGCGCGTCCGCTGATCAAGATCAAGCACGACTACCCGGACAAGCAGGTGTTGCTGGACGTCTGGGAAGTCTCGTCGTTCACCGGCGAACCCCACGGTGTTGAAGGGCAACCGCTGGCGTGGGTATCGCAACGGGAACTGGCCGAGTATGAATTTCCGGCCGCAAATCGGCCGATTGTGGCTGCTGCGCGTTTGCCGGGTGAGTACCTGATCACTCCGGACGATCTGGAAACGCCAGAGCTGCTGCGCGGCATACGCACGGCGGTGGCTGGCGGCATCAAGCTGGTTCAGCTTCGCGCGCCAAACATGTACGACCCGAAATACCGTGACGTCGCGGTTGACGCGGTCGGGCTGTGCGCAGGCAAGGCGCAGTTGATGCTCAAGGGGCCGAGGGAATGGCTGGGGGACTTTCCGGCAGCGGGCTGGCACCTGACCAGCGAACAGTTGCGCAAATACGCCAGCAAGGGCCGTCCGTTTCCTGAAGACCGCTGGCTGGCGGCCTCGTGTCACGACGCCGAAGAGTTGAGTCTGGCCGAGCAGATGGGCGTGGATTTCGTCACGCTCTCGCCGGTCTTGCCGACGCAAAGCCACCCTGATGCGCAACCGCTGGGTTGGGAAAAGGCTCGCGACTTGATTGAGGGCTTCAGCAAGCCTGTTTATCTGCTGGGCGGGGTAGGGCCGACGGATCGTCAGCAGGCGTGCGAATCTGGCGCGCAGGGTGTGGCCGGAATCAGAGCGTTTTGGCCGCAAGGCTAATCAATACCTACATCGTTATAAGAGCCTGCAAGCTGTCTCTCATCGCACAGAGAGACGCCACAGATGCACCTGCTGACGAAGGAGTTGTGGGAGCGAGCTTGCTCGCGAAGAGTCCTGTACATCCACTGGATATCTAGTGGCTGAAATGCAGTCTTCGTGAGCAAGGTGGAGCGCCACCCCGGTCAATCCCACAGGATTTGCGCTTGCCAGCTGAGTTCCGGTGTATCAGGACGGCAGCACGTCAGGACAGTAGCCCCTCAGCACCGCAGCACTGTCTCACCAATCACTGCGGCTTCTTCGCAGGCTCCCACAAAATCTCCGCCACGCCCTCACGCCGGGCAATGATCCGCGCCGCGACAAACAGCAAATCCGACAACCGATTGATGTACGCCAGCCCGACCCCCGCCAGCGGCTCCACCGCGTTGAGGTGCTGACAACGCCGCTCTGCCGTGCGCGCCAGGCTCCGGCAAACGTGGGCCTGGGCAATCAGCGTCGAGCCACCCGGCAAGATGAAATTCTCCAGCGGCCCCAGCTCTTCATTCCAGTGATCGATCGCCGCTTCCAGGCGCTCGATCTCCGGTGCATTCAAGGCCTGATATTCCGGCATCGCCAGCTCGCCGCCCAGGTCGAACAAGCGATGCTGACACGGCGCCAACACGTCGATAATTTCGTGCAACGCCGGATGAGTCGCCACCGATGCCTTAAGCCCCGCCAGCAGCACGCCGACCTGGCTGTTCAGTGAGTCGACTTCCCCAATGGCCTCGACCCGCGGGTGATCCTTCGGCACTCGGCGACCATCGCCCAAACCCGTTTCGCCGGTGTCACCCGTGCGCGTGTAAATTTTCGACAAGCGAAATCCCATGGCTCTACTCCCGGTCGTTCTGACCAATGACCTGTGGTGCAGGCATATCTATCGAATTGTCCACCAGCGGCAGACGCAAGGTGAAACAGGTGCCTTGGCCGAGGGTGGAATGCACTTCCATCTGGCCCTTGTGATTGTTGGTGATGATGAAATACGACACCGACAGACCGAGGCCCGTGCCCTGGCCGATTTCCTTGGTGGTGAAAAACGGCTCGAAGGTGCGCTTGCGCACGCTTTCCGGCATGCCGATACCGTTGTCCTCGACCTGAATTTCCGCCCAGGGCGGGTTCAGGCGCGTGCGCAAAATAATGCGCCCCGGCTCACTGGCATTCTCACGCTGATGGATGGCCTGAGCGGCGTTCTTCAGCAGATTGAGCAGCACCTGCTCCAGCTCGTTGGCCGTCGCAGGCACCGGGCCCAGATCAGGATCGAACTGGCGAATGATGTTCTGGCCCTTGAAGTCAAAACCGATGGTCAGGTCAAAGTCGTTGCTGGCGATCTCCACCGCTTGATCAATCAGTGCCGGCAGATCACAGGGCGCCAACTGACGGTTGCTGCGGCGGCTGAAGCTGAGCATGTGGCTGACGATCTTCGCCGCCCGCGCCCCGGCTGACTGGATGCCGTCCAGCAACTGCGGCACTTCACGCGCGATCAGGTATTGATTCACCGCCGCCAGCTCGATGCCTTCCTGCTGGGCCTGCTCGAGATTTTTCGGCAAATCGGGCGACAGCCGACGGCGGATGTTCTGCACGTTGTGCATGATCGCCCCGAGGGGGTTGTTGATTTCATGGGCCATGCCGGCGGCGAGCCCACCCACCGAGAGCATTTTCTCCGACTGCACCATCATTTCCTCCAGCGACAGGCGCTGGGTGATGTCATCGATGCGGATCACCGCGCCACGGCCGGCATCGCCGGTCAGGGGATAGAAGGTGAGGGCGTAATGGCGCGACTCTTCGCCTTTGACCCAAGTCACGCGCTCGATTTTGGTGACGGTGTGGCGTTCGACGGTCTGTTTGATCTGCGGCAAAAACGCGCGCATCGGCGGGAACGCCGAGTAAATCGGCTGGTTCAGCGCTTCGTCCAGTGGCGTACCGGACAGGGCGCCGGCCTCCTGATTCCACTGGGTAACGTACAGCTGCTCGTCCAGGGCGATCAGCGCCGACGGCATGGAGTCGATGATGCTGTTGAGGTAGTTCTGAAAGCCCGTGAGCTTCTTCTCGATCTTGCTGCGCACCTGAACTTCAAGCTCCAGCTTGCGGTTGGTGTGACGGGTTTCTTCCGCCAGACCCTGGGCCTGATCGTAGGCGTCCTGGGATTCATCGCGGGCGCGTCTGAGCTGCTGCTCACGGGCTTCCATGCGCGAGAGCATGGTGTTGAACGCCTCGGCCAGCGAACCGATTTCGTCCTTGTTGCCGGGCGTGGCCCGCAGCGCGTAGTTCTCCTCGCGGGTAACCCGCCGCGACAGGTCTTCAAGCTGGTAGATCGGCTCGGTGATAAAGCGCCGAATCTGCCGGGCCACGCCGGCCCACAGCAGGATGCTGAAAATCAGGATGCCAAGGCTGGCGGTCAGCGTGCCGGTGTAGAACGCCGTCGGCAATTCGCTGCTGGCGACCAGCAACAGATGACCCTGCGCCTGTCCGGCTTTGGGAATGGGGATGACCTGAGTGTTGCGAAACTCGGTAATGCGCCAGCTCTCCAGATCCCGGTAGTGGTCGGGCATGCGCAGCTTGTTGCCCTGCTGCATCTGCGCCAGACGCGTACCGCTGCTGTCGTACACCGCCGCCGCCCGTAACGGGCCGTAGTTTTTCAGTTCACTGAGCAACGTCTGGGCGTTGGAGGTCGAAGACAGAGCGTGCTCCGACAGGCCGGGATTGCTGATCAGCCGACCGATCGTTTGCAAAGCCTGGGGCGCCATCGCTTCTTGAGAGATGTAATAGGCGGCGCTGATGAAGGTCAGGTTGGCGACTACCAGCACCGTGGTGAGCAACACCAGCAAGGCGGCTAGGAGTTTTTGACCGACCGGAAGGTTTTCGAGGCGCTGGCGCAATGGCATGGGGCAGGTCACCGGAATGAGGAGCGGGCAGGTTAGCGCTGTTCAGCCGTTGAGCAAACCGTCAGTCGCTGGGCAGGCCGCGGGCGTTGAGGTGTTCGATCAGGCGCAGGCGTAACTGGTTCAGCATCGGCGCTGGACAATCGAGGGCAGCCGCCGTGGCGCAGACATGTCCGAGCAAGTAGCGGATCTCGGTGCGACGGCCTTGGGCAACGTCCTGATACATCGAGGAATAATTACCGGCGGTGGCGGCAATCACCTGCTGCACCTGATCCAGCAACCCTTCAGCCGCGCCGGGCTGACCACAGCCGTGCAATACGTGGCCGAGCTCAACGCACAGCGCCGTCACTTCGTCCTCATAAGCCTGCAGCTCGCCGTTGCGGCATTGATGCAACACGGTCAGCGGGTTGATCGCGCAATTGAGCGCGAGTTTGCGCCAGAGGCGTTCGGCGATGTCAGCGGTCCACTGATGGGGGATGCCCGCCTGCGTGAGCTCGTCCAGCCAGGCCGGCGCCGCGCCTTGCTGCGTATCGCCCAGCCAGTTGAAACCCTGTCCGGCGAAAACCACGCTCCAGTCTTCATGGCGGTAGGCGCCTTCGGTGCTGGAGACAAAGACGCAGCGTGCCTCGGGAATCATGGCGGCCACGGCGTCCTGGCTGCCCAGGCCATTTTGCAGGAGCAACACATCAGCCTTGTCGGTCAGGCGATGGGCGACGGCTGCAACCGCGCGTTCAGCGTCGTAGGCCTTGCACGCCAGCAACAGACGCTCGATGGGCTCGCCTGCGCTGGCGGTCTGTGCCGGGATGGCAAACCGCTGACGCTCGCCGTTTTCGTAAAGTGCCAGACCCGCTTGCGCGTTATAGGCCGCCAGTCGGGCCTCGTCGCGCAAGATCAACCGCACGGGCAGACCCGCCCGGGCCAGTCGCGTGGCCCAGAGAATGCCCAGACTGCCCGCGCCCAGAACGTGCCAGCACACGGATTTCAAAATAAATGACGCCCGGCGACCAAGATCTCAGTGTGCGGGGAAAACGAAATCAACATTGCAGGCTCACATGAACGTGGGAAAAGTCTCGTTATAATGACCGGGCTTTCATACCGTCAAGTCAGGCGTGCTCCATCCACATGTTGAGCCGCGCCGTATCAATTGGAGAATCTACATGCCCTCGTTCGACGTAGTGTCCGAACTGGATAAACACGAAGTCACGAATGCCGTCGACAACGCGATCAAGGAGCTGGACCGCCGCTACGACCTCAAAGGCAAAGGCAGCTTCGAGTTCACGGAAAAAGACCTGCTGATCAAGATGACCGCCGAAGAAGGCTTTCAGCTCGAAGCCATGATCGAGATCCTCAAGCTGGCCCTGGTCAAGCGCAAGATCGATGTGCAGTGCCTGGAACTGAAAGATCCCTTCGCGTCCGGCAAGGTCATGAAGCAGGAAGCCACCCTCAAGGAAGGCATCGACAAGGAGCTGGCGAAGAAGATTGTTGCTCACATCAAGGAAGCCAAGCTCAAGGTTCAGGCTGCCATTCAGGGTGAGCAAGTGCGCGTCACCGGCAAGAAGCGTGACGACCTGCAAGAAGCGATTGCTGCGCTGCGTGGTCACGAGTTCGGCATGCCGCTGCAATTCAACAACTTCCGCGACTGATTGCCTCGCGATTTGCCCTGCGATTTCATGTTGGCTCAGGAACCCGAGGGGTTCCTGTGCGTCCGAATGCAGGTCTCGCTGAAATAACGGGCCCACTTGGCGCCGTTGCTTCAGCCTTCCATGTCGCGACCCCGAGGAGAAATAGATGGACTTGGATTTAAACGGCCAGGTAGACCATCTGGTGAAAGCGTCTCAGGCCTGGATCCCGATGGTCATGCAATACGGCAGCAAAGTGCTGCTGGCAGTGGTCGTCCTGCTGGTCGGCTGGTGGCTGATCAATAGACTGACGTCCCGCGTGGGCGCGCTGTTGGCGCTGCGCCACGTCGACCTGGCGTTGCAGGGTTTCATCAGCAGCATCACCAACATCATTCTGAAGATCCTGCTGATCGTCAGCGTCGCCTCGATGATCGGGGTTGAAACCACCTCGTTTGTTGCCGCGATTGGTGCAGCGGGTCTGGCCATTGGCCTGGCGTTGCAAGGCAGTCTGGCGAACTTCGCCGGGGGCGTGTTGATTCTGCTGTTCCGTCCGTTCCGCATTGGCGACTGGATCGAAGCCCAAGGTGTATCCGGCACCGTGGACGGGATTCAGATCTTCCACACCGTGCTGCGCACCGGCGATAACAAGACGGTGATCCTGCCCAACGGCAACCTGTCCAACGGGATTATTACCAACACCAACCGCCAGCCAACGCGCAAGATCACCTTCGACGTGGGCATCGACTATGACGCCGACCTCAAGCAGGCGCTGCAAGTGCTGATGGACATGGCGGACGATCCCCGCATCTTGCAGGACCCGGCGCCACAGGCGGTGGTCGCGGCACTGGGCGACAGCTCGATTACCGTGTCCCTGCGCGTGTGGACCAAGACCGGTGACTTCGGTGACGTGTCGAACCGCTTCAACGCGGAAATTCGCGATCGTCTGCGCGCGGCCAACATCGACATCCCGTTCCCGCAGCGGGTGATTCGTGTGGTGCAGGACGAGCAGCCCACGAAGGTGTAACGCTCGACCGCAGAAAGCGAAAAGCCCCGACTCGTGAGAGTGCGGGGCTTTTTGTTGAGTGGGCCACGGGAGCGTGCACGTCAAACATGGCGACACTGCGGATCGTGAACGCGGACGACAACTTGTGGGAGCGAGCTTGCTCGCGAAGGGGCCGGAGCATACGAAGCGTCTTTAGCGGTCGGGCTAGAGTCTTCGTGAGCAAGCTCACTCCCACATTTACGGAGTATCCTGCGCGATCGCACATGGTCCGGACGATAAGCGCTGCCTAGAGCACCGAGTCCACAGGCTTGGCGGGCTCTTCAGGCTGTTCGGCTTCTTCCCGTGCTTCCCGGCGGGCTTCCTGCGCCCAGTGCAGGGCGATCATGAACAGCGTCGGCACGCCCATCAGCGCGGTCGCCAGGAAGAAGTTGTGGTACCCGAGCTTTTCCACCATGACCCCGGAATAGCCGCCGATCAGACGTGGCAACAGCAGCATGATCGAGCTGAGCAGCGCGTATTGGGTGGCCGAAAACTTGAGGTTGGTCAGGCTCGACAGGTAGGCCACGAACGCCGATGTCGCGAGTCCCGAGCTGAAGTTGTCCAGCGAGATCGTGACGATGAGCATCTTCAGGTTCGGGCCCATGTCGGCCAGCATCAGGAACAGCAGGTTGGTGGCTGCCGACGTGATACCGCCGATGAACAGGATCGGCAGAATGCCGAAACGCACGATGGCCAGTCCGCCAAACGCCGCGCCGGCCAGGGTCATGACCAGACCGAAGATCTTGCTGACGCTGGCAATCTGATCCTTGGTGAAGCCTTGGTCGATGTAAAACACGTTTGCCATTACGCCCATGACCGTGTCGGACATGCGATACGTGGCGATCAGCCCCAGCAGCAAAAAAGCCTGCCAGCGATAACGCAGAATGAAGTCGTTGATCGGCGTCAGCACCGGCGCCAGGCCGCGTCGGCCCATGGACGACAGGCAGGCCACGGTCAGCAGCGTGTAAAGGATCGCGCGCAAAAAGGCGCGGTCTTCCATCAGCAGGTCTTTCCAGGTGGTGCCCTGAAACAGCACGCTGGCGAAATCGGTGTTGTACAGCTGCGTGAACATCGCGGGCACCGAGACCAGCAGAATGATCAGCACGAACACCGAGGCCAGCTGATGAGCGAAGCCATAACGCACGGCCGACAACTGCGTGCGGATCGGCACGGACGGTTCACGCATGATCAGGCTGGTGATCAGCGCAGGCACCATGAGCAAGCCAAACAGCACATAGGTGCCGGCCCAGGCCGAGTGTTTGTAGGCAAAGCCGGTCGAACCGAAGCCTTCGGCGAAGTACAGCGCGCCGGCAGTGGCGAGGAGGGCGGCGACGCGGTAACCCGCCATGTAGCTGGCGGCAAGGGTCGCTTGCTGGCTGTCGCTGGCAATTTCCAGGCGGTAGGCGTCGATGGCGATGTCTTGGGTCGCCGAGGAGAACGCGACCAGCACGGCAATCGCGATCAGCCACGACAGGTGCTGCTGCGGATCACAGAAGCCCATGCCGATCAGGCCCAGGGTCACCAGCGATTGCGAGAGCACCAGCCACGAGCGCCGTCGGCCGAGCCGGCCCAACAAAGGCAGGCTCCATTGATCGAGCAGCGGCGACCAGACCCACTTAAAGGCATAGGCCAGACCGATCAGACTGGCGTAGCCAATGGTTTCACGCGCGACGCCGGCTTCACGCAGCCAGACCGATAGCGTGGAGAACACCAACATGTAGGGCATGCCCGCGGCAAAGCCGAGCAACAGGAGCACAAACGTAGAGGGGCTGGCATATGCGGCGAGCGCGGCGCGCCAGGTTTTGCGGGGCATGGGCTGGAATCTGCCTCAGGTTACGTAAACAAAGCGCGCACTCTAACCGTTGTGCTCTGTCGGGCGCCAGCCATGACGCTGCATATCCACACGATTGTTACGGATGGTCACGCCCTCGGCCCGCAACCGTGCCCGTTGCTCCTCGCCCGACACGGTTCCAGGCGCCAGGCTGATGCGCCCGCCGGCGCCGAGGACGCGATGCCAGGGCAGACTGCTGCCGTCCGGCAACTGACTCAGCGCTCTGCCAACGAAGCGTGCCGCTCGTCCCAAACCGGCCAGCTCGGCCAGTTGGCCGTAACTGACCACTTTGCCTTCCGGGACTTGATGCAACGTAAGGTATAACGCCGTGCGCCGTGCCTCTGCGGGAGAGAGACCGTTCGGGTCGCCGTGCGCGGGAGATTGTTCGATCACGCATTCGTTCCTGTAAAAGGGATGAACGGGAATTTTCGATAAGGAACTTGGGAAATTTCTTACTGTCAGTGTTACCTGTGTCGGCGGTCTGCCGATTGCCACGACGTTATCCATCCGGATAATGCCCGATTTCCCGCGAACCAGAGCCTTGTCGTTGCTTATGTTGTCCAGAACCCTGTTGTGCGTTGCTTTTGCCAGTGCCTCTACTCCATTGCTCGCTGACACCGTCTGGTTGAAGAACGGTGACAAGCTGACGGGGACTATCAAGGTCTTCGACGGCGGCAAGCTGCTGCTCAATACCAAATATGCAGGCGACATCCCGCTGGACTGGAAGGAAATCAAGACGCTGGAAAGTGACCAGCACCTTCTGGTAAAGCAGGACGCCACTACAGGCGAGATCTCCAAATCGCTGCAGCCGGCCGAAGACGGCAAGGTTACCCTGGCCAACGGCGATGCGCCGAAGACGGTTGAGCTGGCAAGCATTCAGCAGATCATGAAGCCCAAGCCGGTGGTCACCGATCTGGTGTGGAAGGGCAATATCGATGCCGCGCTCGACTTCCAGCGCGCCGAGAACGACACCGACGATTACAACATCGCCTTCAAAACCTCCGCGACCCACGGCCAGTGGCGCCACAACGCCAAGGGCGAGTACAACCGCGAGTCGCAGGACAGCCTGACCACCACCAACAACTGGGACGCCGAGTACTCGGTCGACAGGTTCTTTACGGACAAATGGTTCTGGGACGGTCGCATTACCTACAAGCGTGACACCATTGAAGACCTGGCCCGTCAGCGCACGGTCGGTACCGGTCCGGGCTACCAGTTCTGGGACGACGAACTGGGCGCATTCAAAGTCGGCGCGCTGCTTAACCGCACCGATTTCGAATACTCCAACGGCGAGAAGGACAACTTCTACTCCGTTTCCGGCACCTGGGACTACAACCGTTACCTGATCGGCAAGAAGGTCGAGTTCTTCACCAACGGTGAAGTCGGCAAGCCTATCAGCGGTGTGGCTGACTATAGCCTCGAGACGGAAGTGGGCCTGCGCTACAAAGTTACCGAATGGGCGTCGCTCAATCTCAAAGCCGAGAAGGACATCATCAGCGGTTCCGACAACGGCGATCTGGACAAGACCCGCTATACCGCCGGTTTCGGTGTGGCCTGGTAACGTCTTCTCTATAACGGCTGCGCGCGCATAGACGGCATCCCGATGCGCGCGCCGGCCGGTTTCATCTTCCACGCGTATTCTTTTACGTGAACCCTCCGTAAAATCGTCACTCCCGCTCAATCTGGCACCTTCCACCGATAACGCTTATCGTGTGGCATGCGTCGCCGTCAGCTGCTTCGCGTCCCTCAATGCCTTCGTTTTACTCTTCAGGAGCCCCATATGAGCGCCAGCGCCAACCGGCAAGCCCGTACCTTGCTGCTCAAGGAATACCGTGGCGTGTTGTCGACCCATTCCAAGTCGATGCCTGGTTACCCGTTTGGCTCGGTGGTGCCTTACTGTCTGGACGATCAAGGCCGTCCGCTGATCCTCATCAGCCGCATCGCACAACACACCCACAACCTGCAACTCGACGCCAAGTGTTCTTTATTGGTGGGCGAGCGCGGCGCCGAGGATGTGCAAGCGGTGGGGCGCGTCACGCTGATGGCCGAGGCTGAAAAAATCATCGACCATGCCCAGGTTGAAGCCGCCGCTCAGCGTTGCTACCGTTATTTCCCGGAATCCGAGAGTTACCACAGCGCCCACGATTTCGATTTCTGGGTGCTGAAGCCAGTGCGCTATCGCTTCATCGGCGGGTTCGGCGCGATCCACTGGCTGGACGACGCAGCGCTGGCCAATCCCTTCGCTGGCGCTGCCGAGCTGAGCATGGTCGAGCACATGAATGCCGACCACGCCAAAGCCATCGCCCACTACGTCGAACTGGCCGGTCTACCGAAGACTGAACTCGCCACGCTGGTGGGCATCGACAGTGAGGGCATGCACTTGCGCCTGGGCCAGAGTCTGTACTGGCTGGCCTTCGCAGAGCCCTGTAATACGCCGACACAAGTCCGCCAGGCCTTGACTCAGCTGGCTCACGCTGAAAAATGGCCCACACTTGAACAGGCTGAGGCTTGAATTAACGACTTTGCGACGTCACGTAAGGTCTACTGGAAGCCTTCTTCCGTCTAGGAACTCACTTTGATGCGCGTTTTTCTTCTGCTTTTATTGCTTTTTCCGGTGCTCGAATTGTTCGTGCTGGTGAAAGTCGGGATGTCGATCGGCTTTCTGCCGACCTTCCTGCTGGTCGTTGCCGGGTCGATGCTCGGTGTTTTCGTGGTGCGGATCGCCGGTGTGGCCACCGCGTTGAGCGCCCGACAGAGTCTGGCCCGTGGCGAGCTGCCTGCTCAGCAGATGCTCGACGGGCTGATGATGACCATCGGCGGTGGCTTGCTCGTGCTGCCTGGCTTCATCAGTGACGTACTGGGCCTGCTTTTCCTGATGCCTTTTACCCGTCGCCTGATCGTCGGCAAGGTGCGCAACCGTGCCGAGGCCCAGGCCGCGCGCCAGCGTGCGTTTGCCGAAAACATGCATGCGGCAAATTCGGCCGGCTCCATGCACCCCGGTGCTGCCCGTCCTGAAGCACGTCGCCCTGAAGTCATCGAGGGTGAGGTGATCGAAGGCGAATTCGAGCCGCTGGATAAAAAGTGATTCAACGCCACCATGACACGGCACCTGCGGGTGCCGTGTTCGTTTTCGCGACCGCCATTCATGCAAAAAATTTCTAAGGTCAGCCTTGAATTCGGCTTGCTCGCCCTTATGTATGGGTCACCGCAAGGTTTCTGGCGCGTTTCGTCAGACCGTATTCTGCGGTTCGCTCGCGAACCGTAACCGGCAAGCCCGGATGTTTTAACCCGCCGGTGTCCGCACCGGGCGTTTAAAGACCATAATTAGGAGATCGACAATGAAGCTTCGTCCTCTGCATGACCGCGTCGTAATCCGTCGCAGCGAAGAAGAAACAAAAACTGCTGGCGGTATCGTGCTGCCTGGTTCGGCTGCTGAAAAACCTAACCGTGGCGAAATCCTCGCCGTCGGTAACGGTCGCATCCTGGACAACGGCGAAGTACGCGCGCTGGCCGTGAAAGTGGGTGACAAAGTGGTGTTTGGCCCTTACTCCGGCAGCAACACTGTGAAAGTAGACGGCGAAGACCTGCTGGTGATGAGCGAGAACGAAATCCTCGCGGTCGTCGAAGGCTGAGTTGATACCCCATTTCCCGTTACTACAAAGTATTTAAGGAATAACGATCATGGCTGCTAAAGAAGTTAAGTTCGGCGATGCTGGCCGTAAAAAAATGCTGGCTGGTGTCAACGTCCTGGCCGACGCAGTAAAAGCAACTCTGGGCCCAAAAGGCCGTAACGTCATCATCGAAAAAAGCTTCGGTGCTCCGCTGATTACCAAAGACGGTGTGTCCGTAGCCAAAGAAATCGAGCTGAAAGACCGTTTCGAAAACATGGGCGCGCAGCTGGTCAAAGACGTTGCTTCCCGTGCAAACGATGACGCTGGCGACGGCACCACCACGGCTACCGTTCTGGCTCAAGCCATCGTCAACGAAGGCCTGAAAGCCGTCGCTGCCGGCATGAACCCGATGGACCTGAAGCGCGGCATCGACAAGGCGACCATCGCCATTGTTGCCGAGCTGAAGAAGCTGTCCAAGCCTTGCACCGACTCCAAGGCCATTGCCCAGGTTGGTACCATCTCGGCGAACTCCGACAACTCCATCGGCGACATCATTGCCGAAGCAATGGACCGTGTAACCAAAGACGGCGTTATCACCGTTGAAGAAGGTTCGGGCCTGGAAAACGAGCTGTCTGTTGTTGAAGGCATGCAGTTTGACCGTGGCTACCTGTCCCCGTACTTCATCAACAAGCCGGACACCATGGTTGCCGAGCTGGACAGCCCGCTGTTGCTGCTGGTTGACAAGAAGATCTCCAACATCCGCGAAATGCTGCCCGTTCTGGAAGCCGTTGCGAAAGCTGGCCGTCCTCTGCTGATCGTCGCTGAAGACGTTGAAGGCGAAGCGCTGGCGACTCTGGTCGTGAACAACATGCGCGGCATCGTTAAAGTTGCAGCGGTCAAGGCCCCTGGCTTCGGCGACCGTCGCAAGGCCATGCTGCAGGACATCGCTGTTCTGACTGGCGGTACTGTTATCTCGGAAGAGATCGGCCTGAGCCTGGAAACCGCTACCCTGGAACACCTGGGTAACGCCAAGCGCGTTGTGCTGAACAAAGAAAACACCACAATCATCGACGGTGCCGGCGTTCGTGGCGACATCGACGGTCGTATCGCGCAGATCCGTCAGCAGATCGGCGACACGTCTTCGGACTACGACAAAGAGAAGCTGCAAGAGCGTCTGGCCAAGCTGTCGGGCGGCGTTGCAGTGATCAAGGTCGGTGCTGGTTCCGAAGTTGAAATGAAAGAGAAGAAAGCCCGCGTTGAAGACGCCCTGCACGCAACCCGTGCAGCCGTTGAAGAAGGCGTGGTGCCTGGCGGTGGTGTTGCGTTGGTTCGTTCGCTGCAGGCGATTTCCGAACTGCGTGGCGACAATGCTGATCAGAACGTCGGTATCGCGCTGCTGCGTCGTGCGGTTGAAGCACCTCTGCGTCAGATCGTGGCGAACTCGGGCGACGAGCCTAGCGTTGTGGTCGACAAGGTCAAGCAGGGTACCGGTAACTACGGTTACAACGCTGCGAGCGGCGAGTACGGCGATATGATCGAGATGGGTATTCTCGATCCGGCCAAGGTGACTCGCTCTGCTCTGCAGGCTGCTTCGTCGATCGCCAGTCTGATGATCACCACTGAGGCGATGATTGCTGATGTGGCTGATGAGAAGGCTGCCGGTGGCGGTATGCCTGACATGGGCGGCATGGGTGGTATGGGCGGCATGATGTAAGCCAGCCGTACCCCGATGTAGAAAAAATCCCGCTTAGGCGGGGTTTTTTTATGGGTGCTTTTCTGTTTTCAGTGGGACCGGCTTCAGCCGGGAAATGCGCGGTGATGCTGATGGGGGTCTGCCTAACGGCAGACATTTCGCCTCCGGCGAGTTACTTGGAAAAGCACCCCAAGTAACCAAGGGTGCTTGCTCCTGGTTGGGCCCGACTTCGTCGGGTTCCTTCACTCCGGTCTCGCTCCGTGGGCCCGCGCCGAACGGGCATCCATGCCCTGACGGCGCTCTCGCCGCATCCATGCGGCTCGGCCCACTCCACGAGACCTGCGTTCAGCCTGCACCCAAGTCGCGATTGGTGGTGTTAGGACTTCTTGTGCACGAAGATCAAAGGCAGATGCAGATCAAAGGCAGATGCAGATCAAGGGCTTCCCGGCTAAAGCCGGTCCCACAGGGTGTACGCGGTGCTTTCAGTGGGACCGGCTTTAGCCGGGAAGAGGCCAGCAGGAGCGCTGGCATTGTTGGACTTGATTGAAGGGGACTGAGCTGATCGTGCCCACGCTCTGCGTAGGCATGCATCCCGTGACGCTCCGCGTCACTCTGGAAGCGATTACCCTGTAACGACTTCTCCATTCAGCACCACATCCTCCTTCTTCGCCGGTCGGTACAGCACGAAGTAATACGCCCCCAAACACAACAGCCAGCAAAACACAGCTGTCCAGATATTGTGGGAGAAGAAGTGGGCCCCTTGAAGCATTCGACCGATGGAGAAGACGGTGCCCAGGCTCGCCGCGAAGATCAGGCCGGCTTTGGCCAGGCGGGGTTTGCGGTCGCGGAAGACGAAGAACAGGGCGAAGAGTGTGAAGCCGGTCGCGGCATGACCGCCGGGCCAGCAGCGGCCGGGTTTGTCGGTGGGGGGGCGGGGGCTGAGGAGTTCGCTGTAGGTTTCCTGGCCGCCGAACTCTTCCAGGCTCCACGGGCATTGCACCGATGTCACGACTTTCACCGGCGTCACGAAGCTGGTCGATAACGCCATCGACAGCACCATGCAGCCCAGTTCACGTTTCCAGGGTTTGAGCAGGCTGACGAAGAACGAGGCGATGAAGCTGGCAAAGGACAACACCCCGATGGCGATCACGGCCTGTTTGGCGCGGTCGTGCAGGACGTCTTCGAGGAAGAAACTGTGCCGCCCGATGAATTCTCCCGCCACTGGGTCGTAGGCCAGTTTGGCGATGTCCATGTCCAGCGAAGTCAATTCAAGCAGTATCAGAACGACGGCGGTCACGGCCGGGATGCCCAGGTAAACCCAAAAGTTGATCGGACGTGAAGCGGGCCGTTCAAGTGCGTGTGACATGGCGAATCCCGTGTAGTGGGCGAGGGGAGAGCGGGGGCGTATTGAGCCGGAGCGGTGCGAAGTCTGAGCAGAATGCTGTCGCGGCGCCGTGAACCGCGAGTGAAAAAAACGTTATGCACGGCGGTGCTGGCCCTCGAGCGCGCATCGCCGTAAGCTGCCGCCAACTCAGACCTTGTTGAGCGGCATCCCACGCCGTGTCCCGGGTCTCGCCACACCGCATAGGGAGACACGCGCCATGAGAATTCTGCTGGTTGAAGACAACCGCGACATCCTGGCAAACCTCGCCGATTACCTCGGTTTGAAGGGTTATACCGTTGACTGCGCGCAAGACGGTCTGTCCGGACTGCACTTGGCGGCCACCGAACATTACGACTTGATCGTGCTCGATATCATGCTGCCCGGCATCGACGGCTACACCCTGTGCAAGCGCCTGCGTGAAGACGCCCGCCGCGACACGCCGGTGATCATGCTCACCGCCCGCGATCAGCTTGACGACCGGTTACAGGGGTTTCGCTCCGGCGCCGACGACTACCTGCTCAAGCCGTTCGCGCTGTCGGAACTGGCGGCGCGTATTGAAGCGGTGCTGCGGCGTGCTCAAGGTGGCGGGCGCCGTACCTTGCAGGTCGCCGATCTGATCTACGACCTTGACACGCTGGAAGTGACCCGTGAAGGGCGCCTGCTCAAACTCAACCCGGTTGGGCTTAAGTTACTCGCAGTGTTGATGCAAAAGAGCCCTCACGTCCTGCGTCGGGAAGTACTGGAAGAAGCGCTGTGGGGCGACGATTGCCCGGACAGCGACAGCTTGCGCAGCCATGTGCACCAGCTGCGCCAAGTCATCGACAAACCATTCGCCAAGCCACTGTTGCAGACCGTCCACGGCGTCGGATACCGCCTCGCCGAGGGGCGTGATGGAGTTTAAGCAGAGCCTCGCCCAACGGATCATCATTGCCTTTGCGCTGATGAGTGCGTTGGTTGCCGGGTGCTTCGCGATGGGCATCGTCGCGACGGTGCACCTGGTCGAAGAAAAGCTGATTTCGGCAGGACTGGGCGGCGACCTGACGCGCCTGCTGCTGATGGACAGCGTCAACGACTGGAACCACCGCCCGGAGCCGGATCAGCTGTTTTACTTCAGCGGCGGTCCGGGGGATTTCGAGCTGCCAAAGGACCTGCGGCATCTGGAGCCGGGCTTTCACGAAGTGTTTCGCGGGCCTTTGTCGTACCACGCCATGGTTGAGATCGTCGACGGTCGCCACTATGTCTTGCTCCAGGATCAAAGCGATTTCGAAGAGCGTGAGCGCGTGCTGTTCGCCGTCGTGCTGGTGGGCTTTGTGCTGGCATTAGCGCTGGCGATTTTCCTCGGCTGGATACTGGCGCGTCGGGTGATGGCGCCGGTGGTACGGCTGGCGCGACAGGTGCGTCATCGCGATCAGTTGCTTGGCCTCGCGCCGCCCTTGGCCCCCGACTACGCCGCCGACGAAGTGGGTGAGCTGGCGGTGGCTTTTGACGCCACGCTGGGCCGTCTCCGTGACGCGCTGACCCGCGAGCGGATGTTCACCAGTGATGTCAGCCACGAACTGCGCACGCCGTTGATGGTGCTGGCGAGTTCCTGTGAGCTGCTGCTGGAAAACCCGGCGCTAGATCAACGCGCACGGGCCCAGGTCGAGCGCGTGGCAAGGGCCTGCGAAGAAATGCGCGATCTGGTGCAGACCTTCCTGATGCTCGCCCGCACCCAGCGCGATGACCTGGCGCTTTATCCGCAGCTGACCCTGCACGGCGCTGCCCAACAGCTGATCAGCCTGTGGCGCGAACCGATCGAACGCAAAGGCCTGACCCTGGAATACTTGCCCGGTGAGCCTTCCGAAACGGCTTACAACGCGACCTTTCTTTACGCCGTGATGGGCAACCTGCTGCGCAACGCGCTGCACTACACCGAGACCGGCTTTATTCGCCTGACGCTGCGCGAAGGCGGGTTCATGGTTGAGGATTCCGGCGTGGGCATTCCGGAAGAAAAACGTGAGGCGATGTTTCAGCCATTCGTGCGCGGCACCGAGCAACGGGGCGAAGGTCTGGGGCTGGGACTGTCGTTGGTGCAGCGAATCTGCGAAAACCAGGGGTGGTCGGTCAGCCTGGACACCATGGAGCCAAACGGCTGCCGGTTCAGCGTAGACATGGGTTTGCGCCCTGGCAAAAGCCCCATGCGGTTGCCGGCCACAAATGTACAGCCTGTGTAAAGGTGCTGAAATGGACCGGGACATGGCCGTATGCTGGCCCTAAGTTCTTGAATAATTTCGTAACATTTGTTCACTTTTCCGGACGCTTTTTTCACATTCATCTGACCTGAGCGTGACGCTTCGCTGCTTAGTTTGGCCCTCTTATCAAAGGAGAGGCAGCCATGAGCAAGCGGATCGAGCTGGATTTTTCACGTAAATACGACGACGAACACGCTAAAAGGTATCTACGCAAACATAACGACGGACTGGCAAGACGCTTGTCGGATCGCCGGGATAAACAACTGGCGCGTCGCGCGCTGGCGCTAGCGGGCGAACCGGGGCTGGTGCTGGACCTGCCCTGTGGCGCCGGACGTTTTTGGCCAGTACTGGCCGAAAAAGCCAACCGGGTGATTATCGGGGCGGACAATTCGGCGTCGATGGTCAAGATTGCCTGCGAGTCGCAACCTGCGGAAATCGTCAAACGCGTCCAGCCATTGCAGACCTCGGCCTTTGCGATCGAGATGCCGGACAACGCTGTCGACAGCATCTTCTGCATGCGCCTGATGCACCACATCGGCAAGGCTGAAGACCGCGCCGTGTTGCTGAAAGAGTTTCACCGGGTGAGCCGGGATAGCGTGATCGTGTCGCTCTGGGTGGATGGCAATTTCAAGGCCTGGAAGCGCAGACACGCTGAAAAATCAAGGCCGCAACGTGATTATCAGAACCGCTTCGTGCTGCCGGTTGCGACCGTGGAAGCCGAATTTGAACAGGCAGGGTTTCGGATTCAGGAGCGCCTGGATTTCCTGCCGATGTACGCCATGTGGCGTGTGTATCTATTACGTAAGAGGTAACAGGATGGCCGTGGATTTCGCAACAGAGTTAGCCGTTCCCGCCAAGGACCGCTTCGCCTACTTCTGGAACACGCGAGGCGAATGGGTCGAAGAACCCAACGTGCGCCGTGGCGGTGAAAGTGGCGTGCAGCGTGTCGTCTCGGAAAACGGTCGGCTGCTGTATGTGAAGCGCCAGACAGGCCATATCTACCGCAGCTGGTTGCACCCTTTCGGTCGCCCGACCGTTCTGCGTGAGCGCGATGCCCTCGAAGGCCTCCGCCAGCTCGACGTCAATGTGCCGCGCATGGTGTTCTGTGGTGCCGAGCGTGACGAGAACAACGAGTGGCGAGCGTTGCTGGTCACAGCCTCGCTGGACGGCTTCGACGAGTTCGAAAACTGGCTGCGTGCAGGCGGTCGCGAACAATACGGCGAAGTGGTGTACGAGCAGATGCTTCAGGAAATCGCCAACAACCTGGCCCGCATGCACAAGGGTCGCTGGCAGCACAGCTGCATCTACATCAAGCACGTCTTTGTTCGCGTTGTAGGCGAGGGCGCCAACGCCAAGGCTGAGGTCGCGCTGCTGGATCTCGAGAAGTGCCGTCAGCGCCTGACGTCTTATGCCGCCGCTCAGCACGACATGAAACAGCTTCGTCGCCATTCGTCGTTTCAGCCTGCGGACTGGAGCAAGCTGGTCTATTTTTACGAGACCGCGTTTGGCAGGCCCATCAAAGGTTTACAGCGATGAAGTTAGAAATGGCGCGAGGTTTGTTTTTGGTTGGGGCGTTGGGGGTGACTTCCATCGCTTTGGCTGCCTGGGATCAGCCCGGTCCGAAGATTTTGAGTGCAGTGCATGGCGAAGGCCATTGCCCGCTGCCACGAGTGGCCAAGATGTCTGACACGGCCCGACCTGATCACGATCTCCTTTTGTTGATGTTCGGCCTGGCCCAGGGGAGTGGACCGCAAGGCTGACTCCTTCCTGTTGCGTTAACCAAAAGGCCCCGAAAAAATCAGGGCCTTTTTTGTGCGCGTGTGGTTATTTTCTTATGTCAGGTACCGGCAGTCCTGTCGGGACTTGCATGGTCGTTGTGGTCTGGCTGCGCCTCATCGCGCCGCGCCAGCAGCGTATACACGCACGGTAATACAAAGAGCGTGAACAACGTCCCCACCGACATCCCGGTGGCAATCACCAGACCGATGTCGAACCGGCTGACCGCCCCCGCGCCGGTCGCGAGGATCAGCGGCACCATGCCGAACACCATCGCCGCCGTGGTCATCAGTACGGGCCGCAAGCGAATTGCCGCCGCTTCTTCGACCGCTTCCCGCGCCGTCAGGCCTTTGTCGCGGCGTAGCTGGTTGGCGAATTCGACGATCAGAATGCCGTGTTTGCTGATTAGCCCGATCAGCGTGACCAGTCCCACCTGCGTGTAGATATTCAGCGACGAGATCCCGAGGAACAGCGGAATCAGCGCGCCGCAGATCGACAGCGGCACGGTGACAAGAATCACCAGCGGATCGCGGAAGCTCTCGAACTGTGCCGCCAGCACCAGAAAAATGATCGCCAGGGCCAGTCCGAACGTGACCCACAACGCATTGCCTTCCTGCACGTACTGGCGAGATGCGCCGGCGTAGTCGTAGGCGAAACCTGGCGGTGATTCTTCGATCGCGATCTGTCTCACCAACTCGATCGCTTCGGCCTGACTCACCAGCGGGAAACCGGAGATGATCGCCGAGTTGAGCTGCTGGAACTGATTGAGCTGCCGCGGCCTGGCCCGATCGCTGACAGTAATCAGCGTCGACAACGGCAGCATCTTGCCGTCGGCGTTCTTGACGTAGTAATTCGAGAGCCAGGCCGGGTTGTCTCGGTAGGCCCGTTCAACCTGCGCGATCACCTTGTAGCTGCGGCCGTCGATGGTAAAGCGGTTGATTTCCGCCTCCCCGAGCAACGTCGCCAGGCTGCCGCCCAGGTCCTGCATCGACACGCCCATCTGCGCGGCTTTGGCGCGGTCGATGTCGACCACCACTTCCGGCTTGTCGAACGCCAGGTCAACGTCCAGAAACGCGAACTTGCCCGAGTCGGCGGCGCGTTTCTTGATGCGATCCGTCACCTCCAGCAGCGCGGCGTAGTCACCCGGTGTATTGATCACGAACTGAAACGGCAGCCCTTCGCCGGTGCCGGGCAACGACGGCAGGTTGAAGCCGAAGATCTGCAGCCCGGTAATACCGTTTAGCTTGGCTTGCACTTCGGGCAACAGCTCCATTTGCGTGCGGCTGCGCTCGTCCCATGGCTTGAGCAAGAACCCGCCGACGCCGGTCTGCACGCCATTGAAACCGTTGATCTGGAACGAGGAGTAATACTCCGGGAACGCTTTGAAAATGCTGATGAACTGGTCGGTGTATGTGTTCATGTAGTCGAGGTTGGTCGGCTGCGGCGCCGTCGCCATCATGAAAATGATGCCCTGGTCCTCGTCCGGCGCCAGTTGCGACTGGCTGAGCGTTAGAAACACCGGAATCAAACAGAGCACCAGTACGGCGAACACGATGACCACCGGCCGCGTGTTCAGCGTGCCGTGAAGGACGCGCTGGTAGCGGACCTTCAGGCTTTCGAAGGCGTGATCAAGCTTGTGCGCCAGGCCGCTGGGATTCTCTTCCCGGCGCATGAGCACGGCGCACATCATCGGCGACAGGGTCAGCGCGACGATCCCGGAAATCACCACCGCACCCGCCAGCGTCAGCGCGAACTCCTTGAACAGCGCGCCGGTCAGTCCCTCCAGAAAACCGATGGGTGCATACACCGCTGCCAGGGTGATGGTCATCGATACCACGGGCATGGCGATCTCGCGAGCGCCCTCGATGGCCGCATCGAAGGGCGTCTTGCCTTCTTCGATGTGCCGGTGAATGTTCTCCACCACCACGATGGCATCGTCGACCACCAAGCCGATGGCCAGCACCATTGCCAACAGCGTCAGCAGATTGATCGAATACCCCATCAGCTGCATGAAAAACAGCACGCCGATCATCGACAGCGGGATGGTGATCACCGGGATCAGCACCGAACGCAGGGCGCCCAGGAACAGGAACACCACGACGATGACGATGAGCACCGCTTCGATCAGGGTTTTCACCACTTCATGGATCGAGGCCTGAATGAACAGCGTGGCGTCGTAGGCGATGGACGCTTTGAGGCTCGGCGGTAATTGGGCTTCCAGCTCCGGCAGGATGCGCCGCACTTCCTTGATCACGTCCAGCGGGTTCGAGCTGGGCGTGCCCTTGATGCCGATGTACACCGACGGCGTGCCGTCGAACGAGCTGACCGTGTCGTAGTTTTCGGCGCCCATCTCTACCCGGGCCACATCACCCAGCAGTACGCGGCTGTCGCCCATGGTCTTGAGCGGAATCGCCGCGAAGGTCTCAGGGGATTTCAGGTCGGTGCTTGCGTTGACGCTGGTGACCACGTACTCGCCCTTCACCTCACCCGCAGCGGACAGGAAGTTGTACTTGCGCACGGCTTCGGTGACGTCGTTGGCGGTCAGGCCGAAACCGGCGAGTTTGACCGGATCGAGCCACAGGCGCATGGCGAACACCTGATTGCCCAGAATCTCCGCTTCGGCCATGCCTGGCAGCGTCGCCAGCTTTGGCTGAATGACCCGGGACAGGTAATCGGTGATCTGGGGGTTGCTCAGCTCGGCGCTGTAGAAGCTGATGTACATCAGCGCCGAGGCGTCGGCGGCCTCCTTGCTCAGGACCGGGTCTTCGGCGTCCTGAGGCAGCTTGTTCTTGACCTCATTAGCCTTGGCCAGCAGCTCGGTGTAGAGGCGGTCGCTGTTGGAGCCGATGCGCGCATAGATGGAAATGACCGAGAAGTTCTGCCGACTGACCGAGGTCATGTAGTCGATGCCTTCGGCGCTCGCCAGACTTTGCTGCAGCGGCTGGGTGATATAGCCCTGAATGGTTTCGGCGTTGGCGCCGGGGTAGGCCGTGGTCACGGTGATCAGCGCGTTTTCCATCTGCGGGTACTGGCGGATGGTCAGCTTGCTGAACGCCTGAAAACCCAGCAGCACGATCAACAGGCTGATCACGCTGGCAAGCACCGGGCGACGGATGAACGGGTCTGTAAAGGCCATGATCGATTCCTTGATCAGTCCGCTTTGGGCTGGCTGTTCTGCGCCGCCGGGGTGGCGTGCGACGGAGTTGCCGGGTCGACCACGATGGCGACGGCGGCGCCGTTATCCAGTTTGAGCTGGCCGCCGGTGACGACCTGTTCGCCGGCTTTCAATCCTTTGCTGATGATCACCAGGCCGCCGCGACGCTCGCCGGTTTCGACGAAGCGCCGCTCGACCATGAGCTGAGGCTCACCCTTGCTGTTGTTTTCCGGCTGGCCGTCGGCGGTCTTTTTCGGCACGACGACGTACACCGAATTGCCGTACAGCGTGTAAGTGATGGTGCTTTCCGGCAGCACCAACTGCGGTGTGTCCTGCCCGAGCAGCACTTGCAGGCTGGTGAACATACCGGGCAGCAGCTGGCTGTCGGCGTTGGGCAGGGTGGCGCGAATCAGCACATTGCGGGTGGTGTCTTCGACCTTGGGGTTAATGGCGCTAATGCGTGCAGTGAAGACGCGTTCGGGGTAGGCCGCGACGCTCACCTGCACCTCTTGGCCGAGGGCCAGTTTCGGCAGCATCTGCTCCGGCACGAAGAAGTCGGCGTACAGGCTGGTCAAGTCCTGAAGGGTGGCGATCACTGTGCCGCTGGCAAGGTAGTCGCCCACGTCAACCTGACGAATGCCGATGGTGCCGCTGAAGGGCGCGAGGATGCGCTTCTTAGCCAGGGAGGCGTTCAATTGCGCGACGGTGGCAGCGGCCTTCTTCTGGGTGGCGGCGAGCTTGTCGAAGTCTCCACGGGAGATGGCGGATTCGCCCACCAGTTTGCTGCCGCGGCCGTATTCCACCTGTGCCAGACCGAGGTCTGCTTCGGCGGTGCCGAGCAGGGCCTTTTCCACATCGCTGTCGAGTTGCAGAAGCGGCTGACCCACCTTGACCTTCTGGCCGGATTCGAACTGCACGGCCTTGACCGTGCCTGCGATTTCCAGCGACAGGTCAACGCCCTGGAAGGCCTTGAGCGTGCCGATGGCCGGCAGACGATTCTGCCACTGGCGCGCCTCGACAACCGCCACCGCGACGTTGGTCGGCGGCTTCGGCGCCGTGAATTGCTGGATCTGCTGATAGACCGAAAACGCCTTGTACCCGCCCAGGGCCAGCACCACGATCAGGACAATACCCAACATGATCAACATGCGGCGACGCAACATATTCCACTTCCTTGGAAAACCGACGAATCAGGCGAGCACGTTAGTCGTGTCGGGGTTTAGTTGCCAGTGGCATTGATTGAATTCGGGATCAGCGTCCTGCCGGATCATGGTTTATTGCTGGGCATGCCCGCCGACCTGACATCGCGCTGTCGCCCAGCAGAAACGGTACCTGTAGGAGTGAGCTTGCTCGCGAAGTCGGTATTCCAGGCGCTGAAAATCTAGCGGATGTTCCGGCCTCTTCGCGAGCAAGCTCACTCCTACAAGGTGATGTGGCTGCGCGACAGTTCGGCGTCTGGACAACCCGAAGGGCCTCGCGCCGCCGCCTATCCCCAATCAAACCAGATGCAGATGGTTGTCCCACAACCCCGCTGGCAGCTCCAGCGGCTTGGCGACCAGCGCTGTCTCGCGGCAATCATAGAATCGGCAGCGGCCCTGGCCTGAGGTGACGACGAAGCCGTCCGCCACGGCGCCCACCCCGGCGCAATCAGGCAACGGTGCGTCGAGCTTCAGCGCGCCGCTGTCCAGGTCCCAGATGAAGAAGCGGTTGCCCCTCGGCGCGGTCAGCGCCACCAGCCGCAGGTCGTTATGAATGGCAACGCTGGCGGTGTAATGCGCCATGGCCTGCAGCTGTTGCTCGGCCACCGGGAACGCCTGAAATGGCTGTCCTGGCCGCTTGATGGCGAGCAGCTCGGCGGATTCGTGGGAAGGCCCCATGAACTGCTGCCCCGCCACGATGGTGCCGTCGCTGGCGATCGCCATATGCCGAACGCTGTTCATCTGCTGCGCAAGGGTCTCTTTGCTCAGCAGCGTGCCGTCGCGCTGCATCAGCACCAAGCTCGGTTCCATGGCATCGAGGTTCATTTCGACGCGGCTCTCGGCCTCGGTGCGAATGCCGCCGTTGGCCACTGCGAGGGTCTCGCCATCCGGCATCCATGACACTTGGTGAGGGCCTACGCCGTGGGTAGAAATTTCCCCGGTGCGTTGCAGCCGCTCATCAACGAATCGATACACGCCCAACAGCCCTCGGCCCGGTTCCGTGGTGTCGTTTTCGGTGGCGTACAGCCATTCGCCGTCTTTGTGAATGACCGCGTGGCCGTAGAAGTGTCGGTGGGGTTGCGAGGTGATGGTTTGCAGCAGACGACCGTCGCGCAGGTCGATCAGGTAACTCTCGGTCCCCGGCCGGCGCGCTACGAACAGCGCGATCGGCAGGTTCGGGTGATTGATGATGTCGTGACAGCGCTGGGCAACGGCGGTGGCAAACACTTGCGTGCCGTCGACGCGATAACCCACGGCGAAGTGCTGGCCGTTGCCGTCGTCCCGCGCGGACAACAGCAGCGGGCTTTCGCCTTTTTTCGCGAACAGCGTCCAGCCGCCAAACGTGACGGCGCTGAGCAGCAGGCTGCCCAGACCCAGAGCCTGACGTCGCAACATATCAGTCACCATCATTGGCGTTGAAGCCCAGTTGGATGCCCAGCGCTTTGGCCAGTTCGCCCTCGTGCAGGCGATGAACCACGTTGAGACTGTCGTAGAAAGCGTTGAGCTGCTGGCGGCCTGCTTCGCTGGCCAGCAGATCGCCGAGCGGCGGTTTCAGCGCGGCCAACTGTCGATTGCTCTCGGCGTAGGCAGCGTCGATCTTGTCGGCCAGAGGCTTCTGCTCCTTGGGCAACAGCCCGCGCAAACCCTTGTTGTCGACGCCGGCCCAAACGGTCTGCGCACTGGCCAGACTCGCCTGCAAGCTGCTGAGCGAAGCCTTGCTGCGCCACGCTTCCGCCTGAAACGGCTGCGGCACGCCCTTGGTTCCACGGCCCAGCGGCGTGCCGAGCTTCTTCTTCAACGAATCCAGCGCGGTCACTTGCACGCGCAGCAACTCGGCGATGGCTTCATGGGAATCGGCGTAACGCTGGTTGGGGAACTTGCTCAATTGAGCGAGCATGCCGTCGTTGCTGTTCCAGCTGTTGAGGATGTCTTCAGCCAGCGCTTTCTGACGCTCGCCGATGGCCATCAGCAGCGGGCAGTAGCGAGCTTTCTGCTCGGCGTTGGCCATGTCGATGTCGGCGTCGAACAGGATGTATTCATAGGCCGACAGCCCCTGAACCACGACGCTGGATTTGGCCAGGGCGTCAGCGCTGATCTGCGGCTGTGCGGTGACCAGTTGCTCCACTTGACGGCCAACGAGGTTTTTCTTGTCCGGCCAGAACTGAATCTGCCAGGCGCGATTGCCTTCGGCCAGCGGCCCGATGAGCAGCGGTTGCAGCTCGGCCCAGGCTTTTTGCGCGTGGAGGAAGTCGGCGCGGGCGGTGTCCAGGTCAGATTTGCCCTGGCAGTAGGACAGCGCGCTGATTGACAGTTGCCGGTCGGCATCGACCCACCGGCTGTAAGTCGGGAGGATGACCTGACTGGCGATGGCGGCAGACGTCACGGCCTGCGGGTCCGACGGCGCGCACGCACCCAGTGCCAGTGCGGCGAGGCTGGTGAGCAACAACTTGGGGCGGAACATGCCCGACTCCTTATCTTCAGAAATACGTTAGAGAGAATTCAAGAACGCCAGCAGCGCCGCGCGTTGTTCCGCGTCGAAGGCCAGCACCTGACGCTGCGCGGGGAGCGCTTCGCCGCCATGCCAGAGCACGGCCTCCATCAGGTTACGGGCGCGCCCGTCGTGCAGAAACTGCGTGTGGCCGCTGACAGTCTGGGTCAGGCCGATGCCCCACAACGGCGGGGTGCGCCACTGCTGGCCGCTGGCCTGAAATTCGCTCAGATTGTCGGCCAGGCCTTCGCCCATGTCATGCAGCAACAGATCGGTGTAAGGGCGGATGACCTGATCCGCCAGCTCAGGCTCGGCGGCGTCGGCGGAAGTGGTGAATTGTGGCGTATGGCACTGCTGGCAGCCGGCCTTGAAGAACAGGCTCTTGCCCGCCAGCACCTGCGGCTCCGCCACGTTGCGACGCACCGGAACGCCGAGGTTGCGGGTGTAGAAGGTTATCAAGCGCAGGATGTTGTCGCTGACCTCCGGCTCACCGTTCGGACCATTGCCATTGGGCGCAGCCAGGCATGCGGTCTGTGACGGTGTGCAGTCGTCGACCGGCATCAGGGTGGACGTTAGTCCCATGTCCCCTGCCAGCGCGTGGGCATTCTGCTGTTTGATGCCGGGTTGCGAAGCTTTCCAGCCGAAACGGCCGAGGACAGTTTTTTGCTGCGCGTCGTCCCAGACCCAGTTGGGTTTACCGGTGATGCCGGTGCCCTTTTCATCGTTTGGGTTGGCGTTGGCCAGAATCGCCGCCTGTGGGATGGCTTCCAGAAGGCCCAGACCAATCATCGGCGGGGCAATGCGCGCAGAGGCTCGCGTCTGCGGGTGCATCGGGCCGTAACCAGGTTGGGTGATCTGCAGGGTAGGGCGGCGCAGATGCACCGGAGTGCCGTCGCGAAAATGCACGGTCATCGAATCGTAATCGACCCGAACCTTGCCCTCGGGCGTGACGCCGGGGATGGCCATGTCCTGGAGTTGCTTGCCGTATACAGGCTCGGGGATAAGGCCCAGCCGCTTGATGTCCTCGACGAACGCCGGATCGTCGGGAATCGACAGGCGCACCAGCATTGACACGGCGTTGTCGGCGCCAGGCTCGGGCGGGTGGCCGCGGCCGTCCTTGATGTGGCAGTTCTGGCAGGCGTTGGTGTTGAACAGCGGACCCAGGCCGTCGCGGGCAGTGGTAGTCGACGGCGCAATCACCCAGGGGTTGCGGAAGAAGCTGTTGCCGACGCTGAAGTCCAGCCGCCGGACAGGCGACAGGTTGGCTGAAGGCAGGGAAAATGCATTGCGGTCGCTTTTGTTGACGGTGGTGGCGCCGCCAGAGAGCGACTCGCCCGGTTCGGCGGCGGTGAAACGCGGGGCGTCATCGCACCCGCTCATGGCGAGGGCCATCAGCAGGAGAGACGAAGGACGGAACCACGCAGTCATACAGGTCCTGCAAAGGGGAGAAATCGGGGCGAGCAAGCTTACCAGCCCCGAGTTTGATGAATAAGAGGGATTAGCGTTTGCAGGCCCTCTCGTAACGTGTTGTTACCAAATCATCCTCGAGTGACGGGCCCGCAAAACTCATGCACCAGCGATCTCCAGCGCCGGGTTTTCCACAAGCAGTTGCATGAGACGCCGCTCGCCCTCGACCACCTTGAATGACCGGTAATCGCCGATGCCGTCGAGCTGCCGCTCGCGCTCGCGGATCGCCAGCTCCTTGGCCCTCTCGTAACCGTAGTGCTCGACCCTGAACGACTTGGTGACGCTGCTGCCGTTGCGCAGCGTGGTCCGCGCCACCCAATAGGCGATGCCGGTGTAGCAGCGGTAATGTACCCCCGGATAGCCGCTGGTGTTGGTGGCGATGATGCGCTGGCGGATGTCGCGGCTGAGCTTGGGCAGGTGAGCCAGCAGCAATTGGTCACGGCACGCGTCGGCGGCTTTCCGTGCCGGATCACGGCCGCCATAGCGGGAGAAGGAAAACAGTCGGTTGAAGGTTCTGCCGTCGCGGTAGATCGTCACCTTCCAGGCACGCGGGCCCTTGACGCCGACCAGCAGGTGGATACCGTAATCGTTGGCTTTGAGCTTGCTGACGCGGCGCCTTTTATTGTTTCTCTTGGGCACTTTCTGTCTCCTCCTGGATAGGGTGGGGTCAAGGAAGTGCGCATGATCGGCGGCGGGGGAGGCGTGTTCAATCCGACAAGGACCGAACAGGAAATGCCCTACAAAGCTTACAGACCGGTCCCCGGATAAGGCCCGTTTTGGTGGTGTTTGAAGCGTCGATTGACGAAAAAAATGCCGGCCCGTGGTCGGGTCGGCATTCGTTTGCAATTGGACCGACTTCAGCCGGGAAGGCGCGGCCTTGCCGATTTGAAGCGGACGTGAAGCGGATCAGAACTCGTGGTCGGCGTTGTCCGGGTTCAGGTCAGTGATGCCCAACTTGCTGGCCGCTTGCTCAATGGCGCCGGTCTGTTTGACCAGCGCGGCGATGGCGTCGCGCACGACCTGGTTGCCCGCTGTATTGCCCGCCGCGATGAGCTGATCGAAATGCTCGCCCTTGTTGGCGTGGTCGACGATGACCTGCAGCTTCGCCTGGGTCGCATCGAGGTCGGCGCGCACGGTCTGGTCAGTTGCGGCGTCGGCGGTGGCGACCAGCGAGGACAGGCTTGCGCCGCTCACTTTGCTGCCGTCGACGCGGGTGTATTCACCCAGGTAAACGTTGCGGATGCCCAGGCCGTTATAGAAATGCGAATTGTGAGTGTTGTCGCTGAAGCAATCGTGTTCGTCTTCACTGGAATTGGCCTCCAGCGCGACTTTCATGCGTTCGCCGGCCAGTTCGCCCAATGACAGGCTGCCCATGCCGAACAGCATTTTGCGCAGCCCGCTCTCGGCGGATTCTGCCTCCAGCGTGGCGCGGTAGTTGTCGGCGACACCCGGTTTCCAGTTGTTGACCATTTCTTCGAGGTCGCTGACCAACAGATCGGTGGCGGCTTTCAGGTAGGCGCGGCGGCGATCATTGTGGCCGCCGGTGCCGCCCTGGCCTTCGATGTAGTCGCTGGCCGGACGCTCGCCCGCGCCCGGATTGGTGCCATGCAGGTCCTGGCCCCAGAGCAGGAATTCGATGGCGTGATAACCGGTGGCCACGTTGGCTTCCGAACCACCGAGCTCGTTCAGGCTGGCGAGTTTTTCAGGGGTGATTTCGCTGACGTCGACTTTGTCCTCGCCCACTTGCACTGACTTGTTGGCGATGATGTTGGCGGTGGCACCCGGGTTACCCAGTGCGTGCTGGTAATCCTTGGCGACGTAATCGATCAGGCCTTCATCCAGCGGCCATGCGTTCACCTGACCTTCCCAATCGTCGATGATGGTGTTGCCGAAGCGGAATACTTCGCTCTGCATGTACGGCACGCGCGCTGCTACCCAGGCTGCACGCGCTGCTTTCAGGGTTTGGTCGTTGGGTGTGGCGAGGAAAGCGTCGACTGCCGTGCTGAGCTTTTTGGCAGTGGATTCGGCGTCGCTGAAAACGGCAAATACGATATTGGCGTAGTTGGCGACCACTGCTCTGGTGGCGGTTTCGTTGGGCTGGGCAGGTGCAGCGGCGGCGGTTGGCGCTGGAGCCGGGGCGGCAGCGGCGGCAGGTGCGGGGGCAGGCGCTGCAGCGGCGGGCTTGTCCTTGCCTTGATCACAACCGGCCAGAGCAATAGCGACAGCCAGCAGACTTGCGGTTGCCAGGGGCATACGAATCATGACGGAATCCTGCATCGAGAAGAGGTGTGAACGGTGGCGAACGCCAGAAAAATGCTGCGACATAATGCGAAAGATTTGCATTCTGTGTAAAGGCCATTAGCCCAGGCAGGCGGGGGGAGATATTTCAAGCTGTTTCAAGAAAGGGTCCGGCCGGGGCCCAGGCGTGAAGGGCGGTGATCTGCGCAACGCCTGCTTTCGTGCCGGGATGCAGATGTGCTACAGCGCCTCGCTGTGGGTCCGTTGCGCCTGTTTCAGGTAAACCAGTAGCTCCCGCGCTGGAAGAGGCTTGCTGTAAAAGTAGCCCTGACCTTCGTGACAACCCTCGGAAATGATGTAGGCCTCTTGCTCGGCGGTCTCTACGCCTTCGGCGATCACCTGCATGCCCAGGCTTTTGCCGAGCTGAATGATGGCGCGCACGATCGTCGCGTCGTCATCGTCGTCGAGCAGGTCCTGCACGAAGCTCTTGTCGATCTTGATCTTGTCCAGCGGCAGGCTTTTCAGGTAACTCAGCGATGAATAACCGGTCCCAAAGTCATCGATGGCGATCAGCGCCCCGGAGCGGCGCAGGCTCAACAGGTGCTGCGCGGCGGTGGTGATGTCTTCCATCAGACCGGTTTCCGTGACTTCCAGCTCCAGACTGCGGGGTGGCAGACGGTAGATCTGCAGCAAGTTGTTCACCACCCGCGGCAATTCGGCGTGGTGCAGTTGCACCGTGGACAGGTTCACCGCCATGCGCAGGTCGGTGAAGCCCTGATCGTGCCACTCGCGCAGCTGTTTGCAGGCCTGATCCAGTACCCATTCACCAATGGCGATAATGGTACCGTTCTGCTCGGCCAACGGAATGAACTGATCCGGCGGCACGAAGCCATGCTCCGGGTGAATCCAGCGGATCAGCGCCTCGACCCCCACTACGCTGTGGTCGCGATAGCTGATCTGCGGCTGATAGACCAAGTGAAACTGCTCGCGGGCCAAGGCTTCACGCAGGTCTTTTTCCAGCTCGCGACGACGACGCATCTCGCTGTCGACGCTGGCGATATAAAACTGGTAGCGGTTACGCGAGCGTGTCTTGGCCAGCGTCATGGTCTGTTCGGCTTTCTGCAGCAGCTTCTCGGTGCTGTCGCCATCTTCGGGGAACAGCGTGATGCCGATGGTGGCGCGCAGACGAATCTCTTGCTGATCGACGGCGAAGGGCGCTTCCAGGTCGTCGAGAATATTCTGCGCCAGTTCGGCGGCTTCGTAAGGCTGTTCGATATCGGCCTGAACCAGCGCGAACTGGTCGCCGCCCAGACGGGCAAGGGCGCCGAGGCGGCCGCTGTGGCTGCGCAATCGATCGGCGAGGGCCAGCAGCAACTGATCGCCGGCCTGATAACTGAATTGTTCGTTGATGCCTTTGAAGTCATCCAGCCCGACGCACAACACCGCAACGCGATGCTGCACTTTTCCGGAGTCGACGAGGATCTTGTCCAGTTGCTTCTGCAGTTGCAGCCGGTTCGGCAGACCGGTGAGGAAATCGTACTGGGCCATCCGCAGCAGGCTGGATTCAGCCTCGTGGCGCAAATTGGTGTTGCGCTCAATGGACGCCAACAGTTGGTTGGCGGTGTTGACCCAGACCCCCAGTTCGTTTTTTTCATGGCCTTTGAGCAACGGCAACTGGTGTTCGCTGGGGCGGTCGGGGTTGATGCTGGTCAGGTGCTCGATGATTTTCGACAGCGGTTTGGTCAGTAGCCAGTGATAAACCAGGTACAGCACCAGGCCCATCGCCAGCGCGCGCAAAACGCCGGAAATGAAAATGATCATCGAATTGGTGAGGAAGGTTTCGCCGTAGGTGGCGGTGTCGAGGGTGATGCGCAGGTCGCCGTAATATTCGCTGTAGGGGCTGCGGCCGACCAGTTGCGTGGTGAAACTGCGTTCCTGGCCCAGGATCAGATCGGTCAGCCAGCGGGTGGGGGTGGTTTCGAGGTCTCGGGATTTCTCGGCGAGCACCGTCTCGTTGGGATGACCGATGGATGCCATCCGCACGGCCTTGTCCTGAAACAGCCCTTCGATGACCTGCATGCCCATTTCCCGGTCCAGGCTATAAACGGCCTGAGTCGACGGATCGCGGAACATGTCGAGGATACGCGCCGCATCCGAGGCAACGGCCTGGCGGGTTTTGTAAGCGTCGTAGACGATCTGTGCGCAACTGAGCACGACCCCCACGATCAGCGCGGACAGCAGCACAACGCGAAGCAGCTTCACCGACAGGCTGTGTTTGAGTTCCAGCTTCAAATGGCCATTCCTTTATCCATGCTGATAGCGGGCTGACTGCGTGCAGGCACTGGCAATACAGGCATTCGGATCAGGCGCTCCCGGCTTGCGCATGACCCCATCAATCGGGGAAAACAGTTGATAGGCGGACCACTCAGGCTATCCGTACTGTGTCGGTCATGCGCGGGGAAAACTTGAGCCCAGCCGTTTGAATCAGCACGAAATTTGATATTAGTCCGCTATCGCTTCCAGACAATACATAAACGACAAACAGAAGGCGAAAAAAAACCCGGACGTGCCGGGCTTTTTTTATTCGAGCATTCAAGCGTTCATCAGGCTGTGAAGCTTTTGCCTTCGAACTGCTCGGCAACGAACTTCCAGTTGACCAGGTTCCAGAACGCCTCGACGTACTTCGGACGCAGGTTACGGTAGTCGATGTAGTAAGCGTGTTCCCAGACATCGCAGGTCAGCAGCGGGGTGTCGCCGCTGGTGATCGGGTTGCCGGCGCCGATGGTGCTGGCCAGTGCCAGGGAGCCGTCAGCTTTCTTCACCAGCCAGCCCCAGCCGGAGCCGAAGGTGCCGATGGAAGTCTTGCTGAACTCTTCCTTGAACTTGTCGAAGGAGCCGAACGCGGCGTTGATTGCGTCCGCCAGAGCGCCAGTCGGTTGGCCGCCGGCGTTTGGCGCCAGGCAGTTCCAGTAGAACGTGTGGTTCCAGACTTGAGCGGCGTTGTTGAAGATACCGCCCGAGGAGGTCTTGACGATTTCTTCCAGAGTCTTGCCTTCGAACTCGGTGCCTGGCACCAGGTTGTTCAGGTTCACGACATAGGTGTTGTGGTGCTTGTCGTGGTGGTATTCCAGAGTTTCTTTGGAGATGTGCGGTGCCAGAGCGTCATGTGCGTACGGCAGCGGAGGCAATTCAAAAGCCATGGTAATTCTCCTAATCAGGTCAGTTGCGGTTTGCGCAAGGCCGATCACGGGCGGCCAGACAGAACTTACGCCGGCGAGTTTGTACTCTTTGCAGCGCAGGGGCTGGATCATAGCACCGGCCCCTGACCTTAACCACGCAACAACTGTGTGGGATAGAGGTTCCAGAGCGTTGCGCTGAAATGCGCGCGGACGAGACGAAATGCTCACGCCGTTCTGATCAACTGCACCGCTACGCTGAACATCATTACTGCGACCATCAGGTCCAGCAGGCGCCAAGTCGTTGGGCGTGCCAGCCATGGGGCCAGCCAGGCGGCGCCGATTGCCAGCGTTGAAAACCACAACACTGAAGCGCTGGCCGCCCCCGCCACGTAGGCGCCGGGCACCGCTTGCTGGGCGCCGAGGGAGCCGATCAGCAGCACCGTGTCGAGATAAACGTGCGGGTTCAGCAAGGTCACCGCCAACGCGGTCAGTAATACAGCGCGTCGTGAGCGCTGGCCGTCGGTGTCGCCCTCGGCGAGGCTCTGCGGCGACAATGCGCGACGTAAGGCCATGGCGCCGTACCACAGCAAAAATATCACGCCGCCCCAGCGCGCCACCGCCAGAAGTGTCGGGTTATGGGACAGCACATTGGCAAGGCCGAACACACCGGCCGCCACCAGAATGGCATCGCACACGATGCACAGCAGGGCCACGGAAAGGTGGTGTTCGCGACGCAGACTTTGCGCCAGCACATAGGCGTTCTGAGTGCCGATGGCCATGATCAGCCCGAGGGAAACCAGCAGGCCGTTGAGGTAGCTTTGCCACATGATGTCGGGCCTCGATAAGTTAGGGGGTAGGCGGGGTCAGGCGCTCGTGGCCAGTGCGCGCAAGGTGTCCATGGCCTTCAGCGCGTCGTCCTTCCACGAAAAGATGGTCGTGGTAAAAGCCGGCGACCACGTTGCAACTGATGCCCGCCTGGCCCAATGCGCTGGCGAAGGCCGCGGTCAGCCCGACCGCCGCGAGTGAGGAGTGAACGGTCAGGGTGATCCAGGCCATGACGTAATCGCAGTCCAGGCCCAGTTGCTGTGCCTGGCGGCGTTCGAGGATGACGGTCAGGCCTTCGCGCTCGCGGAAGCTGCCGATGACTTCGACGCCCTCCACGCGACGGCTGTCCGCCACGGTGCAGAACACGTATTCACCGTCGTTCAGTTCAGGGTTCATGCTGCGCAATAGCGCGCTGAGGGAGGTTTCGCCAGTCATTGATATTTCGCCATTACTAAGTGACGCATCAGTCAGTGGTGGCGATTGTCGGTTGAACGCGAGTATAAGAAAAACCAATAACGCTCATTCCCCATTAGGGAAACTGATGTTCGACTACAAATTACTTTCCGCGTTGGCGGCCGTGATCGAGCAGGCCGGTTTCGAACGCGCCGCTCAGGTACTCGGCCTTTCCCAGTCAGCCGTGTCCCAGCGCATCAAGCTTCTGGAGGCGCGGGTCGGCCAGCCGGTGCTGGTTCGTGCAACCCCGCCGAGCCCAACGGAGATCGGCCGGCTGTTGCTCAACCATGTTCAACAGGTGCGCTTACTGGAACGCGACCTGCAGAGCGTGGTGCCGGCCCTGGACGAAGGCGGCATGCCTGAACGTTTGCGCATCGCGCTGAACGCCGACAGCCTGGCGACCTGGTGGGCCCTCGCGGTCGGAGACTTTTGTGCCGAGCATCGACTCCTCACCGACCTCGTCGTCGAGGATCAGGATGTCGGCCTCAAGCGCATGCGCGCCGGTGAAGTGGCCGCATGTTTATGCGGGAGTGAACGGCCGGTAGCGGGCGCACGGAGTTTATTACTCGGCGCCATGCGTTATCGGGCGTTGGCCAGCCCTGACTTTATTGATAGGCATTTCCCACAGGGTGTCACGCCTCAAGCGGTCGCTCGATCGCCCGCGCTGGTGTTCGGCCCGGATGATTTCCTGCAGCACCGCTACCTCGCTTCGCTGGGTGTCGAAGGCGGTTTCGAGCATCATTTGTGTCCTTCGTCCGAAGGTTTCACGCGCATGGTCGAAGCCGGAATGGGGTGGGGGCTGGTGCCGGAATTGCAGGTCCGTGGGCAATTGGCGAGCGGTTTGTTGGTCGAGTTGCTGCCCGATCAGTGCATTGATGTGCCCTTGTACTGGCATCATTGGCGCAACGGTGGTCGATTGTTGACGGAACTGACGGACCATCTGGCGAAAAAAGCGGGGCAGTGGCTGGTGCCGTTGGGGACTGAGTGAACGTCACTAGTCGACGCAGCAGATTGTAGGATCGGTCGCGGCATAGCCGCGGCGATCACAGGCAGAAGAAGATGAAACGGAGCAGGCAATGAAAATTCTGGTCACCGGCGCAGGCGGCTTCATCGGCGGACGCTTCGCGCGTTTCGCGCTGGAGCAAGGTCTGAGCGTCCGGGTCAACGGCCGTCGCGCTGAGGGTGTTGAGCATCTGGTGCGGCGCGGGGCCGAGTTCATCCAGGGCGATCTTTCCGATCCGGAGCTTGTTCATGCGCTGTGTGACGACGTCGAAGCCGTGGTCCATTGCGCGGGGGCGGTGGGTACATGGGGGCGACGTCAGGACTTCCATCAGGGCAACGTTCAAGTCACCGAAAACGTCGTTGAAGCCTGCCTGAAACAGAGAGTCCGGCGGTTGGTGCATCTGTCCTCGCCCTCGATCTATTTCGATGGCCGATCGCACCTCGATATCCGTGAGGAGCAAGTGCCCAAGCGCTTCGGCAATCACTATGCCGCGACCAAATACCTGGCCGAACAGAAGGTGTTTGGTGCCGAAGAGTTCGGTCTGGAAGTCATCGCCCTGCGCCCGCGTTTTGTGACGGGTGCGGGTGACACGAGCATTTTCCCGCGACTGCTGCAGATGCAGCAGAAGAAGCGCTTGTCGATCATCGGCAACGGCTTGAACAAGGTTGATTTCACCAGCATTCAGAACCTCAATGAGGCGCTGCTCAGCAGCCTGCTGGCCGCCGGCTCAGCGCTGGGCAAGGCTTACAACATCAGCAACGGCGCGCCCGTCCCGCTTTGGGACGTGGTCAATTACGTCATGCGCCAGATGGAGTTGCCACCGGTGAGACGCTATCGGTCTTACGGCCTGGCGTACACCGCGGCGGCCATGAACGAGGCGGCGTGCCTGATCTGGCCGGGACAACCTGAACCGACGCTGTCGCGCATCGGGATGCAGGTGATGAGCAGGGATTTCACGCTTGATATCAATCGCGCCAGGCATTATCTGGATTACCAGCCTGACGTCAGCGTGTGGACTGCCCTCGACGAGTTCTGCGGTTGGTGGAAAGCCCAGCACAGCGGCGCGTTATAAAAGGCGTCAACATCCGTGGTTATACTGCGAGCCATTCAGATTCAGCGGTTTTTTCAAAGGTAAACCCATGCGCAAAGATCCCTATGACGACGTCGATGACGTCCCGAGCCTCAGCGCCAAAGACGATGACGATGATTTTCTGCCGCCGCCGGGTGCCCGCGAGCGCACGACGGTGTACTCGCGCGACACGCCAGTGGTGAAGGTGAAGGCGCCCGGCACCGGCGCGTTGTGGGCGCTGATCTGCGTGCTGTTTATCGCTTTTTGCGGCCTGGGCTGGTGGAGTTTTCAGCAGGTGTCGTTGATGGAGCAGCAGCTGGTTGCAACGCAGGAAAGCTTTGCGAGGATCAGTGAGGAGGCGGCGGGGCGCTTGCAGGATATTTCCGGGAAGGTGGTCGCCACCGAGTCGATGGCGAGCAGCAGCGAGGCGTTGAAGGCGCAGATCAAGCAGTTGCAGGATCAGTTGGCGGATCAGAGCAAGCAGCAGCAGGGTGTGGCGGGTTTGCAGGGCGGGCTGGACAAGCGGCTGGAGCAGATCAGTACGCAGAGCGCGCAGCAGCAGGCAACCAACCAGCAGTTGCAGGACCAGCTCAAGGCCGTGACGACGGAGCTGGCAGCGTTGAAAGCGGCGGTGCCGGATGGCAAGTCGATTCAGACGGAGCAGGAGCGGCTGGAGACGCAACTGAAGGGTTTGACTGCAGATGTGGCGAATCTGAAGAAAGCGAACGGCAGTCAGGCGATCGAGCAGCTTGAGCAGGATATGGTGGTGGTGAAGAGCGAGTTGGAAAATCGTCCGGCGGCGGCTGCTTCGTCAGGGGCGAGTCTGCAGGAGTTCGATGCGTTTCGTGCGCAGATGACGCGGACGATCAATACGTTGCAGAGTCAGATTCAGACGTTGTCGCAACAGATCAACGCTCGACCTTGAAGCACCCCCTCCCGACGACGGCGCCTGTTGTGATGTTGTCGGGGGGACTGACAACAAAGTGAAGTCGAGGAGTGAATGTTTAACTCCAACCTGTAGGCTATTTCCGATTTTGATATTTTTTAGGATTTTGAATGGCGTTTATTTTTATTTGAATTATGGTTCTGTTCAGTAACTCGCAAGACAGTGAAGCGCTTCAATGACGAAGCTCTTTTGAAGAACGATACAACTCCAACGGGGTGTTTCGTTACAGCAATCAAGGATGACTCAAATGAATGGATTCAAGACTAAACACGGCCAAGGCCGCTCGATCGGTAAAAGCATCGTCAGCGGTGCGGGCCTTGCCCGAAGTGCTGCAAAGCCGCCCAGCATCAAACCCGGCATCAAGCCTCCGGTGACGAAGCCGCCGGTCATCAAGCCTCCCGTTACAAAGCCGCCTGTTACAAAGCCTCCGGTTGTCAAGCCACCCGTTACAAAGCCACCGGTTATCAAACCACCTGTGACAACTCCGCCCTCAATTAAACCGCCGGTCATCCGACCGCCTGTTGTAAAGCCAGTGAAACCACCACAGCCGGCGGTTAAACCCCGTCCGCCCAAGCCTGTCACTGCGGGACCGGTAAAGCCTCCCGCGTCGTTGGTGCTGCCGCCCAAGCCGCTGATCCCGCCTCGTCTGGCTGAAGTGCTGTCGGTGGTTGATACGATTACCGGTGTCATTTCGTTGTTGTATCCGTTGGGTACCTATCTGCTGCCAAGCGGAAACAGACAGTTGCCGGACGGCCGCGTAGCCGACGCCGGAGGCGAGTACGTCACGGATGCCGATGGCAACGTCCAATATCTGGACGGGACCATTATGTACGCAGACGGGACGATCAAGTTTCCGGACGGCACCTACCAATATACCGACGGCAGTTATATGTACCCTGATGGCACCGTTGGTTATCCGGACGGTACCTGGCGGTTCCCGGATGGTACTGTGACGGATTCGGAAGGCAATGTGTTGGCTACTGATTATCCGGAGCTATAAGTTAAAACGTTAGTTGCTAAAAAAGCCCCGGCTCTTTCGAGTTGGGGCTTTTTTATTATCGTTGTATTACTTTATGAGCGGTGCGCTTACAGCGTTGGGTAATCCAGATAACCCTCAGCGCCTTTCGCATAGAAAGTTTCTGGATGCGGCTCGTTCAGCGGAGCATCCTTGGCCAGACGCGCCGGCAGGTCAGGGTTGGCAATGAACGGCACGCCAAACGCCACTGCATCTGCCTTGCCGCTCGCCAGCCACTCGTTGGCGCTTTCTTTGGTGAACTTCTCGTTGGCGATGAACACGCCGCCGAAGGCTTCTTTCAGGCGCGGGCCGAGGCTGTCGTCGAGTTCGCGTTCGCGGGCGCAGATGAAGGCGATGCCGCGTTTGCCGAGTTCGCTGGCGACGTAGGTGAAGGTCTCGGCCAGGTTGGCGTCGCCCATGTCGTGGGCATCAGCGCGGGGTGCCAGGTGTACGCCGACACGGCCAGCGCCCCAGACTTCAACGGCGGCGTCGGTCACTTCCAACAGCAGACGTGCGCGATTTTCCAGCGAGCCGCCGTAGGCATCGGTGCGGGTGTTGGTGCTGGTTTGCAGGAACTGGTCGAGCAGGTAACCGTTGGCGCCGTGGATCTCCACGCCATCAAAGCCGGCGGCCTTGGCGTTCTCGGCACCGACGCGGTAGGCGTCGACGATCTCTTCGATTTCCGCCAGTTCCAGTGCGCGCGGGGTGACGTAATCAGACAGCGGACGCACCAGGCTCACGTGGCCTTTTGGCTGGATGGCGCTTGGCGCGACCGGGGTTTCGCCGTTCAGGTAAGTCGGGTGGGAAACGCGACCCACGTGCCACAGTTGCAGCGCGATCTTGCCCCCCGCCGCGTGCACGGCTTTGGTGACGTTGGCCCAGCCGCGTACTTGGTCGTTGGACCAGATGCCCGGGGTGTCAGGGTAGCCAACGCCCATTGGCATGACCGAAGTGGCTTCGCTGATGATCAGACCGGCCGAGGCGCGTTGAACGTAATACTCGGCCATCATCGCGTTGGGCACGCGGCCTTCGTCGGCGCGGCATCGGGTCAGCGGCGCCATGACGATACGGTTGGCCAGTTCCAGGTCACCCATCTTGATCGGGTCAAAAATCGTGGTCATCGTGAAATCCTTAGTGCAATCGGTAAAAGGTGGATCCGCAGGTTTCAAATTCGGGGAATCAGTTCGTCACAGGGGCCATTTCGACATCGCTGCGCTGACGGAAATTGATCAGCGTCACCAGCAGGGCCAGCACCGCCAGTACGCCGGCGGCCAGCGGCACGGTGGTCAGGCCGAAGCCATGGGCGATGACGCTGCCGCCGACCCAGGCGCCCAGCGCGTTGCCGACGTTGAAGGCGCCGATGTTCAGGGTCGACACCAGATTGGGCGCGGCCTTGCCGAAGGTCACCACGTTGATCTGCAGGGCAGGCACGGCGGCAAACGCGGCGGTGGCCCAGAGGAACAGGGTGATTTCAGCCGGGATCAACGCCGTGCTGGTCCAGCTCAGCACTGTGGAGATCACCGCCATGGCAATGAACACGCCGATGAGCGTGGCGGCGAGTCGACGGTCAGCTAGCTTGCCGCCAATGATGTTGCCCAGCGTCAGGCCGAGGCCAATGAGCATCAGCGTCCAGGTCACCCCCAGCGGCGAAACACCCGTGACTTCGCCCAGCAATGGCGCGACGTAGGTGAACAGCGCAAACACGGAGGCGGCGAACAGCGCGGTCATGCTCAACGACAGCCAGATGCCCACGCCTTTGAGCGCAGCCAATTCGGCGCGCATGTCGAGTTTTTCCTCATCGCGTTTGCTCGGCAGGAAGCGAATCAAGCCAATGAACGCGATGACGCCGATCACCGTGACCGCGAAGAAAGTCGAGCGCCAGCCGGCCTGTTGTCCCAGCGCGGTGCCCAGTGGCACGCCGAGGACGTTCGCCAGGGTGAGGCCGGTGAACATCAGCGCGACGGCCGATGCCCGGCGATTGGCCGGAACCAGTCCCGCCGCCACCACCGAACCGATGCCGAAGAATGCGCCGTGGCACAGCGCGGTGACCACGCGGGCGAACATCAGGATGTTGTAATCCGCCGCCAGCGCGCAGAGCAGGTTGCCGATGATAAAAATCCCCATCAGCGTGACCAGCGCAGCTTTGCGTGGCAGCTTCGCGGTGGCCATCGCCATGAACGGCGCGCCGATCGCGACCCCCAGGGCGTAACCGGTGACCAGCCAGCCGGCGCCGGGGATGCTGACGCCCAGGTCGCGTGCGACGTCGGGGAGCAGGCCCATGATGACGAACTCGGTCGTCCCGATGGCAAAGGCGCTCAAGGCCAGAATGAGTAATGAAAGGGGCACGTCGCGTCTCCTGAAAGGCGGGTGTGGGGCGAGGGGCTCAGAGCCGCTGCGTCAATTGCTGCAAGAACGCCTGAATGACGTCTTCGTTGCGCTTGAAAAAATGCCACTGGCCGTGTTTTTGGCTAGTGATTAACCCGGCGCGCTGAAGCGTTGCCAGATGAGCCGAAACGGTCGACTGCGACAACCCCGCGCGCTGATCGATCTGGCCGGCACAGACGCCGCCATCAATGGTGTGACGCTGATCGGGGAAGGTCGCAAGCGGGTCTTTGAGCCAGTCCAGAATCTGCCGGCGAACCGGGTGGGCGAGGGCTTTGATGATGTCGTCAATGTCGATGTCGGTAGGCATGTCGTTCTCAGTGCAGGTGCGCTGTATCGCGATGGGGCGAACCTTATATCTATAAATCGCGATATACAAATATGAATAGGTGCTTAGGACTGGCTGAATCGTTATATCGGGTTATAACGATATGAGCCTGGCCTGATCTCTGGGTGTAGCCTCCCACCGGCATTCCTGCTTTACAGGCGCAGGAAATGTGGCGACTGTACGAGCGTCATTGCGAATGAGTCCCCGCACAGTCGGCGGACTCAGGCGCAGAAAAAAGGCTCGCAGCAATAGGCAACAAGCATGAATTACCTCGCACACCTGCACCTCGGCGGGCAGGCGCCGGCGCAATTGCTGGGCAGCCTGTACGGCGACTTCGTCAAAGGGCTGCTGCCCGGCCGTTTCCCGGCAGACATTGAAAGCGCGATCCGGCTGCATCGGCGTATTGATGCATTCACCGATTCTCACCCGCTGATCAAGCAGGCACTTGGACGTTTTCCCGATGGCCGTCGGCGCTATGCCGGCATCGCACTGGATGTGTTTTTCGACCATTGCCTGGCGCGGGACTGGCACGTGTATTCCGACGAGCCGCTGGATACCTTCACCGGAAGGGTCTACCGCGTGCTGGCGGAAGAGCCCGCATTGCCAGAACGACTGGCGCTGATTGCGCCGCGCATGGCAACGCAAGACTGGCTGGGTTCGTACCGTGAGTTTGCGGTGGTGGGCGATGCGCTGGCCGGCATCTCGCGACGTTTGTCACGGCCTGAAGGGCTGGCCGGGGTTTATCAGGAGTTGCACGCGCTGTATCGACCGCTGAGTGACGACTTCAGCGCGTTTTACCCTGAGCTTCAGGCGTTTGCTCAAGCGGCTTTGGCGGCGGAACGTAAGATCGCCGGTTGAACCGCCTCGCCGAACAATGCGACCTGCACCGCCTGCTGGGCTTCGAACGCCAGCGCTGCGCGTTCTTTTCCCTGGGAAGCGATGGGCGAGAGCAGCTGGATGTGCACCTCACTCACCTCATTGGCAAACAATCGACGCAGGTGCGAGAGCAAGTCGTCGTCGCCAATGAAGGGCGCGATCTGATCCGGCTGGCCGTCACGCACATATTGAATGGCAACAGGCTGCACCCGCACGCCGGTTTCAATCGCGCTGGACAGCAGGCGGCCATGGAACGTACGCAAGCTGCGGCCGTCGGTGGTGGTGCCCTCGGGGAAGATCACCAGCGAATGCCTGCCGAGCAAATGCTGCCCCATCTGCTTCTGAATCAGCTTGCTGTCGCCCGAGCCCCTGCGGATGAACAGTGTCCCTGCTTTCAACGCCAGCCAGCCCGCCACCGGCCAGGTGCGCACTTCGGCTTTGGACAGAAAGGACAGCGGCGCCAGCATTCCCAACAGCGGGATGTCGGTCCACGACACATGATTGCTCACCCACAACATTGGCTCGTTCGGCAGCTTGCCGCTCACTTTTACGCGAAACGGCAGCGCGGCACTCAGGCGCGCCATGAACCAGGCGGTCCAGCGCTGGCGACGGGCCATGGAGTTGCCGATGCGCAGGCGTTCCATCAGGGCAAAGGTGCCGGCAATGCTCAGGCCCAGCGCAATGACCCAAAGTACCCGCACCACGCGCGCATGACTGCGCCACGTGCTCATCACACCGCTGCCTTGAAGTGGCGAGCGTAGCGTGGGCACAAGTCGTCGCGCTTGAGCAGGATGAAGACATCGGCGACCTGGAAGTCTTCGTCCCAGCACGGTTCGCCGCAGATCTTCGCGCCCAGGCGCATGTAGGCCTTGAGCAGCGGCGGCATCTCGCAGATCACGTTGTTGGGCAGGTCCAGCGTCGGCAGCGGATTCTTCGGTTCGGCGCGCAGGTGCTCGTTGCACAGATAACGCTCGCGCAGGCGTTGCATGATCGCGTGAGCCTGAATGCCGCCGTCCTGCATCGGAATGCTCGCGCAACCCATCAGGTAGCTGTAGCCGCCTTCGTTGAGGATCTCGGCCAGTTCGCTCCACAACACGGCGATGGTGCCACCGTTGCGATAGGCCGGGTCGACGCAGGTCCGACCCAGTTCCAGAATCGGGCCCTGCAGGTGGCGCAGGCCGTGCAGGCTGAATTCTTCTTCGCTGTAGAAGTTGCCCAGGGTGTTGGCGGCTTTGTGATCCAGCAAACGGGTGGTGGCGACCAGACGACCGCTGCTCAGGTCGCGCACACCGATGTGCATGCAGTGAACGTCGTAATCATCGATATCCAGGCCCAGCTCGGCGCCCTTGAGCCTGGCCTTGAACTCGCCGCTGAACACACTGAAGCGCAACGCCTGTGCTTCCTGCAGGGCCTTCTCACCGACCAGGCGTTCAGCCTGCAGGCGACGTTCGGTTCGGGTGTCTCGAATGCTGGCGATCTGAGTCATGCGGCGTCTCCGTAATCCCGCCTTCGGCCAGGCGGGTCGACTGATTGTTCGAGCATTGCTGTCCGAATTCAGGCTAGGGAGGGGCCATGTCACAACCATTAAGCTTTGGTGATGGTTGCATGACAGGGGATTTGGGTTCCCGGCGCTGTCATAGTTGACTGCTAGGATCGATCTCATCCAAGCCCGAGCCCCCTCCATGACCCGCTTGCTTTTCACCCTCGCGCTATTACTCGCCAGCTGTTCAGTCGCCGCCGAAACCTGGCCCGCGCCGGAGTGGTCCCAGCGCCTGCTCATTCGAAAAGACGCTGTATCCGCCCTTGAGTCCTACGCGTTCCCGGCCCGTGACGAAACCACCCGCCAAGGCGTGCGCACGGACGCGCTGCTGATCATTCACGATGGCGAAGTGGTGTATGAACGCTATGGCGGCGTAACCCGGGCCGACACCCCGCACCTGACCTGGTCAATCAGCAAAAGCATTCTGGCGAGCGTGCTGGGCGTCGCGTTTGGTGAACGCCGTTTCGAGCTTGAAGACCCCGTCGCGAGGTTCTACCCGCCATTCAGCGCGCATCCCGACGTCAAACTTCAGGACCTTCTGCACTGGGCTTCAGGGCTGGACTGGCAGGAGGATTACGAATACGCGCCGCTCAACTCGTCGGTCGTCGCAATGCTCTACACCCGAGGGCGCGGCGACATGGCGCGGTACACCGCCGAGCACGCCGTCGCCAGCGCGCCGGGCACTTCATACCGCTATTCCAGCGGCGACAGCACGGTCCTCGCGGCCGCGCTGAAAGGCATGGTCGGTGAACGCGCCTACAGCGATTACCCCTGGACCGCGCTGTTCGAACCGCTTGGCATCACCAGCGCCACGTGGGAGCGCGACGCTGCCGGCACTTTTGTCGGGTCGTCCTACGCGTACATGACGGCCCGCGATCTGGCGCGCATCGGCCTTTCTATGGAACGCGGTGGGCGCTGGCAGGACCGCCAGTTGCTGCCCAGGGCCTGGGTTGATTTCAACCTGACGCCGTTCAAATCCCTGACGCCGACCCCAACCGATGAAGCCCCCGGCGGTCACTGGTGGCTGAACAAGACCGCCGATGGCAAGCCCGGTCCGTGGCGCAACGCACCTCCCGACACCTTTGCCGCCCTCGGCCATTGGGGGCAGGCGTTGTACGTAATCCCCAGCGCGAAGCTGGTGATCGTTCGTTACGCCGACGATCGCGACGGCAGCTATGACCACAACCAGTTGCTCATGCTGGCGCTGAAGGCTGTAGCCGGGGAGGGTGATCAATGAGCGCTCGTAAAGCATTCATCCGACGCCGCCCGTTCAGCAGTCTCGGCATATTGCTTCTGTTAATACTTGCCGGCCTGATCTGGAACTGGCGCATTCAACTGCAGGTGTTCCCCGACATCATCAGCGCCTACACCGCCAAGGAATACTGCTCGTGCCGCTTCGTCATGAATAACCCCGCAGACTATTGCCGCAGCTACGTGAAGCAATGGCTGCCGAGTACGCTTGACGAAGACGCCCTGAACAAGCGCATCACCGCGACAGGGCTGGGCCGCGAAAGCGAAGCCCGCTGGGAAGGTTCACGCCAGGGCTGCCGGTTGTCATCGCCGGTGCCGTAGAACGTAGAAGTTTGCCTGCGGTCAGACAGCCGGATAGGGTTGCGTATCGCACCCTCTGGAGTCTGCATGTCCATTCGCATTCCATCCTCGCTGGCCCGCCCGGCAAGCGCTGCTCAAACCTGCCTGCTGACCGCCATGGCGAGCCGCCCATGAGGGGCGCGATTTTCCCGTGGCGTGAAGAAAACCAGTTCAACTTACTGATCGACGGCCCTGCGTTTTTTCCGCGCATGATCGCCGCGATCGAAGGCGCGCAGCAGCAGATTGAGCTCGAGCTGTATCTGGTCGAAGCCGGCGCCTGTGCCGAAGCGATCGTGCAGGCGCTGGTGAGTGCGGCGAGCCGCGGGGTCATCGTGCGGTGTCTGTTCGATGGCTTCGGCTCGGCGGCTTTCACCATCGGCTTGCGCAAGCGCCTGACCGATTCGGGCGTGATCCTGCGTTTCTATAACCGGGTGCATTGGCGACGCGGCTTTCGAAACCTCTACCGCGACCATCGCAAGTTACTGCTGGTCGACAAAGAACTGGCGGTAGTGGGCGGAACGGGGGTTACCGACGAGTTCTGGCGCCCGGACCTGAACAGCAGCGAGTGGCATGAGGTGATGGTCGAGATTCGCGGCCCGCTGGTAATCGACTGGCAAGCGCTGTTTGACCGCCAGTTCCACGCCAACCCTCGGCGGCGAGCATGGCGGCCCGCGGAAAACTTCGGTCTGCCGCGCTTGCCCAAGGCGCCCGTCGGTGGGCATGGACTGGGGCGCGTGGCCTACGCCGATTCCCGTCAGCATCGGGATATCGTGCAATCTCTGGTGCGCGCGCTGAACACCAGCAAGACGCGCATCTGGCTGGCGACGCCGTATTTTCTGCCGACCTGGAAAGTCCGCCGCGCGTTGCGTCGTGCGGCCTCTCGGGGCGTCGACGTGCGCTTGTTGCTGACCGGGCCGCGCACTGATCATCCGTCGGTTCGCTACGCCGGCCATCGTTACTACCCGCGCTTGCTCAGGGCTGGGGTGAAAATCTTCGAATATCAGCCGTGCTTCCTGCACCTGAAAATGGTCCTGATCGACGACTGGGTCAGTGTGGGCTCCTGCAACTTCGATCACTGGAACCTGCGCTTCAACCTGGAAGCCAACCTCGAAGCGATCGACCCCGCGCTTACCTTGGCTGTCGCCAGCAGCTTTGAACAAGACTTCACGGTCAGCAACCTGGTCAGCCTCGACGACTGGAAAGCCCGGCCGCTGTGGCGCCGCGTGCAACAGCGCGTTTGGGGCTGGGTGGATCGACTGGTCGTCAACGCGCTGGATCGGCGGGGCTAGAAAGATCCAGGCGCGCTTTCTTTTACCGATGGAATGTCAGGAAGTTTCCTATCGGTCTGGCTGATTTGACGCCGCTTCTGCCGTATTTCAGCGTGTGGACCTGCAACAGGTGTTTGCCGTCAGGGTCCAGCACCCCAAGCGTTGACGAATCGCCACCGTCGAGATTCCAGGATGAGGCGGCGGGCAGGCCTTCTTCATTTTTAGGGTTCAGTCTGTCCAGTTCAGCCATGACGGTTGCCCATTCAAGCATCGTGAAACCAGGCTCATCGGTTTTTCTAGGAAAGGTGCCTCGGCCCGGGTTAAGCGCGATAGCCAGACGAGTTCTGGCTGTGTTGTTTTCTGCGAGGCTGATCGCTGAGCGCGCATTGGGGTCGCTGGCATGACCTAAGGCGCCCACGTGGGCCGTTTCTTCGCCATAGATGTGTTTTGTTTGAAGGCTGTCTCTGCGTGAAAACTCCATGACGCCTCTCGTTGTCAGTTTGGGGGCCACATGAATGAATGAACCGTCTCCCAGCTGCAGTTTTGAATAAGCTGACCTGTAGTCTTCAGGCGGGTCGATAAAAGGCTTTTGGAGGCTGTCGATGACGTTCCCTCCAACTGAGGCGTATTCCAGGTTTGGAAGTTGGGGGGATGGCAATGGTAAAGGTCCTGACATGGGTTGCCTGGCTCCCATATTGAAATATCCACCGTTTATGTAAGCCGCCGGCATCGAACCGCTGGCGGTTTTGATTGCATCACCTGCGGCTCTACTCAGCGGTATTGCCGCATCGCCTCCTGATACTTTTCCCCTAAGACTGCTACTCAGAGACAGGTAGGTGAATTCGCGTGGCGCTGCCGCTTCGCGATCAAGCTCAATGCCGACTTTTGCGAATACAGCGTTGTCGCCTTTAATCGATACGCCGATAACTCCTTTAGTCAGTGTTTTAACGTTAATGGGCGATTCAAGAATGGGCGATTTAAGTCTCCTGTATTGACGCTGGATCACGACTGCGGCCTGATTTGCGTCCATACCCACCAGCCCATTGGTATCGAACTTACTCACGGGCGAGTTGCTGACGAAGCAGTAAAGATTCAGCCCATCGGCACTGCCTTGCGGATCTGGGTTTATCCAACGCTGTAACCACGGTGCGTAATAACGCATGCCGTAGTAATAGAGCCCTGTGGCATCGCGCTCTTTGCCGCTGTAGCGAACGGTTCGGTATTTGGCTTCAATGGCGCTACGCGCGGTCCACCAGGCGGTGCCGCCGAACGGGTAATAACCTTCCCGGGTAATGACGCCACCCTGGTCGTCCAGCTCCAGCGTGCTGGAGCCCAGATGATCACTCAACTCATAACGCACCTGATTGTCGTCGATCCCATCGGGCTTGTTGGCCTTCCAGTGCAAAATTCGTACGCTGCTGCCTCCTGCCTGAACAGTTGCCACTTCCAGAATCTCTCCACCCGGCTGGTTGCGGATTTCCAGCCCATCGAGGTAGCGGACCTCGGACACCAGCGTTCGGCCACTCGCTTGCGCCTTGGTGATCTTGCGCAAGCGCTGGCCCCCGCTGTCATAAATATAGTGTTCGTCATCGTTTGCTCCGTCCTCCCGGCGCACGGTCGTGACCAACCGTAGCTGGTTGCGCACGTCCCATTCCAGGGTCTGGCCGCGAACCAGTTCCTGCAGATTGCCATTTGTGTCGAATCCGGATGCAAAGTCCGCGTCGGTTTCATCGTGGGGCAGGCTGCGGTTGCTGTCGGGTGCCACGTCCATTTTGCGCGTGAAGGCTTGCCCACCCGCATGATGCATTTCCAGCAGATTGCCCCCTGCGTCGTAGCGGTAAGTCTGGGAGTAATTGGCCAGGTTATTAGGGTCCGGAAGCGGGATGATCGCGTCGGGCAATGCGGGGCCGTGACTGGCGCCGGTCGAGACCTCACGCCCACTGGCTTCTATCAACTGATAAAGAGTGTTGTAACGGTAGTGACTGACGGGCTCAATCTTCTGGTTGCGAGCAAAACGGTTCGGCTGGCTGGCGTCCTCAGCGCCAACGACGTTGCCCGCTGGATCGTATTGGTAGTTCAAGTCCGACAGCAGTGTGCCATTGGCTTTTTTAGCGGTCATTCGAGCTGTACGTCCACTTGCCGGCTCGTAGGTGATTTCGCGGATAACCCCGTTACCGAATGTTTGCGCCAAGACCTGGCCGCTGGCGCTGTAAGCGATTGCGCTGACCAAGCGCTGAGGCGCCGATGTGCCCGCCAGTTCTATCCGGGATTCCTGAAGCTGGCCGCTGACGCCATAGGATGATGTGCGCCGATTGCCCGCCGGGTCGGTCTGTTGGACGACCTCCGCCAGCGCATCGACAACGGCCGAGCTGAAATACCCTTCGCCTGCTTCGAGCAGCAGATCGCGTTCAATGACGCTTTCTGGCCAGTCCGGTGATTGCAGGCTGAGCAGCAGTCGCCGATTTGTCAGCAGTAAGCCGCCCGCCAACCCGAACTCACACCCCAACACTGTGCCTGCCGGATCGTCATGACGTATCAGTTGACCGCATTGATTGTGGTGCGCCGATTCCATCGAACTGTCGCCATAGGTGAAGCGTTCGACAATCGCAGGCTCGCCATCCGCCGGTTTTTCAGTGAATGACGCGGGACGAAACATCGGGTCGTAATCGACGTGACCACTGCTGCCTCTGGCGTCCCAACTGTCCAGTAACTGGCCGGCAGCTCCGCTCAGTGTCAGCTTCCAGCCCGTGTCGACGCTCTGCTGCAGAAGTGCTACGCCGGACATCGAGTGAATGGTCGTGGTATTGAACGGCGATCCCGTACCCGCGAAGCGCGGATCCTGATCGGCAACGTGCCGACCCGCTTCATCCCAGACATGTCGCGTGATGCGTGGCTCGACGACCTCCCCTTCGACTGCTCGGCAATAGGCGATATGCCGCACCAACAAGGCACGCGGGTCGACGACCTGTAATTGTGGGGTTTTACTGTGCAGGTTCATGGAGGCGACTTCCTTTCTACGGGTGAGTTGCAGGCGCTATTTGAGTCAGCATCGAGTCGCTGTACCCCCTTGAGCCTGGTTCGTGGCGCATCATCCATGTCTGCGGCCGCCGGGCCGGCTGGCGGTCAATCAGGCCTGAGCATTCGACTCAGGCCTGCTACTACAGATCTGAAAATCCGATTTTGCTGACGTTTCGGGCTGCACGGATGGCGAGCATCTCCTCTTCTGTATCGTTCTCGTCCTCGCTGATGCTGTACCAGGTCAGATAAGTCTGGCGTCGCATGAAATCAGCCGCTGTGTAGGTCACGGTCGGGCGGCCGAGCGGGTCGTAATGTTGCTTGTCGCAGTAACCGTAGTCTCGGATGGACTGGTCGTTGACGTAGCGGTGCGTGTTGGCGAAGTAGGGTCTGTAAATCCGGATCGGCAGGCCCTTGGTGTTGTATTCCACCCGTTCGCTGACCCGCCAGCGAGGTGAGGCGGGTACAACAACCGGCCCAACTTTCCCCGCTTTCTCCTTTCCGGTAACGGGATCAACTGTGGGTTTGCTTTTCGCGACTTCCAGATTTCCAGTGTCGGGATCGACTTTATAGGCGTCACCGTCCTCCACCCGTTGGCGGGTCTGCAGAACGCGACCGAAGCCGTCGTAGGACACCAGTGATATGCGAATCTGCCGTTCCGGGTCATCCGGATATCGGTCAGCTACCAGTGTGGCGGTGTGCACAGGTTGATGCTGTGAAGACCGGTCCATCCAGCTGAAAGCGTCGTAGCAGTGATAAGTGGCGCGCCGGCCCAGGGTTAGAGGCGCCGAAGCGATAGCTTCGCCAGGTGTTACCGGATAAGGCAGTGTTCCTATGGGGTCAAACCCCACATTGACGCCCAGCTCGGTGCCGTAAAAGCTGGTGGCACGCAGTTGACCAAAGGCGTCGTAGGCCGCCTCCTGAGTGTTTTGGTTCGGGTCAACGAGGCGGACGGGCTGCAAGGTCCGATACTCATAGGTGGCTGTGGTTTGACAACCTGTCGGGTCCGTCATGCTCGTAACGAGCATCCAATAGGCGTCGTACTCCACAGTGCTCCAGCCATGACTGCTCGTCGGCTTGAACTTTGTGACATGGTAAAAATCCGCCGCTGGGGCGTAAGTATTGAAGCCGCGTCTGACCGACCACAGGTTCAGCCCGTCATCGGGTAGAAAACTCGGCATCCGTTCATATTTGAGCGCGACCAGGCGCTCGATCAGTTTCTCGGGCGCCATCACGCGGTCGTAGGCGCTCAGTGCGTGATCATCCAGTTCGGCCAGTTCGACGGCATCGGGAAGCGCTAAGAACGTTGCCTCTTTTCCTGTGCAGTCTACGTAGCGCTGCAAGGAGAGTGCAGTCAGCGTGCGCGGCAGCCCGTTGAATTTGCCTGAAGGATCGATGAAGGCCTCGTAACTGATGTCCTCCACCGAGAACGCCGTGGCGGGGGCGAGCATGGCGTTGCTGCGCTGCCGGTAAGGCAGGCCCAATCGCCAGCTTTGCGCTGCCTCAAGATGAATGGGCTCAACACGCTGCTCCTGAAAATAAAAGGTCTGTTGCGCATCATCATGGGAGTCCTGCCACCAGGTCTGCTGGTATTCGTCGTCGAAGGGAGTGTCGTCGCCGAATGTCTTGCGCCGGGCGCAGTTGACCGAGGCGACGTGTATCAGTGTGCCGAACGTGTCCCACGCCAGGCTCACTGTTCGATCGCACTGCGGATCGTCCGCCTGGCGTTCGTATCGATAACTGATCGACTCAAGCGCCAGCGGCAGCATGCGCGCATACGGCTGGAACGGGCTGAGCGGTGCCAGTTGCCTGACCAGGTAGCGCGAGCTTTGCACCGAATACGGCACCGATTGCGCGATGCCGCCGTCCATGCCGAATACCTCAACGCGCAACACGCTGCCAGCCAGCGCGCGGGCCATCTCCCTGCCGGTGGCGTCATCGATCTTGTCGATGATTCTGTCGACGGATCCATCAAACTCTGTCAGCAAGTGAGCACCGAGCATCTGAGCGTCGGGATCGCTTGCGTTGTAGTCGTCAGGTTCACGTTGCGGGTAGCGGCCGGTATGAAACCAGGTCTTGGTCATGACAGGCGCGGTGAAACCCTCATTTTTGTCCGGAGCGGCGGGCGCGTCGGTGTCGGTTTGGATCAACAAGCCGAAACCGCGGAATTCTCGCTCGCTACCCTCGTAAAAGCCTTGGCGGTACTGGAATTTCTGGGTCAAAAGGTTTTGCGTGATCTCGTCGAACTGGGTCTGCCTGACCACCACATGCACTGGAAACGGCAGCTCGGGTACCGGTGCTTCGGCGCATGCGAGCAGCTCGTGTTTTTCGTCCAGCCATTCCTGCGCGGAACTGCGGTAAAACACTTCGCTGAGCGCGCCCATGTTATTGCAGCTGCGCTGCAGCAAATACGGTTTGAGATAAGGCTTCAGCGGCGCCGTGCGTTCCGAATAGTCGAAGCACCAGTGGCGCGGCTTCATGTGCGGTGTGGTCAGTACCAGGCTAGAGCAGCCCAAGCCCCGAAGATCCGTCATGCTGACCTGACAGAACCGGTCGTAGCGCACGCCGTCCGGCCAATTTTGCACGTGGGCTTCATTCAGCCCATTGCCGCCGCGGTTCATGAAAATGCTGAAATGATCGGGCTCCAGATACAAAAGGTCGGCGGCCCCGGAGCCGTCCATGTCGGCCAGTCTGATTCTTCCCGCATCAAACGCTTCATGGCTGAAGGGCAGGGCGGCGAACAGTTTGCCGCTGCCGAAACGCCCGGCGCCCAGATTGGGCCAGAACCAGACGCCGTCGTGCCGGATACGAATCAGATGCTGTTGCCCGGTGCCCAGAATGTCGCAGAAGGCCACCAGCTCATCAGGGCTGTTGCTCAGCAGCGGAAGACTGTCGTCATCGTGCGGGACATCGATTCCGGGGCCGAAACCGCCCGCCCGTTTGTTGGCGTAGAGACGCACGCTGCGTGGCCCGATCAATGCCAGATCGCTCAGGCCGCCGCCGATCAGGTCAGCCAATTGCCCTTGCGGGTGAAAAAATTCGAGAGGAAAGGCGCCGAACGTCGCGAACCTGGACCAACTGCGATCAGGGTTCAGGGTGAAAAAACCCGCCATGCCCGGCTGTGCCACCAACCAATCCAGCCGACCGTCGCCGGTGAGATCGACAAGGGATTGGCGGACAGGTTTTGTAGCGTCGGCTGCAGGGATGTCCGGCAGCCATTGCCAGGGGCCGTATTGGATGGCGTCCGGGTCTTCGGATGTTTCGTCCCGCAACGGCTCACGGTAGTACCAGGCCTTGTCCTGTTGATACAGCACGCCGGGGAGGCCGTCGCCATACAAGTCCACGAGCTGATAGTGCTGACCGTCATTCAAGCCCGGTAGGTCATCGAGCGGATGGAAGCCGCCGATGCTGACGTCGAACTCGCCCCACTCGAATACGACCGGAGGGCGCGGCTGCAGGTAATCCTTGTTCGCATCAAGAGGATCAACTGCCACCCCTTGCAAATGAGCTTCCCGCAGCATGTTGTAGCCCAAGCCCAGCGTCTGATATTTCAGCAGCAGGCGGCTGATCAGCCGTGGTTCCTCGCCCAGCCCCTCGTCGGGGAAATGGTGAAATATCAATACCTGCTGGCACAGACGCAGGTTGCCCAGCTCGAAACCGTACGCAAAGCTTGAGTGCGGATCGGAACGCACCGGCCAGGCGTGCTCGTCGGTATAGGCTGGAATCCCTGCCGCGTCTGTATTGCGCTCGCCGTAATCAAACAGCAGGTCGAAATGCCAGTTGAGGCTCTCCAGCTGCTCCGGCTTCCACAGATACAGATCCGGCGATTGCGCTTTATTGCCATAGCGCACACGCCATAGGTAGCACTGGGCAATGTAGTCCCGCGGCGAATCATCAGCCAGGCCCACTTCGTCTTCGGCCTTGTACTCGTAAAGAATGTGCTCGCCCAGCGCATTCATCGTTTCTTCCAGCAACCACTCGGCAACGTGGTTGGGATTAGCCGGGTCGGTACGGCGCGATCCGGGGTTCTTGCCATAAAAAGCCAGGCTGCCATCAGCGCCATGAATCAGCCAGAAACCAGGATCGACGGGGTCGATGCGCCAGTGTTCAATGCGATCAAACGCGCCTTCGACCCGGGCGAAATAACGGATGACCTGATACGTCTCGTCCAGCTCCAGTTCGAGATACTTGCTGACGGTCTCGAACACCAGCGAGCCATCGTCGGAACGCTCAGGCAGCCAGACTTCGCCGCTCGGGCCAAGGATTACATCGTCATCGGTGTAAGTCGGTACGCCTTTGCTGGCGCGCCGGGCCACGCAGCCAACGTTAAGTCCCCAGCCCATGCCAAACAGACCATTGCCCGCGGTGCTCTGGTAACCCAAGGCTAACGCAGGCGCATGACCCCGGCCCGCTGTAATGGGCAATGAGATACCGAATGACGCCGAACCACTGACGCCCACCGCGCCCCAGCCCTTGCCGATGCTTTGAATCGCGCCGCCGCCCTTGGGCAAGGATGGCGCTGAAATGCCGGGTTGTTGTGCCTGGGTCTCCATGACGGTGATCTCCCTGAGAACAGTAACTCAGCGTTTCACTGCGACATCGTCCTGTCACCTGTCATCAATACCAGTAAAGGCCTCATCCACTGGATTTGTCAGTCAAATCAATTGCCTCGCATCGTTCGTCGGGTTAGACCGAATTGCGATAGTCATTAACGCCATTGCTGATAAGAGGCTCGTACTGACGCTGTTGGACGAGCAAAAATAAACCCGGCCAATGCCGGGTTTATTCATGCAACGCAGCTGTTACTGCACTTCCACCGCCAGGCTTTCACTGATCTTCTTCTGCCAGATGGCGGGACCTGTGATGTGCACCGACTCGCCTTTGCTGTCGACCGCAACCGTCACCGGCATGTCCTTGACCTCGAACTCGTAGATCGCTTCCATGCCCAGTTCCGGGAACGCCAGCACTTGCGACTTCTTGATCGCCTGGGCGACAAGGTAAGCAGCGCCGCCGACGGCCATGAGGTAAACCGCTTTGTTGTCCTTGATCGCTTCGATGGCGGTCGGGCCGCGCTCGGATTTACCGATCATGCCCAACAGGCCGGTCTGCTCGAGGATCTGGCGGGTGAACTTGTCCATACGCGTCGCCGTGGTCGGACCGGCCGGGCCCACCACTTCGTCACCGACCGGATCGACCGGTCCGACGTAATAGATGAAGCGACCCTTCAGGTCCACCGGCAGGGTTTCGCCCTTGTTCAGCATCTCGACCATGCGCTTGTGCGCCGCGTCGCGACCGGTGAGCATCTTGCCGTTGAGCAGGACGGTTTCGCCCGGCTTCCAGCTCTGCACGTCTTCCGGCGTCAGCGTGTCGAGGTTGACGCGGCGCGCCGACGGACCGGCTTCCCAGACGATCTCCGGGTAAGCGTCCAATGGCGGTGCTTCCAGGGAAGCCGGGCCGGAGCCGTCGAGCACGAAGTGGGCGTGACGGGTGGCGGCGCAATTGGGGATCATGCACACCGGCAAGGACGCTGCGTGGGTCGGGTAATCCATGATCTTGACGTCGAGCACGGTGGTCAGACCGCCGAGGCCCTGGGCGCCGATGCCCAGCTGATTGACCTTCTCGAACAGCTCCAGACGCATTTCTTCCAGACGGTTCGACGGGCCGCGCGCCTTGAGCTCGTGGATGTCGATGGATTCCATCAGGACTTCCTTGGCCATGACCGCAGCCTTCTCGGCGGTACCGCCGATGCCGATACCTAGCATGCCCGGTGGGCACCAGCCAGCGCCCATGGTCGGCACGGTTTTCAGCACCCAGTCGACGATCGAGTCGGATGGGTTGAGCATCGCCATCTTCGACTTGTTTTCCGAACCGCCGCCCTTGGCCGCCACGTCCACTTCCACGGTGTTGCCCGGGACGATGGAGTAGTGGATGACCGCCGGTGTGTTGTCCTTGGTGTTCTTGCGGGCGCCGGCCGGATCGGCGAGGATCGAGGCGCGCAAGACGTTTTCCGGCAGGTTGTAGGCTCGACGCACGCCTTCGTTGATCATGTCGTCCAGGCCCATGGTGGCGCCATCCCAGCGCACGTCCATGCCGACGCGGACGAACACGGTGACGATGCCGGTGTCCTGGCAGATCGGCCGATGACCGGTGGCGCACATGCGCGAGTTGATCAGAATCTGGGCCATGGAGTCTCGTGCGGCGGGCGACTCTTCACGCAGGTAGGCCGCGTGCATGGCTTGAATGAAGTCAACGGGGTGGTAATAAGAAATGAACTGCAAGGCGTCGGCGACACTCTGGATCAGGTCATCTTGCTTGATCACGGTCATGGGGCGCGCTCCTCTGATTGGCGGGAACATTCGAATTGCGGGTGGCGACGATACCGCCTAGGCCGGACGAAAGCATCTTGATCAGGCGTCAGACAGCCAGGCAACACCTCGGCGGGTCAGGGTAAAAAAGGCGCGGCAGTATAACCCGAGGTCGATTAAGGTACATCTGCCAACGGCTAAACCATGGTCGAAAGCGCCCCACGGCATGCGCACTGAATCATCCATGAAACAGATTGCTACGGCCGTCTGGAAACACAGGAATTTGAATAGTCATTTTTTGGCGCACGCACTACAGTGGCAAGCTGCCTGCATTATCGCGCACGGCGCAGGCATGTTTTGATCTGTTGCCTGAAAAGTATCACAGGTCATCTTGCCGGTACGGGACGGACCCTTAATACCCATGATGAGTCAACGAGTGACTGCCCAAACCATCCAGCGTTTGCTGTTGAAACGTTTTGCGCTCGCTACCGGCACCTACGTGCTGGGGCTGATGCTCGTATGGATGGCGTATTTTACCGGCTACTACCACGCCACTTTCTTCGGGATCTGGTGCACGAGCGTACTCGTGCTCTTCTGCCAGGCCGCGCTGAGCCTGGTGTTTTTCGGGGGTTACAACCGACGTTTCAAAGACCCCAGCCTCACCGAATTCCAGGTGCTGCTGGGTCTGGCCTGGCAGACGTTTCTCATCAGCCACATGGAAGCCTCCCGCGGCACCTTTCTGGTCATTTACGTGCTGGTGCTGATGTTCGGGTTGTTTCACCTGCGCCCCAGTATCTTCGCCCGCTGCGCCCTGTTTGCCCTGTTGGGGTTTGCCGGCGTCAACCTGTGGGACGCCAGTCGCGGACGGCTTTCGGATCCGGGGCTCGCGGCGATTCAAACCTGCGCGCTGTTCATTGTCTTCTCCTGGCTGTGCCTGTTCGCACGCTTCGTGCAGAACTCGCGCAACCGCATGCACCAGCGGCGAATCACCTTGCAGGCGCATCAGGAAACCCTGCGCGGCATGATGCTGCAGCTTGAAGAACTGGCGTCCACCGACGAACTGACCAACCTCTGTAATCGCCGGCACTTCCTGCGCATTGCCACCCGTGAGCTCGAGCTCATGGACGGCAATTACACCGCTGGCCTGGCGCTCATTGATCTTGATCACTTCAAGCGGGTCAACGATATTCATGGCCACGCGACGGGGGACCGGGTGCTGCAGATGTTCGGCAAAACCGCCGCCGAGTGCTTACGCTCCGACGACATCCTCGCGCGCTATGGCGGTGAAGAATTCGTCTTGCTGATCCCGCGGTGTACCCGTGCACAACTGGTCGAATGTTGCGAGCGCATTCGGCTCGCCTTCACCCATGTCACGCTGCCCGAACTTCCGGAGCTGGACCTGAGTTTGTCGATCGGCATGACGGTGATCGAGCGCGGCGATCACATGGACCGTGCCCTGCAACGTGCCGACCAGTCGCTGTATCGCGCCAAGCACCAGGGCCGCAACCGTTGCCACGGCGCCTGGGATTACGCCGATGCCTGAGTTGCGAGTGGGCGACCGGCATTGGTCGGTAGCGCCTGCGGCCAATTTGCTGGATGCCCTCAACGACGCCGGATTCTCCGTTCCCTACAGCTGCCGCGCTGGCAGTTGCCACGCGTGCATGGTCCGTTGCGTCAGCGGCGATCCGCTGGACGCCGCGCCCGATGCACTGGATACCGACAAGCGCGCCAAAGGCTGGAGGCTGTCGTGCCAGTGCCGGGTAACGAGCGATCTGACTGTTGAGATATTCGACCCCTCGCGCGATGGCTTGCCGGCAACCGTCGTCGGGGCTGACTGGCTAAGCCCGTCGGTGTTGCGTCTGCGACTGAACCCCGAACGCCCGTTGCGCTACTACGCCGGCCAGCATCTGGTGCTCTGGACGGCAAGCGGCGTGGCGCGGCCTTATTCCTTGGCGAGCGTGCCGGGGAACGATCCCTTTCTGGAATTTCACATCGATTGCCAGCGTCCGGGCGCCTTTGCCGACGTCGCCCGTACACTGCAACCGGGCGATCCGATCCGCCTCGGCGAACTCCAGGGCGGTGCGCTGCGCTACGACCCCGACTGGCAGGACCGGCCGTTGTTGCTGCTGGCGGCAGGCACCGGATTGGCCCCGCTCTGGGGTGTGCTGCGCGAGGCGTTGCGGCAGGGCCATCAGGGTCAAATTCGCCTGATGCATCTGGCGCGCGAGCCTCAAGAGCATTATCTGAGTCACGCGTTGAGTGAGCGGGCGAACCAGCATTCGAATCTGCACATGGAGCTGATCGAGCAGGAAAACTTTACGGCCGAGCTGAGTGCGTTACGCGTGACGTCTCGTCAGACCGTTGCGCTGGTGTGCGGGTCGCCTGCCAGCGTCGAGGCGTTTTCGAAGCGGCTTTTTATCGCAGGACTGCCGCGCAGTCAGTTGCTCGCGGATGTGTTTGTGGAGAAGGGCTGACGGCCTGTACGTTCAAGGACATGAAAAAGCCCCGCTCTCTCACGAGGCGGGGCTTTTTTTGCGTTGCAGTGACGCTTAAACCATTGGGTCGCCGACGTGCAGGATCTTCATGCCGTTGGTGCCGCCGATGGTGTGGTAGCTGTCGCCCTTGGTCAGGATGACCCAGTCGCCTTGCTCGACCAGGCCGCGCTTGACCAGTTCGTCCACAGCGGACTGGCTGACCTGACCGGGCGGCAGTGCGGCCGGGTCGAACGGAATGGTGTAAACGCCACGGAACATCGCCGCGCGCGCCTGAGTGCCGCGGTGCGGAGAGAACGCGTAGATCGGCACCGAGGAGCGAATGCGCGACATGATCAGCGGTGTGTAGCCGCTTTCGGTCAACGCAATAATCGCTTTCACGCCAGGGAAGTGGTTGGCGGTGTACATGGCCGCCAGCGCAATGCTCTCGTCACAACGGGTGAACGAGTGACCGACGCGGTGGCTGGAGGTCTTGCCAGTCGGATGACGCTCGGCACCGACGCAGATACGCGCCATCGCTTCCACGGCTTCGACCGGGTACGAACCGGCGGCGCTTTCGGCAGACAGCATCACGGCGTCGGTGTAGTCGAGCACGGCGTTGGCCACGTCAGACACTTCAGCGCGGGTTGGCATCGGGCTGGAAATCATCGATTCCATCATCTGCGTGGCAACGATCACCGCCTTGTTGTGGCGACGTGCGTGCAGGATGATTTTCTTCTGGACGCCCACAAGCTCCGCGTCGCCGATTTCCACGCCCAGGTCGCCACGGGCAACCATGACCGCGTCACTGGCGCGGATCAGCGCATCGAGGGTTTCGTCGTCAGCAACGGCTTCGGCGCGTTCGATCTTCGCCACCAGCCAGGCCGTGCCGCCGGACTCGTCACGCAGCTTGCGCGCGTATTCCATGTCGGCAGCATCACGCGGGAACGAAACGGCCAGGTAATCCAGGTCCATTTCGGCAGCGAGCTTGATGTCCTGCTTGTCTTTTTCAGTCAGCGCCGGCGCTGTAAGGCCGCCGCCGCGACGGTTGATGCCTTTGTGATCCGACAGCGGGCCGCCGATGGTCACGGTGCAATGCAGTGCATCGGCGGTCTGTGTATCAACGCGCATGACCACGCGTCCGTCGTCCAGCAGCAGCTCGTCGCCGACGCCGCAGTCCTTGACCAGATCGGGGTAATCGATACCGACGATGTCCTGGTTGCCGTCCGTCAGAGGATGGCTGGTGGAGAAGATGAACTTGTCACCTACCTTCAGCTCGATCTTCTTGTTGACGAATTTGGCGATGCGGATTTTCGGGCCTTGAAGGTCACCCAGCAACGCAACGAACCGGCCGTTCTTGGCGGCGATGTCGCGGATCAGCTTCGCGCGAGCCTTGTGCTCGTCGGGCGTGCCGTGGGAGAAGTTCAGGCGGGCGACGTCCAGGCCAGCAAGAATCAGCTTCTCGATGACTTCTGGCGAATTACTGGCAGGGCCCAGTGTGGCTACGATTTTGGTGCGGCGAACGGTCATGCACAAACTCCTTAAATGAAGCGCAGCGCGAGGCTACTACTGTATTGCTCTGTAGTCATTGTTCCTTTGCACTACCTGACCCCCTGATCGCTGGGCAATCGGCAGGCCGGCGGCACTCAAATCGGCCTTGAAGAAATCCCGGAATACGCCGATACAAGGGCTGAGCACAGGAGACTCTCATGCGAATCGTGATGATATTAGTGGCGCTGCTTGCCTTGGGTGGCTGCACCCGCTGGGCAATGAACAGCCATTTGAACAACGCCAACCGCGCCTACGCCCAGGGCGACTGCGACGCGGTGATGTACAACTTGTCGAAAGTCGACCGAGAAAGCCGTTCGCGTCGTTACGTACAGCCCGAAGTGTCGATGTTGCGTGGCCAGTGCCTGGAACGCCAGAAGTTCTACATGGACGCGGTCCAGACCTACCAGTTCATCATCACGCAGTTCCCGGAAAGCGAATATGCATTCCGCGCCAAGGCACGGCTGGACACGCTGCATCAGCTGGGCCATGACAACCTGGCGCCGCCCGCCACCCCGCGTGCTGCTTCACGCTAGTTACACCCGAGTGGATATACGGTCACGTTTCCGGGTGGATATCGGGAAAACCTGAGCTAGGCTGCAATGAGTAGGGACCTAAGTGTTTTGACAAAAGTGACAGCGCCACTGATCCGAAAGCGGGGCGATAGGTGTGGTTAGCGCAAATCGGCCGCTCGTATCAGTGACTTTTGCCAGCGCCGGATGAGTCAGATGTCGTCATCGGTTTTTCCGCTGATGGATTCTGGCGACACGGGTCTGGCAGTTCCGTGCAACCGAATCCCAAAGCACTAGCGCGGCCATGCTCAATGGTCATCTCAGGGCGAGTGTCCGAATGCTTAATGAAAGACGAATAGAACGTCACCAACTGCCTTACTACCTGCAAGTGTTCAACCGGTACACCGATAAACCGTTGGGTTGCCTGGGTAACGTGTCTGAACAAGGCCTGATGCTGATCAGCGATCTGCCCATTCTGGTGGGGGCTGATTTTCAGCTGCGCCTGAAAGTGCCCGACGGGAAGAACGGCCTGTACAACATTGATATCGACGCCAGCTGCCTGTGGTGTCAGGAAGACGAAACCCCGCGCGTGTTCGATTCCGGCTTCCGGCTGCAAGCGGCGCCGGCGGAATACTTTGTCCTCATTCAGGCCTTGCAGCACTACTTCAGTTTCTATCCGCTGGAAGCGTCCGCCTGAAGGCAGGCGCCCTACAAAGCTCCGGCCTTTTTCCAGCTCATGTATCGGCTGACCAACTCCGGGCCCAGCTCACTGGGGCGCACATCCAGCACCGGGATGCCATGGGCGACCAAACGCTCATGCAGCCCGCTCCGGGCGTTCAGCAGGTCGACCGTACCGCAATAATCCACGGCCTGTTGCCAGGTCTGCACCGGCGTTTGACGCAGATCGTCGAGCACAACTTCGCGCAAACTGGCTATCAGCACGCGATGATGGCGACTCAGCTGTTTGACCGCTTCCAGTAACTGCTCGTCATCCTCGTCCCGCAGATTAGTCACCAAGACCACCAACGCCCGGCGTTTCTGCCGCGCAAGGATGTTTCGCATCGCTACCGCGTAATCCGCAGGTCGCTGGGTCGCGTTGACGTTGTAGAGGTGATTCAACAGCACGTTCAACTGGCCCGCGCCTTTGACGGGTGGCAAATGCCGGTCCTGTTCGCCCGCAAAGGTTGAAAGCCCGACTGCGTCGCCCTGACGCAAGGCCACATAGCTCAGCAGCAGGCATGCGTTGAGCCCGTGGTCGAAGTGCGTCAGATCGCCGTCCTGACTGCGCATGCGTCGGCCGCAGTCGAGCATGAACAGGATTTGCTGATCGCGCTCATCCTGATATTCCCGTGCAATGGGCGCGCGATGCCTGGCCGTGGCCTTCCAGTCGATCTGACGCAGGCTGTCGCCTTCACGAAATTCACGCAGCTGGTGAAATTCCCGGCCCAGCCCCCGGCGCGGCTGTTGGCGAATGCCGATCTGCCTGAGCCAGTTCTCGACGCCCAGCAGCTGTCCGTCGTGCAACCGGGCAAAATCCGGGTACACCCGGACGGCGTCATGGTTGGGTACATACCGCCGGGATGACCAAAGGCGCAACGGGCTGCGGATGAGGATCTCGGTCCGTTCGAAGGTGAAATCCCCGCGACTGGCCGGCCGCAGCCGGTAAGTCAGCTGCGTCGTGCGCTGTGGGCGCAGCGCGACGTTCTGAGGCAGATGTTCGGTTTCGTAGCGGGCATCCGGCTCGGAAGGACCATGGTCAAAGAGCGTCACGTGCAGTGCGCGGGGGGAGTCGTGTTCCAGCTCGACCTGCACCTCGCCCCAGCGCCCCATTCCCAGACTGCCGGCCAAGCGCCGCTTGACCCGAGGGGAAGGCAGACGCCACAGCCATGCCGCATCCAACGCAGCGACGGCAGTCATCACCCACAGCAAGGTCCAGAAAACCCCGTCCAGTCGGGCAACCGGACCGCGCCCCAATGCCTGCAGAATGCCGAGCAGCACCGACACGCCGAGCAGAACGGCCAGCCACCAGAGCATCCGTGTCGACGGCGTGAGCAGTTGCTTCATCGACGCGGCGCCGCCACCTGATCCAGCATTTGCTTGAGCACTTGATCCACCGACAAGCCTTCGATGTCCAGCTCCGGCGCAAGCCTCACCCGATGACGCAGCACCGCCAGCGCGCAGCCTTTGACGTCGTCAGGTACGACGAACTCGCCGCCGCGCAACAGCGCCCGCGCGCGGGCTCCACGAATCAGTGCGATGGACGCACGCGGCCCTGCGCCGAGTGTCAGGCCCGGCCACGTGCGAGTTGCGCGAGCAAGTCGCACGGCATAATCGAGGACCTGTTCATCCACCGGCAGATCGCCGGCGATGCGTTGCAGCGCGAGCACATCCTTTGCCTGCATCAGGGTGCGCAAGGGCTGGACGTCGAGCATGTCAGAGCGGGTCGAACGCGTGACCTGACGGACCATCTCCAGCTCCTGATCGGCCTGGGGATAATCCATGCGCACTTTGAGCATGAAGCGGTCGAGCTCGGCTTCGGGCAAGGGGTAAGTGCCTTCCTGTTCAATCGGGTTCTGCGTCGCCAGCACCATGAATGGTTGCGGCACCGGCAACGCGCGGCCCTCCAGCGTGACCTGACGTTCCTGCATCGCCTCAAGCAACGCGGCCTGGGTTTTGGCCGGTGCGCGGTTGATCTCGTCCGCGAGCAGCAAATGGGTAAACAACGGCCCCTTGCGCAGCTTGAACTGCTCGCTCTGCATGTCGTACACGGCATGGCCGGTGACGTCGCTGGGCATCAGGTCAGGGGTGAACTGAATCCGCGCGAACTCGCCGCCGAAACACCGGGCCAGCGCCCGCACCAGCAGCGTCTTGCCAAGCCCGGGCACACCTTCGAGCAAGACATGGCCACCGCCGATCAGTGCGGTCAGTACATCATCAATCACGGCGTCCTGACCGATGACTGCTTTTTGCAGCTCGTGCCGCACTGCCTGTGCCAGATGAATCGCGCGCTGGCGCTGCTGCGCCGGATGGCTGCCCGAGGCGGTGGCCGGTTCGGTGTGCGTGGGGTCCACAGCCGCGGTTTCAGGAGTGGGGAGGTGCTGGGACGCGTGACTTGGCTCGGTCGGTTGATCGCTCATAAGGCATTCCTGATGGTTTGCAGGTACGCAACCTGACGGGTGAATTCGCTGCTGGACAAGCGCTGCTCCGGCCGCGGGCGTAATGCCTGACCGATGCTGCTGGTGGACTGACGCGTTATGCGCGCCAGCGTTTGCCATTGTTCGGTGACGGCCAGGGTTTCGAAGCCCGGATGGCGTTGCCGGGCGCGGCGCAGGATGTCCTGCTGCAAGGCGCGCAACGCGGCATGCTGACCTTCTCGGCGGAGCATGAAGTCGGCGCTTGCGCGCAGGTGTTCGCTGAGCTGACGGCGGCCGCGCGGCAGAATGGGCAACATCGGGCCGTGGCGCATGCCTGCGTGCCACAGCGTTGCAACGAGGCACAGCGCCAAGGCGAGCAGCGCCTGGGGAAAGTATTTCCAGAGCAGCCCGAACAGGTTGTCGTGTTCAGTGCGCAGCACCATCGTGACAGTGCTGTCCTGGCTCAGGTACCAGAGCAGCCAGGCATTGTCGTATTCACCGATGGCTTGGGTTTTCCAAAGGTCGGCGTCGGTGACGACAGTGATCAATCCGGAGCCGTACACCATTTGCAGCAGGTGCGTGGCGTCAGCGCTGTTGGCCCACGACTGTGCGTGATCCTCGGGGTCATCGAGATGGAAGGCCGGGTCGAAGCTCATGTAGGCCGGATCGTTTTCGTTTTGCACGAACAGCCGGGTCAACTCGGGCCACGGCGTTTCCGGGCCCTGAATGTCCGGCGTGCTTAGTGGGATGACCGGCTTGAGCTGTTCGCGCTGTCGTTCGCGGTCCTGCTCTTGCAGATCCTGGGTGAGAAATTGGTGAATCTGCAATTGATCCAGCAACAGGTCGCCGCTGCTCCCCTTGGTTGGGTCCCACAGCTGTTCGGCAACAAATAGAAGACGGCCTCCTGATCGGGTCCAGGCCAGCAAGCGCTTGACCTCGGACGGCGTCATCCTTTCGCGGAAATCCAGCAGCATCAGCGTTTGCGGCTGGTCGCGGAAGTCAGGGAGCGTGGTGAGCGTTTCAACGGTCTTCACTTGGATGTTTCGTTGACGCAGGAACGTCTGCGCGGCGAGATAAGGGTTTGCCAGCGCTTCCGGCGAAGGTCCCTGGTCCACGGTTTCCTCATAACGCTCGAGCCGCTTCAGCACAGGCACACTGGCGATGACGATGCTTGCCAGCATCAGCGCAACGACCAGCCCGATGATCCAGCGCCGGCTCATGTGCGTGCTTCCTGCGCGAACAACTTCCGCCAGCCTGAACACAGCGCCTGTCGCGCTTGGTCCGGCGGCACCTGGTGCCCGTACGCGAGATTTTGCCAGTGGCGCGTCAGTTCATGACTGAAGTCATCTAGGGATGGCTGCTTGAGCTCGGCAATGCGTGCCAGTATCTGGCCCTCGGTGTCCGCGCTTTTCAGCGGCAACTGGTAATCCGTCAACAGTCGGCTCAGCAGTGCGCGGTAAAGCAGACTCAATGCCTCGCGCGGTGACTGCTGCCACAGCCTCTCGGCTGCACCGGCGACATCCGTTGGCAGGGTTTCAGCGCCAACTTGCAAGCCAAAGAGTTGATGCGGGATGTCTCGGGGTGCAATTGCCTTGCGGGGGCTTTTATCCACGAAGGTGGCGAACCAGGCCCGATAGCGCCAGATCACCCACGCGACCGTGAGGCCGAGCAGTGTCCATAACATTGCGCCAAACACCGTCGACAGGGTTTTGCCCAGGTTGAGCGCGCCGACGACCAGTCGCGCCAGCCAGTTCGGTGTCTCGGCTGACTTGGCATCATGGCTGGCATCGTGTTTAGGCTGGGCGATGCGCCACCCTGAGACCGGTTTGGGATTTTTGAACGGGGGTTGCTCAAGCACTGAATGGATGGTGTTTTGTGACGCCTGGCTGGTCAGCGGCTGATTGAGCAGGCGAGGTGAGTCGGGCGGTGCCACGTCCTCGTCAGTCTGCGGGTTGTCCAGCGGCGGCAGCGGGCAACTATTGCCCGACTCGCTGGGTGTTTCGTCCGCCATTGACGGGGCTGCCATCAGCTGGTTTGCCGCTGACTCTGCCATGGCGGAAGACGGCAACAGCGTCAGCGCAAGTACGCCGCCCAATAACAACGCTACTGCACTGCCCAGAACACGCTCGCGCAGCTTGCGGAAACCCAGTTCGATGTCCCAGGCCTCCAGTGCAGTTCGGCGATTGAGGTACAGCGAAAACCCGCAGGACACGTAAACCGGTCCCCACACGATCAACACCAGCGCATAAAACCCGTTGGTCAGATGCTCAAGCCAGTTCCACTCACCTTCAATGTCCAGCAAGCTGCGCCACGACCAGTCGGCTTCGATCTGCGGCGGAATCATGGCGTAGAACAACACCATCAGGCCGATCCAGAAGGTCATTTCAAGGGTGCTGCCCAGTGCGGTCAGTAGACGCGCCGCCCGGGAATCCTTTTGGCCAAGTAGGGCAATGCGCTGCGCCCGCGGCAACCCGTCAAGTCCCTCCAGTTGCTGCACCGGCTGGTAGAAGCTGCGGCTGAGGCTCAGACGCCGCCAGCTCAGGGTCGCGATCATCTGCGGTTTGAGTGCGGACGGAAAACTTTTCAGCGCCTGCTTGAGCGAAGGTGTAGAGCCGAACAGAGCCTGGGACAGAATCAGCAGCGGCAGCCGTTCGTATGCCGGTTTCAGCCACCAGAACACCAGGACTGACACCGACGGGTAATCCCACAGCAGCAGGGTCAGGAGCGCGAAGACTGGCAAGGTAACGATGGCCCAGCTGGTCATCAGCAAAGCGCGGTGCCGTTGCGCCAGAAGGACGCCCAGATCGATGGCTTCCCAGGGCGTACGTGGGCGTATCGCTACGCTGGCGTCAGTCAGGCGCATGGGGCGTGCGTCCGGCAAGCGTCAGGTAGGCGCCGACCAACAGCCATAAAGAAGCGCCCACCCCATATTTGGCCGTCGCGGGCGGCCAGCTCATCGACGACCAGTACGCTTCAATGAATGCGGCGATGAGCAGGAAAATCATCACCCCGCCAATCAGTCGTACGCTGATCTGGGCAGCCTGGCGAAGCGCCTCGCCTCGGCGCAGGCGACCGGGAGCGACCAGCGCCCATCCGAGTTTTAGCCCCGCCGCACCCGCCAGCGTGATGCCGGTCAGCTCGAAGGCGCTGTGCCCGACCACGAACGGCCAGAAGGTTGCGCCCATGCCTGCGTCGGTCAGATGGCCCGCAACCGCGCCAATCATCAGCCCGTTGAAGAACAGAAAGAACAGACTGCCGACGCCGAAGAACAGGCCACTGGCAAAGGTCTGGAAAGCGATGCCGATGTTGTGCATGACGTAGTAACCGAACATCAGCCAGTCAGTACTGGATGCGCGCTCGGCCGTTTGCCCGATACGCCGTGCGGCGGGCTCGTACATCGCGTGCATCTCGGCGACATCGGCGGGGCTGACGACGCTGTAGATCAGATCCGGATAGCCGTAGACCAACAGCCCCATGAACGTCAGGCTGCCAAAAAACAGCAGGCCGGCGAGGGCGACCCATCGCCATTCAGCACGCACCAGTCGCGGAAAGTCCGCCAGCACAAAACTCAGCAACTGCGCGGTGAATTGACTTCGGTGGCGATACAACTGCTGGTGGCCCCGCATGGCAAGCTGTTGCAGTTGCTCGACCAGATGACTGGCGTAGCCACGGTCAATCGCCAACGAAAGGTGTTGGCAGATCTGACGGTATTCGCGGCTGAAGCCGGCACCGGATTCACTTTTACGGCGACTCCCTTCCAGCACCTCAAGGCGTGCTGCAAAGCGCTGCCAGTCTTCTGCATGGCGTTTTTCGAACAGGCTCTGCTTCATGGCGAGCCGGCCAGGCTGCGCGCAATGCCATTCAGTTGCTGGACGGGATCGTGAGGATCTTGCAAGGTAGATAATTGCAACGGCTGCGTGACGATGGCAGCAAGCTCTTGAGCCCTCGCCGAAGAAAGTGTGCCTTGCCGCTCGGCAAAGGCTTGTATGGCGCGCTGTTCCTCCAATAAGAGGGGCAGCGGCGGACTCATCTCGGTGGCTTCAGCCAGCGGCGGCCGTTGAGGGGGTAAATCGCGATAGATCACCAGCGTGCCGGCCGCGAGATCTCCAAGGCGTTTGAACAGCGGGTGCTGCAGGCAGGTGAACGCGCCAACGCAGTAGCCGAAGGGCAGCATGTCTACGAAGCGCAGCAAGTTGCGCAGCACTGACGCCGACCAACCGATCGGCGTGCCGTCATCGTGAATGACCCGTAACCCCATGATCTGCTTTCCCGGCGTGCGTCCCTGATGCAGCACCTCGAAAAGCACCATATAGCCCCAGGTTCCGAGAAACAGCGCGAGCATGAACAGCCCGGTGCCGAAGTCGCCCAACGCTCCCAGCACGAAAAACAGCGCACCCAGCAGTGCGCCGCGAATCATCAGGTCGATGCCGAAAGCAATTGACCGGGACAGCAACCCGGCGGGGCGCAGGATCAGGTCTATGCCCTCAGGCGTTTCCATGCGAACACGAGTGTCCAGCAGGGCAAGCGGTGCAGCAATTCCTGGCTCTGCATGGGAAAGGGACATAAAGAAAGGTGCGCCGGTGAAAGAGGTTTGATGCTAGCCACGCCGGAGCGGCTAAGCAACAGGATGATTCTGGTCGAAGTGTGGGAATAGTCCTGTTACAACTTGCTGGCCACAGACAGCCGCCACTTTCGCACAAACTGTGTCGCAGTATCCCAAGCCGTAGGGTTTATTGACTGGCGTCAGGCGCGGAGGGGCGTCTGTTAAACTCGCCCGGTCTTTTGTTCAGGATCAGCCCGTGACTTCCAGCATTTTCTGGTACGACTACGAAACCACCGGGATCAATCCACGCAACGACCGGCCGCTGCAAGTGGCGGGCATTCGTACGGACGATCAACTCAACGAGATCGGTGAACCGATCAACCTCTATTGTCAGCCCAGCGATGACATCCTGCCCCACCCGGCGGCGTGCCTGGTGACAGGCATCACGCCTGACCGGCTCGCGGAAAAAGGCTTGTGTGAAGCAGACTTCATGACCCGGCTGCACGCGGAGATGTCTCTGCCGGGCACGTGCAGCGCGGGTTACAACACGTTGCGTTTTGACGATGAGATGACCCGCTACAGTCTTTATCGCAACTTCTTCGATCCCTATGCACGGGAATGGCAGGGCGGCAACAGCCGCTGGGATTTGATCGATGTGGTGCGCACGGCTTATGCGTTACGCCCCGAGGGTATTGTCTGGCCGGAAGAAGAGGGCCGGGTCACCCTGAAACTCGAGCGGCTGACGGCGGCCAACGGGATAGACCATGGCCATGCCCACGACGCGCTCTCCGATGTCCGTGCAACCATCGCGCTGGCGCGTCTGATCCGCGATAAACAACCCAAACTTTACGATTATCTTTTTGGCTTGCGCTTCAAGCACAAGGTCCAGGATCAGATTCGGTTGATGCAGCCGCTGGTGCATATATCGGGTCGATTTTCCGCGGCGCGAAGTTATGTGAGCGTCGTACTCCCGCTGGCCTGGCATCCGGTTAACCGAAATGCATTGATTGTCTATGACCTGTTCCATGACCACAGCCCGTTGCTGGAGGAAGACGGAGAGACCTTGCGTCAGCGTCTATATACCCGCCGCGAAGATCTGCTCGAAGGCCAGTTACCGGTTCCGCTCAAATTGTTGCATGTTAACAAATGCCCCGTCATTGCCCCGCTGAGCGTGCTTCGCGAGGAGGACCGTCAGCGTCTGCAACTGGACATGAGTGTTTATAAAACGCGCGTGGCCGCTTTGAATGAAGGGCAGGCGATCTGGCAGGACAAGTTGAAGAGCGTGTATGCCAACGACAACTTCGCTGCCAGTGAGGATCCGGAACAGCAGTTGTACGATGGCTTCATCAATGATCGGGATCGTCGTCTCTGCGAGCAGGTGCGAATTGCCGAGCCCCAGCAACTGGCTGCCGATGGCTGGCCGTTCGATGATCCCCGATTGCCTGAATTGTTATTCCGGTACCGCGCCCGCAACTTCGCCGAAACCCTCAATGTTGCCGAGCAACAGCGCTGGTTGGCGTTTTGTCAGTTGCGCCTGAGCGATCCTCAGGCCGGCGCGCCCAATACGTTCAAGGCATTCAGCCGTGCGCTGATCGAACTCTCGCTTAAGGCCACCCCCGAGCAACTCAAAGTACTCGCCCAGTGGCAGGAATACTCTCTGGTGTTGAAACAGCGCCTGGGGCTTTAAGCGAAGAGGAGTAAACGGCAGGCAATAAAAAACGCCAGCATAAGCTGGCGTCTTCTTGGGTCGAACATCTCTGCGCGACGGCTGACTCTACACCCGGTAATTAACCCAGCAGAGTTGCCCAGCCTTCAACCTCGTCGCCACCCCACTTGGCTTTCCACTCTTTCAGCGTCTTGTGGTTGCCGCCTTTGGTTTCGATGATTTCACCGTTGTGCGGGTTCTTGTATTGCTTGACCTTGCGAGCGCGTTTGGTGCCGACCGGCTTTACAGCAGCGCCACGTGGAGCCTTCATTTTCGAATCGGGATCCAGCAGTGCGATGATGTCGCGCAGGGATTTCTGATACTCGCCCATCAACGTGCGCAGTTTGCCTTCGAACTCAAGTTCTTTCTGCAGTTTGTCGTCTTGTTGCAGATTTTGCAGGCGTGCTTGCAATTCTTTGATGGCTTCTTCTGTTGCGCGGTATTCGTTGATCAGTGACATGGGGGGTACCTATGTTGTGATGGGCATGATGCGATGGCGCATAATAATCAGAGTGTTTGCGCAAGTAAACATTTAAGAAAAGTTTTGTCCGTAGCATTTTGAAATAGCCGCAGACTTATCCTCGATTCAGATACACATGTCGCGTTATACCGCGCCAATGACCTTACCGTTTTTAGTGAAGTATCTGGCGTCGAGTTTCTGCCGCCGATGGCCCTGTAGGGTACTTAAGCATTGACCTCGGCAGGGTGCGCTTTTTTGCCGCCTGAAATGAGTGTCATACAGGTACTGCACAGTCCATCGCTAATCGCTAGAATGGCCGCCTTTGCGAAGTTCTGGAGTTTTTCACATGCGCACTTTTCGTCTGGTGATTGCTTGCCCGGACCGTGTCGGTATCGTTGCCAAGGTCAGTAACTTTCTGGCATCGCACAACGGCTGGATTACTGAAGCGAGCCATCACTCTGACAACCTCAGCGGCTGGTTTTTCATGCGCCATGAAATCCGCGCCGATTCTCTGCCTTTCGACCTCGAAGGTTTTCGCCAAGCCTTCGCGCCCATCGCCGAAGAGTTTTCAATGGACTGGCGGATTACCGACTCTGCGCAGAAAAAACGCGTCGTGCTCATGGCAAGCCGGGAGTCCCATTGCCTGGCCGACCTGTTGCACCGCTGGCACAGCGATGAACTGTACTGTGAAATCGCCTGCGTGATTTCCAACCACCAGGACCTGCGCAGCATGGTCGAGTGGCACAACATTCCGTATTACCACGTGCCGGTTGATCCAAAAGACAAAGAGCCGGCGTTCGCCGAAGTCTCGCGTCTGGTCAAACAACATGAAGCCGACGTTGTTGTGCTGGCGCGTTACATGCAGATCCTGCCACCGCAACTGTGCCGGGAATACGCGCACCAGGTCATCAATATTCACCACAGCTTCCTGCCTTCGTTTGTCGGCGCCAAGCCGTATCACCAGGCGTCGCTGCGGGGCGTGAAACTGATCGGTGCTACTTGCCACTACGTCACCGAAGAACTGGACGCCGGTCCTATCATCGAGCAGGACGTGGTGCGCGTCAGCCATCGCGACAGCATCGAAAACATGGTGCGTTTCGGTCGCGACGTGGAAAAGATGGTGCTTGCTCGCGGCCTGCGCGCGCACCTGGAAGACCGCGTGCTGGTGCATGACAACAAGACAGTGGTCTTTGATTAAGAAGTGATCAGCCGGTTTTAATGTGCCGCTGAAGTTTCAGCGGCCCACTTCAACATGATTGTTTGCGAACAATCAGGCTTCTATGGCGAGACAGGCAGAACAACATGACCGACCCCCTCGACAGAGCCACTTCCAAAGCCCCGCCGACCCTTGGCGAGGGATGCCTGAGCCGTTATGACGTCGACGCAATGTCGCCGGAGGACGGAACGGACTTCGAGGAGGCCGAAGCATTATGGAAAGAGCTGACATCCGCCAGACCGCAAGACGAATCAGACGGTCTTGATCCGCAGTAACTTGTTCAACAGGGGGCGCCCGACCATCAACAGAAAAACCGGACCGCCCGCGACCAGATAGAAATAGTAGGTGACGATCCGCCAGATAAGGATCGCCGCCGCGGCCGTCGACTTGCCCACCATCGGCGCCAACAAGGCCGCCGACGTCAACTCCGCCGCCCCGGCACCGCCCGGCGACAGGCTGAACTGCCCGGCGCTCAACGACAGCATCTGCACCAGGAACGTCCACGCCCAGTCGATGTTCACGCCCAGCCCTTGCAGCGCCAGGTACAACACGCTGTAACGCAAACTCCAGTGCACGCAGGTCAACGCAAACACCTGCAGCAGGATGCGATGGGGCATCTTCCAGGTTTCAGCCAGGGCGTCGCGAAAGTGCAGCAGCTTGCGCGCCCAGCGAATACGCGTGGTGTTCTTGCGTTTCAGGCGCTTGAGCACGCGGCCGTTGAACAGAATGATGCGTCGGTGATACCGCGCGAAACCCGCGCACGCACAAAGCCCGGCACCGATCAGCAGGGCGCTGGCAATGAGCATCCATTCCAGATTTTCGCTGAGCTGGTGGAACACTGCGTAAATCAGGATGCCGATCAGCGCGAGCAGGAAAAACACCAGATCCATTAGCTGGTCAGTGGCGAAGGCCGCTGTGCTTTTCGCCGGGCCGATGCCACTGCGCGAGAGCAGTGCAACGAGTGTCAACGGGGCGCCGCTGCCCCCGGGCGTCGCGCAGTAGGCGAACTCCGTGGCCATCACCACAGCCAGGCTTTTGCGCATGCCGAGCCCGCTGGCAGCGTCGCCAAGCAGCAGGCGCAGGCGCATCGTGTTCATGCACCAGCCCACCAGCACCATGACAAACATGCCGATCAGGAGCATCACCGGGAAGTTGCGCAGGCGATGAAACATGTCTGCGCCGCCCATAAAGAACGGAATCAGCAGGGCGAGTATCAGCGCTGCTGCGAGCCAGCCAAGTCGCCTCACGCCGCAGACCTGGCGGCATTCAGCCCCTGTAACCAGGCAAATTTGCTCGTCGGCGTACGGCCGTCGCTGAGCAAGCGCTCAAGGGCTTGCAGCCAGTAACGACGGGAAAAATTGTGGCGCATGTCTACAGGGTGCAGACCCAGACGAATAGTTGCGGCGTTGTGCAATTGAGCCTCACGGTGGTTGCTGACGATCTTCGATACGCCCCGGCGCCATGCGCTGCGAGCGCTCCAGACGATGCCGGGTGCATCGATCTCGGAAAAGTCCGGCAGACGATACAAGTGTTGGGCATCACTTGTGTAGTCCAACGGCAATTTTCGAAGGGCATCACGTGTGCCTTTGCTCATCAGCCAGGCCGGGGCAACGAATCCGTGCAGCGGCCAGTCGTTGCGCCGGAATACTTCCATGCCGGCTTCCAGTCGCTGCATCGCCTGCTGCTCGTTGAGGGTGTAGAACTCGCCTTCCCAGGTGTAGATGCGCCGCATGAAAAAATCCTGCGGCGTGCGCGGCGCGGGGCTGTCGTCGCAGTGGTAATAACCGTGCAGCGCCAGTTCATCGCCACGTGCAAGACGGTCGTGCATCACCCGCTGGAAGTCCGGGTTGGCGTCGATGGAGTTCTGCTTGTGAAAGTCTGGCACCACCAGCCAGGTAATGGGCACGTTTCCCAGTGCATCGACGGCTTCTACAAACGGACGATAATCCGGCCAGGTTTGTGGCGCCACGTCATGGAGCACCAGCATCAAGCTGCGCTGGGTGATTGCAGGAATGTCACCCATGGGCATAGACCGGCTGATGGGCGCCGAGGACTGCCTGATAATGCCCGAGTAAACCGGTGACCACGGTGTCCCACGCGTAGTGCGTCTCCACATGACGCCGCGCCTGTGCGCCTCGGCGTGCCGAGTCCTCTGCAAACAGTTGGCGCACCGCTGCCGCCATGGCCAGCGGATGATTGGGTTCGCACAGCAGGCCGCAGTGCGCGGGGATGATTTCGCGGAACGCCCCGGCATCCACTGCGACCACTGGAATTCCGCTGGCCATGGCTTCAATCACCACCAGGCCGAAGGTTTCCTGATCCCCGGCATGCACCAGCGCATCAGCACTCGCCAGCAGCCGCGCGACTTCGGCGGTCGGGCGGAATTTATCCACAACCGTCACATTCGCTGGCACGCCGGTCGGCATATGAGAGCCCACTAGCACCAAGTGGTAATCCGCACCCAGCGCCTTCATGCAGTCCAGCAGAACCGTCAGGTTTTTTTCTTTCGAACCTCGTCCGGCGAAGATAAGCAGGTGTGTTTCTTCCGACAGGCCCAACTCGGCCTTGAGACCGGCGTCTCGCCGAGAGGGATGAAACGTCTGCAGATCAACCCCCAACGGCTGCACATGTACATTCCTGACACCGAGACGGATCAGCTTGTCCGCCATCGCCGCGCTCGGCGCGAGCACCCGGTCGAAGTTGCCGTAGAGTTTGCTCACGTAATTCTCGACATTGGCGCCCAGCCAGGTGCCGACGCGGTTGCGCACCAGCAGCGGCAGGTCGGAGTGGTAGAAGCCAATCACCGGCACGTCCAGCTGGCGTCGGGCGTCCAGTGCTGCCCAGGCGGTCAGGTAAGGGTCGCCGACTTCGATCAGGTCGGGTCGCAGGCTTCGCAGGGCATCTCGCCAGGGACCCACGCGCAGCGGAAAACGGTAGCCGTTGCCAAACGGCACAGGCGGCGCCGGCACACGGTATACGCCGTCCTCATGACTGCGTTGCGGTCCGGGAATCAGCAGGCTGTGTCGCACGCCCGGGTATTGCGCGAGGCGACGGTGTTTGTCGTCCAGATAGGTGCGCACGCCACCGCTGGCAGGGGCGTAGAACATGGTCATGTCAGCGATATGCACAGTAAGGCTCCGTCCGGTGGTCGGTACTTGCGGTTGACCATCCACAGATACAGATGTTCGGTTTCAGATCATCGCACCCATGCCCATGGGTGGGCGCCGCAACGCTTGCGCTAGAGTAGAGAAGGGGCCTTGGGGCTGATCAGCGGTGGCGGTCCATTCGGACCGTTGCCGCAGTGCCCTCGGGATTATCAAATGCGACGCTTGGGTGAACCGATGGCTGACTCACAACAGATTCTTATTGGCGCTGACCTGAAGGGCCAGCCGATTGGGCAGGCGATGCGTCTGGCCAATCGTCACGGACTGGTGGCCGGCGCGACGGGCACCGGGAAAACTGTCACGCTGCAGCGCCTGGCGGAAGTGTTCAGCGATGCCGGCGTGGCCGTCTTCGCGGCCGACATCAAGGGGGATCTCTGCGGGCTCGGCGCTGCAGGCGAACCTCAAGGCAAGATCGCCGAGCGCATTGCCGGTATGCCCTGGCTGCACCATACACCTCAGGGCTATCCGGTAACACTGTGGGATGTGCACGGTGAAACGGGCCATCCGTTACGCACGACGTTATCGGAAATGGGGCCGCTGCTGTTGGGAAGTCTGCTGGAATTGACGGACAGCCAGCAGTCGGCGCTCTACGCCGCGTTCAAGGTGGCGGATCGGGAAGGGCTGTTGTTGCTGGACATCAAGGACCTCAAGGCGCTGCTCAATCATCTGCGCGACAACCCCGAAGTACTCGGCGATGACAGCGCGCTGATGACGACGGGGTCGAGTCAGGCGCTGCTGCGTCGGCTGGCCGTCCTTGAGCAGCAGGGCGCCGAGGCCTTGTTCGGTGAGCCGGCGCTGCAACTGGAAGACATTCTGCAGCCTGCAAGCGACGGCCGCGGGCAGATTCATTTGCTGGATGCCAGCCGGCTGGTGCACGAGTCGCCGAAGGTCTACGCCACCTTCCTGCTGTGGCTGCTGGCCGAGCTGTTCGAGCAATTGCCCGAGCGCGGCGATGCCGATAAACCCTTGCTGGCGCTGTTCTTCGACGAAGCGCATTTGCTGTTCGCGGATACGCCAAAGGCGCTGCAGGAGCGGCTGGAGCAAGTGGTGCGGCTGATTCGCTCGAAAGGCGTCGGCGTGTATTTTGTCACCCAGTCTCCCGGGGATCTGCCGGACACGATTCTGGCCCAGCTCGGTTTGCGCATTCAGCATGGCCTGCGCGCGTTCACCAGCAAGGAGCAGCGATCGCTGAAGGCCGTCGCGGACGGTTTCCGCCCCAATCCCGAGTTCGACGCGCTCTCGGTGCTGACCGAACTGGGCATCGGTGAGGCGCTGGTGGGCACGCTGCAGGACAAGGGCACGCCTGAAATGGTCCAGCGGGTGCTGGTTGCCCCGCCGCAATCGCGCATCGGGCCGTTGACCCAGGCTGAACGCGCCGCCCTGATGGCCCGGTCGCCACTGGCCGGTCGTTACGACAAGCCCGTGGATCGCGAATCAGCCTACGAAATGCTGCTGGCGCGCAAAGGCGCTTCGACGGACCCCGCGCAAAAACTGCCCGCCGAGGAGAAGTCAGAAGGCGGCTTTGCCGACATGGCCGGTGGTTTTCTGGGTGGTTTGGCGGGGCAGGCGGTCAAGAGCGCGATGCGCCAGGCCGCGACCCAGATCGGTCGCGAGCTGGTACGGGGATTGATGGGCTCGTTGCTGGGCGGTGGTAAAAAACGCCGCTAAAACCTTCGCCCACACGCTCATCCCGATGAACACCTCGCTGATCTCGCACCCACAAAAAAGCCCATTCAATGAATGGGCTTCTTCAGATCATGCCGTGCAGTCAGGTCAGGCCAGCGCTTTGGACGCCAGCCAGAATAACCCTGCCGACAGCGCGACCGTGGCGGGCAGGGTCAACACCCACGCCAGCAGAATGTTACGTACGGTGCCGCCTTGCAGGCCGCTTTTGTTCGCCACCATGGTCCCGGCCACGCCGGACGACAGGATGTGAGTGGTCGAAACCGGCAGGCTGAACACGTTGGCCAGCGCAATGGCGCTCGCGGTGGTGATCTGAGCGGACATGCCCTGCGCGTAGGTCATGCCTTGCTTGCCGATCTTCTCGCCGATGGTCAGCACCACACGTTTCCAGCCGACCATGGTGCCAATGCCCAGCGCCAGAGCAACGGCGAAGATCACCCAGAACGGCGCGTATTCAGTGGTGGCGGTCAGGTCCTTGCGCAGCTTCTCCAGATCGGATTTTTCACGGGCATCCAGCGCCGGCAGCTTGCCGACCTTGCGTGCCGTGTCGTCCAGGCACAGCAGGTAACGACGCACTTCGATGCGACGCTCCGGTGCGAGGCTGTGGTAGTCATTGACGCCCTTGAGGTTGCTCAACAGCGCATCAATGGTCGGCTCGGTCTGCTCGGGGTTGCAGCTGAAGCGCTCAGGCAAGTCGCCCGCCGCTGATTTACCCAGTGCCAGGTACTCGCCCAGCGTCGCGTTGTTGCGCTGGTAAAACTGGCTCAGGTGCTGGGTCGCGTCGCGGGTGCGTTCGATCTGGTAAGTCGTGGTGCTCAGGTCCAGCACGAACTGCGCCGGGACGATACCGATGAGCACCAGCATGATCAGACCAATGCCTTTCTGGCCATCATTGGAACCGTGCACGAAGCTCACCGCCATCGCGGAAATCACCAAAACCAGGCGATTCCAGAATGGAGGGTGTTTTTTGTCATCGAGCTTGCGGCGTTGTTCCGGGGTCTTGTGCATCTTGGACAGGGGACGCCAGGCTTTGAGACCCAACAACACCAGACCTGCCACGATGAAACCGGCCAGTGGCGAAAACACCAGCGAAGCGCCGATGTCGATCGCTTTCTGCCAGTTCACGCCTTCGCCCAGCGGGATGTTGTTGATCAGCGCATTGGCCAGACCGACACCCAGAATCGAACCGATCAACGTGTGGGAGCTGGACGCCGGGATACCGAAGTACCAGGTGCCGAGGTTCCAGGTGATGGCCGCAGCCAGCAGCGAGAACACCATGGCCAGACCATGACCGGTGTTGACGTTGATCAATAACTCGACCGGAAGCAGATGGACGATGGCATATGCCACGCCGACGCCACCCAGGAGCACCCCGAGGAAATTGAACACGCCCGAGAAAAAGACTGCCAGATGGGGCGGCATGGCCTTGGTGTAAATGACTGTCGCCACCGCGTTGGCGGTGTCATGAAAGCCATTGATGAACTCGAAGGTGAGGACAAACGCCAGGGCGAGCAACAGGCTCACAATTACCCAAGCATCCAGTCCGCTGAATAGATCGATCATGGAAGGTTTTCTGACCCGGTCTTAAGGGGGCGGGATTATGACAGAAAAAAAACTGCGCGATAGGCGCGCGGATCATTGGTAGCAAACGGCAACCCAATTTCTGTCTCATCAGCCCGTGACTTCCTGTCCGGAATGACGGTGCGAAGCCCCCCTGAATCAGGGTCGACTCTATTAAGCCCGGTCTTTCAAGCAACAGCGGGTTCGCCGTCGGCTGCCTGGGTCAGCGACAGGCAAGCTACCTGCTCAAGGCTCTTCCTTGAGTTCTTCTTCCATCTTTTGCAGTTCTTGCTTGAAAGCCTGATCGAGCAGGCTCGCCCGCTTGCGCCACGGCTTGCGTTCTGGCTCGGGCTGAGCGGCGTATGTTGTGACTTCGCCGCCGTAAACTTCCTTGTAACGTTGTTCCTGGCGCTCTAATTCTGCGCGCAGTTCATCTTTGGTCACGTTAATACCTGATCGGTTGAGTTTAATCCCGGTGCTGACGCCGAGTCTGAAAATGTCGGGCCTGACGATCGCACTGTATCGGATCAGGAATAACCATCGGGCAGGAGCGCTGCGCAAGATGATTCACACTTCAAACAGGGGCGGCTACGTACACCGGAATGACAAAACTGTCGTAGCAACATTCTTTATTGATTGTCTGCAGGATGGCAAATGACCGTGGTATTGGCCTGCCGCCGCCGAACATTGCGATCGAATCGGGCAATGCCTACGTGAGTTTGGATCCATGCCGAATGGGCGAGGGGGATTAAACCACGCGATAGCGTTCCGGAGCTTCAATGGCGGTCACTATCGCGAAGATGCGCAGGCGAGTCAACTGTCGAGAGTGTCGCAGTCGAGCAATGGAGGATTTATACCTTTTTTATGTACGAAGGTTCCTAAGTTGCACATTCGGTTTTACGTCAGAACTTTGTGAGTCAAATGTTTAACGCGACAGGCAGTTTTCTGGCGACGTAAATTCTCGGGTATGAAGGTGCGAATAGCAGAGGTGTATTTATTTGGTTACAGATAACGCGGAGAGGGAAACAAAACGGCCTTGCGATTAGCAAGGCCGTGCCCGGGACTTCTCAGTGGGTACCTGACCAGTAATCCAAAGAAGCCTCATGGCAGGGTGAAAGGTATAAGCAACGGTGCGGCTGGTCAATTGCGATTATCGCCCACTCGTTCGATAATCGCCCAAAGCTCACTTGCCGTGGCTCTGAAAACAGGCGAGAGTGGCGGTCTACAAGGCTTCCGCGGCCACGACGAACGGTGTCAGCATGAACGACCAATTGCGTAATTCTTTCACGTCACTTGCGCCGCCGATTGTTGCGTCCCCTGCTAAAAGGATTCAGGCGCTCACCGGTGATCCGGACTTCATGACCTCGCTGGCGCGGGGGTTGGCCGTCATTCATGCGTTTCAAGAGCGCAAGCGGCACCTGACCATCGCCCAGATCAGCCACCGCACGGAAATCCCCAGGGCTGCGGTTCGTCGTTGCCTGCACACACTCATCAAACTGGGTTACGCCACTACGGACGGGCGAACGTACTCGCTTCTGCCTAAGGTGCTGACGCTCGGCCATGCGTACCTGTCGTCCACACCCCTGGCGGTTTCGTCGCAGCCGTATCTGGACCGCATGAGTGATCAGCTGCACGAGGCCTGCAACATGGCCACGCTGGAAGGCGACGACATTCTTTACATTGCGCGCTCGGCCACGACTCAGCGACTGATCTCCGTGGATCTGGCGGTGGGCGGGCGTTTGCCGGCTTACTGCACGTCCATGGGCAGGATTTTGCTGGCAGCGCTGGACGATGTGTCGTTGCAGGAATACCTCGACCACGTGGATCTGCAACCCAAAACCAGTCGCACCCTGCGCACCCCCGAGGCCTTGCTCGAATGCTTGCAGCAAGTGCGGCAGCAGGGCTGGTGCATTGTCGATCAGGAACTGGAGCAGGGTTTGCGTTCCATTGCCGTGCCGGTCTACGACGCATCGGGTCAGGTGCTCGCGGCGCTGAATGTCAGCACCAGTGCAGGCCGAGTGGCGCGCAATGACCTGGAGCAGAAGTTTTTGCCGATCATGCTGAATGCCAGCCGTGACCTGAGCACGCAGCTGTTTACCTGACGGCTAAAAAGCGGTGAGACCGTAGCTGGCTCCGGTCTCCACTAACCGTTCGGTGATCGAACACTTAGTCGGTTATCGGATTGTCCCGTCCTTTGCCCAGGCATAACCTCATTCTCAACGCCAAGCCGTCAAGGGCATGGCAACCGAGTGTGAACCTGGAGCACCCCATGGCTGCAATTCTTTCCCTCCACGAGGCTGTGAAGCAGTTCGTCAACGATGGCGACACCGTTGCACTGGAAGGCTTTACCCACCTGATTCCTACAGCAGCTGGCCATGAACTCATCCGTCAGAAAAAGAAAGATCTGACGCTGGTGCGCATGACGCCCGATCTGATCTATGACCAGTTGATCGGCGCAGGCTGTGCGAGACGTCTGATTTTCTCGTGGGGCGGTAACCCCGGGGTTGGCTCGTTGCATCGGCTTCGTGATGCCGTCGAACGGCAATGGCCGCAGCCCACGGAGATTGAAGAACACAGCCACGCCGACCTCGCCAACGCGTACGTGGCGGGCGCGTCCGGTTTGCCGTTCGCGGTGCTGCGCGCCTACGCCGGTTCCGATCTGCCGAAGGTGAACCCGCTGATCAAATCCGTCACATGCCCGTTCACCGGAGAAGTGCTGGCGGCGGTGCCCGCGGTACGCCCCGACGTCACGGTGATCCACGCGCAGAAAGCCGACCGCAAAGGCAACGTGCTGCTGTGGGGCATTCTCGGGGTACAGAAAGAGGCAGCGTTGGCGGCCAAGCGCTGCATCGTCACGGTCGAGGAAATTGTCGATGACCTCAAGGCGCCGATGAACGCCTGCGTGCTGCCAACCTGGGCGCTAAGTGCCGTGTGCGTCGTGCCGGGCGGGGCGCATCCTTCCTACGCCCACGGTTACTACGAACGCGATAACCGTTTCTATCAGGCATGGGACGCCATCGCCCGCGACCGTCAGGCGTTTACCGCCTGGATCGACGAATACATCCATGGCACCCGTGACTTCAGTGAGTTCAAGGACAAGCTGGCCCACGCGGCGGAGGCTCACCAATGACTTATTCCACCAGCGAAATGATGACCGTCGCCGCCGCGCGCCGGTTGAAAAACGGCGCCGTGTGTTTCGTTGGCATCGGTCTGCCCTCGAAAGCGGCCAATCTGGCGCGCCTCACTTCCTCACCTGACGTCGTACTGATTTACGAATCAGGGCCAATCGGCGCCAAGCCAGACGTGCTGCCGCTGTCCATCGGTGACGGCGAACTGGCGGAAACCGCTGACACCGTGGTGTCCACCAGCGAGATATTCCGTTACTGGCTGCAGGGCGGGCGTGTCGATGTCGGTTTTCTTGGCGCGGCCCAGGTCGACCGTTTCGGCAACATCAACACCACTGTCGTCGGCGATTATCACCACCCGAAAGTGCGCCTGCCGGGTGCGGGGGGCGCGCCGGAAATTGCAGGCTCGGCCAAAGAAGTGCTGATCATCCTCAAGCAGTCGCCACGGACATTCGTCAACACGCTGGACTTCCTGACCTCGGTCGGCCACGGCGAAGGGGGCGACTCCCGAAAACGCCTCGGCCTGCCGGGGGCCGGGCCGGTCGGCATCATCACCGACCTGTGCATCATGGAGCCGGAGGAGGGCACCCACGAATTCGTCGTGACCACGCTGCACCCCGGCGTGACCCGCGAGCAGGTGATCGCCGCCACCGGTTGGGACCTGCGCTTTGCCGACACGGTCGTGCAATCCGACGCGCCTACCACGTACGAACTGACCGCGTTGCGTGATCTGGAGGCGCGGACCGCTGCCGCCCATGGCCAGGCCCCGGGAGAAGCATGATGCGCGACGTATTTATCTGCGACGCGATTCGCACCCCTATCGGCCGTTTTGGCGGCGCCCTGGCGACTGTTCGTGCGGATGATCTGGCAGCGTTGCCCATAAAAGCCCTGATGGCGCGCAATCCGTTGGTCAACTGGAATGAGCTGGACGAAGTGTTCCTCGGCTGCGCCAATCAGGCGGGGGAAGACAACCGCAACGTCGCGCGCATGGCGGCGCTGTTGGCCGGCTTGCCAGCGACTGTGCCGGGCGTGACCCTCAATCGCTTGTGCGCTTCAGGCATGGACGCGGTGGGTTCTGCGTTCCGCGCCATTGCTTGCGGCGAGATGGAGCTGGCCATTGCCGGCGGCGTCGAGTCCATGTCCCGTGCGCCGTTTGTGATGGGCAAGGCCGACACGGCATTCGGCCGCGGGCAGAAGCTGGAAGACACCACCCTGGGCTGGCGTTTCGTCAATCCGCACATGAAAGACCAGTACGGCGTTGAGACCATGCCGCAGACCGGCGACAACGTCGCTGAGGATTTCGGCGTCTCCCGGGAGGATCAGGACGCGTTTGCCCTGCGCAGCCAGCAGCGCACGGCCGCGGCTCAGGCCGCGGGCTTCTTCGTCGAGGAGATCGTGCCCGTGCGCATCGCCCACAAAAAAGGCGAGACCGTCGTCGACATCGACGAGCACCCCCGTGCCGACACCAGCCTTGAGGCGCTCGCCAAGCTGAAGCCGGTCAACGGGCCTGGCAAAACGGTCACGGCCGGCAACGCCGCGGGCCTGAACGACGGCGCGGCGGCGATGATTCTGGCGTCCGCCGAAGCCGTCAAGAAGCACGGCCTGACGCCGCGCGCTCGCGTGCTGGGGATGGCCAGTGCCGGCGTGGAACCCCGCGTCATGGGCATCGGTCCGGTCCCGGCGGTGCGCAAGCTGGTGGCACGGCTAGGTCTGGCGCTCAGTGATTTCGACGTCATTGAGCTCAACGAAGCGTTCGCCAGCCAAGGCCTGGCGGTCTTGCGTGAACTTGGCATTGCTGACGATTCACCCAAGGTGAACCCGAACGGCGGGTCGATCTCCCTAGGGCATCCGCTCGGCATGAGCGGCGCGCGGCTGGTGCTGACGGCGTTGCATCAGCTGGAGAAAACCGGCGGCAGCAAAGCGCTGGCCACGATGTGCGTTGGCGTGGGACAAGGCCTGGCCCTTGCGATAGCGCGCTAAACGACCTTCCTGGGAATCAGCCACCCGAGTCATCGGTTGCCTCTGCGAAAGGGGCAACTTGCTGACTTGGGTGGTTGTCCTTGTGATGTCGAAACGTTACTGCTTAAGTCTAAATGTTGCAGGTTATGTCTTAGACTGGCTGACCTTACTAACACCTGGGGAGATAATAATGACAACGACTCACTACACCGGCGAAGAACGGCGCAAGCGGATCTTCGCCATCGTCGGGGCCTCATCGGGCAACCTCGTCGAATGGTTCGACTTCTACGTCTACGCCTTCTGCGCCATCTACTTCGCGCCTGCGTTTTTTCCTTCCGACGACCCGACCGTTCAACTGCTCAACACCGCGGGCGTATTCGCCGCAGGCTTCCTGATGCGTCCCATCGGCGGCTGGCTGTTCGGTCGCGTGGCGGACAAACATGGCCGCAAGAACTCGATGATGATTTCCGTGCTGATGATGTGCGCGGGATCGCTGGTCATCGCCTGTCTGCCCACCTATGCAACCATCGGTGCCTGGGCGCCGTTTCTGCTGCTGATGGCGCGCCTGTTCCAAGGCCTGTCGGTGGGCGGCGAATACGGCACCACGGCCACCTACATGAGCGAAGTCGCATTGCGGGGGCAGCGCGGGTTTTTCGCTTCGTTTCAGTACGTGACGCTGATTGGCGGCCAGCTGTTGGCCGTACTGACCGTGGTCATCCTGCAGCAGTTTCTCAGTGCCGATGAGCTCAAAGCCTACGGCTGGCGCATCCCGTTCGTGGTCGGTGCGGTGGCGGCGGTGATTTCGCTGGTGCTGCGCCGCTCGCTGAAAGAAACCACCACCGCCGAAGTCCGTCAGAACAAGGATGCGGGCAGCATGTCTGCCCTGTTCCGCGATCACAAAGCGGCGTTCATCACCGTGCTGGGCTACACCGCCGGTGGCTCGCTGATTTTCTACACCTTCACCACGTACATGCAGAAATACCTGGTGAACACCGTGCACATGGATGCCAAGGTCGCGAGCTATATCATGACCGGCGCGCTGTTCCTGTACATGTGCATGCAGCCGGTGTTCGGCATGCTCGCCGACAAAATCGGCCGTCGCGCTTCGATGCTGTGGTTCGGCGGGCTGGGCACGCTGTGCACGGTGCCGCTGCTACTGACCTTGAAAACCACCACCAGCCCGATCATCGCCTTCGTGCTGATCACCCTGGCCCTGGCGATCGTCAGTTTCTACACCTCCATCAGCGGCCTGGTGAAAGCCGAGATGTTCCCGGTTCAGGTTCGGGCGCTGGGCGTCGGCCTGGCCTATGCCGTGGCGAATGCGATCTTCGGCGGCTCGGCGGAATACGTGGCCTTGGGTCTTAAGAACATGGGCATGGAAAACACCTTCTACTGGTACGTGACTGCGATGATGGCGATTGCTTTCCTGTTCAGCCTGCGACTGCCGAAGAAGCCTGCTTACCTGCACGAAGATCACTGATCCCGGACCTTGGAGCCCGCGTCTTTGCACGGCGCGAGCTGTCCACGTTCATCACACTTATTCCACGTGTTTCACGGAGCGACTGCCATGGCGTTCGTACAACTTGAAGACGGTGAGCTGCATTATGAAATTGATGGGCGAGAGGATGCGCCAGTGCTGGTGCTGTCCAACTCGCTGGGCACTGACCTGCATATGTGGGACGCGCAGATTCCGGCGCTGAGCAAGTCATTCCGCGTCGTGCGTTACGACACCCGCGGCCACGGTCAGTCCCTCGTCACCCAAGGGCCTTACACCATCGAACAGCTGGGACGAGACGTGCTGGCGCTGCTTGATGGGTTGAAGGTCGACCGCGCGCACTTTTGTGGACTGTCCATGGGTGGCTTGATCGGTCAGTGGCTGGGCATTCATGCCAACGATCGGCTGCACAAGCTGGTGCTGTGCAACACCGCTGCGAAGATCGGCGACACGGAAACGTGGGCGCCGCGCATCGCCCAGGTGGAGAAGGGCGGTGAGCGGGCCATGAAGGAAATGGGCGCTGGCGCTGTAGGGCGTTGGTTCACGCCTGACTTTGCCAGTCAGCACGCCGACAAGGTCACGCCGGTCACCGACGTGCTGGCGGCAACCTCTCCGCTGGGTTACGCCGCCTGCTGCGCGGCTGTCCGGGATGCCGATCTGCGCAAGGAAGTCGGTTCGATCACCGTGCCCACGCTGATCATCTGCGGCAGCCATGACGGCGTCACCACGGTGGCGGACGGGCACTTTCTGCAGAACCACATCCACGGCAGCGAGCTTTCCGACTATTACGCGGCGCACCTGTCCAGTGTTGAACTGGGTGAAGTCTTTGCACTGCGTGTGACGGAGTTTTTGTTGGCGTGAGGTCTGCTTGCTGGGGGGGGGCGAGCCGTAAAATAGGCCCCGTCGGAGATCACTTGTTGTCCGGCAACTGCGGTCGCGCGGCAAACACCGTACTTGTGGGAGTGAGCTTGCTCACGAGAGCGGCATTCCAGCCACTGAAGATGTAGTGGATTTGCCGGCCTCTTCGCGAGCAAGCTCGCTCCCACATGTGTCCTGTGGATAGCCTGGAAAAACGGTCAAAAAAAACCCACCAATCGGTGGGTTTTTTCATACGCGTTGTATCAGAACAAGCGGGTGGACGGCACATCGCCCGCGGTTGGCTGACGCTCGCCGGTCGGGGTCTGTTCGTACCAGCCACCGCCGAGCGCGCGGTACAGATTGACTTCGCTGTTCAGCTGCGACAGACGATCGGTGATCAACGACTGCTGCGCGCTGAACAACTGACGCTGGGCGTCGAGGAAGGTCAGGTTGCTGTCGATCCCGATGCGATAGCGACGCTCGGCCAGACGGTAGTAGTCCTGGTTGGCGTTGACGAAATCGGTCTGCGCCTTGAGCTGATCGGTGTAGGTCTTGCGCGCGGCCAGACCGTCGGAGACTTCCTGAAACGCCGTCTGAATCGCCTTCTCGTAATTGGCGACGCCGATGTCTTTCTGGATCTTCGAGTAGTCCAGGCTCGCGCGCAAACTGCCCGCGTTGAAGATCGGCAGATTGATCGACGGCTCGAACAGCCACGTCCCCGAACCGCCTTTGAACAGACCGCTCAGGTCGCCGCTCGCCGTACCGGCACTGGCCGTGAGGCTGATGCTGGGGAAGAACGCGGCGCGTGCAGCGCCGATATTGGCGTTGGCGGCTTTCAGGTTGTATTCGGCCTGCAAGATATCCGGACGGCGTTGCAGCAGCTCAGATGGCAGCCCCGGCGGCATTTCGTTGAGCATGTCAGCGCTCAACGGCTTGGAAGCGGGCAGGTTGGCCGGCAGACTGGTGCCCAACAACAGCACCAGATTGTTTTCGTCCTGGGCGACCAGTCGCTGGTACTGGGCCAGCTTGACGCGGGCGCTCTCTACGGAGGTGCGCGATTGCGCCAGATCCAGTGCCGAAGCCACACCCACTTCGCTGCTGCGAGAGGTCAGACGCAGACTTTCCTCGAAGGCACCCAGGGTGTCCTGGGTCAGCTTCAACAGCTCTTTGTCCGCTTCCCACGTCAGATAGGCGTTGGCCACGTTGGCGACCAGACTGATCTGCGTGCTGCGACGGCCTTCTTCACCGGCGAAGTAAGTTTGCAGCGCCTGCTCACTCAGGCTGCGCACTCGTCCGAACAGATCCAGCTCATAGGAACTGATGCCCAGACCCACCGAATACTGACTGGTGATACCGGATTCGCCCGTTTGCGACAGGTCGCCAGGAACGCGCTGACGCGTGCCGGTGCCCGAGGCTGCGACAGCCGGAAACAGGTCCGCACGTTGAATGCGGTACTGCGCGCGGTAGGCGTCGATGTTCAGCGCGGCGACGCGCAGGTCACGGTTGTTCTGCAGCGACGTCTGAATCAACTGCTGCAGTGCCGGATCATGGAAAAACTGACGCCAGCCTTGCTCGGCCGCCGCCTGATTCGCCGCCTGGGCCGGCGAGTAGGCCGGACCTTGCGGGAACTGAGCCGGAACCGGAGCGGCGGGCTGCTTGTAATCGGGGATCAACGAGCAGCCGCCGAGAATGAACGCGGTGACCGCCAGCGAGATCAGGGACTTGCTCATTGGCCAGCCTCATCGTGTGGAGTGTGTTTCTGTTTGCCTTTGAACAGCGAGGATATCGAAACGAAGAACAACGGTACCCAGAAGATCGCCAGGATAACCGCGGTGATCATACCGCCGATTACGCCCGTACCGATCGAATGCTGGCTACCGGCACCGGCGCCCGAGGAAATCGCCAGCGGAACCACACCGAGAATGAACGCCATGGACGTCATCACGATGGGCCGCAGACGCATCCGGCAGGCTTCGATGGTTGCATCGACGATGCCCTTGCCCTGTTCATGCAGCTCCTTGGCGAACTCGACGATCAGAATGGCGTTTTTCGCCGCCAGACCCACCGTCACCAAGAGACCTACCTGGAAGAACACGTCATTGGACAGGCCACGCAGACTCGTCGCGATCAGCGCACCGATAACCCCAAGCGGGATGACCAGCAACACCGCGATCGGAATCGACCAGCTTTCATACAACGCCGCCAGACACAGGAACACGATCAGAATGGACAGTGCGTACAGCGCGGGCGCCTGGGAACCGGACAGACGCTCCTCATAGGACAGACCGGTCCAGGACAGACCCACGCCGGCCGGCAACTTCTTCGCCAACTGTTCGACCTCGGCCATCGCCTCACCGGTGCTGTAACCCGGCGCCGGGGTACCCAGCACTTCCTCGGCCGGTACACCGTTGTAACGGGACAGCTTCGGCGAACCGAACACCCACTCGCCGGTAGCGAACGAGGCAAACGGCACCATCTCGCCAGCGGTGTTGCGCACGTACCACTTCTTCAAATCTTCCGGCTTCATCCGCGCACTGGCATCGCCCTGCACGTACACCTTCTTGACCCGACCGCGGTCGATGAAGTCGTTGACATAGTTGCCACCCATCGCGATGGACAGGGTGGTGTTGATGTCCGAAAGGCTCAGGCCCAGGGCCTGCGCACGCTCGTCATCGATAACCAATTGGTATTGCGGCTCATCGTTCAGACCGTTCGGACGCACGCCCGCCAGAATCTTGCTCTGTGCCGCCATGCCCAACAGTTGATTACGCGCTTCCATCAGCTTGGCGTGACCCACGCCGCCCTGATCCTGCAAGTACACGTCGAAACCGGTGGCGTTACCCAGTTCCAGTACCGCAGGCGGTACGACCGCAAAAGTCATCGCATCGCGGAAACCGAAGAAGTGCTGCTGCGCCCGTTTGGCCAGCTCGAAAACACTGTTGGAGGCATCACGGTCGCCCCACGGTTTTAGCATGATGAACGCCAGACCGGAGCTCTGACCGCGACCGGCAAAGTTGAAGCCGTTAACGGTGAACACCGAGTTGACCGCGCCGGATTCTTCTTCCAGCAGGTACTTACGCATGTTGTCGATGACGGTCTGCGTACGTTCAGCCGAGGAGCCTGGAGGCGTCTGCACCTGCGCGAAAATCACGCCCTGGTCTTCTTCCGGCAGGAACGCGCTCGGAATGCGGGTGAACATCCAGATGGTGCCGCAGACGATCAGCGCGTAAACGATGAAGGCCGGAACCTTGTGCTTGAGCATGTTGCCGACGCCGCGCTCGTAGCTCACTACGCTGCGGTCGAAGGTACGGTTGAACCAGCCAAAGAATCCACGTTTCGGCTGCCCGTGCTTCTCGTGATCGATTGGCTTGAGCAGGGTGGAGCACAAAGCCGGGGTGAAGATCAGCGCGACCAGTACCGAAAGCGCCATCGCCGAAACGATGGTGATCGAGAACTGCCGGTAGATCACACCCGTGGAGCCGCCGAAGAACGCCATTGGCAGCAGAACTGCACACAGCACGAGTGCGATACCGACCAGTGCGCCCTGGATCTGCTCCATGGATTTGATCGTGGCATCCCGCGGCGAAAGTTTGTCCTCCGCCATCACCCGCTCGACGTTTTCCACCACAACGATGGCATCGTCCACCAGCAAGCCGATGGCAAGGATCACCCCGAACATGGTCAGCGTGTTGATGGTGAAACCGGCAGCGGCAAGGATCCCGAACGTACCCAGCAATACCACCGGCACGGTCATCGTGGTGATGATGGTGGCGCGGAAGTTCTGCAGGAACAGGTACATCACCAGGAACACCAGGATGATCGCTTCACCCAGGGTGTGAACCACGCCGGTGATGGATTCCTGAACCACGGGCGTGGTGTCGTACGGGTAAACCACTTTCATGCCAGGCGGAAAGAACGGCTCCAGCTGGGAGATCGTGGCGCGGATCGCCTTGGCGGTGTCCAGCGCATTGGCACCGGTCGCCAGCTTGATCGCCAGACCGGAGGCCGGCTTGCCGTTGAACTGCGCGTCAATGCTGTAGTTCTCGCCACCCAGACCGACTTTGGCGACGTCTTTCAGGCGAACCTGCGAACCATCCTGATTGACCTTCAGCAGAATGTTGCCGAACTGCTCGGCGGTCTGCAGACGGGTTTTACCGATGATCGTGGCGTTCAGCTGCTGACCCTTAAGCGCAGGCAGACCGCCGATCTGGCCGGAAGACACCTGAACGTTCTGGGCAGTGATGGCCGTTTTGACGTCGACCGGGGTCAGCTGGAAGTTGTTCAGCTTGGCCGGATCGAGCCAGATACGCATGGCGTACTGGGCACCGAAGACCTGGAAGTCACCCACACCGGAGGTACGGGAGATCGGGTCCTGCATGTTCGAGACGATGTAGTTGGACAAGTCTTCCTTGCCCATGCTGCCGTCTTCGGACACAAGGCCGACAACCATCAGGAAGTTCTTCACCGCCTTGGTTACACGGATACCCTGTTGCTGCACCTCTTGCGGCAGCAGCGGGGTGGCCAGGTTGAGCTTGTTCTGCACCTGAACCTGAGCGATGTCCGGGTTGGTACCCTGGTTGAACGTCGCGGTGATGGTCATGCTGCCGTCAGAGTTACTTTCCGACGACACATAACGCAGGTTATCGATGCCGTTGAGCTGCTGCTCGATCACCTGAACCACGGTGTCCTGCACGGTCTGCGCGTTGGCACCCGGGTAGGTCACGGCGATCGCGATGGCCGGCGGCGCAATGGCCGGGTATTGGTTGATCGGTAGCTTGAGGATCGACAGCGTCCCCACCAGCATGATCACGAGGGCAATTACCCACGCGAAGATCGGCCGGTCGATAAAAAATTTCGACATGAATTACTCCCCTTTGCTGCCTGCGGCTTTATCAGTTGCCGGGGCAGTTGCCGGGTTAGTTGCGTTGACGTTGGTGGCTTCGGCCACTTTCACTTCAGCGCCTGGCTTGACGTATTGCAGCCCTTCGGTAATCACGCGATCACCTGCGTTCAGGCCCTTTTCAACCAACCAGTCGCTGCCGATGGTGCGGTTGGCAACCAGCGTGCGGGACTCGACCTTGTTGTCGGCGTTCACCACCAATGCGGTTGGCGTGCCTTTCAGGTCACGAGTAATGCCTTGCTGTGGAACCAGGATGGCGTTCTCGGCCACGCCCGATTGCAGTCGTGCATGCACGAACATGCCCGGCAACAGGGTGTGATCCGGGTTCGGGAACACGGCGCGCAGCGTCACGGAACCGGTGGTCTGGTCGACCGACACTTCGGAGAACTCAAGCTTGCCTTCGATGGGGTAGAGGCTGCCGTCTTCCAGCACCAGCTTGACCTTCGCGGAGTTCTCGCCGGCTTTCTGCAGCCTGCCGCTTTCCAGTTCGCGACGCAGCTTGAGCATCTCGGCCGAAGACTGGATCACGTCGACGTAAATCGGGTCGAGCTGCTGAATGGTGGCCATCGCATCGGCCTGGCCGTTGCTGACCAGCGCACCTTCCGTCACAAGCGAGCGACCGATGCGGCCGGAGATCGGCGCATAGACCTTGGTGTAGCGCAGGTTGATCTCTGCTGTCTGCACTGCCGCCTTAGCTTCACGAGCCGAACCCACCGCCGTGTCGTATTCCTGACGGCTGACGGCCTGCTCGTTGATCAGCTGCTTATAGCGGCCAGCGAGGGAGTTGGAGGATTCGTAGGTCGCTTTGGCGCTGTCCAGGGTGGCCTGGTAAATCGCCGGGTCGATCTGATAGAGCTGCTGACCTGCTTTGACGTCCGCACCTTCAGTAAACAGGCGCTTGAGAATGATGCCGTTCACTTGCGGACGCACTTCGGCGATACGGAACGCGGTGGTCCGACCGGGAAGTTCAGAGGTGAGGGTGTAGGCCTGGGTTTTCAGAGTGACGACGCCGACCTGAGGGGGCGGTGGTGCTGCAGCCGCTTCTTCCTTCTTGCTGCATCCGGAGAGCAGCGATGCCAGGGCGACGGCAGTGACCAGTACGGTAACAGCTGGCTTGAATTGCATGAAGATCCTCGGGTCAGGAGCCTGAACTCATGGGTAGTGGAAAGAGGGCGGGAAAGTATTCCAGCTAGATAAGTAGGATGCTAATGAATATACTTACATTCACGGTTGTTTGTAAACACCCACGAGTGCGACACTCCAACGCACCGAGGGTATCGATTGTAGGTCCGGGACAAGGCATTACAAAGGCCGCCCGACGTGCTGTGCAGGCCACTCGACCAGAGCGCCTGAGGCATTTTCATTGAGGTTTTTACTGCCATGGTTCGACGCACGAAAGAAGAAGCCCAGGAAACGCGCAAGCAGATCCTCGAAGCTGCCGAGCAGGCTTTCTACGATCGAGGGGTCTCCCGCACGACGCTTGCCGACATTGCGGCCTTGGCTGGCGTGACCCGCGGCGCGATCTATTGGCATTTCAGCAACAAGGCCGATCTGGTCCAGGCCATGCTCGACAGCCTGCATGAGCCTCTGGAAGAGATGGCGAGGGCGAGCGAAAGCGAAGATGAAGTAGACCCGCTGGGATGGACGCGCAAGCTTCTCATTCATTTGTTTCAGCAAGTTGCCAGCGATCCAAAAACCCGTCGCATCAATGAAATTCTGTTCCATAAATTCGAATTTACCGACGAAATGTGTGACATGCGGCAACAACGGCAATTTGTCTGGCTAGACGCCAACGAGCGGATTGCACTGGCACTCAGTAACGCTTCCCGGCAAGGCCAGCTCCCCGCTGACCTCAATCCGCAACGCGCTGCGATCTGCCTGCATGCTTATATCCACGGCATCATCGGCCAGTGGCTGCTGGTGCCGGAAAGCTTCCCGCTGCATGACGACGCCGAGCGTCTGGTCGATGGCATTCTCGACATGCTCCGCTTCAGTCCGGCGTTACGCGATACCACGTCGGCCTAAATGGCGTTTGGCCTGTATCTATACCGCGCCTGACCTTCGCTGAAAAGGCGGTTTACCTTCGCTTTACTCAGCGAAACCGGTGATTCAGCGCTCATTCAGGTCCGGGTACTCATTGAAGTGCCGAATGCTGCCCTATCGCAATCTCCCGTCTACGCTTTGGCCCATAACCAATAAGAGTGGGGGCGAAGCGATGGCAGTCGTGTCAAAAAACGCATGCAGCAGGCTACTGATGGGTGTGCTCGCTGCCTTGTGCATCGGGCAGGGCTGGGCAGCAGGCGACGAAGCCGAGGAAGCGGCAGCGGCCAAGGGACTGCTGGAAAAAGCCGTTGCCCGGTATCGCGTCCAGGGAGACAAAGCGCTGGCCGAGTACAGCCGCCAGGGCGAGTTCGTCGATGGCGAGCGTTATGTTTTCGTCACCGATACCAAGGGGATCATGCTTGCAAGTGGCGGGCCATCGGTCGCGTTGATCGGCCGTGATGTGTCGTCTGTGCTTGATCCTGAGCTGCAGAAAACCTTCAGGCAGGTGCTGCAAACCCCAGAAAGCGCCGGCATTCAGCAGGCCGAATATCGCTGGCAGAACTGGCGCGACGGCAAGGTCGAGCGCAAGCGGGTGTATTTCCAGCGCATCGGCGATCGGGTGTTGGCCGTCGGCTATTACTTGCCCCGTGCTTCCCCGGCGCAGGCGAGGGCATTGCTCGACAAAGCTTCCAGGGCGCTGGAAGAGGATAAAGACGGCGCCCTCCGTGCGATCAATGACCTCAAGGGCGGATTTCTGCAAGACGATCTGTATGTCTTCGTGGTGAACGTGGAGACCAGGCGCTACGTGGCCCACGGCACCAATCTGCGGCTGGTGAATACCGACTTCAGCAAGGTCAAGGATCCGGAAGGCAAACCGGTTGGCATTCCAATACTCGAGCTGATCAAGAAGCAGCCCGAAGGCGAGTACGAATACCGCTGGCGCAATCCGGTCACCAGCAAGATCGAACATAAGCACGCTTACGTGCGCAAGGTCGGTGAATTCCTGGTGGCGGTGGGTTACTACAGCGGCTGATCGGTCTGGCAGGCTCGTTTATCGGTCCTTGTCGTCCCGCCCGCGCAGCAGGTTATTGGGCATCGCCAGCGCAGCTGACAGACCCAGTAGCGACACCGCCGCGCTGGCCATCAACAGATGCTGGAAGGTCATCGACAGTTGCCCGCGCAGCAATTCAAGGGCCGGGCCGGTGGCGGCATGCAGACTGTCCATCAGCACATTGCCCGAGCCTTCGCCCGGGATCGAACCGCCGCCAACCTGGGCGATGCCGGAACCGGCGAGCATCGCCAGCAGCAGTGCCGACATGGTCGCCACACCGACCGCGCCGCCCAGAGACCGAAACAGGTTGGTCGTGCTGGTCGCCACGCCCATGTCTTTGACCTCCACCGAGTTCTGTGTGCCCACCAGCGACGTCGGGAATTGCATACCGCTGGCGATGCCGGTCAGGACCATGAACAGGCTCGTCAGAATGGCCGCCTGAGGCGGCGTGAGGGCGATGCCGAGGATCGCCAGCGGCATCAACGCTGCGCCAGTGAGGATGATTGGTTTATAGCGGCCCGTCAGCGAAGTGCGGCGGCCGCCGAAGTACGCGCCTATGGGCATGCCAATGGCCAGTGGCATCAGGTGCAACGCCGCGCTGTCGGCACCTGCGCCGGTGACGGTCTGAAAACGCAGCGGCAGCAGTACGATCAGCGAGATGGCCTGAAAGCTGGTGAAGAAAATCGTGCACCAGCAGAGCACTGCGCTGCGATTCTCGAACAGGTGCATGGGCAGTAATGGTTCGCGGGTGCGCCGTTCGTACAACACAAAAATCACCAGCGCGAGCAGCGCGACCGACAGTTGCATGACCACTGAATCATCGCGCCAGCCGTGGCCCTGACCGATTTCGGTAATGCCCAGCAGCAAGGCGGTCAGGCCGATGATCATCAACACCGTACCCAGGTAGTCGATCACCGGTTTGCGTTGAGGGATCGGCAGGCCAACCAGCGTTTTGCGCGCGACCCACCATGCCGCCAGCCCCAGTGGCAGATTGATGATGAACACCCATCGCCATGACAGGTACTCGGTCATGAAGCCGCCGAGCACCGGCCCGGCCACGCTTGCCGCTGCGTACATCCCGCTGAAGTAACCCTGATAGCGACCGCGCTCCCGGGGCGGGACGATGTCGCCGATGATCGCCTGGCTCACGGAGACCATGCCGCCAGCGCCGATGCCTTGCAGCACACGCGCCAGCACCAGTTGCTCCATGCTCTGGGCCATGGCACAGAACAGCGAGGCCAGGGTAAACGTCGCCAGCCCGAACAGCATCAAGCGGCGCCGACCGTACAAGTCCCCCAGCTTGCCGTAAATCGGCACCGCCACGGTCAGCGCGACCATGTAGGCGGAAATCACCCAGGCGAGCAGGTCGAAATCCTGAAATTGGGCTGAGATGGCCGGCATCGAGACCGCAACAATGGTCTGATCCAGCGCACTGAGGAAGACGGCCATCATCAGCGCAAACAGAATGCTGCGGATGTCCGGACGGGGTTGATTGAGGCTCGTCACAGAAGGGACTCGACTGGCAGATTGACCCGCTGAACACCCGCAGGAATTTTTGCCAAGTCTAGTCCGTTAGCTTGCTAATCGATAGCAGGCTGCGGGGTTTTTAAGCGTCGGATTGACCGGCGTTTGCCATCAACGCAGGGCGCTGAACGTCGCATCCGTAGGGACGCAATGCCCCATCGTGCAGACCACCGCCATGCGGGGTGTTTGCCGCATTTGTTCGATTCGGTAAGCACCTGCGGCATACAGGCTCAATACGGCAGTAACGGCGACGACATACACACACTGTCTTTTTATTGTGGTTCTCATGACATTTGCCTCGATCCGGTAGGACATCTGGTTCAGAGCGGACACTGTCAGTGTAGGTCGCTTCCGGCGAGTTGGCCGGGCGAGGGGGGATTGAATGTTTGTATCAGGCGGGACATGGAGGAAGAGCGAGCATTGCGCCGCTCAGCCGATGCGCCTTTCTGCCGCCTGCGGCGACAGCCAGCCCAGCAGATCCTGCAGTGGGGAAGGGATGCTGGCGCCTCTGGGGTGCACGAAGTAATACGCCGCGCCGGTCCGCACTCTCAGCTCGAACGGCATGACCAGCCGCCCGGCGCTCAGGTCTTCGCCGATCAGCGACCAGTCGCCGATGGCAACGCCGGACCCTTGAGACGCGACGGTCATCGCCAGGTCCATGGTGTCGAAGTGCTGGCCCTGCTCGACGTTGCTCAGCCTCGCCCCGGCGGCCTTCAGCCACAGCGTCCAGTCCCGCTCGTCGAGGGTGGGGTGCAGGAGCATGTGCCGTTCCAGATCGGCGAGGCGGGAGAGAGGATTGCTGAATGGCAGTGATGGCGAGCACACCGGCGTCAGTTGTTCGTCGAAGAGGTGCTGCACATGGGTGAAATCACTCGGGTGTGCGCCGAACACCACGGCGGCATCGAAATCCTCCCGGCGAAAATCCACGGTGTGGGCACTGGTCGTGGTCAGTTGCACCGGCACGTCAGGCCGCTCTTTCTGCCACTGCATGAGGCGCGGCAATAACCAGCGGCTGATGCAGGTCGGCGCCTTGATCTGTAGCACCTTTGGTTTGGCATCGACCTGATCCAGCGCTTCTTCGATCAGGCTGAACACCTGTTCCATGCGCGGCAGCAGTTCGCGGCCCTGGGCGGTCAGGCTCAAGCCCCGGGCCTGGCGTTGGAACAGGCGATAGCCCAAATGGGCTTCCAGGCCGGAGATCTGCCGACTGACCGCGCCTTGGGTGATGTGCAGCGCCTCGGCAGCCCGGGTGAAGTTGCAGCACTTCGCGGTGATCAGGAACGTGTGCAGGGCGGGCAGGGGCGGAAGTCGTTTCATCAACAGGATGAGCCATGATCTGAGGACATGGCTAAGCATGACATTTTTTGCGTTGTGGTCGATATGGCCGCGCCGCTTCAATGGTCGCCTGCTGATCCTGGCAAATGAGCGGGCAGCGTCGGGCAAGACTTAACAAGGGGCAGATACATGGCGACGTGCGGGGAAGTGCTGGTCAGGTTGCTGGAAGGTTATGGGGTCGAGCGAGTGTTCGGGATTCCGGGCGTGCACACGGTCGAGCTTTACCGGGGACTGGCGAATTCGTCGATAACCCACATCACCCCGCGTCATGAGCAGGGTGCAGGCTTTATGGCGGACGGCTATGCGCGTACGCGAGGCAAGCCCGGCGTGTGCTTCATCATTACAGGCCCCGGTATGACCAACATCACCACGGCGATGGGGCAGGCCTATGCGGACTCGATCCCGATGCTGGTGATTTCCAGCGTACAGTCGCGCAGCCAGTTGGGCGGCGGTCGCGGCAAGCTGCATGAGCTGCCGTCCCAGAGCGCACTGGTCGCTGGCGTCGCGGCGTTCTCCCACACCCTTATGTCAGCGGCTGAATTGCCGTCAGTGCTGGCCCGGGCCTTTGCGGTGTTTCAAGCGGCGCGGCCGCGCCCCGTGCTTATCGAGATCCCGCTGGACGTGCTGGTGGAAAATGCCGACGCCCTGGTGCATAGCCAACCCGTATCGGTGACCCGCGCGGGGCCGGCGCCTGCAGCGATTGGGCAGATGGCGACTTTGTTGGCCACGGCACAACGGCCGTTGATTCTGGCCGGAGGCGGCGCCATTGACGCCGCCCCGGCGCTGACGCGTCTGGCGGAACGGCTGAACGCGCCGGTCGCGCTGACCATTAACGCCAAAGGCATGCTGCCGGGCGCTCACCCACTTTTGATCGGCTCGACGCAATCCCTCGACGCCACCCGCGAGGTCATTGAAAACGCCGACGTGGTGCTGGCCATTGGCACGGAGCTGGCAGAGACCGATTACGACATCACTTTCCAGGGCCACTTCAAGATTCCGGGCGCGTTGCTGCGCATCGACATCGACCCCGATCAGACCGTGCGTCATTTCGCGCCGACGCTCGCGCTGGTCTCCGACGCTCAATACGCCGCCGAGGCCTTGATGGACGCGTTGGCCAACGAAGTGCTGGCGCCATGCAGCGGAGATTGGGGGCATGCGCGAGTGGCTGCGCTGAGGAAGCGTCTTGACGCGGGCTGGGACGACGCCACCCGTGCCCAGACCCTGTTCCTGCAGACGGTGCTCGAAGCACTGCCGGAGGCCGTGATCGTGGGCGACTCCACCCAGCCCGTCTACACCGGCAACCTGACACTCGACCTCGACAAGCCCCGCCGCTGGTTCAACTCCTCCACCGGTTACGGAACACTTGGCTACGCCTTGCCCGCCGCCGTGGGTGCATGGCTGGGCAGTCAAGACGCGGGAGCATCCAACCCGGTGGTGTGTCTTATTGGCGACGGCGGCCTGCAGTTCACTCTTTCCGAACTGGCGAGTGCGGTGGAGGCGCGTACCCCCATCGTCGTGCTGTTGTGGAATAACCAGGGCTACGAAGAAATCAAAAAGTACATGGTCAACCGCGCCATTGAACCCATTGGCGTCGACATCTACACGCCTGATTTCATCGGTGTGGCCCAAGCACTGGGATGCGTCGCCGAAGCGGTCGTCAACGTTGAGCAACTGACGGCGGCCTTGAACTCAGCCGGCCAGCGTGACGGCCCGACCTTGATCGAAGTCGACCAAAAGCGCTGGATGAGCAGCCTCGGCTGATGTTCTACATTAACCGGCCGGCGCGTTTCAGACCGTGCTGCGCAGGCGTGCCAGGTCCCGCAACGGTGGCGCGCCGAACAGGCGGCTGTACTCGCGGCTGAACTGCGAAGCGCTTTCGTAGCCGACCCGGTAACCGGCGGCCGACGCTTCCAGGCCGTCCGCCAGCATCAATCGCCGGGCCTCCTGCAGTCGCAGCTGTTTCTGGTATTGCAGCGGGCTCATGGCGGTGACGGACTTGAAACGGTGGTGCAGCGTCGAGACGCTCAGGTTCACCTCCTTCGCCAGATCTTCAATCCGCAGCGGCTCCTGGAAATGGTCGTTGAGCCATTTGATCGCTTGGGTGACGCGATGGGTCTGGCAGTTGGAGATGGCGATTTCGTACAGCCGGTGCCCTTCGCTCCCACGCAGGAGTCGGTAAAGAATCTCCCGATTGATCAGCGGTGCGAGCATGGGAATGTCTTTCGGCGTGTCCAGCAGGCGGATCAGGCGGATGACGGCGTCGAGCAGGTGTGAGTCGATCCGCTCGACGTACATGCCGCGCCCGCTGTGACGCGTCGGCACGCTCATCGGACCGGCTTCGGCGATCAGCGCGTTGATTTCCACCGGGTCGATTTCCAGGCGCAGGGCCAGATGCGGTTCTTCCGGCGTCGCGTAAATCACTTTGCCGCTGATGGGCAACGCCACCGACAGCACCAGGTAATTGAGCGGGTCGTAGGTGTACAGCTCGCCGCCCAGCGTCACGTCCTTGCGGCCCTGAGCCATGATGCACAGCGCCGGTTGTACCAAGCCGGGCACCGATTGCGACGGCCGATCGTGGCGAACCATGAACAGCGACTTGATCACCGTCTGGAAACTGCCATCGGCGGGGGCATGCCGGCGGATCAGTTCTGCCAGCTCGGCGCGCTGTTGCGTCATCTGCGCACTCAGCTCGGCAACAGGTCGAGCATCCGGGGCGGACGGCGCAAGAGCGGATAGCGACATGGGGGAATTCCTCTGACAGGGCATTGATGCAGCACAGCTTATTTTTGGGCAAGCGCAAGCGTTAGGCGAATCCTGCCGGATGCTTGCCTGATTCTGTTACCGAGGTGTTGCGTTGCCATGAAAGGGCCCTGTTCGATTGAGATCATTGCTCGAAAGTCCATGGTAATCACGTGGCGCAGTATCGAGGTTGGCTCTTGCTATGCATCTGTCAGCGCAGAATCAGGCAATAACGGGGCAGTAATCGGCTACCGTTGGGCGTGCTTTCGCCCCTAACCTTCACTTTCAGCCGCAGCCTGCTTCCCGGATACACGGTCCCGGAGCACGGCTCGTCCGCTAAAGACACGCACGCAAAAAAGAAGGAGCGCCGAGCATGCCAAACACTTCAGTCGTGAGCCATTGGGTCTCCGTCCGCGCCCGCCCCGGACACAGTACGCAACTGGGCGCCCGCTTGAGCAGCCTGATCAGCCCGTCCGCTGCGGCGTCGGGTTGCCTGCACTTTGCGCTGCAGAAATCCCTGACCGACGAAGATCTATGGGTCATCACCGGCACCTGGGCCGATCCCTCCGCGATGAACGACTGGTTCGCCGCCCCCGAGCTCAACCTTTTTTCCGAACTGGTGACCGAGATGCTGGTGACGAGCCTGGATTTTCAAACGTTTGCCACCGTGACGACGGTTCAGGCACAGATGGCTCATGTCTCTGTGGATGCTCGCCTGGCGGGCTAGTGGGTTCAGTGCTGGTGCTCACTTGGCTCAGCCTATAAGGGCCTGCAAAGAAAACCTTTCGAGAGTTAGAACGCCTGCGTTTAAAATCCCGGCCTCATTTTCAAGGCAAGGCGTCGAACCATGGCACGCAAAGAATTCCAGCATCACGAAGCCGTTTCTGCAGCCGTTCCCGGTGACAACGGCTACAGCGCCGCCATTGCCGTCAAGGCCAGGGTCATGGGCGGCGCGCCGACTTTTCACCGCGTGCTGGCCGAGCAGAAATTCCCTACCGCGCTCGCCGCTGACGACGCCGCTGTGAAAGAGCTGGAGCGGCTCGCCGACGTCACGCAAGAGGGCGAACTGGTATTCGCCCGGGATTGATCAGACTTTCGGCCGGTACATCTTGAACAGCGACTCTGCGCTCAGCTGAAAATAGTCGGCCGGGCCGCCGCCGCGGAGGATGGGCTCGCCGGCTGCGGTGTCATACACACCTTCCTTCAGCAGCCGCTTGGCAATGTGCACGGCCACCACTTCCCCCAGAATCAGCCAGCTCGGCACGACTTCCTTGTCGGCGCGTTGCAGCTGGATGATCTGCGTCACTTTGCATTCGAACGAAACCGGCGTCTCTTTGACCCTCGGGACGGAAACGATGCGCGACGGTTCTGCCGTCAGGCCCGCGAGTTCGAACTCGCTCACGTCCGCCGGCACTGCCGCGCAACTCATGTTCATCTGCTCGGCCAGGCTGCGCGTGGCAAGGTTCCAGACGAATTCGCCGGTCTGTTCGATATTGTTCAGGCTGTCTTTGCGGCCGATGCTGCAGAACCCGATGATCGGCGGCACATAGTTGAAGGCGTTGAAGAAACTGTAGGGCGCCAGGTTCAGCTTGCCTTCTGCGTCCTGGGACGAGATCCAGCCTATCGGGCGTGGGCCCACGATGGCGTTGAACGGGTCGTGGGGCAGTCCGTGACCCTTGGACGGTTCGTAGAAATGAATATCGTCTGACATGGTGTGTTCCTGAATAGTGTTGTGCCGGCGTATCGGCCACGGTGTGCGCGTGCACGGTGTGCGGGCCGACATAGTGCAAGGCATTGAATGAGGATTCCAGCAGCCTCCAAACCCCGGACAAAAAAAAGCCCGACACGCGTCGGGCTACAAAGGGAGTTCAGGAGGTGGAACATGAAGCGGTTGGAACATGAATCGGTTGGACGTGAAGCAGTCAACGTGATGCGGGCAACTTAGCTGACGCGGTTGGCACCGACGTGATCAGCGCCGTCTGCGGCCAGACGATTGGCGCCGACGTGATCAGCACCATCTGCGGCCTGGCGATTGGCACCCACGTGGTCAGCGCCGTCAGCGGCGAGACGATTGGCGCCAACATGGTCAGAACCGTCGGAGGCCTGACGGTAAGAACCGGTGTGCGATGCGTTTGTATGAGAAGAACCGCCTTCTGCTACTACAGTGCCGTTAAATGCAGAGTGCTGTTCGGACACAGGCAGAGCAAATGCGCTCGATGCCAGAATTGACAGACTAAGACCAATGATAATGTTTGAAGTTTTCATGAGTGTTGCTCCAGTAAGTTCAATAATTTTTTCAACTTGGGAATGGAGCCAATGTTACGCGCGGGCAGATTAAGTTGAAGTTAACGCTATTGCTATCGACCATCGCTAAAAATGATAGTTGGCTGGAATGCCCGGTTTTAAAGCGTTGGAGAGAGATTTGCGCTGGGATGGGGCAATTTTCGCGAGCGACGGCGAATTTGCCTGTTGACGCAGGGGGCGAATATTGCTAGCGCATTAGGGTCGAGAAGAGGCCGGGGGATGACAGCGAATGGAATCGCGGCCAGTGCGCCTTCTTCGTTACTGGCAAGAATCCGCCATGCGCCCAGTCACAACAGGGGTTTCAGGTTTTGGAGCGGAGAAAAATTAAGCCCGGCATAAAGCCGGGCTGAGAGAACGACAGGGGTGAATCAGCTCAGGCGATTTGCACCAACATGATCCGAGCCGTCAGCAGCGAGGCGGTTGGCACCTACATGGTCGGCACCGTCAGCAGCGAGGCGGTTGGCACCTACGTGATCGGCACCGTCAGCAGCGAGGCGGTTGGCACCTACGTGGTCGGCACCGTCAGCAGCGAGGCGATTGGCACCTACGTGGTCGGCACCGTCAGCAGCGAGGCGATTGGCACCGACGTGGTCCGAACCGTCAGCAGCAACGCGCCCGATGTTAGTGTGGGACGAGCCGTTTTCTGCAACAACCGCAGCATTAACAGCGTGGTGCGCATCAACGGATGGAAGTGCAAAGGCGCTGCTTGCAAGAATGGAGAAAGCGAGGCCGAAAATCAGTTTGTTAGTTTTCATGATAGTTGCTCCAGATCGATTTAATTAGTGGGTAACTCGGTATGGAGTGAACTTTACTCGCCTCAGAATTATTAAGAAGTCAATCGCATTGGTAGCGATCATCGCTGAAATTGATACTGCCAAAAGCGAGTGTTATTCATGCACTTAGCGGCGCCTTGAAGCGCAAAAGGGCAGCTCACGTGAGTGAGCTGCCCTTGTTTTTCTGTCTTGAAGCGCTGGTCGAAGCGGCTCGCAGCCGGGTCAAATCAATCGGTTTCGATCCGTGAGTGCTTGCGGGTGTCCTTCATGAACACATACACCAGCAGCGACACCGCGATGCAGGCGGTGACGTACCAGTAGTAACCCGTCTCCATGCCGATGCTCTTGAACCACAGCGCGATGTATTCGGCCGTACCGCCGAAGATCGACACCGTCAGTGCGTACGGCAGGCCGACGCCCAGGGCGCGGATCTCGGTCGGGAACAGTTCGGCTTTCACCACGGCGTTGATCGAGGTGTACCCGCTGACGATGATCAGCGCGGCCATGATCAGGAAGAATGCACCCCACCAGCTTTGGATGGTGTGGAGGGTGGTGAGGATTGGCACGGTACACAAGGTGCCCAGCACGCCAAAGGCAATCAGGATCGGGCGGCGACCAATCTTGTCAGACAGCGCGCCGATCACCGGCTGCAACAGCATGAACAGGAAAAGCGTGGCGGCAGAAATCGTCGTCGAATCGGTGATGCTCATGCCCACCGTGTTCACCAGATACTTCTGCATGTAGGTCGTGTAGGTATAGAAGGCCAGCGTGCCACCCATGGTCAGGCCGACCACGGTCATCAGCTCTTTCGGATGGCGCATCAGTGTACGCATGAGGCTTTCTTTGGGTTTGTCCTTCTTGCGGTTGAACGACTCGGTCTCTTCCATGCCGCGACGCAGGAACAGCGCCACCACCGCGCACAATGCGCCGATGGCAAACGGGATGCGCCAGCCCCACGCGTGCAGCTGTTCAGTGGTCAGCGTTTGTTGCAGCACGATCAGCACCGCCAGCGCGATGAGCTGGCCGGAGATCAGCGTCACGTACTGAAAGCTTGAGAAGAAGCCCCGGCGCTCCTTGGTCGCCATCTCGCTGAGATAGGTCGCCGAGGTGCCGTATTCGCCACCGACCGACAGGCCCTGCAACAGACGGGCGAACACCAGCATGATTGGGGCGCCGACGCCGATGGTTTCGTAACCGGGGGTGAGGGCGATGATCAGCGAACCGAAACACATCAGCAGCACCGACGCCATCAGTGCGGCCTTGCGGCCTTTGCGATCTGCATAGAGGCCCATCAGCCAGCCGCCGATAGGGCGCATCAAGAAGCCCACGGCGAAGATCGCGGCGGTGTTGAGGAGCTGGGCGGTGGTGTCGCCCTTGGGGAAGAAGACTTTGGCGAAGTAGAGGGAGAAGGCGGCGTAGACGTACCAGTCGTACCACTCAACCATGTTGCCGACCGAACCGCTGAAAATGGATTTCAGGCGACTTCCGGTGGTTTTCTCGGCGGCTGGCGTGGCAGCCGTTCCGTGGGAGGCAGAATTGGGGATGGCCATGGGATTTCCTGCAAGTCATTGTTGTTAGAAGGAACGCATCGAGGCGGTCTGACAACAGTGATAGCAGGAGCTGTGCCAAAGGCTGAAAGGCCCGAAATAGAGGGGTTATCGCGGCGAGGGTAAGCGGAAATCCGCTTGTTGTCTGAAACCCGTGAGCGAAAATCCGCTCATTGCCAGAAAGCTGTTCCCGGCTGAAGCCGGTCCTACACAGATTACATCCGGTCAGCTCAACTCTGTGTATTACCTTCGACCAGAAAGTCCTCGCGCACCAAGCCGTGCCGCTGCATCTTTTCATTCAACGTGCGGCGGGGCAGTTGCAGTTCGTGCATGGCCGCTTTGATGTCGCCTCTATGCCGTCGCAACGCCGAACGAATGCAATGGGCTTCGAACGCTTCTTGCTGCTCCACGAGAGACTGACCTACCGTGCTGCCTTCCGCAGCGGGACCGTCCAGCCCCAGGACCTGGCGCTCGGCCGCATTCGCCAGCTCGCGCACGTTCCCTGGCCAGTCGTGGCTGAGCAGATGGCTCAGCTGTTCACCGCTCAAAACCGGCGCCCTGCGACCCAGGCGCTCTGCCGCATTTCGCGAGAAATGGCTGAACAGCATCGGGATGTCTTCTCGCCGCTCGCGCAGCGGCGGAAGGCGCAATTCCGCGATATTCAGCCGATACGCCAGGTCCTCGCGGAAACGCCCGGCCCTTGCTTCGTCCAACAGGTCAGGCTTGGTCGCGGCAATGATGCGCACATCAATATCGATGCTCTGGTTCGAACCCAGGCGCTCGATTCGCCGTTCCTGAATCACCCGCAGCAGCTTGACCTGCTGCGCCAGCGGCATGCTTTCGATTTCGTCAAGGAACACCGTGCCGCCGTGGGCGTACTCCAGCTTGCCGATTCGCTTGCCCTGAGCGCCGGTGAACGCGCCGCTTTCGTGTCCGAACAACTCGGCTTCGAACAGCTGCTCCGGGATCGCCGCGCAGTTGACCGCAACGAAAGGTTTGTCGGCCCGCGGACCGAAGTCGTGCAGGCAACGCGCGACCATTTCCTTGCCGCTGCCGGTCTCGCCGCGAATCAGCACATTGACCGGCAGTTGCGAGAGGTCCAGCACCTGCCGCCTTAAAGTCTGCATCGTCGGCGACATGCCCAGCAGCGTCGCATCGAGACGCGAGCGGTTATCCGCGCGCTCGTGCAACGCGCGGTTTTCCAGCACCAGCGCGCGCTTCTCCAGTGCCCGCCGCAAACTGCCGAGCAGGGTTTCGGGGCTGAACGGCTTCTCGAGAAAGTCATAGGCGCCGTCGCGCATGGCGTCCACGGCCATGGGCACGTCACCGTGGCCGGTCAGCAATATCACCGGCAAATCACGGTCTCGCAGCTGCAACGCTGCCAGCAATTGCAAACCATCCATGCCGGGCATGCGCACATCGCTGAGGATGACGCCGGGGAAGTGATCCGGCAGCTGCGCCAGGCATTCCTCAGCACGGCTGAACAGGCGCACCTCGAACCCGGACAGCGTGAGCCATTGCTGCACCGCTTCGCGAATAGGCGCCTCGTCGTCCACCACGATTACCGCGTTCAGCATGGGGCGTCGGCCTCCGGGGCCTGGGTCAGATAGAAGAAAAACCGCGCGCCGTTGTTGACGTTTTCGGCGCTGAGCCGGCCGCCCAGCTCATGCACGATGGCAAACGAAACCGCGAGCCCCAGCCCCAGGCCGTCGCCCACCGGCTTGGTGGTGAAAAACGGATCGAAGACGTTGGCCAGGTGTTCGTGGGCAATTCCGCCGCCACTGTCGATGACGGAAAGGCACCAGTGTTCGCCGGTTGCGTCGATGCGGATCTCCAGGCGCTTGAGGGGTTTATCGCCCATCGCGTCCAGGGCGTTGCGCATCAGGTTGATCAGCACCTGTTCAAGCCGAATCGCGTCGCCGCGCACCCACGCCGGACGCGTCAGGTCGAGCACGCAACTGACACGTTCTTCCCGAATACGTGCGTCCAGCAACAGCAGCGCCTGGTCGACAACGGTGGCCAGATCAAGGCGTTCGCGCAGGCCGCTGGGGCTTTTGCGGGCAAAGGTTTTCAGGTGGCCGGTGAGCGCGGCCATGCGCGTCAGTTGCTGATCCAGCAGGCCCAACGCTTTGTGCGCATCGTCGACGCGGCCATGCTCCAGCAGCAGGCGCAGGGTCGCGAGTTGCATGCGCTGCGCCGTCAGCGGCTGGTTGATTTCGTGGGCGAGGGCGGCGGACATCTGACCGAGCGCCGCCAGTTTGGTCGACTGCACCAGACCGTCCTGCGCCGTGTGCAGATCCCGCGTGCGTTCTTCAACCAAACGTTCAAGCTCTTCGCGACTGCGCTGGCGGACCCGGCCGAGGCGCCAGCGCTGATACAGAAACAACCCGAGGAACACCAGCGTCAGCCAGATGCCTGCTGCCGCCAGACCCGCATTGCGCACATCTTCACTGGCAGTCTGGGGTTTGCGCAGCAGGTGCAAGGTCCAGCCCTCGGTCGGCAACGGCATCGACTGCCACAAAAAATCGGCCTGCTCGTTGGGGGCGTCGACGCGGCTGAGATGGCTGTTCTCGCCGAACGTTCGCAGCGGCGCCTGATGCAAGGGCGTCAGCGGCTGCTTGTCGTACTGACGCGTTCTCGCCAGCTCTGCGTGGTCCTGCTCGGTCAGCGGGTGTAAAGCGCGGTACCGCCAGCCCGGCTGATTGGCGATGAAGACGATGCCCTTCGCGTCACTGACCAGCAGCAGGTCATCGTTTTGCGCCCAGGTGTGCTCCAGATCCGGAAACTCCAGCTTGACCACCATGGCCCCAATGAACTGCCCGGCCTCGTCCCGTACGGCGTTCGACAGGAAGTAACCCGGAATGCCGCTGGTCACGCCGACGGCATAAAAACGCCCGACACCGGTGGCGCGGGTTTGCGTGAAGTAGGGGCGGAAGCCGTAGTTGTGGCCCACATAACTGCTCGGCAGACGCCAGTTGCTGGCGCCGACGGCAAGGCCGTTGCGGTCGAGCAGTTCAAGGGTAGAGGATTGGGCAGCGCCGTTGATCTGCTCTAGTTTAAGATTGAGCGCCTGGGTGGTGTCGGCGCTAACCGGCCCGCTCAGCGCCCCCCGCAGTTGCGGATCAAGGGCCAGAACGGCCGGCAGTGCCCGATAGCGCTCGATCAGGGTTTGCAGCGTATTGGCATAGAGCGCCAGCCGATCCCTGGATTGTTCAGCGTCATCTTCCAGGGCATGGCGCTGAGCCTGATGCATCGCCAGCGTCGCCGCAATGACGGCACCGGCGAGGATCAGCAACACATAGAGCACAAGGCGGACGGAACGGGGCATGGGCATGACCTCCTTTCAGTGGCTGGCGCATTCGCCCCGGATTCCTGCCTTACAGCAAGTTAAACGTCGTCTCTTTCACGTTCTCCGAATCCAGGCCGATCATCAGCTTGAACTCGCCAGCCTCGGCCGCGTACTTCAGCGACGGGTTGAAGAACTTCAGGTCTTCTTCGGTCAGGGTAAAGCTCACGGACTTCTCTTCACCCGGCTTCAGCATGACTTTCTGGAAGTTCTTCAGCTCCTTCACCGGGCGGCTGATAGACGCGGCGACGTCGCGCAGGTACAGCTGAACCACGGTCTCACCGGCGACCTTGCCGGTGTTCTTGACCATGACGCTGGCGGTCAGCTTGTCCTTGCGGGTCATCTTATTGATCGACAGGGTGATGTCCGACACGCTGAACTGGGTGTAGCTCAGGCCGTAACCGAACGGGAACAGCGGGCTGGTCGGCTCTTCGAAATAGTTCGAGGTGTAGTTCGAGTCGTTCGGGCGGTACGGGCGACCGGTGTTCAGGTGGTTGTAGTACGCCGGGACCTGGCCCACGGAGCGCGGGAAGGTCATCGGCAGTTTGCCGGACGGGTTGTAGTCGCCGAACAGCACGTCAGCCAGGGCATTGCCGCCCTCGGTGCCGAGGAACCAGCTTTCCACCATGGCGTCGGCGAGTTCGTTTTCTTCACCCAGCGCCAGCGGCCGGCCATTCATCAGCACCAGCACCAGCGGTTTGCCCGTGGCCTTGAGCGCGCGGATCAGCTCACGTTGACGGCCCGGGATCACCAGGTCGACCCGGCTCGCCGCTTCGTGGGACATGTTGCGCGACTCACCGACCACCGCCACGACGACGTCAGCCTGCTGCGCGGCCTTGACCGCTTCGTCGATCATCTCCTGCTCGGGACGCGGATCGATGGCGATCTGGTCGTCCATCTTGTTCAAGTAGGTAATGGCGTGCTGGTTGTCGGTAACGTTGGAGCCCAGCGCATAAACCAGCTTGGCCTTGTCGCCGACTGCCGCCGCGATACCGTCGTAGGCGTTGACGGTCTGACGCGCCAGACCGGCCGCCGACCAACTGCCCAGCATGTCCATCGAGCTTTTGGCCAACGGACCGATCACGGCGATAGTGCCCTGCTTTTTCAGCGGCAGGGTGTCGTTCTGGTTCTTCAACAGCACGATACTCTTGCGCGCGACGTCGCGGGCTTCGGCACGGTGCAAACGGTTTTCGGCGTTACGGTCGGCCGGGTCGTCCACTGCCGCGCCGATGCGCAGGTACGGGTTGGCGAACAGGCCCATTTCCCACTTGGCGCCAAGCACTTCACGCACAGCGTTATCGACTTCTTTCTCCGACACTTCGCCGCTCTTCACCAGGCCCGGCAGTTCTTCGCCGTAGGCCTTGTCGTTCATGCTCAGGTCGACGCCGGCCTTGATCGCCAGTTTGGCGGCTTCGCGGAAGTCTTTCGCCACGCCGTGGTCGATCAGCTCCTTGATTGCGCCGTGGTCGCTGACGGTCACGCCCTTGAACCCCCAATCCCTGCGCAGCACGTCTTGCAGCAGCCAGGCGTTGGACGTGGAAGGCACGCCATTGATGGAGTTGAGCGCGATCATCACGCCGCCTGCGCCGGCATCAATCGATGCGCGATACGGTGGCAGATAGTCCTGCTGCATGCGCACCGGGCTCATGTCGACGGTGTTGTAGTCACGACCGCCCTCGACGGCGCCATACAGGGCGAAGTGTTTGACCACCGCCATGATGCTGTTGGGCGCCTGCATGCTGGTGCCCTGGAATGCGCGGGTCATGGTGGCGGAGATACGCGACACCAGATAAGTGTCTTCGCCGAAGCCTTCGGAGCTGCGGCCCCAGCGCGCGTCGCGGGTGATATCGACCATCGGCGCGAAGGTCATGTCGACGCCGTCGGCGGCTGCTTCGATCGCCGACACGCGACCGGTGCGGGTGATGGCGTTCATGTCCCAGCTGGACGCCAGGCCCAGGCTGATCGGGAATACCGTGCGCTGGCCGTGGACAACGTCGAAGGCGAAGAACATCGGGATCTTGTTGCGGCTGTGACCGGCGGCATCCTGCATGGCGCGGTTGTCCGGCAGCACGACAGAGTTGAACGTGCCGCCGATGCGGCCTGCGGTGATTTCCTTGAGGATTTCCGGCTTCGGCATCTCCGGGCCGATGCTGATCAGGCGCAGCTGACCGATCTTCTCGTCGAGGGTCATTTGCTTCATCAGATTGGCGATGAAGGCATTCTTGGCTTGCAGGGTAGAGGGCGCCCCGACGCCGGTGGTGGCGTTTTCGGCCCAGGCGGCCTGACTGACCAGGCCGATGACGAGACTCAGGAAACACAGCTTATTCATGAATGGTTTTCTCAAGGCGTTGCCGGCAACTCGCGCGTAATACCGGTCAGCCATTGTTATAGGTGTCGAACCTTTGGTTTTTATTGTCATCAGGACGGCAACGTCGCTGAACTCCTGTCTCATATGAGCATCAGTAGCGCAACGAGTTTTATCTGATTGTGGCCCGGCAATCCAGAGCCCTGACAACGTGATGGGCCGGGATTATGCCGGGGATCGTCCGGTTTGGCTAAAGTCATGACTGACAGGACTAATTATTGATGAGTACAGGGAGCACGCACGCCATGCAAACAGAGCGTTATGACCACAGCCGGGGCAGTCGTTACAAATTGTCACTGGCGTTGATGATGCTGCTGACGACCCTGTTGTCCGGCTGCGGGATCAACAACATTCCGACCTACGACGAGCAGGTGAAGGCCGCCTGGGCTCAAGTGCAGAACCAGTATCAGCGCCGCGCCGACCTGATCCCCAACCTCGTGGAAACGGTGAAGGGCTACGCCAAGCAAGAGCAGGATACGCTGACCGCCGTTGTCGAAGCGCGGGCCAAGGCCACTTCGATTCAGGTGGATGCCAGCACGCTGAACGACCCGGCCAAGCTAAAGCAGTTCCAGGATGCGCAGGGTCAGCTGACCGGTGCATTGAGCCGTTTGATGGTGGTCTCGGAGCGGTATCCGGACCTCAAATCCAACCAGAACTTCCTCGCGCTGCAATCCCAGCTTGAAGGCACGGAAAACCGTATCGCGGTGGCCCGTCGCGACTTCATCACGGCGGTAGAGCGTTACAACACCGAGATCCGCACCTTCCCGGGCCGTCTGTGGCATACCGTGATGTACAGCGATCTGCCGGTGCGTCCGAACTTCGAAGCCACTGCCGCTGACGCTGACAAAGCGCCACAAGTGAAGTTCTGATGGGACGCGCGCGCCGGGGAGTAGTGGTCGCGTTGCTGGCGATGTCGGTGGGTGTGTTTGCCCAGTGGGCGCAAGCCGACCTCACGTTTCCGCCGCTGACGGGGCGGGTCGTCGACACCGCCGGGATGATCGATGGCCCGAGCAAAGAGCATCTCGAACAGATGCTGCGCGCGCACGAAGAACTGACCACCGAGCAAGTGGTGGTGGTCACGCTGCCTGACCTGCAGGGCTCGACCATTGAGGACTACGGCTATCAGCTAGGTCGTCACTGGGGCATCGGCCAGAAGGGCAAGGACAACGGCGCTCTGTTGGTGGTCGCCCGGGACGAGCGCAAGGTGCGCATCGAAGTGGGTTACGGCCTGGAAGATCGTCTGACGGATGCGCAGTCATCGGTGATCATCAATCAGATCATCACGCCGGCGTTCCGCCAGGGCGATTTCGTCGGCGGTATCACCAAAGGCACCGAGGCGATGGTCCAGGTACTCGGCGGCGATCCCCTCGCCGAACCCGCAGTCGGTGCCACCGGCAGCGCAGCGGCGAGCGAGAACGAAGGCGTCGACTGGAAAGTGACCTTGCTGTTTCTGGTGCTGTTCGTGGTCATCAGTTACATCAGCGCACGTTCCGGGCGCGGCCGGTCCATCGGCTCCGGGGGCGGCTTTGGCGGTCTCGGTTCCGGCGGCTTGGGCGGCTCAGGCGGCTTTGGTTCCGGGGGCTCTGGCTCGGGCGGTATGCGCGGTGGCGGTGGTGGTTTTGGCGGGGGCGGTGCCTCCGGTGGCTGGTAGTCGTTCGCTCAGGAAGGGTTTAGGTGCATGACATTGCTCAATAAAGACGAACAGCAGCGGGTTGCCCACGCCATCGAAACCGTCGAGCGTCAGACCGACGCGGAACTGGTGACGGTGCTGGCAAGCAGTGCAGACGACTACACCTACGTACCGCTGATCTGGGCCGGGGTCATCGCGCTGCTCGTGCCGGGGCTGATCAACCTGCTGACCGGCTGGCTCAACGCTAATCATCTGCTGCTGGTGCAGGTCATCACGTTCATTGTGGTGGCGCTGCTGTGCCGGTTGCCTGGCGTCACTACGCGGCTGGTGCCTGTTCGCGTGCGGCACTGGCGGGCGGGTAATCTCGCCCGTCGGCAGTTTCTCGAACAGAATCTTCATGCCACCACTCATGGCACCGGCGTGCTGATTTTCGTCAGCGAGGCCGAGCGCTACGTCGAAATCATCGTCGACGATGGCATCGCCCGACGCGTCGATAACGAAGTCTGGCGCGCGATGGTCGAGACCTTTACCCGGCAGGTGAAGGATGGCCGGATTCTGGAGGGATTTGTCGGGTGCATCCGTTCGTGCGGCGATGTGCTGAGCGAGCAAGTGCCCGTGACCCAGGCGCGCAACGAGTTGCCGAATCGGTTGGTGGTATTGGAGTAGAGCCTCGCGGCTGCCGATATGATCGTTCCCGCGCTGCGCGTGGGAATGCCTCTTCTGACGCGCCGCGTCATTTAATTGCACCTACTCCTCACGACCCGCCTAAAATAGCGCCTCGCATTTCCGCTCCCGAGGCGCTTTCCGATGTCCGTTACCGCACCCGCCACTGTTCCTGCGCAGGACCACCGCGCTCAGTTCCTGAGTTTGCTGGACACCTGCCTGACGCAAAATTCGCTGATCAAACTGGTGCTGGCCAAGTACGTCGGAAGTGAAGCGGAATTGCAGCGGGTCATCATCAAGCCCGTCACGGTGAAGGATCAGCCTTGCCTGTCCTTCGTCTACCGCTACAAGACCCGCGACATCACCAAGAATCACCCCTTGGCCGAGGCGCAGACGCTGATTGCCAGCCTGCTGCCCGCGTCGTTCAAGAACGCTCATCTGCTGTCGCTCACCGATGAAGTGCAGCTGGAATTCAGCAAGAAGGGCAAAACCACGCTGTTCCGCAACAAGGCCCAGCAAGAACGCGAAGCCCCAACCGCCGAGCATGACCGCGAGAAAAAACGTTATCTGGAACTGAGCCGGCCATTCCTGACCGATTTGGGCGTGACCAACAAGCAGCACGAGCTGATCCCGGCGATGTCGCGCAAGTGGAAGCAGATCAACAAGTTCATCGAAGTGTTTTCCCACGCGCTGGCGACCTCGCCGATCAAGCTGGATAGGCCCGTGACGGTTGCGGATTTCGGCTCGGGCAAGGGCTACCTGACCTTCGCCATCCACGATTACCTGCGCAACACCTTGCAGGCCGAAGGTAACGTCACTGGCGTCGAGCTGCGCGAAGACATGGTCTCGCTGTGCAACAACGCTGCCGCGCGGCTCGAGCATCCGGGGCTGGTGTTCAAGTGCGGTGACGTGCGCTCGGTGGCGCCCAGCGAACTGGACGTGATGATCGCCTTGCACGCCTGCGACATCGCCACAGATTACGCGATTCACACCGGCATCCGCTCGGGCGCCTCGATCATCATGTGCTCGCCGTGCTGCCACAAACAGATCCGCCTGCAGATCCAGAGCCCGACGCTGCTCAAGCCGATGCTGCAATACGGTTTGCACATGGGCCAGCAGGCCGAGATGGTCACCGATGCCTTGCGCGCGCTGCTGCTGGAAGCCTGCGGCTATGAAACCAAGGTTTTCGAATTCATCTCGCTGGAGCACACCAACAAGAACAAGATGATCCTGGCGGTCAAGCGCGCCACCCCGCCGGACTCTGCCGAATTGCTGGCGAAGATTCAGGAGCTGAAAGTGTTCTACGGGATTCAGGAGCAGTGCCTGGAGCGCTTGCTCCAGGCGGATGGCCTGCTCGGTTAAATGCGAGCGGCGGCGACGGGCTTGGGTGCAATCACAGCCGTTTTGCGCCCGATGGCCAGCACGACCACGACACCGGCGGCGAAGATCCAGGTTGTCGGGTCAATGTGCTCGCCGAAAAACAGCGCCGAGAAGGCCATGGTGAAGAACAGCTGCACCAACTGAATCTGGCTGACCCGCGCGATGCCGCCCATGGCCAGCCCGGCGTACCAGGCGAAGAATCCGATAAATTGCGAGAACAGCGACACGTAGCCGAAGGCCCACCAGGTGCCGGGCGAGATCGGGCCCTGGTGCTGCCACGCCAGGTAGCTGACGGGCAGGACCAACACCGGGATTGAAATCACCAACGCCCAGCAGATCACCTGCCAGCCACCCATCTCCCTGGCCAGGCGGCCACCTTCGGCATAACCCAGCCCGCCAATCGCCACCGCGGCGACCATCAGCACATCACCGGCCTGAAGATTGCCCGCGCCGCTGATCAGCGCGTAACCCAGCACCAGAACGCTGCCCATGGCCGCGCAAGCCCAGAAGGCTTTGGACGGGCGCTCGTGGGAAAGCCATGCGGCGTAGATGGCGACCAGCAGCGGTTGCAGGCCATTGACCAGTGCGCCGTGGGAGGCAGGCAGGGTTTTCATGGCCCAGGCCGAGAGCACCGGGAACCCGACGATCACCCCAAGCGCGACCACCATCAAGGCCTTGAACTGAGCCCGGGTCGGCCATTTTTCCCTGCGCCACAGCAGCAACACCGCCGCCGGCACCGCCGCAAACAAGGCGCGGCCCAGCCCGTTGAGCAAGGGATGAATCTCCTGCACCACGATGCGGGTCATGGGCAGCGTCAGACTGAAGATCACCACGCCGATCAGTCCGAGGGCCATGCCGGTGTTTTCACGAGAGGACATAGAGGGTCTTGCCTTGTTCTTGTGGGTGCGAAACGCACGGGTATTCAGCCACAGAACCTGGGTGGCGACCCTTTACAGATGCGCGCTGAATCGTCCGTACACTTCAAAAGCTTCCCGGCTGAAGCCGGTCCTACTAACCGACCGCGACGCTTTTGTGGGACCGGCTTCAGCCGGGAATTATGAACGGGGGGGCAAGGGGGGAAACGCCGTTTTCGAGGATTTTCCGGTGGGTGAATGAATCCCCCTGAATGTTGGTGCAGAAGTTGAATGCAACGTTCCTGCAACAGTTGAAGGTCAAATTGATGCCGTCGAATTCAGCCAGGAGAACCATCGTGTCGGGTATCGGAAAATGGGCGTTGCAGGGTGTCGTGGTATTCCTTTTCGCATGGCTGGCGACGGTGGCCGCTCAATGGTCAGGCAGCGTTGTCCACACCACAAGCAGTGATCGGCTTGCCGCCCTCAGCAGCATGCGCCTGACCACCGAATCGGTCGCCACCAGCGTAAGCAAACACAGTCAGAGTGGGGCAGTGGTGGTGGGGGCGTTGTCGGAAGGTAACGAGTAAAGGGCAGCGGCTGGGAAGATTCGAAGCGGTGAGCGACTGGAGACCGGACCTCGCAGGGTCCGGTTTTTGTTTTTGTCAGCAGAGTTTGTCCTGGGGAAAAAATTTCTCTAGTATCCCGCCATGGCTACCGTACATAACAATCGCAACTGGAAGATCAAAATCTATCCGGACGACCATGCCCCGCCCCATTTCCATGTCCAGACGCCTGACGGGGAGTCACTCGTGCAGATTGACGGTTTAAGGGTCTTAGGTAGGGGCGCTGAGGGGAAGGCGCTGAAAGAAGCGCTGCAGTGGGCCAGGAATCATACCCGGGACTTGTGGCGTATCTGGTATGAGCAGAATCGGAGGACTTGAGACATGACCAGCAAATTACGCATCGTCGCTGCGCAACCTGTCGCGAACAGCCGCTCGTTGATCCTCGACTGGAACAACGGCAAGCGTCATACCGTTGATTTGTCGGCCTACATCGACCAATTTGAAGCGCTGGTGCCGCTGAAGAATGAAACGCTGTTCAGTCAGGTGACTGTGGGTGATTGGGGGTTCGACGTGTCGTGGGGGAATGATATCGAGCTGTCTGCGTCGACGCTTCACCGGCTCGCGCTGGAGCAGGCCGGTGAAGTCATGCCGACGCGGGACTTCAAACAGTGGATGGCAAAGAACAACCTTTCGCTCTCGGCAGCGGCCATCGAGCTGGGCTTTACGCGTCGAACCATTACTGCTTACAGCAGCGGTGCTGCACTTATCCCCAAGCACGTGGCATTGGCCTGTCGGGGTTGGGAATATGAGCACTCGCCGCGCTAACCCTCAGCCCTTCTTCAACTCCAACGCTTCCTTCAATCGCGCCACCGGCACGGCAAGCGCCGGATCGCCCAGCGGGTGGGTGGTGGCGTTGAAGAATGTCAGCTCGATGTTCTGCCCTTCAAACAATTCGCTGTAGCGGCGTTTCTGGTGCTGGATGAACGCGTCACTGCGTGGCAGCACCGAGATGGCGATACGCTCCGGGCGGGCCTGGAGAATGGCGTTGAGGATGTGCCGATCCTGCTTGCCCAGCGAGTGGCCGAAGACGCACAGCGCGCCCTGATGCTGCGCCAGTTGAGCGTGGCAAAACGACAGATAGTCCGAACCGCGGATGATCTTCATCTTGTCGTCACTGCGGCCTTCGCAGACAAACAGCGGCACATCCTCCAGCGAGTTGATCGCGAAACTGCCCAGCAGAGTGCTCTCCGAAGACAGCAACTTGCGCGCCGTGCCATCGAAGTTCTTCACCAGGTGCATGCCGCCATGCAGGTACAAAATGCGCGTGGCGTGGCTGTCGGTGCGGTGCAGGTTGAACACAGCGTCATCGTCGAACAGATCATCGAACGGCTGCGCGCCATGCATCGCTGCCCAGTACGCCAGCAGGTCGTAGTTGGTGGAGTACACCGTCTGATACGGGCTCAGGGCTTCGCTGATCTTGCCAATAGTCGCCGCCTCCATCAGGCGCCACGGAATGTGGGCCGAGCGGATGCCATGAATCAGGGCTTCCTTGATCGCAAAATAGCGGTTGCGTGGCGATGACGAACCGATCGTCAGCGCCGCGTTGACCCGCATCGCGACTTTCAAGCCGCTGAGTACGGGCTCGAAATTCTCCGTTTCCATGGATTTGAACAGCGCCAGCTCGGTGGCGCTCAAGGGTTTGTTGCGCGTGGTCTGCGCCAGCTCGAACAGCGAGTCGTAGGCGAAGTTCTTCCACACGGCAAGACTGGCGCCGTTGCCCAACAGCAATCCCGAGCAGGGATTGGCGGCTTGCAGCGTGTTCCAGTCGGCCAGTTCGGCATCAAAATCCGTGAATTCCATCATCTCGCTTCGCTTTCAGGTGAGCAGGTACTGACCGGACGCCAGAACGGAGGGGACCTATAGAAACCCAGGTCGGCATTGTCAACGCGGCATACCGGCTTCGAACAATTTGAGGAGGGTGCCGCTGGTCTCGGTAACGTCTATAGAGTGAATGACGGGTGTAAGGTTTAATCCGACCACCCATAACACTCTCTTGAATGAGGGGAGATCACCATGCACACCGCGATGCTCAGCAAGACGCACTTCAACGGCTACGATGTGATCAACGTGAACAACGGGCCTTGGCGGGTCTGCACCCACCACGATCGATTAGGCTCGTTCTCCACGCGCGAAGAAGCCATGGCTTATGCAGCCTCCTTGCCGGCCTATCAAGAGCGGACGGCGTTAGCACCTGCCGCCAAAGCGCATTAATGACACGACTCCTCGCCATTTGAGCTCTGGTGTTGCCGGAGCTCAGTCGGCCGGATAGCAACTCGTGAACTGCACTATCCATTTGCGAAGTTTCATGCAGCCTGCACGATTTCGCATTTTCCCTGTTCTTCTAACTGCTTGATTCACCGGGCTTTTCGATATCTGGCTATATCGGCACGGTCGATGCAACTCTCATCACGAACCTGCAGGATCGGCATTTAGATCGATCCGCTTACCGTGATCCAGAGGAAACAACATGAACGCCATCGAACTGTTGAAAGCCGACCATGAACGCGTAAAAGCCATTTTGACCCAACTGAGCGAGTCGACCGAGCGCGGCGTTAAGAAGCGCACGGACTTGCTGGCCAAGCTGGAAATGGAAATCACCATCCACACCAAGATCGAGGAAGAAATTCTCTATCCGGCGTTTAAAGAGGCGGGCGGCAAAGAGCAGGACATCATGTACTACGAAGCCAAGGAAGAGCACCGCACTGTTGACGCCCTGGTGCTGCCGGACCTCAAGCAAACCGACCCTGCCACCCCGGAGTTTTCCGGTCGTGTGAAAGTGGTCAAGGAGCTGTTGGAGCACCACATCGAGGAAGAAGAGGAAGAGATGTTCCCCCAGGCTGAAAAGTTGCTGGGCAAGAAGCAGCTGGAAGAGCTTGGCGCGCAGATGGAAGCGATGAAGGCTGAATACAAGAAGTCCATGTCGTCGCCGAGCATTGCAGCGTAAGCGTTGATGGAATGAACGAGCCCGGAGTTTTCCGGGCTTTTTTGTGGGTGACTGGTTTCTAGTACCTGATGAGAGGTGCGGGGCGTTCACGGGCCTCTTCCCGGCTGAAGCCAGTCCCACATTTGAATTGCGTGCGTTCAGTGGGACTGGCGGCGGACTCCATTGTGGGACCGCTTTAGCCGGGAAAGCGTCAGCCGCCACGCTGCAAAACCAATGGCGAACACACTTGCCTCTTGTCGGCTGAAGCCGGCCCCACAAGGAAACGCTAGCTTTGTATGCCTGTGTATCCAGACCCCTTGCCGATACGTACTGACTGAAAGCTCCCCCTCGTTGACACACCGCAGATACGTGCAGCGCATTCAATGGTTCACAGCGAAATGCGGGGCCAGGCTTCGGCCATTTCGTTCGAGCCCCGACCATAAATGCACACCGAGGAATCACCCCATGAACAGAATCAACGCGTCATTGCTGCTAAGCGTTTTTACGGCGGGCGCCTTGGCGCTGGGTGATGCCGATGCTGCTCAAGCCGCACCGGTCAAAAACATCGTGCTGGTGCACGGGGCCTTTGTGAATGGGTCAGGTTGGAAGCCGGTTTACGAGATCCTGCGCAAGGACGGGTACAACGTCTCGATCGCTGAACACCCACTGACGTCGTTCACCGATGACGTGACGGCGGTGAAGCGCATTGTTGATCAGCAGGATGGCCCGACGATCCTGGTCGGCCACAGTTACGGCGGCGCGATCATCACGGATGTCGGCAATGACGCCCACGTCGTGGGCTTGGTGTACATCGCCGCCCATGCACTGGATCAGGGGGAAACCGAAGCGCAGAACGGCAAGCTCTACCCCAACGCCACCAAGGCGGTGAAGAAAACCGCTGACGGCTTCCTGTCCCTCGACCCTGCGTTATACCCGGCGGACTTCGCGGCTGACCTGCCCAAGGCTCAGGCTGAGTTCGAAGCCATTTCCCAGGAGCCGACCGCAGCATCGGTGTTCACCACCCCCGCTGGCGTGCCCGCGTGGAAAACCAAACCGAGCTGGTACGCAGTGGCCGGCGCAGACCGGATCATCAACCCGGACCTTGAGCGCATGTACGCCAAGCGGGCCAACAGCCACACCATCGAAATCAAAGGCGCCAGTCACTCGGTGTACCAGTCCCGTCCGCAGGAGGTGGCCGCGTTGATCGAACAGGCCGCCGCTCACGCCGCGGATTGACGTATCGCTTTCACAGCTGACCTGTAACCCCTGCAACGTCAAGGTTGCCTGGGGAATCAGGCCACTTCGACAACGCCTGAGCCGGCGATCAGATCCAACGGCATCGGTTGCAATTGCCCCACCATGGGTTTGGCAAACAGATAGCCCTGCATCAGCTCGACACCCAGATCCAACAGGGCGTCGCGCTCTTCGCGGGTTTCGATGCCTTCGGCCACGACCGTGATGCCAAGCCGCTTGGACACCAACACGATCCCTTCAACAATCGCCTGACGTACAGTGTCCCGGTCGATGTCACGGGTGAGCGCCATGTCGATTTTCAGGACCTGTGGCTGAAACATCGCCAGCATGTTCAGGCCGGAATAACCTGATCCGAAGTCATCGATAGCGGTGGTAAAACCTTGCCGCGCGTACTCTTCGAAAATCGACTTGAGATGATTCGGGTCTTCGACGCGCTCGCCTTCTGTGACTTCGAACATGAGCCGATCCACCGGGAAGTCGAACGTCCGGGACGCTTCGAGGGTTGCACGAATGCAGGTTTCCGCCCGGTACACCGCCTTGGGCAGGAAGTTGATACTCAGCTTGCAGTCTGGAATCGCAGGCAGGCCCAACTGGGTAGCGAGCTCAATGGCCCTGACCCGGCACGCCTGATCGAAACGGTATCGGTTGCCGTCGTTGACCTGACCCAGAATGAACGCAGCCGACTCGCCATTGACGCCACGTACCAGCGCCTCATAAGCAAAAGGCGCGCCCGTGATGACGTTGAAAATAGGCTGGAAAGCCATGGTGAAGTCGAATCCCAAACCTTCAAGATTTCGACATTCAGCGCAGCCAATGGATTCGAAGGTTGCCAAGGGGATATGTTGCATGATCGTCACTGCCTTGAGGTTTCGTCGGTCGATGTGTGGATTTCGAGCGACAGGTTTCTCTGTATCGGCAGCTGGCGTGAAATCTGTGGTGCGGATTTGCAGCAGGGGATTAGCGGTAACGAAATCGGTGCCTGAGAGGGGGGAGGTCTGGCCCGGTCTTTGAAATCGAGGGCAAGGACCAAGGTTGATTCAGAGAGGGGGAGGGCGGCTGGAAGGCCCGTAAACACTGGGGGAGATGGAGCGGGTAGAGGGAATCGAACCCTCAACTAAAGCTTGGGAAGCTTTCGTTTTACCACTAAACTATACCCGCTTTTGAATCGACGCCTTTGGCGCGGCTGACTTTGTACCAGATGCTGCGTGTTAATTGAAGCGTTATATGCCGCACCGAGCCAATGCCATCTCGCCCACCCCTGATTCGCTGCCCAATAACGCTTATCAGGGTCTGCAGCAGACCATTCCTTCCCCGTCTTCTGCTCTTGCATCTCCCAGTCCAATCACACCGCAAATGCCTGTTGCAACTGACCCGTTTGGTAATGAACGCGGCGGGGTTCAGGCGTGGGCGTCAGAAACCCGTGCAGCGCCTCTTTCGATGCCAGGCACGCGGCCTTGTTCTCCATGTCCAGAAAGTGCCCGGCATCCTGAAGGGTGCTGAAATGGCAGTCGCGAATGTAGTGGGCGAAGTGCCGGGCGTCGGCAGCCGAGGTGTATTCGTCCCACGCGCCGTTCATGAACAGCACCGGCACATTGATGCGTTTGGCCGCTTTCATCTGCGGATGATTGCTCGCGTCCAGCACATGATCGATGTGGTGGTGCATCTGCGCGTACTCATGCGCATCCAGCGAGCTGACGTGCTTGTGGTTGTAGCGCTTGAACAGCGAGGGCAGGTGTTTGCCCAAGGTGCTATTGAGCAACTCCCCGACGCCATGGCGGTTGTAAGTGCCGAAGTGTTGCCGGCCGCGCTCGAGGTAGTCGCGCAGAGGGTCGCTGATGACGGGGGAGAACGAGCTGATGACTGCCTTTTCGATGCGCTTGGGCCGGTGGGCCAGGGCGACCAGCGCCGCCGCGCCGCCCCATGAGAACGACATCAGGAGTTCGGCGTTGAAATGGTCGATGAGCTCCAGCAGCAGTTGGCCTTCAAGCTCTTTGGTCAGGGGGCGTTCATGGGCATTGTGGGGTTTTGATTTGCCGGCGTAAGGCGGGTCGTACAGCACGACGTTGAATTGCGGATGCAAGTTGCGCACGGTCTGGGCGAAGGAGGTGGTCGTGGCGAGCGAGCCGTTGACCAGAATGATGGTCTTCTCGGCGGCGTCTGCGCGGTAGAGCTCCGTGTAAACCCGGAACTGGCCCTGGATATCCAGCACAGCGATTTCTGGCTTCATCTCCATGTCTCCTGACGAAAAAACGGGGTGCTCAGAGACACGTTGCACGGGTTTCGTGACAGGTAGGCAATGTGACGCAGGTTTCAGATCAACGCGACTTCGCTGGCACTCAGCGCCCTGTATTGTCCAGGTGCCAGCGCGGAGTCGAGCACCAGTGGTCCCATGCTTTCGCGGTGCAGCCGGGTCACCTTGTTGTTGAAGTGGCCGAACATGCGTTTGACCTGGTGGTAGCGCCCTTCGATGATGCTCAACCGGGCGCGATGACTGTCCAGGATCGTCAGCTCGGCGGGCTGTGTCGTCAGGTCTTCAAACGCGAAATAAAACCCTTCAGCAAATTTTTCGACGTAGTTCGCGCCGATGTCGTCTTCGGTCTCGACGCAATAGACCTTCGCCAGCTTGGTGGTTGGCTGCGTCAGACGGCGCGACCAGTGGCCGTCATTGGTAATAAGCATGAGCCCGGACGTGTTGAAATCCAGACGGCCGGCGATGTGAAGATCGGCCTTGTCCGGTTCATCCAGCAGGTCGAGCACGGTGGGGTGCTGCGGATCGACGGTTGCGCTGACGCAACCCGCAGGTTTGTGCAGCATGAAATACCGGGCGGGTTTACCGTGCTGAAGGACTTCTTCATCGAGCCGCACCTGGCTGAATTCGCGGACCTCATGCAGCGGGTTTTTTACCGGCAACCCGTCGACCTGCACGCGGCCTGCGATCAGCGCCAGTCGTACCTCTTTGCGGCTGAAGCGCGGCAGGTTGCTGAGGAAACGGTCAAGACGCATCGCGACGCTTCGCCTCGACGCCTGCGCATTGCGGGCAAAGACATGCCTGTCCACGGACCTCTTCGGGTAGCTCTGCCAATACCGCCGGGTCGATCTCGGCGGTAAAACACCAGCAGGCCTGGTCCACTGTGCGCGGATCAGCCAGGGTGCAGCGGTTACTGGCGCCGCAAACAGGGCAAATGCTGGTGTCGATGATGTGAGTGTCCATGTAGGGCGCAGCCTTTGAGTGTCGCCAATGCTAGCGCGCCGCCTTGTCTCACGCCATGAGCATGTGCTGTGCGCAACGCGCCTACGGGGTGATCGGCGATGGGCCCCTGGGTGCCACAAAAGAGGGAGAGCGCCCCAGCATCGATCCCACGGCAGGACAGCGGCAATGCACCAGCAGGATGTTGTCGTAATGAATACCTTGTCGATGCAGTTCACCGAACAGGTCCTGCAGGGTCGGGTTGGCCATACCGAACCGGTTGCGCACGGTCAGCACATCCATGGGCGTTGCAGGGAGTGGGCTCGGTAACGGAGGTTGGTGACTGTTGCGCACGACCTGGCTGATGTCCCGATAACTCTCGTAGTGCTCGCTCTGAAATTTCGCCAGCGTGTAGTTCTTGATGCGCCCCGGCAACGACGTGCCGGCCATCAGCGTGTCCCGGGCCAGCATGTCGGGAAAAGGCCCGACGCCCGGACCGGGCATAGGCTGCGCCGTGTTCAACGTTGCGTAAGGCCGGACCGACTGGCTGGCGATCCGGTGCAGCATCGGGTCGACCAGCTCGTGACCGTGAGGGGCGTAGGTTCGCAGTTCGGTGCCGTTGGGAATGGCCGTCGTGCGCGTCCACGGCAAGTAGTAGCCGTGGCTGCTCACGACCAGCGTGCGAGCCTGGGTCCGGTCCGATGTCCACAGCAGAAATTTGCGGCCCAGCTTCCACACCTGAACCGCTGAAGTGCCGAATTCGGCGTTGCCCGCAACGCTCCACGTCTTCATCAGGCCAGTCCCATTGAAGAATGGCTTGAGCAGCGTCTTGCGCGGGTGGGTCGCCCTGCGCAACCAGTCGCCAAAACCACGGGCCGGCAGCGCAATCTTCATTCGAGTCAGCCCTCGGCCCAGTGCTGCGGTGGGCGCGGTGAGTTTACCGAACGCCTGCAAAAGACGTGGCGTGGCCGGCGCCATGTGCAACAGCCCCAGGGACAGAATGGCGAACATCGCCTGGCGCCGTTCTGCCTGACGGTCGCCGTGAAGGTTGGCGGCCTGAATCCCCAGCGCGACACTTGCCGCGCTGGCCGTCAGTGCCGCAATCGAGGCCGCCGGCAGCACGAGCGCCATCGGAGCCAGTAACAGTTGCAAGCGATCGAGGTGTTGAATCCACGTGTCGAGGGCCTGCTCGCGGTCGGTCACGATGCTGTCCTCGGCGTCGTACTGGCTGTTAAGACGCAGGCGCTCACAGATGAATCCCATAGGCGAGCCGGACACTTCCTGCTCGCTTAGAAGATGTTGCCGGGCGGCATGGGTGTCCGGGCTGTAGAGCGGCTCGGTCCAGGGACGCAGGATCGAGACCGGTTCGGCCGGCGAGCGGACCCCGGCCCACAGTTCGAGGATATAACTGAGCCTGGCGTGAAAACGGCGCGGCATGTAATTGAGCACGGTCTCGCGCCAAGCAGGGTTGGCGGCTGCAGCAGTCAGATGATCGATGAGCTGCTGACGATCGCTGAATGGCACGAAGGGCGTGGACTGCCCGGCCTGATACAGCACGCCGTCTTCTCGGTCGGGAGTGGTGATCATCAGCAAGCCGACGCAGGGAGGGCAGTCAGCACTAAATGGGAGTCCGTCGCTCACGTAAAAGCCCGCAGCGCTCCAGCGGACGGGAGCTGTCCTCAAAAGCCGCCTCTCGGGCAGATGCCCCCGCTGAGCCTGCTCGACGGCATCGATGACCCGCTGGAAACTGTCCCTGGGAAGTTCGCCACCTTTCAAGGCCAGCAGCGCCTGGCTAACGAACGTCGACCAGAGCGCGCGCTCGACATCTGCGCGTTGCTGTTGCCAGAACCGGTCAAGTTGGCGCTGCATCAGTTCGAGAAAGTCGACGCCCTGAATGTATGCCTCGACGCCAATCGCGCTGATATTCAGCTCCGCCTCGGGCGACCATGTCCCCTTGCCGCCGGGGTCGGCGTAGACGACCCAGCGACCGCCTTCGTCATCGTACCCCTGAGGCTGAAGCGCCCTGAACCGGCTTATCAGTGCCTGAGCCAGAGTGACGGGCGCTTCATCCGGCGTGACGATCACGTTGCCTGCCGCAATCCGCGGATGACCCCAGGGCGTCCTCGATGTGCCGGGCAAGTAGCGGATGAACACCCGCTGCGGGTCCGTGATCAGCGTGTGCGTTTGCTTCAACGGGACCGGCTTGAGCCGGGGGCACATCTGCCTCAGCCACTGGCCCATGAGCCGGTTCGCAACCCCGAGGGGCGTAGGGATTCGCGTCAGCAATGGCTCATGGTGCCGCCAGTAATCAAGGGCGCTGACCAATGCCATCGCTGGCTCGATGGGCATGAGAGCGCAGTGGTCGTCGTCGATAAATGCGGCAGGTGATTCAACCGCATCGATGTCGCTCAGTCGTGCAGCGCAAAAGTGTTGCTGGGCAACGCGCAGTTGGGTGAACACGCCGTCCGAAGGCGCCGCCAGCGTGAGGAGGGTGTGCGTGCCCTCAAGGGAGAGATTCAGCCGATGCCAGGCCGATGCGTTGATCGCCTCCAGCACCTTGTCCGCCTTCCACGGCGCGTCATCGCTAATGTACTCATGGCAAAAGGGCGCGCTGCCCAGCACATGGACATAGCAATGCCCCGTGGTGTTGGAACGTACATGGAAGATACCGGGGATGATCTCGCCGTTCAGCGCCAGCCCGCGCACGACCGAGCGTGCCGGCGGCCCCGCCGACTGCAGGTCCTGGAGACTTAGCGGGAAACGTGTGAGGCCCAGCGCATCCAGCGCCAGTAAATGGCCGTCGCTATCGATCCGCCTGCGTGACTGCAAACGGCTCAGACCGTCCAGAAACGCCAGCCTGGCGAGCATCTCCCACGTGTCGCCGTGTTGCTCCCAGAACTGACGCTGCATCTGCTCATATTCCAATGTCCATCGGGCTTCAATGAGCAGCTCGAAAAACGCCGAGACGGTCAGGGTGGGCGTCGAGGCCGACAGCGGGCGATCAGCCTCGGCGCAGCGTTTAAGGGCGAGAAATCCGAGCGGGTTCAGGGTCTCCCGGCCCAGCTCGCGCAACGTCAGGCGCAGCTCGAACCGTTCCCGACCGTCGGTTTCCACGGCCGGCTCCAGCGCGGTGCTGAAACTGATGTGCAGCTCATCAAGGTCAATGGGTGTGCCAAATCTGGCCTGCAGCGTTTCCTCCAGCCGCTGGTCCAGATGGCGGACGATCGAGGGCGGAAACTCGAGATCCAGTTGCCAGGCTTTCAGTACCCAGACCGACCCGTACAACAATTCGGCAACCGGACTGACGGCCTGGCGCATCAATCTTTTGTGGTTCAGCGTGTGAGGTTCGGCGGGCGCTACGGCGGTGGGCTTCAGGAATTCTGCCGGTCGCATGTCCTCCGCGAACGGCGAAACGCTGAACGCGCTGCCATGGGGCAGGGTGTCATTGGAAATGAGATCAAGGCCGCTCGCGGAATCGGAGCTGCTGCGGTCGTTCATGGAAAATCGCGCCACGTGGAAAGGGGCCCACTATGGCGCGATGACGGGATGCAATGGCGGTAACTATGTATCGCGTATGCCACCGCGTCTGATGCCTGTATGAAAGCTGCAAGCGTTAAGCCGCAAGCTGCAAGGAACATCAAGCGCCAATCAGCCGACGTCCAGCACGGCCACCCGTTGCCCGGCGCGCACCGCCGAGCCGGGTTGCACGCGGACGTCGCTGACCACACCGGCGTGGGGCGCCAGCAGCGGGATCTCCATTTTCATCGACTCCAGAATCACCAGCGTTTCCCCCGCTTCGACGCGCTGACCGACGTTGACCTGCACCTGCCAGAGATTGCCGGCAATGTGGCTGTCGATGCTGGTCTGCCCGTTTTGCAGCGGGGCTTCTTCCGTGGAGTCGGCCACCGCTTCGTCGCTCTCGAACGAGGCCTGACCGTTGGCGATCCAGCGCTCACGCTCGGCGCTGAACGCGCTTTGCTGCTGAGTGCGGAACGCCGCGATGCCCTGCGCTTCATCGGCCAGAAAGGCTTGGTACTCAGTCAGATTGAGCGTGCTGTGCTCGATCTGCAGCGGGTATCGACCGAGGGGGAAATCGCGGCGGATGGTCAGCAACTCGTCGGCACTGACAGGATAGAAACGGATCTGATCGAAAAACCGCAGCAGCCACGGTTTGCCATCGAACGCCGCCACCGCGCGATAGCGGTTCCACATCTGCAACGTGCGGCCCACAAACTGATAACCGCCCGGGCCTTCCATGCCGTAGACGCACATGTACGCGCCGCCGATGCCGACGGAGTTCTCAGCGGTCCAGGTCCGTGCCGGGTTGTATTTGGTGGTGACCAGCCGATGCCGGGGATCCAGCGGTGTGGCGACCGGCGCACCGAGGTAGACGTCGCCCAGCCCCATCACCAGATAGCTGGCGTCGAAGACCGTGCGGTGCACTTCGTCGAGGTTCGGCAGGTCGTTGATGCGTCGGATGAATTCCAGGTTGCTCGGGCACCACGGCGCGTCCTTGCGCACGGTGGTCATGTACTTCTCGATGGCCAGCTGGCAGGCCGGATCGTCCCAGGACAACGGCAGATGAACGATGCGCGACGGCACCTCCAGATTCTTGCTGGCGCAGACGCCGTTCCACTCGCCGGCGACCACTTCGAGCAGCGTGTTCAGCGGCAGTTGTTCGGGCTGGTAATGCACCTGCAGCGAACGAATGCCCGGTGTCAGGTCAATCACGCCGGTGAGCTGCCTGCTTTCCAGTGCCTGCATCAGCGCATGGCCTCGGAAGCGCAGCACCAGGTCCAGTTCCGCCGCGCCGATTTCCAGCAACAGATGGGTGTCGCCTGAAAGACGGGCAACCAGACGTGTGTCGTCCTTGCCGATGTCGAGCACAACCGGTGAAGTCAACGCTAAACCCTGTAGGAGTGAGCTTGCTCGCGAAGACTCTGGTCGAGTCGCTACATATTCATCGGATGTACCGACCTCTTCGCGAGCAAGCTCACTCCTACCCAGATCGGTGTTCAGTTTCAGCGAGCGGGCCGCTTCGACGCTCACCGGATAAAACCGCACCTTGTCCCCGGCCTTGAGCTGCCCCAACTGCCACAGGTCCGCCTCGATGATCGTCACCGGGCAGACAAAACCGCCCAGGCTCGGCCCGTCCGGCCCAAGAATCACCGGCATGTCCCCGGTAAAATCCACCGCGCCGATGGCGTACGGATTGTCGTGAATGTTCGACGGGTGCAGGCCCGCTTCGCCGCCGTCGGCGCGCACCCATTCAGGCTTCGGCCCGATCAGGCGCACGCCCGTGCGGCTGGAGTTGAAATGCACTTCCCAGTCGGTGGCGAAGAAGGTTTCGATATAGCGCTCAGTGAAATATTCCGGCGCGGCGTGGGGGCCGTAGATCACCCGAATGTCTCGCACTGCCGGCAGCTCGACGATTTGCGCTGGCGTCAACTGTTCACCTGCGCGGCGGTCCACCAACGGCGCAACATGCAGCACGTCCCCTGCGCGCAACGCCCGCCCGCCATGCCCGCCAAACTGGCCCAGGGTGAATGTGCTCTTGCTGCCCAGATAATCCGGAACATCCAGCCCGCCCCTCACGCACAGATAACTGCGGGCACCGGCGCCAGCGATGGTGCCGAGGGCCAGCGTCGAGCCTGCTGAAACGAGCAAAGACTGATTCATCGGCTGCACGTCGCCATTCAGCGTTAGCGGAATGACCGCGCCCGTCACGGCAATGACCGCATCGGTGTTGAAGCGCAGGGTCGGCCCGCTCATGGTGATTTCCAGCGCGGCGCACCCTTCAGCGTTACCCACCAGGGCATTGCCCAGGCGCAACGATCGGCTGTCCATCGGACCCGAAGGCGGCACGCCCACCGCCCAATAACCCAGGCGCCCCGGGTAGTCCTGAACGCTGGTCTGGGTGCCGCCGCTCAGCACCTCGAACGTGTCGGCGCGATAGCTCAGCCCCTCAAGGCACCGCGTCCACGGCTGACCGCTGGCGAACGGCGCATCTGCAATGATCTGGCGCAAGTAGTCGCGATTGGTCTCGATGCCGTAAAGCCGGGTTTCGCTCAGGGCCTGGGCCAGACCGTCACTGGCCGACGCCCTGTCCGGCGCCCAACGGATGACCTTGGCGATCATCGGATCGAAAAACGGCGGAATCTCGCACCCGGCCTCGACCCACGTGTCGATGCGCAGGTGTTTGCCGTCGGCGGCAGGAAAGTGCACCGAGGTCAGCAAGCCGGGGCTGGGCTGAAAATCCCGGCCCGGGTCTTCGGCGTACAACCGCGCCTGAATCGCATGGCCGACGGGCTGTAAACCCGCGCGCAATTCAACGAGCGGCGGCAGATCACCGGCCGCGAGCTGAATCATCCAGCTCACCAGGTCCACGCCCCAGACCTGCTCGGTCACGCCGTGCTCGACCTGCAAACGGGTGTTCACTTCCAAAAAGTAGAAGCGCTGATCGTCGCTGTCGAAGACGAACTCCACGGTGCCGGCGCTGCGGTAGTTGACCGCCTTCGCCAGCTTGATCGCCGCGGCGCACAGCTCATCGGCCATGCCGACGGGCAGGTTCGGCGCAGGGGTCTCTTCGAGGACCTTCTGATTGCGACGCTGCACCGAACAGTCGCGCACGCCGAGGGCGATCACCTCACCGCAACCGTCGCCGAACACCTGCACTTCCAGATGGCGGGCGCGCTGGATGTACTTCTCGATGAACACGCCAGCGTCGCTGAAGTTGTTCTGGCCCAGTCGCTTGACGGTCTCGAATGACTCGCTCAGTTCGCTGGCGCTGCGGCACACGCGCATACCGATCCCGCCGCCGCCCGCCGTGCTTTTCAGCATCACCGGGTAGCCGATGGTTTCAGCAGCGCTCAATGCGGCGTCCACGCTGTCCAGCAATTCGGTGCCTTCCAGCATCGGCACGCCGTGCTGTTGGGCGAGCGCGCGAGCGGTGTGCTTGAGGCCGAAGACCCGCAGTTGCTCGGGCGTCGGGCCGACGAAGGCGATGCCGGCGTCTTCACAGGCCTGGGCGAAGGCCGCGTTCTCCGACAGGAAGCCGTAGCCCGGATGAATCGCTTTGGCGCCGTTGGATTGCGCAATGGCGAGAATCTTGTCCACCGCCAGGTACGTGCCGGCGGCGCCACCTTCGCCCAGGCTGTGGGCTTCGTCGGCTTGCAGGATGTGCAGACTGGCAGCGTCCGCTTCGGCGTACACCGCGATGCCGCCGACCTGCAGGTCGCGAAGGGTACGCAGGATGCGGCAGGCAATGGCGCCGCGGTTGGCAATCAGCAGTTTGTCGAACATGGCATAGACCCCGGGGACCGACAGCGATCAATCCCTCACTGGGTAGCGGGCCGTCCCGCTGTGGTACGCGTTGCACGAAGGCCGTCCCTCGCGCCGAAGCCTTGAACCCTTGAAACTGTGGTTAGCGGTCAGTCCCAGACCAGCAGTTCTGCCGGGGTCGGGTTGTAGCCGTTGCACGGGTTGTTCAACTGAGGGCAGTTGGAAGTCAGCACGATCACATCCATCTCGGCGCGCAGTTCGACGTACTTGCCGGCGCCGGAAATGCCGTCCTCGAAGGTCAACCCGCCATCCGCCGTGACCGGGACGTTCATGAAGAAATTGATGTTCGGGCTAATGTCACGCTTGCCCAGCCGGCCGTCATGGATGCAGGCGCGCAGGAAGCTGTCGCGGCAGCTGTGCATGTGCTTTTTTTCCAGCGCATAACGCACGGTGTTGCTCTCCTGAGCGCAGGCGCCGCCGAGGGTGTCGTGGCGGCCGCAGGTGTCTTCGACGATGGTCAGCATCGGCTTGCCCAGGTTCGAATAAAGGACGCTGCCCTTGCTCAGGTAAACGTTGTTCTGGCGGCGCAGCGTGCGTTGCACGTCATAGCGTTCGCGAGGGTTGGCGAGGCTGTAGAACAGCGTGTCGACCGCCTGATTGCCCTCGAGGTCAAGCAGGCGCAGGGTTTGCCCGGCTTTGAGTTCGGTCAGCGATGGCTCGCCAGCCGGGATGTGGGTGATGGAAACGGGGGCGTTCGTGTGGCGATGAGTGTGTGCGGTGCTCATGGCAAGCCTCCTCAGGCGAACAGGCGATCGGTGTTGATGAAGCCGCGCACGTTTTCTTCGCGGGACGTGCGGCAGTGCTCGGCGACGCTGGGGTCAGCCTTCATCCAGCTCAGCTTGACCGGCTGCGGTGCGTACTCGGGGTTGGGGTCCATCGGGTGTTGCAGTGCCGTCATCACGATCAGGGTGTCCATCGGTGCATACAGCTCGATGCTGTCGCCCGCTTTCGAGTTGCCCGGTACGAAGGTCAGCGCGCCGTGATCGTCGACGTTGACCCGGCTGAACAGGTTCAGCGTCATCAGCAGGTCGGACAGGCCCAAGCCCCACTTGCCCATCTCCACCAGCAAGTTGTCGGCGCCGTTGCGGAAGAAGCCGTTGCGCAGTTCCTGATAGCGGCCCTGGCCGTATTTCTCGCTGACCTCTTCGGCGCAGAGCACGCCGCCGATGCTGTCGCTCCAGCCGCAGGTGTCGGCGGTGATCGCCGCCAGCACGCGGCCCATGTCCGAATAAAGACAATGGCCCGCCGTGAGCTTTGCGGTGTGCTGGCACTTGAGGCTGTCGGGCAGGTTGAGACGCTCGGTTTTTTCATGGGCGTTGAACATCGTCAGGCTGACGTTGGCGTTGCCATTCAGGTCGGTCAGGCGCAGCAGTTCGCCGCGCTTGAGCACGAACGACAGGTGGCCACCGCCGGGCAGCAGTTCTTCGGCGAACACGGGAAACAGCGTGGTTGATTCATTCATGGGCAATGTCCTTCAAGCCGTTTTCAGCGAATCGAGCGCCACGCGGGCGGCGCGACGATCGCTGTTCAGGGGAATGTCGTAAGTGATGCGCGCGCCATAGGCGCCGGGGGCGTGGGGGTCGATGCGGACCTTGTCGAACACCAGCAGCCGGGTGCCGAGGTTGAAGCCTTCGGACAGGTCATGGGTGACCATGAACACCGTCAGTTTTGTCTCGCGCCACAGCTCCAGCAGCAGCGCGTGCATGTCCTTGCGGATGCCGGGATCGAGCGCGCCGAACGGCTCGTCGAGCAGCAGAACCCGGGGCTTCATGATCAGCGCCTGGGCGATGGCCAGACGCTGTTGCATGCCGCCCGACAGTTGCGTCGGGTACTTGTCCAGCGCGTGATCAAGGCCGACCTTGTGCAACAGCGCCGCCGCCTGGTCGCGGGCATCACGCTTGGCGGCGCCGAACAGCCGCCCGAGCAACGCCGAGCGCGGCAATTCAAGGCCCAGGGCAACGTTGTCCAGCACCGACAAGTGCGGGAACACCGAATAGCGCTGGAACACTACGCCGCGGGTCGAATCCGGTTCCTTCGCCAGCGCCTGGCCGTCCAGCAGAATCGTGCCTTTGCTGGCGACTTCCTGGCCCAGCAGCAGGCGCAGGAACGTCGATTTGCCGCAGCCCGACGCGCCCACCAGCGTGCAGAACTCGCCTTCGGCAATACTCAGGTTCAGGCCTTCGAGCACCACCTGATCGCCATATTGCTGCCAGACGTTTTTGACCGAAATAAAGCTCATGGGCGCGCCCCCTCGTACCACGGGAACGCCTTGCGGGTGAGGGCTTTCAGGCCCCAGTCCATCAGCCAGGCGAGGAGGGTGATCCACACCACGTAGGGCAGAATCATGTCCATCGCCAGATAGCGCCGCACCAGAAAGATCCGGTAACCCAACCCGTCGGTGGAAGCGATGGCTTCGGCCGCGATCAGAAACAGCCACGCCGACCCCAGCACCAGCCGCAGCGAGATCAACAGGCGCGGCAGCAATTGCGGCAGCACCACCCGCAGGATCAGCGTCCAGGTCGAGGCGCCCAGGGTTTGCGCCTTGATCAGCAGCTCGACCGGTATCTCCCGGGCGCGCTGCTCCAGGTCCCGCGCAAGCACCGGCGTGATGCCGATGACGATGAGCATCACCTTCGACAGCTCGCCCAGACCAAAGACGATGAACAGGATCGGCAGAATCGCCAGCGGCGGCACCATCGACAGCACCGTCAGCAACGGCGACAACGGCGCGCTGAACAGCGGCAGCACCCCCGAGGCGATGCCCAGGCACAACCCGACCACGGCGCTGATCGCCAGCCCGATTGCCAGTCGCTTGAGACTGGCCCCGGTGTCCTGCCAGAGGATGTATTCGCCGGTGCGTTGATCGGGCACGAACGCCACCCGTTTGATCGCATCGGTCATCTGCACGGCGCTGGGCAGCAGCTTGTCGTTGGGATTTTCCGTCAGCCGTGTCGCCGAGCCCGTGAAATAGGCGAACAGCAACAGGGCGAACGGCAAGAGCACCAGGATCAGGCGACTGGCGCGATCCGGGCGGCGGTTTATCAAGCGCATGGCAAAGACCTTTGGTTTTTACAGCGTGCCGTCGGCAGCCATCTGCACGTAGCTCGTGTCGAAGTGCAGCTTGAGGTTGGCCTTGTCGCCTTCGGTGACGCTGTTGGCGAAGGTCATGCCGACGGCGCTGGCGTCTTTGGCACCTTCGCCGAGCAGGCCGTGGTCGAAGGAGAAATCGGCGACCTTGCGCATGGTGGCCGGCAGTTGCTTGCTGGTGGCAAACTCCAGCGCCTCTTTAGGGGTGGCGAACAGCTTGGTGGTATCCAGTTGCGCCTGGAAGCCGGCCAGATCCGTGCCCGACGCCTGGGCCATGTGCTCCAGCGCGGCTTTGGATTCGGCGGATTTGGCGTTCATCAGCGCCACCACTTCAAACCACGCGCCGGTCAGGGCTTTCCCCAAGGCCGGGTTGTCCTTCAGGGTTTGGGTGTTGACCACCATCATGTCCATGATCTCGCCGGGGATCTTGCTGGAGTCGAACACTTCGGTGACGCCGGGCTTGGCCTTGATCTCCGAGAGCATCGGGTTCCAGGTGGTGACGGCCTTGACCTCGCTGGTGTTGAAAGCGGCGGCGATGTCAGCGTCGGAGGTGTTGACGACTTTCAGGTCTTTCTCGGTCAGGTCCACCGAGTCCAGGGCGCGGGCGAGGAGGTAGTGGGACACCGACAGTTCGACCAGATTGACGTCCATGCCCTTGAGGTCGGTGACTTTCTTGCCGTCGCCCTTGAGGACGATGCCGTCGTTGCCGTTGGAGAAATCGCTGACCACCAGCGCGGTGCTTTCAACGCCGCCGGCGGCAGGAATGGTGAGGGCGTCCATGTTGGTCATGGTGCAACCGTCGAACTGGCCGGCGGTGTACTGGTTGATCGATTCGACGTAGTCGTTGAGCTGGGTGACTTTGATGTGGATGCCGTACTTCTTGGCCCACTTGTCGACGATGCCTTGAGTCCCTGCGTATTCCCATGGCATCCAGCCGGCATAAATGGTCCAGCAGACGTCGAAATCTTTCTTCGGGGCGGCGGTGGCCGAGAGGCTCATTGCGGCGAAGACGCCGGCGGTGAGCAGGCTGAACAGACGGGACTTTTGCATTGGGGGTGTCTCCAGTAGCGAAAAGGGACGGTCAGGAGCACGGCGACACCACTGGTGTCCTGTCTCCCGGGCTTTTATCCCGCCGTGTAACCTCTACTGGAGGTCGCCAACTCTCGGACCAGCCACTCGCTTGACGCGAGCCGGAACCCTAGTCGGCTATTGCAAATTGTGGTGCCGCGAACCTGAGGTGACTCCTGCACAAGCTCCCTCAAGCGAGAGTTGTGCCAAGTTGCGCAAACCCTTGTGGCGCCTGAGCCGCGCGGGCACAGGTCGTTTGACGAAGGACAAGACGTGCACTGATGCAGGGCGCCGTCTGGCGGCTGGGGACCGCGGTGGGGCACTCGCTCATGATTCAAGAGTCTGAGTTAGCGTTCTCGGCAGTTTCGGGAACGCCGACCAGCGCCGCTGGATCGAGCTCTACCGCGGTCCGGGAGGCCGCCATGTATCGACGATTGCTTACCGCTTTGATGACGTTGTCCCTGGCAGGTTGTTATGGAGGTTATTACGAATCAGAAAGCTACACGCAGCCGATCTATAGCAGTGGCTACAGCAGTGGTTACGTGTACGAAAGTTACCGTCCGGTCGCTCCGGTGTATTCCGCAGGGGCGGTGTATTACTCCTCGCCGCGTTATTACTCGGCGCCTCGCTACTACTCGCCCCCTCCACGTTATTACGCTCCGCCACCCCGTTATTACGGGCCTGGCTACGGACGCCCCGGTTATGGACGCCCTGATTACGGCGGTCGCCCGGGTTATGGTGGCGGCAACTGGAATGGTGGCGGCGGCGGGTACCACGGCGGGGGTGGCTACAACGGCGGCGGGTATCACGGCGGCGGCAACGGCTATCGACCTCCGCCTCCAGGTCTGCGACCCGGAGGCGGAAATGGCCCTGGCCCCGGGGGTGGTGGCTGGCATGGCAATCCCGGCGGTGGCGGTGGCGGTGGCGGCGGACCACGTCCCGGCTTTGGCCCCGGCGGAGGTGGCCACCGGGGAGATGGCGGTTTCGGTCGTGGGGGTCACGGCGGACCGGGCGGCGGCAACCGCTGAGTTACAAAACGGCGCTCCGAGGAGCGCCGTTTTTTTATGGGAAGAATCTCACGGTTGAGGTGTATCACCTGACGCCTTCCCGGCTAAAGCCGGTCCCACAAGGGGTAAGCATCTCCAATAGTGGGACCGGCTTTAGCCGGGAAGTGGCCCGTCCATTCACCCTCATGTGTGCGGTGTACCCTCCGACGCCTTCCCGGCTAAAGCCAGTCCTACAAGGGGTACGCGTTTCAAATGTGGGACCGGCTTCAGCCGGGAAGAGGACAGCGCAGGCACCATCAGTTTTGCAGTGTGACGTACGATGCCTTCCCGGCTGAAGCCGGTCCCACTAAATGCGTGCGTTTCGTCAGTAACATGAACGAACGCCCAATCTCAATACTCCGACAAATCCGCCAGCGGGTGCCGTCCTTCCCAGGCCTTCTCGAAGTGCGCGTCCACCACCGCCAGCGGAATGGTGGCAATGTCCTGCCAATGCCAGTGAGGCTTTTGGTCCTTATCGATCAGCCGAGCGCGAACACCCTCGGCGAACTCGGGATGTCGGCAGCAATTGAGCGCCATGGTGTATTCCATCTGGAACACCTCGGCCAGCGACAGATGTCGCGCTCGCTCAATCTGCTCCCACACCAGATGCGCGGTCATCGGGCATCCCTCGGTCAGGGTTTTCCCCGCCTTTGCCACTAACAGGTCATCGCCATTCAGGTGATGTTTCAACGCACTCCAGGCACTCGGTGCGTCGGCCACGTCAAGCAACTCATCAAGGCTCTCGCGCCGAGGCAGCCATTGCGCGGCGGGCATCTGATCCACCGCCTCCAGTTGCAGCGCCCGGAACAGGCTGGTCAGTTGCACCTTCGTCTGTTCCTGCCAGTTGAGTTGCAGCAGCCGATCAATCATTTCCTCCTGCTGATCGTCCAGCAGAAAGCGATCGGCGAGCCCGAGATCCAGCGCGTCACGGCCGTTGATGTGCGCGCCGGTCAATCCGAGAAACAGCCCCAATTTGCCCGGCAGTCGCGACAGGAACCAGCTGGCGCCGACGTCAGGAAACAGGCCGATGCTGATCTCCGGCATCGCCAGACGGCTGCTTGGCGTGACGACGCGGATGTTCGCCCCCTGCAGAAGGCCCATGCCGCCGCCCAGCACATAGCCGTGGCCCCAGCAGATCAGCGGTTTGGGATAGGTGTGCAGCGTGTAATCCAGTCGATATTCCGCGGCGAAAAACTGCGCAGCCAGGGGCGGGACCGTGCCCGGCTGACCGCGCCCGGCCTCGACCAGCGCTCGCACGTCGCCACCGGCACAGAAGGCTTTTTCACCATTGCCGCGCAGCAATACGCAGACGATTTGCGGGTCGCTGGCCCATTCATTCAAGCGGTCCTGCAACGCGAGAATCATCGGCAGCGACAGGGCATTGAGGGATTTTTCCGCATCCAGCGTGGCGATGCCCAGGCGGGCGCCGTCCGTTGCGGTGAGCTCTTCAAATTGCAGATTCATCGTGACCTCTTGTCAGTGGTACGGGGATCTATCGAGAGTTGTGAGTCCCCTCGACGCCCGGAAGTTGCAAACCGGCGGCTGTGAACGAGTGTAGGAACATCCGACGGCGCCGCGCTGGAAATAATCAGCCACAGTCCCTAAAGTTGCGCATTGTTTCTGCCGGATCACACCATGACAAACGACGACCGTATCAAACTGGAGGCCAGCTGGAAGCAGGCCCTGCGCGACGAGTTCGAGAAGCCTTACATGGGCGAGCTGCGCGACTTTCTGCGTCAGGAGCATGCGGCGGGCAAGGAAATCTACCCGCCGGGGCCGCTGATCTTCAATGCGCTGAACTCGACGCCGCTGGATAACGTGAAAGTGGTCATCCTCGGTCAGGATCCTTATCACGGCCCCAATCAGGCCCACGGCCTCTGCTTCTCGGTGCAACCAGGCGTGCCGGCGCCGCCTTCGCTGGTCAACATCTACAAAGAACTCAAGCGTGACCTGAATATCGACATCCCCAATCACGGCTATCTGCAATCCTGGGCCGATCAGGGAGTTTTGATGCTCAACACTACGCTCACTGTCGAGCGCGCCAACGCCGCTTCCCATGCCGGCAAAGGCTGGCAGCACTTCACCGACAAGATCATCGAAACCGTCAGCGCCCATCAGCCGCACCTGGTGTTCCTGCTGTGGGGGGCTCATGCGCAGAGCAAGAAAAAACTGATCGATGCCTCCAAGCACCTGATCCTGACCGCCGTGCACCCGTCGCCGCTGTCGGCCTACAAAGGGTTTCTCGGCTGCGGGCATTTTGGTCTGGCAAACAAGTTTCTGGAGCAGAACGGCCTGGCGCCTATCGAGTGGCGATTGCCGCCTGTTGCCTAGCGCGGGATTACGCCAGGAGGGACGCGGACCCTGTGGGAGTGGAGCTTGCTCACGAAGACGGAGTTTCAACCGCTGAAAATTTGGAGGATGTACTGACTTCTTCGCGAGCAAGCTCGCTCCCACAATTTGTATGTCGGCAGATACTTATGCGGTAGTGCCATGTTTGATGAGAGCGAGGCCTCAACCCAGCCGTCGATCCCAATACCGAAACAACGGCTCGGCCAGGAACAACACAAACAACAACCGCATCACTTGCATCGCTGTCACCAGTGGCACCGACAGTTGCAGCACCTCCGCCGTCAGGCTCATTTCTGCGATCCCGCCGGGCATCATCCCCAGCGTCAACGAGCGTAAATCCAGATGAGTCAGCGTGCTCAAGCCCAGTGCGCAGAACGCCGCGATGCTCATGGTCAGCGCTGTCCCCAGCAGCGTGCGACCGATAAACGACGGCGCACGACGAAAGAACGCGCGGTTGAAGTGGCAGCCCAGACCGCTGCCGATCAGCCACTGCCCCAGCTGACTGCCACCCTGGGGCAGGCCGATGTGCAAATCGAAACTGACGCTGATGACCGCGCTGATCAGCAACGGCCCGAATAACCACGGATTAGGCTGCTTCAACCGCTCCCAGCCCCAGGCCACCAACGCACCCAGCGGAAACAGCAGCATCAGCCACCGCCAATCCACCACCGTCGCGTGGGAAGGCGGGCCGCCGTCGCCCATCAGGTATTTGAAGATCGCCGGCACGCACAGCACCACCGCCAGCACCCGCAGACTCTGCCCGGCGGCGACGTTGCTGAGAATCGCGCCGTTGCGTGCGCCGAGGTTGACCATCTCGCCCGAACCGCCGGGCATGCTGGAAAAGAACGCCGTGGCGCGGTCTTCGCCAGTGCGCAGCATCAGCCACACGCCGACCACGCTGGAAACGCTGGTCACCAGTGCGCCGATAAAGATCAGGCCGAAGTGGGAGAGGACTTGTTCGATGACGACGGGGGTGAAGTGCAGGCCGATGCCGATGCCGACCACCCATTGGCCGCATTTGCGGCCGCCGGGGATTTCAGCCAGCTGCCAGGGCGTGATGCAGCGCACCAGGATGATTGCCAGCAACGAGCCGACCATCCAGGGCAGTGGCCAGCCGACCTGACTGGCGAGAAATCCCCCCAGCAGGCCGACCAGCGGCGTACCCCACCATGTGCTGAATGGCCGGTCAGACATCGGCCAGCGCGCGACGCTGTCTGGAGCGCTTGCGCCAGATGCGGATCAGCGGGAACACCAGCATGAATGCGGTCACTACCCACATGCCCAGGGTGATCGGGCTAGACCACAGGATTTCCAGCCCGCCATTGGAAATCGACAACGCGCGGCGCAGGTTCTGCTCCATCAGCCCACCAAGGATGAACCCCAGCAGAATCGGCGACAGCGGGAAATCCAGCTTGCGCAAGATGTAGCCGAAGATGCCGATACCGACCATCAGGAACAGGTCGAAGGTGGTGGCATGCACCGCGTAGACGCCGATTCCGGTGATGATCGCGATCACCGGCACCAGTGCCCAGTTCGGAACCGACAGGATGCGTGTGAAGATGCGGATCATCGGGATGTTGAGGATCACCAGCATGATGTTGGCGACGAACAACGACGCGATCAGGCCCCAGACGATGTCCGGTTGCTGTTGAAACAGCAGCGGCCCCGGCGTGATGTTGTACAGCGACAGGGCGCCGATCATCACCGCCGTGGTACCCGAACCCGGCACGCCCAGGGTCAGCATCGGCACCAGTGCGCCGCAGGCGGTCGCGCCAATGGCGGTCTCCGGTGCGGCCAGACCGCGCATGTCGCCCTGTCCAAATTTGCCGCTCGCGCCGGCGATACGTTTCTCGGACATGTAGGTCACGGCGCTGGCCAGCGTCGCGCCCGCACCGGGCAACACGCCCATGATGAAGCCCATCAGACCGCAACGGATGTTCACCCAAAAGACCGAACTGGCCTCCTTGAAGTTGAACATCATGCGCCCGGTGGCTTTCACCGCTTCCTGGCCGCGGTGGGTTTTCTCCAGCAGCAACAGAATTTCACTGATCGAGAACAGACCCAGCACCAGCACGACGAACTGAATGCCGTCAGCCAGATGGATGTTGTCGCCGGTGAAACGGTACACGCCGCTGTTGGCATCGATACCGATGCTCGACAGAAACAGCCCGATCAGTGCGGCGACAAAGGTCTTCAGCGGCCGATCACCGGCCATGCCACCCAGGCAGACAATGGCGAACACCATCAGCACGAAGTATTCCGCCGGGCCGAAGGCAATTGCCCATTTCGCCAGCAGCGGCGCGAACATGACCATCCCGCAGGTGGCGATGAACGCGCCAATGAACGAACTCCACGCCGACAGCGACAACGCCACGCCGGCCATGCCCTGACGCGCCATCGGGTAGCCGTCCAGCGCTGTCATCACAGTCGATGCTTCGCCCGGAATGTTGAGCAGAATGGAGCTGATGCGGCCGCCGTATTCACAGCCCAGATACACCGCCGCCAGCAGAATCAACGCCGACTCCGGCGGCAGGCCCAACGCGAACGCAATGGGGATCAACAGCGCCACGCCATTGATCGGGCCCAGCCCGGGCAGCAGGCCGACGACGGTGCCGATCAGCGTGCCGGACAGCGCGGTGATCAAGTTGTAAGGGGTCAGCGCGACGCCGAAGCCCTGGCCGAGATAGCCGAGAGTGTCCATATCAATTCTCCAGAACGTCGAGCAGGCCGAGGGGCAGGGGCACATCCATCACTTTGTCGAACAGCACGTACAGCGCGATGCTCATGAAGGTGATGATCACGACACTCGGCAGCCAGCGGCCGCCGTACAAGCGCGCCATGGGAATGCCGATCAGGATGCTGCTCAATACAAAGCCCAGCGGCTCGAACAGCCCGGCGAACACCAGCAACAGCAGGGTACAGATACCGATCTTGATCAGCGTCGGACGGTCCAGCGCCGGCTCTTCCTCCGAATGCACGATCGGCGTCGGACGGATCGCCATGTACAGCAGCGAAATACCCATCAGCGCCAGCATCAGCAGCGGGAAGGCGCGGGGGCCAACGGGTTCGTAGGAAAACGGCGCCTGATAAGGCCAGGCCATCATTGCCAGACCGATGCAGACCAGCAGCAGCACGACAGCGAAAAGTCGTTGTATCACCATGGAAAACTCCCGGATCACGCCACCGCGCAGGCGGCGCAATCCTCAGTCAATCGAAGACCGGTCGATGCAGTTCAGTCACTGAATCAGGCCGAATTCCTTGGCCAGCGTCTTGTACTCGGCCACGCGGGTTTTCACATACTTGTCCAGCTCTTCACCGGTCATGGCGAACGGGAACAGCTCACGCTGATCGCGCAGCTTGGCGAAGTCTTCCGAGGCCAGCAGCTTGTCGAAGGCCGCTTTCCACCAGTTGTAGTCCTCGTCCGACACCTTTGGCCCCAGATAGAAACCGCGCACCACCGGCCAGACGATGTCGTAGCCTTGTTCTTTGGCGGTCGGGATGTTCTTCATTTCCGGCTCGTCCAGACGCTCTTCGGAGAACACCGCCAGCAGGCGCATGTCGCCGCTGAGGATGTGCGGCATGGAGTCGGAAATGTCGGTGGAGCCCACTTGAATATGGCCGCCGAGCAGGGCAGTGGCGATTTCACCGCCGCCTTCCAGGGCGACGTAACGCAGTTCGCGCGGGTTGATGCCGGCAGCCTTGGCGATCAGCGCGGTCTGCATCCAGTCCTGGCTGCCCACGGTGCCGCCGGAGCCGATGACCACTTTGCCCGGGTCGGCTTTCAGGGCTTTAACGAGATCGTCGAGGTTCTTGTAGGGCGAATCAGCCTTGACAGCGATCGCGCCGTAGCTGGTGCCGACGGCGGCAAGCCAGCGCACGGCGTTCTCGTCGAAACGGCCGAACTTGCCCTGGGCCAGGTTCAACAACGAACCGCTGGACCAGGCCACCAGTGTGCCGGCGTCGGCCGGGCGCTGAGCGACTACCGCGTTGTACGCCACGGCGCCGACGCCGCCCGGCATGTAGGTGACGCGCATCGGTTTGGAGAGGATCTTCTCGTTGATCAGCGCGCTTTGCGCCAGCTTGCAGGTCAGGTCGAAGCCGCCGCCGGGCGAGGCCGGCGCGATGCATTCAGGACGATTGGGCTCGGCGGCCCACAATTGGGTGGCCATCAGCAGGCAGCTGGCGGCAACGCTGATATGGCGCAACGATAGGTTCATGGTCCGTCTCCAGAGGAGTTGTTGTTTTAATGGGGCAGGCAGTCGTACGTTTGTCAGGCAGTCGTCTCACGCCCTCGCGAAAGGGTCGGCCGACAAGATGCAGACGTGACGAAACACCGCGCAACAGGGCTGCGAGGTGAACAGTAAACACAACGGGATTCAGGCGGCACGAGGGCCGAGGGTTGCAGTGAGGGCATCACTGATGACTCCGATATTGTTTTTATTGTTGAAAACGCATCAAGGCGTTTTTCGTCACGACCCTGGCATCAGCAGCGTCACAGACGCAATCGTGACAAGTCGTGACGGGATCCTAATCAGCGAAGCTTTCATCAACCTTTCAACTACCTTTCAGAAAGCGTTCACCTGATCCGCTTCCAGATCGGAGGGTGGCTTTCCCGCGCACCGGGCCTTCCCTGACGGCGGCGCGCCTGTAAACTCCGCCCATAAAATGCTCACTCGGGAGAAGTCGATGCGTGTCCTGCTCGTCGAAGATCATCTGCAACTGGCTGAAAGTGTCGCGCTGGCGCTCAAGAGCAGCGGCCTGACCGTTGACGTTCTGCACGACGGCGTTGCAGCTGATCTGGCCCTGAGCAGCGAAGACTATGCCGCGGTGGTGCTCGATGTCGGCCTGCCGCGCATGGACGGTTTCGAGGTGCTGGCACGTCTGCGGGCGCGGGGCAAAAACACTCCGGTGCTGATGCTGACTGCCCGCAGCGACGTCAAGGACAGGGTCCACGGCCTGAACCTCGGCGCCGATGACTACCTGGCCAAACCCTTTGAACTGTCGGAGCTGGAAGCTCGGGTCAAGGCGTTGCTGCGCCGCAGCGTGCTCGGAGGCGAACGCCAGCAACGCTGCGGCGAGCTGGTCTACGACCTCGACACCCGAAGGTTCACGCTCGGTGAAGAACTGCTCACCCTGACCTCCCGAGAACAATCGGTGCTCGAATCACTGATCGCCCGGCCCGGTCGGGTCATGAGCAAGGAACAACTGGCCGCGCAAGTGTTTGGTCTGGACGAAGAGGCCAGCGCCGACGCCATCGAAATCTACGTGCACCGCCTGCGCAAGAAGCTGGACGGGCACCCGATCGCGATCGTGACGTTCCGGGGCCTGGGTTACCTGCTGGAAAGCCGCGATGCTTAATCCGTTTCCCGCAGCCGAAAACAGCCTGCGCTGGCGCTTGCTGTGGAACCTGGGATTACTGCTGGTGGTGCTGATGATCGCCAGCGGCATGAGCGCCTACTGGAACGGGCGCGAAGCGGCAGACACCGCCTACGATCGCACCTTGCTGGCCTCGGCGCGGACCATCGCCGCCGGGTTGTCGGAACACGACGGCACCCTCAGCGCCGACGTGCCCTATGTGGCCCTGGACACCTTCGCCTACGACAGCGCCGGGCGCATTTACTACCAGGTCAACGACATCGATCAAAAGCTCATTTCGGGCTACGAAAACATCCCCGCGCCGCCGCCAGGTACGCCGCGCACCGACGCTTATCCGGCCCTCGCCAAGTTCTACAGCGGCCGTTATCAGGGCCAGGACGTGCGCGTGGTCAGCCTGCTCAAGGCCGTCAGCGAGCCGAACATGAACGGCATGGCCGAGATTCGCGTCGCCGAAACCGAAGAAGCCCGGGTGGACATGGCCCAGGCGCTGATGGCCGATACGCTGCTGCGGCTGGGCATGCTGGGCGGTGGCGCGTTGCTGCTGGTCTGGTTCACCGTCAGCGCCGCCTTGCGACCCCTGGATCGCCTGCGCACGGCGGTGGAAGAACGCCAGCCTGACGATTTGCGCTCGCTGCCGCTGGTCGAGGTTCAGCACGAGTTGCGCCCGCTGGTCAGCTCGCTCAACCACTTCACCGAAAGGCTGCGCATGCAGTTCGAGCGTCAGGCGCAATTTATCGCCGACGCGGCCCATGAGTTGCGAACGCCGCTGGCGGCATTGAAAGCGCGACTGGAGCTGGGTCTGCGAGACCACGAGCCTGCGGCATGGCGCAACACCCTCGAAAGCGCCGCCTCCGGCACCGACAAGCTGACCCATCTGGCCAACCAGTTGTTGTCGCTGGCGCGCATCGAGAATGGCGCGCGGGCCATCGCCGAAGGTGGGGCGCAGTTGCTCGACCTCAGCCAACTGGCCCGCGAACTGGGCATGGCCATGGCGCCGCTGGCCCACGCCCGGGGTGTGGCATTGGCGCTGGAAGCCGACGAGCCGGTGTGGATGCGCGGCGAACCCACGTTGCTCAACGAACTGCTGAGCAATCTGGTGGATAACGCCCTGGCCCACACCCCGGCGGGCGGCAATGTGATTCTGCGTGTCCATGCCCCCTGCGTGCTTGAAGTCGAGGACGACGGCCCCGGCATCCCGGCCCACGAGCGTGACCGGGTGTTCGAGCGCTTCTACCGGCGCAATCAGCAGAGCAAGGGTTCGGGCCTGGGGTTGGCGATTGTGGGAGAAATCTGCAGGGCACATTTGGCGCGCATCACCTTGCACGACGGCGCACAACGGGGCTTGAAAGTAAGGGTGAGCTTTATGGTGCCGGAGTCGGGACTGGTGGGGCTGGTTTGACCGGGCAAGCCATAGCGATCAGTACAACAGCGTCATCGCCTCGTTCATCTCATTGATAAGCCCGCCGTCGGCCATGTTCAGGCCCAGTTGCGCTACCGCCGGCACGGACTTGAAGCTCAGGTTCGGGTAAGGCGTGCCGTTCATTTCATGAATATGAATCGTCGCGACCTGCACCAGGTCAACGTAGTCAGCCTGACCCGAGACACGGCTGAAACTCTGGAATTCCCGAGGCACGATCGCCAGGGCGTCCGGGAAATCCCATGACCGCAGCAGCCTCTCACCGATGATCGGATGAATCCGTTCAATGACGTGATTGAGGCTGATAGGGTCGGAAAGCAACTCGTAGTTGTCCTCGGCGTAGGTCAGGATCGGCAGCACACCAATGAGGTGAATAAGCCCGGCCAGCGTGGCCCTGTCGGCCTTCAGTCGTGGGCTGCGGTAGCTCAGGACATTACAGACCCCGGCCACCTGCATGCTGAGTTTCCAGATGTCGCGCATCTTGGCTTCGATGACGGCGGACTTGGCGTGAAACATCTGCTCCACCACCAGCCCGATGGCCAGGTTACTGCTGTAGTTCACGCCCAGACGTCGAACTGCGGTCAGCACGTCGCTGACTTCAAAGTTGGGCCGCAGCAGGGGGCTGTTGACGACTTTGATCAGGCGGGCGGAAAGCGCCGTGTCGCTGCCAATGACTTTGCTCAGCGCAGCAATGGAGATTTCCGAGTCTTCCGCCGCCATGCGAATCCTCAGCGCGACTTCCGGGAGAGTTGGCAGAAACAGAGCATCCTTGTCGATCGCCTTGATCAGATCCCTCTGCACTTCGTCAGCCATGCTACTCATATTGGATCTCTGGACATTGCATTCCGGCCAACGGCCGTCCGCTCGGGATTACGGCGCTGGCAACCACGCTGACGTTTTGCACATGCTTCAACCGGGTTCAACGCTGGGTTTCGAGCTTCGCGTCGAGCGTGTATGGCAATTCATCTAGTTGCAGGTTCGGGCCATCTGCCGCGCCAAGATGGATTTGACCATCTTCCGCCGCATCCGCCTGCACAACCGCCAGCACCTCGGTCCCGACATCAGACCGGGCCGCGATCACAACGTTGCCTACCGCGCTCGAATGTACGGGCGAAAACAATGCAACACCCGGCTCAGGCACTTCGCTGTCGCCCATAGTCAGACGGTACAGCCGGCGTTTCAGCTTGCCGAGGTATTGCATCCGCGCCACGATTTCCTGGCCGGTGTAGCAACCTTTCTTGAAGCTCACCCCGCCCACGGCTTGCAGATTGATCATCTGCGGAATCAATTCTTCACGGGTCTGCCCGAACACCTGGCCAATGCCGGCGCGGATCTGCCCCAGCAGCCAGTCGTTGAGGGGCGCTTCCGGCACGTGGGCGATCAGGCGGCTGCGCACGTCATCGGCCTGTTCGGCACGTAGCCACAATTCGGCGCGGGCAGGGGAGACGCGAATGGCAATCAGGTCATTGGCGCGGACGACCGAATCGGTCTCCTGCGCAAGATCAAGGCCCAGGCTGACCAGCGCGCCGTCGCCGTCTTGCAAGCCGAATCGCACCCAGGATGCGCTTTCGTCGGTCAATTTGGATTTAGAGAAGACGGCGTACTTCTTCAGATCCAGCAATTGCGCGTCGATCAGCTCGCTGGCCATTGCCAGCAATATGCCGTCGCCTTCAAGCAGGATGCGAAAGCTGGACTGCATGCGGCCTTTCTGGGTGCAGCGCGCCCCGAGGGTAGCCTTGGCTTCGCTGAGGTAGTCGATGTTGCAAGTCAGTTGGCCTTGCAGGAACTTGCCGGCATCCACGCCGCGAACGGCGAGCACACCTTCGTGGGACAGGGGGCAGAAAAATGCTGGAACGGCCATGAGTCATCGCAGGGTAGAAGTCTGGGGCACCATCATAGTGCCGCGTGTCGCTAATGGGTATACGCAAAAAGCTGCGACTAACTGCAAGTACGCCCCGAGACGATGCGCCTGTATACTCGCCGGCAAATTCGAGGAGCCCTCCATGGTCGAAGATGTTGAACTCAATCGCCTCTTTTGGCACAGCCGTCGCGGCATGCTCGAGCTGGACGTGTTGCTGGTGCCATTCGTCAAAGAAGTCTATCCGACGCTCAGCCAGGTCGATCGAGACCTCTATGTCCGCCTGCTGACCTGCGAAGACCAGGACATGTTCGGCTGGTTCATGCAGCGCGCGGAGTCTGAAGACCCGGAGCTGCAGCGCATGGTTCGGATGATTCTGGACCGTGTCCAGCCGAAGTGATCGTTTCGAATGCCGTTGGCAAGCCTCCCGGGCGCTGCTGACGGCGTACCTCGTCACGCAAATCGTTGCGCTGACCTCGATAGTCCTCCTGTCAGTGCCCCTGTGGGCCAAAGCCGTCGGCATTCTGCTGTGCGCTTTGCATGCATCACGTCGCCTTCGCCCATCCATTCTGCTTGATCAGCCGCAGTCATCCACGGGGCTGCGGCGTGACAGCAGCGGATGGGCGTTGTGGAGCGAGGAGGGCGGTTGGCAACCGGTGCAGCTACGCCCGGACAGCCTGGCGCTGCCGCACATGGTCGTGCTGCGTTTCCGGGTGCCGACGGGCCACTGGCTGAGCCGTGTGTGGGTGCGAAGCCTGTGCATCCCGGCAGACGCCATGGCCCCGGACAGCCACCGACGCCTGCGTTTACGGCTTAAGTTCAGCCGGCGAAGGTGGGCGGCACCAGAATAGTGTCCAGCGCTTCGGGCAACAGGTCCGGGTAATCCAGCGTGTAGTGCAGCCCTCGGCTCTCCTTGCGCGCCATCGCCGACGCAATCATCAGCTCTGCGACCTGGGCCAGGTTGCGCAGCTCGATCAGATCGCGACTGACCTTATAGTTGCTGTAAAACTCGTCGATCTCGTCCAGCAACAGCCGCACCCGATGCTGGGCGCGCTGCAGACGCTTGTTGGTACGCACAATCCCCACGTAGTCCCACATGAACCGACGCAGCTCATCCCAGTTGTGGGCAATGATCACGTCTTCGTCGGAATCGGTTACTTGACTCGAATCCCATGCCGGCAGGTTTTGCGGCTGCGGGATGTGCTCGAGCTGAGTCACGATGTCCGCCGCTGCCGAGCGGGCGTACACGAAGTATTCCAGCAGGGAGTTGCTGGCCATGCGATTGGCACCGTGCAGGCCGGTGAAACTGGTCTCGCCGATGGCGTAAAGCCCGGGCACATCAGTGCGGCCCTGCTGATCAACCACAACGCCACCACAGGTGTAGTGGGCGGCCGGGACCACGGGAATCGGTTGACGCGTGATGTCGATGCCGAATGTCAGGCAGCGTTCGTACACGGTTGGGAAGTGCCCTTTGATGAAGTCTTCGGGCTTGTGGCTGATGTCCAGAAACACGCAGTCGGCGCCCAGGCGCTTCATCTCATGGTCAATGGCGCGGGCAACGATGTCGCGGGGTGCCAGCTCGGCCCGTGGGTCAAAACGCTGCATGAAGCGCTCGCCATTGGGTAGCTTCAGGTAAGCGCCTTCGCCGCGCAGGGCCTCGGTAATCAGAAAACTCTTGGCTTGCGGGTGGTACAGGCAGGTGGGGTGGAACTGGTTGAATTCCAGGTTGCCCACCCGGCAGCCCGAGCGCCAGGCCATCGCGATGCCGTCGCCGCAAGCGCCGTCGGGATTGCTGGTGTACAGATAAACTTTAGCCGCGCCGCCGGACGCCAAAATGGTGAAACGCGCGCTGTGGGTGTCGACTTCGCCCGTCGAACGATCCAGCACATAGGCGCCCAGGCAACGCTGACCTTCCAGGCCCAGCCGCGATTCGGTGATGAGATCGACCGCCACGCGCTGTTCCAGCAATTCGATATTGGGACGGGACCTGGCCTGCGCCAGCAACGTGCGAAAGATCGCCGCGCCGGTGGCATCGGCGGCGTGAATGATCCGGCGATGGCTATGCCCGCCCTCGCGCGTCAGGTGGAACCCGAAGCCGCCGTCCACCACGGTGGATGGATCATCCCGGGTAAACGGAACGCCCAAGTCGATCAGCCACTGGATGGCCTCGCGGCTGTGCTCCACTGTAAAGCGGACCGCGTCTTCTCTGCACAGGCCGCCGCCCGCATTGAGGGTGTCTTCGACGTGGGACTGAACGGTGTCTGCGTCATCCAGCACCGCCGCAACGCCACCCTGGGCCCAGAAGGTCGAGCCGTTCGCCAGATCGCCTTTGCTGAGAACCGCCACGCGCAGATGCCCGGGCAATGTCAGTGCAAGGCTCAAACCGGCTGCACCGGAGCCTATTACCAATACGTCGTGCTGGAAATGCTGACTCATCTCGGTCCCGGCGTCTAAATGGCCACTAGTATAAGCAAGGGTGGAACGGCACAATAGCCGCGCTTTATGGCAAGGGTAGATCGCGGTGGTAGCGAAGTGTGCGCCACCCTGCGACGTCCTGCACCCCGTTTGATGGATGCGATCTTTCCTACAGCTTCATTCGGATTGAGTCCTACAGCTGATGGGATGCGGGTCCTACGCCCAAAGGTGAGCGATGGGAACTTTTCATGAACCCGTACGTTCAATAGTGGGTTGCCCATAAAGGAACAGCGTCGACGTTACGCGTTGGTGGTTCAAGTCAATGCGAGCGCTTATGACGACAAGATTATTTACGCAGCCGACCTGGTTCGAGCGGCGTTTTTCGCGCGGGCAGCAGACGCCCGCCGGAAACTTGCTTGAAGGGGGGAGAACTTTTGCTTAAAGCCCGAGTCTATGTTTGCAAGCCTGCGAAAGAGCCGATGCGATGCTCCTTTAAGCTTTATGAGGAGTGTTCATGCTAACCCAGGAAGAAGATCAGCAGCTGGTTGAACGCGTTCAGCGCGGCGACAAGCGAGCCTTTGATCTGCTAGTGGTGAAATATCAGCACAAGATTCTTGGGTTGATCGTGAGATTTGTTCACGACACCCACGAAGCCCAGGATGTTGCGCAAGAGGCGTTTATCAAAGCCTACCGCGCACTTGGTAACTTCCGCGGCGACAGTGCGTTTTATACGTGGCTGTACCGTATCGCCATCAACACGGCGAAGAACTATCTGGTGTCGCGAGGTCGGCGGCCGCCGGACAGCGATGTCAGATCCGAAGACGCGGAGTTCTATGACGGCGATCACGGCCTCAAGGATATCGAGTCGCCGGAGCGGGCATTATTGCGGGATGAGATCGAGGGCACCGTCCACCGAACTATCCAGCTACTGCCAGAAGATTTGCGTACAGCTTTAACTTTGCGTGAGTTCGACGGTCTGAGTTACGAAGACATTGCCAGTGTCATGCAATGTCCCGTTGGTACCGTGCGCTCTCGCATTTTTCGCGCTCGGGAAGCCATCGACAAAGCCTTGCAACCTCTGTTGCAGGAAACCTGAGACAGCGGCGATAGCCACAAGAGAGGAACCGCCATGAGTCGTGAAGCCCTGCAGGAATCGCTGTCCGCGGTGATGGATAACGAAGCGGACGAATTGGAACTGCGTCGAGTGCTTAGCGCTATTGAAGATGCGGATACACGTGCCACCTGGTCCCGTTATCAGATTGCCCGTGCAGCCATGCATAAAGAACTACTGATCCCTCATCTGGATATTTCGGCCGCCGTTGCTGCCGGGATTGCTGATGAAGTCAGCCCGCTCAAGGCCGGTCGCGGTCCTTGGCGCACGCTGGGTCGTCTCGCCGTGGCCGCCTCGGTGACCGTTGCCGTCCTGGCAGGCGTACGTTTGTATAACCAGGACGAAATCGCAGGGGCACAACTGGCCCAGCAAACCCAGCCGACCAACGTTGCCATGCCGCAGGCCAAAGGCCCGGCGGTACTGGCAGGCTACACCGAAGGCGAACAGTCTCCGGGTCCGATGGCAAGCGGTGTGCTGCAGAATCAGGCTGGTTGGCATGACCAGCGTCTGCCAGGTTACCTGCGCCAGCACGCGCAGCAAGCGGCAACGAAAGGTGCCGAAGGCGCTCTGCCATTCGCCCGTGCCGCAAGCCTGGAAAACCGTTAAGGAGGATCATGCGCGCCATCCCTCTACTGCCGCTTTTGCTGGGCGGATGGCTGGTCCTTCCAGCTCATGCCGATGACGCGCAAGATCAGTTGAAACGTCTTGCGCAGGCTGAGCAGCAGCAAAGCTACACCGGAACATTCGTTTATGAACGTAACGGCAGCTTCTCCACTCACCGAATCTGGCAGCGCGTCGCCGATGGCAAGGTTCGGGAGCATCTTCTTCAACTGGATGGCACGCCTCAAGAGGTGTTGCGCGTCAATGGGGTTACCCAGTGCGCCAGCGGTATCCTCGAAGAGGGCGCCTCCAGTGTTCCGGACTCTGCGGCCCGAGCTTTTGATGCTGCCAGGCTATCTTCCTGGTATGACATCAAGTCGGCAGGCACCTCGCGTGTTGCCGGACGCCTGGCTAACGTCGTCACACTGACCCCTCGCGATCAGCACCGTTACGGCATCGAATTGCACCTCGACAGTGAAACCGGCTTGCCGCTCAAGTCTTTGCTGCTCAGCGACAAGGGCCAATTGCTCGAGCGTTTTCAATTCACTGACCTCAATACCTCCCAGTCACTGATCGATCAGATGCTCTCGCCTGGCGCTGGCTGCAAGCCGGTCGAAGTGGTCAAATCCAAGTCTGATGCTCCTAAGCAAACGGTGGCATGGCGTTCCAATTGGCTGCCGCCAGGTTTTGACTTGAGCAGCGCTGCGGCACGCAAGGATCCTGACTCGAAGGATCTTGTGACGAGTCTGATGTATGACGATGGCCTGGCACGTTTCTCTGTGTTTGTTGAGCCGGTCAGCGGCGCGGCGGTGACGGATATTCGCACTCAGCTGGGCCCGACCGTTGCCGTCTCCCGTCGCGTCTCGACGGCGAAAGGGGATGCCATGGTGACGGTGGTGGGCGAGATCCCGATCGGGACGGCCGAGCGCATTGCGTTGTCCATGCGAAACGACGCTGCGGCGACGAGCAAAAACTGATTTACACACCGGTGATGCCCACGATGAAAAAGGTTTCATCCGGTCGGTTCACGTTCACAAGCCTTTAAATATGGGCTTCACTGGTACTGATGAAATGTTTAGTGCGCTTTGTCGGTTGCAATTGGATGTGTTTTTTTCTATAGGTCACAGCTTCGCAGCTGTGGCCTTTGTTGTTTCAGGGTCCAGGAAACTGGAGCAGATACAGGTGCTGCAGGAAGCTGCAGCGCACAGATGCTTCGCGAGCCTGCGGGCTCGTACCGCTTAACCATGCTCGTTGTAAACGGGAGCCATATGTCGATACCACGCTTTAAACCTTACCTGGTCTGGATGGCCGCTGTGCTGATGCTTGGACAGGTCATCACCGCTCAGGCCGAAGCCTTGCCGGACTTCACCTCTCTGGTGGAGCAGGCCTCCCCCGCCGTCGTCAACATCAGTACGCGGCAGAAGTTGCCGGACCGCTCGGTTGCCCAGGGTCAGATGCCTGATCTGGAAGGCCTGCCACCGATGCTGCGCGAATTTCTCGAGCGCAGCACGCCGCCCGGCTCCCGCCCGCCAGGAGGGGGCAAGGGCGATCGTCAGCGTGAGGCGCAGTCATTAGGCTCGGGCTTTATCATCTCCGCTGATGGTTTCATCCTGACCAACAACCACGTCATTGATGGCGCCGACGAAATTCTTGTGCGTCTTTCGGATCGCAGCGAGATGAAGGCCAAGCTGATCGGCACCGATCCACGTACCGACGTTGCGGTGCTGAAGATCGATGGCAAGGACCTTCCCACCGTCAAGCTGGGTAACTCCGATAAGCTGAAAGTCGGTGAGTGGGTGCTGGCGATTGGCTCGCCATTCGGCTTCGACCACTCGGTGACCAAAGGCATTGTCAGCGCCAAGGGCCGCAGCCTGCCAAATGACACGTACGTGCCGTTCATCCAGACGGACGTTGCGATTAACCCGGGTAACTCGGGCGGTCCGCTGTTCAACATGGCGGGCGAAGTGGTGGGTATCAACTCGCAGATCTTCACCCGCTCCGGTGGCTTCATGGGCCTGTCGTTCGCGATCCCGATCGACGTGGCGATGGACGTTGCCAACCAGCTCAAAGCCAGTGGCAAGGTCAACCGTGGCTGGCTGGGTGTCGTGATTCAGGAAGTCAACAAAGACCTGGCCGAGTCGTTTGGTCTGGACAAGCCGGCCGGTGCGCTGGTGGCTCAAGTCCTTGAAGATGGGCCGGCCGCCAAGGGTGGTCTGCAGGTCGGCGACGTGATCCTGAGCGCCAACGGCACGCCGATCGTCATGTCCGCAGACTTGCCGCACCTGATCGGCAACCTGAAGGACGGGAGCAAGGCCGAACTCGAAGTGATTCGCGACGGCAAGCGTCAGAAACTCACTGTGACCGTGGGCGCGTTGCCTGCCGAAGGCGAAGAAATGGGCGCAGCCGACACCGGTGTCGAGCGCAGCAGCAACCGTCTGGGCGTTTCGGTGGTTGATCTGACCGCTGAGCAGATGAAATCGCTGGACCTCAAGGGCGGCGTCGTCATCAAGGAAGTTCAGGATGGTCCTGCTTCGCTCATCGGTTTGCAGGCGGGTGATGTCATCACTCACCTGAATAACCAGGCGATCACTTCGTCCAAGCAGTTCACCGAAGTGGCCAAGGGCCTGCCGAAGAATCGCTCAGTTTCCATGCGCGTTCTGCGTCAGGGCCGCGCGACATTCATCACGTTCAAGCTGGCGGAATAACCCGTCAGGCACAGCGAAAAGGAGCGGTCAGACCGCTCCTTTTTTTGTGTGCCCGCGGCGCATGGCGAGCAGGCGCTGCGCGTGAACGTGACGCCTGATCGTTCCTTCAGGTACAATTCCCGGCTATTTTTGGCGGGCAGTCTGCCTGCGACCTTTTTCGAGTGTTGATCCGTGAGTGATTTGAGTCATATCCGCAATTTCTCCATCATCGCCCACATTGACCATGGCAAGTCGACGCTGGCCGACCGTTTCATCCAGATGTGCGGCGGCCTGACCGAGCGCGAGATGGAAGCTCAGGTCCTCGATTCCATGGACCTGGAGCGTGAGCGCGGGATTACGATCAAAGCCCACAGCGTCACGCTTTATTACAAGGCGAAGGACGGGATCACCTACCAGCTCAACTTCATTGATACCCCGGGGCACGTTGACTTCACCTACGAAGTCAGCCGCTCGCTGGCGGCATGTGAGGGCGCGTTGCTGGTGGTCGATGCCGGTCAGGGCGTAGAAGCCCAATCCGTCGCCAACTGCTACACCGCTATCGAACAGGGCCTGGAAGTCATGCCGGTCCTGAACAAGATCGACCTGCCCCAGGCCGATCCGGATCGCGTCAAGGAAGAAATCGAAAAGATCATCGGCATCGATGCCACTGATGCCGTGGTCTGCAGCGCCAAGACCGGCCTGGGCGTTGACGAGGTGCTCGAGCGTCTGGTCCATACCATTCCCGCGCCGACCGGCAACATCGAAGACCCGCTGCAGGCGCTGATCATCGATTCGTGGTTCGACAACTACCTGGGCGTTGTGTCCCTGGTGCGTGTGCGTCACGGCCGGGTCAAGAAAGGCGACAAGATTCTGGTGAAGTCGACCGGCAAGATGCACCTGGTCGACAGCGTGGGCGTGTTCAACCCCAAGCACAGCGCCACCGCTGATCTGAAAGCCGGCGAAGTGGGCTTTATCATCGCAGGCATCAAGGACATTCACGGCGCGCCAGTGGGCGACACCCTGACCCTGAGCACCACGCCAGACGTTCCGGTGCTGCCCGGCTTCAAGCGTATTCAGCCGCAGGTCTACGCGGGTCTGTTCCCGGTCAGCTCCGATGACTTCGAAGATTTCCGCGATGCGCTGCAGAAGCTGACGCTGAATGACTCTTCCCTGCAATATCTGCCGGAAAGCTCCGACGCGCTGGGCTTCGGTTTCCGCTGCGGCTTCCTCGGCATGCTGCACATGGAGATCATCCAGGAGCGCCTTGAGCGCGAGTACGACCTGGACCTGATCACCACCGCGCCGACGGTAATCTTCGAGCTGCTGCTGAAGACCGGTGAAACCATTTACGTCGACAACCCGTCGAAATTGCCAGACCTGTCCACGATCGAGGACATGCGTGAGCCGATCGTGCGGGCGAACATTCTTGTGCCTCAAGAGCACCTGGGCAACGTCATTACGCTGTGTATCGAGAAACGTGGCATTCAGCACGACATGCTGTTCCTGGGTACGCAGGTGCAAGTGACCTACGATTTGCCGATGAACGAAGTGGTCCTGGATTTCTTCGACCGACTGAAGTCGACCAGCCGTGGTTACGCGTCGCTGGACTACCATTTCGATCGTTATCAGTCGGCCAACCTGGTTCGTCTGGACGTGATGATCAACGGTGAAAAGGTCGACGCTCTGGCGCTGATCGTGCATCGTGACAATGCCGCCTACAAAGGCCGCGCGTTGACTGAAAAGATGAAAGAACTGATTCCTCGTCAGATGTTCGACGTGGCAATCCAGGCAGCCATTGGCGGCCAGATTATCGCGCGTACAACCGTCAAGGCGCTCAGAAAGAACGTACTGGCCAAATGTTATGGCGGCGACGTCAGCCGTAAGCGCAAGCTGCTCGAGAAGCAGAAGGCCGGTAAGAAACGCATGAAGCAGGTTGGCAACGTGGAAATTCCACAGGAAGCCTTCCTTGCAGTGCTCAGGTTGGAATAGTCAGGCCCTATGTCACTCAATTTCCCGCTGTTGCTGGTCGTCGCCGTGTTTGTCTGCGGTTTGCTGGCCCTGTTCGATCTGATCATATTGGCGCCGCGTCGCCGCAACGCGATAGCGAACTATCAAGGCAGCGTGAGCCAGCCTGATGTCGCGGTCGTGGACCGGTTGAACAAGGAGCCGTTCCTCGTCGAATACGGCAAGTCGTTCTTTCCGGTGTTGTTCATCGTTCTGGTGCTTCGCTCGTTTCTGGTTGAGCCGTTCCAGATCCCGTCGGGCTCGATGAAGCCAACGCTGGATGTCGGCGATTTCATCCTGGTGAACAAGTTCTCATACGGCATCCGCTTGCCGGTGATCGACCTGAAGGTCATCCCGGTCGGCGATCCGCAGCGTGGCGACGTGATGGTGTTCCGCTACCCGAGCGACCCCACGGTCAACTACATCAAGCGCGTCGTCGGCCTGCCAGGGGATGTGATTCGCTACACCAACGACAAGCAGTTGTTCATCAACGGGCAACTGGTGGCCAAGCAGCTGATCGGTTCTGAGCCCGGCACGCTGGGCAGCGCAGAGCTTTACAACGAGAAGCTGGGCGAGGTGGAACACCAGATCCGCCAGGAAATGAGCCGCTACCGCGCGCCGCCTGACCACGAGTGGACCGTGCCTGCCGCGCACTATTTCATGATGGGCGACAACCGCGACAACTCGAACGACAGCCGTTACTGGGATGACCCCAATATTCCCAAGGACGAGCTGGGCATGGTCCCCGACAAGAACATCGTCGGCAAGGCGTTCGCGGTCTGGATGAGCTGGCCCGAACCCAAGCTCAGCCACTTTCCGAACTTCTCGCGAGTCGGTCTGATCAAGTAATCGATGCGGCGCTGCCACTGGCAGCGCCGTATGTCATTCAGGGCCATGTTGCGTGGCTGATCTCGCAGGTGACAGGGAAGGGCTACTCTTGAAAGCAACCATGACGTCTGCCGGTCCGCAAAAGGGCCTGTCGTTCATCGGCTGGCTGGTGCTGCTGGCGATTCTGGCCTTTGTCGGAAGCACCGCCGCCAAGATCGTGCCGCATTACATGGACTACCTGTCGATGAAGAAAATCATCGAAACTGCCGGCACCGATCGCACGGCAGACATCACCAACGCCGGTGACCTTTACGCCTACGTGGCCAAAGGCATGCAGGTCAATAACATTCGGGATTTGGATTTGAACAAGGCGTTAACTGTGACGACGGAGAACAACAGGTTCCTCGCCCATTTGAACTACGAAAAACGTGAGCCACTGATCCAGAACATCGATCTGGTGGTCAAGTTCGACCACGAATTCAGCGTGGGTAAACCGTGAGCGTTTCATTGAGTCGCCTGGAGCGTCAGCTCGGCTATACCTTCAAGGATCAGGAACTGATGATCCTGGCCCTGACCCACCGCAGTTTTGCCGGACGCAACAACGAACGTCTGGAATTCCTCGGTGATGCCATTCTCAACTTCGTCGCCGGCGAAGCGCTTTTCGAGCGTTTCCCCCAGGCACGGGAAGGTCAGTTGTCCCGCTTGCGCGCTCGCTTGGTAAAAGGCGAGACCCTCGCGCTGCTGGCCCGTGGTTTCGACCTGGGTGAGTACCTGCGCCTGGGCTCGGGTGAGCTGAAGAGTGGCGGTTTTCGACGTGAGTCGATTCTGGCCGACGCGCTGGAAGCCCTGATCGGCGCGATCTACCTCGACGCCGGCATGGACATGGCAAGGGATCGCGTGCTCGCCTGGCTGGCCAGCGAGTTCGACACCCTGACGCTGGTCGACACCAACAAAGACCCGAAAACACGGCTGCAGGAATTCCTTCAGTCACGCGCCTGTGATCTGCCCCGCTATGAAGTGGTGGATATCCAGGGCGAGCCGCATTGCCGAATCTTCTTCGTCGAATGCGAGATCTCTTTATTGAATGAAAAAAGCCGGGGACAAGGCGTTAGCCGTCGCATTGCCGAACAGGTAGCAGCGGCCGCAGCCCTTATCGCCCTGGGTGTGGAGAATGGCAATGACTGATTCACCTGCAACACGCTGTGGCTATGTTGCCATCGTTGGCCGGCCAAACGTGGGCAAGTCGACGCTGCTGAACCACATCCTCGGCCAGAAACTGGCGATCACGTCGCGCAAGCCGCAGACGACCCGTCACAACATGCTCGGCATCAAGACTGAAGGCGCCGTGCAGGCGGTCTACGTCGATACACCCGGCATGCACAAAAACAGCGACAAAGCGCTTAACCGCTACATGAACAAAACCGCCTCGGCAGCGTTGAAAGACGTCGACGTGGTGATCTTCGTGGTAGATCGCACCAAGTGGACCGAAGAAGACCAGATGGTCCTCGAGCGCGTCCAGTACGTGACCGGCCCGCTGATCGTGGCGCTGAACAAGACTGACCGCATCGAAGACAAGGGCGCGCTGATGCCGCATTTGTCCTGGCTGCAGGAGCAACTGCCGAACGCCCAGATCATCCCGATCTCGGCGCAGCAGGGGCATAACCTGGAAGCGCTGGAGAAAGTCATCGCCGATCAGCTGCCGGAGAATGAGCACTTCTTTCCGGAAGATCAGATCACCGACCGCAGCAGCCGTTTCCTTGCGGCAGAGCTGGTCCGAGAGAAGATCATGCGTCAGCTCGGTGCCGAGCTGCCTTATCAGATCACCGTCGAGATCGAGCAATTCAAGCAGCAGGGCAAAACGCTGCATATCCACGCGCTGATTCTGGTCGAGCGGGACGGGCAGAAGAAAATCATCATTGGCGACAAGGGCGAGCGGATCAAGCGCATCGGCTCGGATGCGCGCCGCGACATGGAAGTGCTGTTCGATTCCAAAGTCATGCTCAATCTGTGGGTCAAGGTCAAAGGCGGCTGGTCCGATGACGAGCGTGCGTTGCGTTCGCTGGGTTACGGCGACTTGTAACACGGCGGCACCGCTGGTCCGTGGAAACTGCCCTGTCGGCAGATCCATGCTGCACATGCAATTCTGTGGGAGTGAGCTTGCTCACGAAGACGGCATTTCAGTCGCTGAAGATTTAGCGCATGAACCTGTGTCTTCGCGAGCGAGCTCGCTCCCGCAGTTGTTTCAGATGGCCCGTTCTGCCGTGTTCTTTCATCGAGATAGCCATGTCACAGCCCCCTCCCGTCGGTCAGCTCGCCTATGTGTTGCACAGCCGTGCGTACCGCGAAAACAGCGCACTGGTCGATTTCATCACCCCGCAGGGTCGCATGCGTGCAGTGTTGCGCAGCGCTCGGGGGAAGGCGGGGACGATGGCGCGGCCATTCGTGCCGCTGGAAGTCGAGTTTCGCGGGCGGGGCGAGTTGAAGAACGTAGGAAGAATGGAAGGCTCCGGCGTCGCTACATGGCTGGAAGGTGAGGCGCTGTTCAGCGGTCTTTATCTCAATGAGCTGCTGATTCGCCTGTTGCCCGCCGAAGACCCCCACCCGAGCGTGTTCGAACATTACGCCGCGACGCTTGTCGCCTTGGCCGAAGGGCGCGCGCTGGAACCGTTGCTGCGTTCGTTCGAGTGGCGGCTGCTGGACGATCTCGGTTACGGCTTCGCGCTGGATGCGGATGTGAACGGCGAGCCACTGGCGAGCGATGGCATGTACCGGCTTCAGGTGGATGCAGGCCTTGAGCGGGTTTACCTGTTTCAGCCGGGATTGTTTCAGGGCGCCGAATTGCAGGCGATGTCCGAGGCGGACTGGAGTTCGCCAGGCGCGTTGTCGGCCGCCAAGCGTCTGATGCGCCAGGCCCTGGCCGTGCATCTGGGCGGGCGGCCGCTGGTCAGCCGTGAATTGTTTCGCAAACTCTAGCGTCCTGCCGCGCAAACCTAGAAAATCCTTCCTCGCGTGCGCAATCAGCCACCACTGGTTGGCACCGCCACAGTAATCAGGAGAACCCCGTGACCCACAGCACTCGCATTCTGCTCGGCGTGAACATCGACCACGTTGCTACCCTGCGCCAGGCCCGGGGCACGCGCTATCCCGATCCGGTCAAGGCCGCCCTGGATGCTGAAGAAGCAGGCGCCGACGGCATCACCGTGCATTTGCGTGAGGACCGTCGACACATTCAGGAGCGCGACGTGTTGCTGCTGAAAGACGTGCTGCAAACGCGCATGAATTTCGAGATGGGCGTTACCGAAGCGATGATGGCGTTCGCCGAGGGCATTCGGCCCGCGCACATCTGCCTGGTGCCGGAAACCCGTCAGGAACTGACCACCGAGGGCGGGCTGGACGTCGCCGGTCAGGAAGCGCGCATCAAGGCGGCGGTTGAGCGGTTGTCGGCCATTGGCAGCGAAGTCTCGTTGTTCATCGATGCCGATGAGCGACAGATAGCAGCGTCCGCCCGGGTTGGCGCGCCGGCCATCGAACTGCACACTGGCCGTTATGCCGATGCCGAAACCCCGGCGGCTGTGGCCGAAGAACTCAAGCGCATTGCCGATGGCGTTGCGTTTGGTTTGGCCCAGGGCCTGATCGTCAATGCCGGCCATGGTTTGCACTATCACAACGTTGAAGCCGTAGCGGCGATCAAGGGCATTAACGAGCTGAACATCGGCCACGCGCTGGTGGCCCATGCGCTGTTTGTCGGCTTCAAGTCGGCAGTGTCGGAGATGAAGGCGTTGATTCTGGCGGCGGCGGATTCTGCTCATGGCAGGTGATCTGAGGGAGTGACCTCGAGCGCCTTCGCGAGCAAGCTCGCTCCCACATGGGCCTCATCGTCAGCTCAACGCGCTGTCGCACAGCAGACACAATCTTGTGGGAGTGAGCTTGCTCACGAAGAGGCCGGCACTCTCACCCCTATGTCGGCAGACAGAATGCCTTCGCGAGCAAGCTCGCTCCCACAAGTACACTATTCGCTTAACTTTCGAGGGGCGCGCCGTTAGGGCTTGCGCCCCACAATTACCGCACGCCGGGGCGCTGGCAGTCCTTCCACGGTTTTGCTGTGATCCGCCGGATCGAGGAAGTCACTCAGCGACTGAAACCGCATCCACTCAGTACCGCGTTGTTCTTCCACCGTGGTGGTGCTGACGTCAACGCAGCGCACATCCACAAAACCCGCGCGGCGCAGCCACAGTTCCAGTGCGGGTACTGATGGCAGGAACCACACGTTGCGCATCTGCGAGTAGCGGTCCTCCGGCACCAGCACTTGGTTCGCGTCGCCTTCCACCACCATGGTTTCCAGCACCAGCTCGCCGCCTTTGACCAGGCAATCCTTCAGCGCCAGAAGGTGATCGATGGGCGACTTGCGGTGATAGAGCACGCCCATGGAAAACACCGTGTCGAAACCTTCCAGCCGCGCGGGCAGATCTTCCAGGGTGAACGGTAGATGCCACGCCGGCAGGTCCGGCAGGTAACGCTGCATGGCCTGGAACTGGCAAAAGAACAGCCAGTTGGGGTCGACACCAATGACGCTGTCGGCGCCCGCGCCCAGCATGCGCCACTGGTAATAACCATTGCCGCAGCCCACATCCAGAACGCGCTTGCCTTTCAGATCAAGGTGCGGCGACACCCGCGACCATTTCCAGTCCGAGCGCCATTCGGTGTCGACGTGCACGCCAAACACATCGAAAGGGCCTTTGCGCCACGGCGACAGACCCATCAGCGCGGCGCGGGTCTGCTCGCGGGTGGCGTCATCGCAATCGGCGCCGAGGATGAAATCATCCTTGAGCTCGATGCGGTTTGGCTTAAGGTTTGGCAAGGCATTCAGCGCGCCTTGCCAGCGTTCCAGGTCGCCATGACCCTTCTCCATCTTCGCGTCGAGTTGCGCCTGCAGGCCTTGGGCCCAGGCATACAGTGGCGTGCCCGCCAGACGGCGGACCAGGGGAGCGAGATCAATCATGGCAGGGCAATCAACGAGGCGAAATTAAGGCACTGGAACCAGGGCACGACTTTGCTGAAACCGGCGGCAACCAACCGTTCGCGGTGTTGCTCAAGGCTGTCGGGTTTCATCACGTTTTCGATCGCGCTGCGCTTCTGCGCGATCTCCAGCTCGCTGTAACCGTTGGCGCGCTTGAAGGCGACATGCAGATCGGTGAGCAGCGCCTGTTCTTCGGTGTCATCGAAGCGCAGCTTCTCCGACAGGATCAGCGCACCGCCGGGCAGCAACGACTGGCGAATGCGAGTCAACAGGGCGAGGCGTTGGTCGGGGGCGATGAATTGCAGGGTGAAGTTCAGCGCGACCACAGAGGCAGGCTGAAACTCGAGATTCAAGATATCCCCGTCGATGACTTCCACCGGCAGCAGCTCCTGGTACATCGAGTCCTGGGCGTTGAGGTACTCCCGGCAGCGCTCGACCATCGCCGATGAGTTGTCGATGGCGATCACCCGGCAATCCTCGGTCCGCACATGCCGGCGCAACGCCTGAGTGACGGCGCCCAGTGAACTGCCAAGGTCATAGAGCACGCTGTGGGGCTGGGCGAACTGCGCCGCGAGCACGCCGAGGTTTTCGACGATGGTCGGGTAGCCCGGCACCGAGCGCTTGATCATGTCCGGGAACACCCGCACTACGTCTTCGTTGAAGGCGAAGTCGGGCACCTGGGGCAGCGGCTGGGCGAATAGGCGGTCGGGTTCTGGGCTCACGGCGATTCCGGGGGACAAGGCGAAAAGTGCGGCATTTTAGCCAATTCCGTCCCTCGGCTGGAACCTCATCTCATCGCTGGTGTGCTGACGTCTGCGTCGTGGGTAAAAAAGCCGCGCCGGTTGCCCGTGCGCGGCTTGGACTCAAGCCATGTAATCAGTACTTCCAGCTCACCGACGCGGTGAAGTTGCGTGGATCCCCGAAGTTGCTCTGGTTGTAGCGCAGGCTCTGTTGGTATTTCTCGTTGGTCAGGTTGTTGAGGTTGAGCTGGGTGCTCCAGTGCTGATCGATGTCATAGCGGGTCATCAGGCCGATGAGCGCGTAGGCATCCTGGCGGGCCGCCGGCGAGTCGTCGTTCTGAGTCTTGCTCTGCCAGCTCAGGCTGCCGCCGACCTTGACCTTCGGTGCCATCGGCAGCTGGTAGGTCATCGACGATGTCAGCGCGTGGCGCGGGATGAATTTACGCGCACGGCTGTCGTTGTCGTCGGTGATATAGACGTAGGTGTACCCGCCGTTGACTTGCAGCCCCGGCGCCACTTCGCCCGACGCTTCCAGCTCCACGCCGCTGCTGTCGTAGGACATCGCCTCGTATACGTAGCCGCCCAGGCTGGCGTCATAGGTCGAACTGCCCGGCACGTTGTCTTGCTTGGCATGGAACACCGCTGCGCTGACGTTGAGCTTCTTGTCCAGCAACTGACCTTTGATGCCTGCCTCGTAGCTTTTGCCTTCAAGGGGATCGAGCACCCGGCCTTGGGTGTCGAGGTAATACTGCGGATTGAAGACTTCGGTGTAACTGGCGTACAGCGCGTATTCGGGGGTCAGGTCGTAGACGATACCGGCATACGGCGTGACTTTGCCGTGAATGCGCACCTCCCGCGCGGAGCCATAGTTGTCGCCATTGCTGTCCGCGCTGAGCATGCGCGCGCCGGTGATCAGGTGCAGGTCGTCGGTCAGGCTGAAGCGCGCGCCGGCGTAAACGCTTTTCTGGCGATCGGTGTAGTTCGACGTCGCAGCAGGTAAAGCAGCGGCGTAATTCGGCTGCGGCAGGTAGCCATGCAGCGCATCTTCAAGGGTCACAGGCGCGTAGTTGAGAGCGTCGTCGTACTGGGAGGATTCGCGGTTGCGCTGGCGCGCAGCGTTGGCCCCAAAGGTGAGTTGATGCTCGCGACCGCCCAGCATGAAGGGCCCGCTCAGCGAGTAATCGCCGCTGAGTTCGAGGTTTTTGTCTTTGTACTTTGAGCCCAGCCCGCTGTAACCGGTGGGAGAGGCAGCGGAACTCAACATGTAGAACATCTCGGTGTCTTCGCGGTGCTCGGCGCCGGCGACGGTCAGCCTCGACTTCCAGTCGTTGGCGAAGGTGTGCTCCCACTCGGCAAACGCACGTTGCGTGTGAACGTCCCAATGCACCCACGGCTGGGAAATATTGGAATGGGTGCTGCTGTAATGAATGGCGTTGCCATTGCCGTCGGCCAACGGCAGTGCGCCCCAGCTTGAGCCATTGGCGTTGGTTTTCTGGTCCTCGTAACCAAGGGTCAGCGTGTCGCTGTCGCTCAGATCGAATGCCAGCAGGCCGCTGAAGATGTTCTTCTCGCGGGAGTAGCGATCAAGGTATGAGTTGCCGTTTTCGTTGGCGTAGATGACGCGCCCGCGGACGTTGCCCGAGTCGGTCAGGGGGCCGGAGACGTCGATGTCCACCCGGCGTTTGTCCCAGGAACCGGCGGTCACGTCGATCTTTGCCTGGGGATCGTAGGTCGGGCGTTTGCGGATGAAGTTGACCGTGGCCGAGGGGTTGCCGGCCCCGGACATCAAGCCGTTGGCGCCGTGTACGATATCGACCTGCTCGTAGGGCGCCAGGTCGATGTCGCCCACCAGCAAACCATTGGTCATCGGCATGGCCGTGCCGTCGTACTGGAAGTTGTTGATGTCGAAACCGCGCGCGGTGAAGTAGGTGCGGTCTGTTTCGACTTTCTGCACGTTGACGCCGGGGGTGCTGGTCAACACATCGCGGATGCTGTTGAGCTTGAAGTCATCCATTTGCTCGCGCTTGATGTTGGTCACGCCCTGGGGCGTTTCCTGGTTGGTCAGGTCCAGCCGAGTGGTGGTGCTGCTGGGTTTGCCCTGGTAGCCCTGCGGGTTGCCGGTGTCGCCATAAGTGACGGTTGACGTCACGTCGGTGGCGGGCAGGCTGACCGCTGTCTCTTCGGCATTCGCTGTGTTGAGCACGCTCAGGGCAATTAACGAAAGGGCCTTTGGGCAAAAGGGGAACGAGTGACGCATGGCGGGCAAAGCTCCGGCGAATGTTACAAATGGTGATGGTTCTCAATTATCAGGAAGTTACAATTGAGAATCAATGTCATTTATTCCTCGGGTTGGTGCTGGCTGTAACGCTGGCCATGATCGGGTGCCTTCACCCCCAGCATTAAAGCTTTCCCCCCGGCAGTCGAAACACCTTAATTCGCAACCCATTTCATTACTGGCACAGGGAACCGTGGCATGCATGCGTTCAAGGCGTTGTACGAGTCCGTCGAGAGGCAGTTTTTCAATTCTTTGACCAAGAAGTTGTCGAGCCTGTTTCTGATGGTGGTGGTGAGCGCCGTGGTGTATTGGGTGGCCGTGAGCATCCGCGCCGACGTGCTGTTGCAGTTGCGCAGCGCACAGTTGCCGGCGGAGACGCTAAGCATGATCGAGGGCAAGCTCGATGTGCTGAGCAACGTCATTCTCGGCAGCACGCTGTTCACCCTCTGTCTGGTCAGCTTCATGGTCTGGTATTTCCGGCACCTGATCGTTCGGCCGGTCACCCAGATGACCCAGGCGCTGGAAGGCATTGCCAATGGCGAGGGCGACCTGTCCAAAGACTTGCCGCTGTTGACCCACGATGAAATCCGCGTGCTGGCAAGCACCTGCAACCGGTTTCTTGCCAAGCAGCGGGAGATCATCAGCAGCGTCCAGGCGTTGACCGTGAACATTGCCGTGGAGTCTGCGCGGTCGTTGAAAAACATCAGCGACTCCAGCGACAGCGCGACCCATCAGGCACGCTTCGCCAAGGAAGTCATGGAGCAGAGCAACGACGCAGTGGGGCGGATTGCCGAGGTGTCCCGGCAGACCCAGGGCATTTCCGGGACCACCGCGCAAAACCTCAGCATGGCCCGCGACTCTTACACCGAACTGCTGGAAGTAACCGGCAACATCAGTGAGATTTCCAGCAGCCTTAATGAGTTCGGCACGCTGGTTTCGGCGCTGAACCAACGTTCGTCGAGCATCAAATCCATCGTCGGATTGATTCAACAGATCTCTTCCCAGACCAACCTTTTGGCGCTCAACGCGGCGATCGAAGCGGCGCGTGCAGGGGAGAGCGGGCGCGGTTTCGCGGTGGTTGCCGATGAAGTCCGGACCCTGGCCCAGAACGTCAGCCGCGCCACTGAGGACATTTCCCAGAACATCGACGCCATGTTGCTGGAAGTCAGTTCGACCCACGAGCAAACCACGCAGATCAGCCACAGCGCCCGGGAGACGCAGAAAGTGGTCGAGCGCGCGTCGGGGCATTTCGAAAGCATGATCGGCGACTTCGAATCCACTCACACCAAGCTGGAGGACATCGCCTCGCACATCCAGCAGTTCGCCGACAGCAACACCGGCATCAACGACCGCGTGACGCAGATTCATGCGGACAGCCAGTCGATTGACCAGCGCATGCAGCATTCCGCAACCGCCACCCGCGATCTGTCGGGCGTGGCGGAAAAGGTCCAGGCGCTGCTGGGACGGTTTGTCCTCGGGCACGGCGCGCTGGACGCTGGCATTACCCGCGCCAGTCACTGCCGCGACCGGCTCCAGGTACGCCTGGCCGCGCTGCAACGTGAGGGCGTCAACCTGTTCGATCAGAACTACAAACTGATTCCCGGTACCGACCCCAAGCAATACACGACCAGCTACACCGAACGCTTCGCGCAGATCTGTCAGGAAGAGTGTGACGCGCTCACTAAAGGCACGCGGGGCGGAAAGGTCACCTTCATCGTCGACAGCAAGGGTTACTGCCCGGTGAACAACAGCTGGGTGTCGAAAAAACCGACGGGCGACCGGGCTATTGACCTGCCGGTGTGCCGGAACAAGCGCATGTTCGCCGACCCCATCGGCCTGCGCGCAGCCGCTAACCAACAGCGCTTCCTGCTGCAAACCTACCTGCGCGACACCGGCGAGATCATGACCGAGATCGACGTGCCGTTCTTCTTCGAAGGCCGTCATTGGGGCAACTTGCGCATGGGCTTCGATGCTGCGCAGTTACTGGCCGAATGACAGAGGCTCACGCCAGTGCTCAGCGACTGAATAGCCCTTCGCCGGCACGGACGTTCCTGCGGGGGCGGCCGTGTCGTCAGCAGGCGATCAGTTCACCGTAATGACGCAATCGAAAGTGCGTTCCGGCGCCACTTCCGGCGCCCAAGGTTGCTGGTAGACCATCATGAGGTGACCCGAGCCCGGATTGGCCGCTCGGTAGCGCCAGACCGACTGACCGCCTTCACCCACCAGCCCTACATCCTTAGAAGCATTGAACACCTCAGGCCCGAGGCTGCTCAGGATGGACGGCGCGGGATTTTGCATCAGCCAGCGGTACCCGGTCGTGGGATTGCTGGGCAGCATCAGCATGAGGGTCTGGCCGGTTTTGAGGGTGAGGGGGCAGTCTTGCTGATCGTCCAGAGAGACAATCTGTTTCGGCGCTTGGGCGCAAGCGGCAAGCAAGCTGAAGCTGAGCGGGACGAGCAGGCGGGCGGGGGTCATGAAGGCTCCGGTCGTAGGCAACGTTTGCGCAGGATAACCGAAGACGGGTGTGTTGAAACCTTGCCGCTCTGTCTACGCCGCGAGGCCCGGAATCAGCCTGCATCACGCCGCGACGGGTCGCTGCCGGGTCAACGGGTATCGTTCAGAGAACGAATTGCGAGATGTACCTGGAAATTTCGACGATGGAGGTCTTCCCGGTGAATTCGAACTTCACCTTGCCCAGAGCGGAGAAGTAAATTTCGAGTTCGGAATCGAGGTCGAAGGTCCCGGACGTTTCCACCGAGTAGGCCACGATGTTTTTATACGGCAATGAAGTGAAGTCCTTCTTGCTGCCGGTAATGCCTTGCACGTTGACGGAGATAATCCGCTTGGTCGTGAAGACAACACCGTCGCGCATCGACTTGTAGGCATCGATGACGGTTTCATCATCAAGCAGCAGCGCAGCCACACGCTCAGCGTATTCGTTGTTCTGCTTGAGTTTGAAAAAGCCTTTATTGTTGAAGTCGAGCATGTTGCATTCCTTGTCTGTGATGCCCACTTCCACAGGTCACGAATTGCCCCCGTGGAAGTGATGCTGGTCCCGTCTTAAAACAATATCTTCGCCACATCCGCAAAACGTTTGGCGAAGTGCGCGGTGATGCCTTCCTTCAGGTAATCCGGCAGTTCTTCGAAGTTGCCGCGGTTGGCTTCCGGCAGGATCAGCTCGTAAATCTTCTGCCGACGCGCCGCAATCACTTTCTCCCGCACACCGCCGATGGGCAGTACGTGCCCGGTCAGGGTCAGTTCACCGGTCATCGCCACGCCTTTTTTCGGCGCCTGGTTACGCGCCAGGGACAGCAGGGCGCTGGCCATGGTCACACCGGCACTTGGCCCGTCTTTCGGCGTCGCACCTTCAGGCACGTGAAGGTGAACGAAGGCTTCGTCGAAGAAGCTTTTATCGCCGCCAAACTTCGCCAGATTGGAGCTGACGTAGCTGTAGGCGATTTCGGCGGATTCTTTCATCACGTCGCCCAACTGGCCGGTAAGCTTGAAGCCGCGGTTGAGCGTATGAATGCGCGTCGCTTCGATGGGCAGCGTCGCGCCACCCATGCTGGTCCAGGCCAGACCGGTGATCACGCCGGTGCCCGACAGCACTTGTTCGTTGCGGAAGACCGCCATGCCCAGCGAGGCCTCCAGCTCTTTAGGGCCGATCTTGACCACGGTGTCCGGGTTGTCCAGCAGCTTGACGACGGCCTTGCGCACCAGTTTGCCCAGCTGTTTTTCCAGTTGGCGCACACCGGCTTCTCGCGCATACCCTTCAATGACCGCGCGCAATGCACTGTCGCTGATCATCAGGCTGTTTTTCGAGACGCCGGCCTTGGCCAGTTGCTTGGGCCACAGATGGCGCTTGGCGATGGCGAGCTTTTCTTCAGTGATATAGCCGGACAGGCGAATCACTTCCATCCGGTCCAGCAGCGGGCCGGGGATCGAATCCAGGGTGTTCGCGGTGCAGATGAACAGCACCTTCGAGAGATCAAGCCGCAGGTCCAGATAGTGGTCGAGGAATTCGACGTTCTGTTCCGGGTCCAGGGTTTCGAGCAGCGCCGAGGCCGGGTCGCCCTGGAAGCTCTGGCCCATCTTGTCGATTTCGTCGAGCATGATGACCGGGTTCATCACTTCCACGTCTTTCAGCGCCTGCACCAGCTTGCCCGGTTGGGCGCCGATGTAAGTGCGCCGGTGCCCCTTGATTTCGGCCTCGTCGCGCATGCCGCCGACGCTGAAACGGTAGAACGGACGGCCCAGGGATTCTGCGATCGATTTGCCGACGCTGGTTTTACCCACCCCCGGCGGGCCGACCAGCAGCACGATGGAGCCGGAGATTTCGCCTTTGTAGGCGCCGACGGCCAGGAATTCGAGGATGCGGCTCTTGATATCGTCGAGGCCGGCGTGGTGCTGATCCAGCACTTTACGCGCGTGTTTCAGGTCGAGCTTGTCATCACCATACACGCCCCACGGCACTGAGCTTGCCCAGTCCAGATAGTTGCGAGTGACGGCGTATTCCGGCGAACCGGTTTCAAGCACCGACAGCTTGTTGATCTCTTCGTCGATGCGCTTGCGCGCCTGCGCCGGAAGGGTTTTGCCCACCAGACGTTCTTCGAACTGTTCGATGTCAGCGCTGCGATCATCCTTGGTCAACCCCAATTCCTGCTGGATAACCTTGAGCTGTTCCTTGAGGAAGAACTCGCGCTGATGCTCGCCGATCTTGCGGTTCACTTCGGCGGAGATTTCTTTCTGCAGGCGCGCGACTTCCACTTCCTTGCGCAGCATCGGCAGGACTTTTTCCATGCGCTTGAGCACGGGCACGCAATCGAGCACCTGCTGCAGCTCGACGCCAGTGGCAGAGGTCAGGGCGGCGGCGAAGTCGGTCAGCGGCGAAGGGTCGTTGGGGCTGAAGCGATTGAGGTAGTTCTTCAACTCTTCGCTGTACAGCGGGTTGAGGGGCAGCAGCTCCTTGATCGCATTGATCAGCGCCATGCCGTAGGCCTTGACCTCGTCGGTCGGCTCGTTGGGCTGGTGCGGGTATTCGACCTCCACCAGAAACGGCGGACGATGGTGCTTGAGCCAGGTCTTGATGCGCACGCGGCTCAGGCCCTGGGCGACGAACTGCAGCTTGCCGTTTTCGCGGCTGGCGTGGTGCACCTTGACCAGCGTGCCGTACTCGGGCAGTGCCTTGGTGTCGAAATGACGCGGGTCGTCGGGCGGGGTGTCCATGAAAAACAGCGCCAGCGAGTGGTGATCAGATTTGCTGACCAGCTCCAGCGTTTCGGCCCAGGGCTCTTCATTAACGATGACCGGCAGCACCTGCGCGGGGAAGAAAGGACGGTTGTGGATCGGGATGATGTACACCTGATCCGGCAGATTCTGGCCGGGCAGGGCGAGGCTCTTTCCGTCAGAACCGAGGATTTCGTGCTCGTGGTCGTCGTCGGGGTGCGGCTGGTTGGCGTCGGATTGCTGGTCGCTCATGGGGCACCTGCATAAATGGAGATGAGCCTTAGATGGGGCGGATGGCCTCAGGTTTCAATAGCGGCGGTCGATAGCAATAACGGAGGGGGCGTTTCAAAACAGGTGCGGCGTTGCGCCAGCCCGTTGCCTCCCATCAGTAACGGCCAAGTGCTCTGCTGGACGTCCGGCTGAAATCGCTGACCACCGATCCGTGGGCTACGCTGAAAATCATTGCCAAGAAGGCTCTCTGCCGGCCTCGCGTTCTGGAACATCTGTCATGCGCCACGTTTTTATTTCATTGTTGCTGGTTGTAACCGTGCTGCAGGGCACCCTTGCCAGTGCGGCCAGCCTGACCGCCCAGTTCGTTGATGCCAAGGGCAATCCGCTCCCGGACGCGGTGCTCACCCTGCGCGGCGCCACTGCGCCCCCTGCCGTGTCGCTGAAAGCCGACATGGACCAGCGTGATGTGCAATTTGCCCCCCACGTGCTGGCGGTGCGCACCGGCACAGAGATCAGTTTTCCCAATAGCGATCACATTCGCCATCAGGTGTATTCATTCTCGACGCCTAAACGCTTCGAGCTGCGGCTGTATGGCGGCACGCCGTCGGACCCTGTGCTGTTCGACAAGTCGGGCGTGGTCGTGCTCGGCTGCAACGTGCACGACAACATGATCGGTTACGTGTACGTCACCGACGATGGCTGGTTCGGCGTGAGCAATGACAAGGGCTCCCTGAGCCTGGATCAAGTGCCCGCCGGTCACTACGCCGTCACCCTCTGGCACCCGGAAGCCCCCGACATGCTGCCGGTGTCCGGTGGCGACATCGACATTCCTGCCGGCGGCCTCAAACAGCGGTTCAGCATCGCTGTGCAGCCTGGCGGTGATGCCACCCCCGCCGCACCGCCGTCCAGCGCCTTCGGCGATGCCTTCCATAAAGCGGCCCACGAATGAGGCTGCGCATCAGCTTTCAGGCGCGAATTGCCGGCGTGTTGATCATGCTGCTGCTGATCGTCGTCTTTGCGGTGTTTATCGCGGTGAAAGCCGCGACCCAGGACGCCGTGCGCAAACAGGCGCAAGCGCAGCTCGAGGTCGGCACCCGGGTGTTCGAAGGCTTGCTGGAAATGCGCGGCAAGCGGCTGCGCGACGCTGTGCAATTACTGTCCACCGATTTCGGCTTCCGGGATGCCGTGGCATCAACGGACTCGGCGACCATTCGTTCGGTGCTGCTCAACCACGGCGCCCGAATCAACGCCAATGACATGTTTCTGCTGGGCATGGACGGCACGGTGATGGCCAGCACTGTCGCGCAGATTCCCGAAGGCTCGCCGTTCCCCTACATTCAGGCGTTGCGTGAGCTCAAGGGCAAGAATCAGTCGATGCTGATCGTGCCGTTGCAAGGCCAGCCTCACTTGCTGGTGGACAGCACCGTGCTCGCACCGCTGCCGATCGCCCGCGTGGTGATGGGTTTCAGCATGGACGGTGATCTGGCTCAGGAACTGCGCTCGTTGAGCGGTTTGCAGGTGTCGTTTCTGTCGATCGTGCAAAAGCAGCCGGGTCAGATGATCAGCACCCAGCCGGCGCCGTTGTTTGACAGCCTGCGCAGCGTGATGATGAATCCGCCTAGCGACGAGATGCAGATGACCGAGCATCAGAGCCAGAGTTTTCTGAGCAAAACCCTGCGACTGGGGAGCATCAGCGGCAGCGACGGCGAGGTCGTGGCCCTGCTGCAAAGCCCCCTGGATCAGGCCATGCAGGCGTTCGCGCCGCTGGACAAGACGCTGTTCTGGATCACCGTCGTCGCCCTGGCCGGTTCGCTGGTCGGCGCGTTGTTGCTGGCGCGCAGCCTGTCGCGACCGGTGAGTGCCTTGGCCCAGGCGGCGCGGCGTATCGGCGAAGGTGATTACGCCACGCCCGTGGTACTGGATCGCAGGGACGAACTGGGCCTGCTCGCCAGCGCCATCAATTCGATGCAGAGCGGGATCGCCGAGCGTGAGCTGCAACTGGCGCACAACGCCCTGCATGATCCGCTCACCGGTCTGCCCAATCGCGCGTTGGTCATGGAGCGGCTGGGCAGTGCGGTCGTTGCTCAGCGGCCAGTGGCCCTGCTTTATCTGGGCATCGATAACTTCCGAGCGATCAGCGCCAACGTCGGGCTCGAAGGCATTGAGCAACTGCTGCGAATCATCAGCGCGCAGCTGCAATTGCCGCTGCGTCCCGGCGATACGGTGGCGCGGCTCTCCGATAACGAATTTCTGTTGCTGGTGCAAAACGCTGAAACCGACAGCGCCGTCGCGGTGGCTGACCGGCTGCAGGGTTTGCTGATCAAGCCGCAGCGCATCGGCGAGCAGGACATTGCGATGGACGCCTGCATCGGCATTGCGGCCTACCCGGCCAACGGCGATTCGGCAACTGAGCTGCTCAGACGTGCGTCCATCGCCCGGCAGGATGCGGCGCAGTTGCCGGGACGTCTGCAGGTCTATGTGGACGGTCGGGATGTGGCTCACTTGCGCCAGATCAGCCTGATCCGCGACCTGCGTCTGGCGGCGCGCAACGGCGAACTTTCACTGCATTACCAGCCCAAACTGGACATTCGCAACGGCCGGGTCACCCAGGCTGAAGCCTTGCTGCGCTGGCAGCACCCGCAATTCGGCTCGGTATCGCCGGCTGAGTTCATCGTGCTCGCAGAACGCACCGGCAGCATTCAGATTCTCACCAACTGGGTGATCGAAGAGGCGCTGCGCCAATTGGCCGAATGGGCCCAGCGCGGTCTGATTCTGCAGGTCTCGGTGAACATCTCGGCGGACGACCTGTTGGACGGCAATCTGGCTGACCGCGTTTCTGCGCTGCTCAAGCTGTACCGCGTGCCGGCCGAACAGCTGATTTTCGAGATCACCGAAAGCGCGATCATGCGCGAGCCCGAGCAATCGCTGAAAGTGCTCAATCGCCTGCGCGAATTCGGCATCAGCCTGTCGGTGGATGATTTCGGCACCGGTTATTCCTCGCTGGCGCACCTTAAGCGGCTACCGGTGCAGGAATTGAAGATCGATCAGTCCTTCGTGCGCGATCTGGATGAAACCAGTGAAGACGCCGTGATCGTGCGCTCGACCATCGAGATGAGCCACAACCTCGGTCTGAAGGTGGTCGCCGAGGGCGTCGAATACGACCATAGCCTGCGCTTGCTGGAGCGCTGGCAGTGCGACACCGCGCAGGGTTACCTGATCAGCCGGCCGCTGAGTGCGAGCGCATTCGAAGCCTGGATCGCGCAGTCCCAGCTCCCCCCACGCATGACGGTGCATTGATGGAACAGAGATCTATGGCACGATGCCTTTCGACGTATTTGAACCCCGTGGTCCTGGCGAGCGTGGTTGGAGCCTGCGCGACGTGGGTGGCGCCAGCGGCTGAAGCCGAACAGGGGCGACTGATTGCCACGGGCGGCGCCAGCAGCATCGAAGGCGGCGCAGGCGGCGGGATCATTCCCTGGGCCATGCTGGCCGGGTATGACGAGCAGGGCGAGTGGGGCGGCAACGCGTTCGCCACCCACGTCGACTTGCCGGACTACACTCTGGATGTGGTCGGCGCGGCGGCTTCCTATGGTAATCGCGTCGAGATTTCCTACGCCCACCAACGCTTCGATCTGGGCTCACTGGTCAGCAAGCTCAATCTTCCGGATGACAACCTCACTCAGGACATCTTCGGCGTGAAGGTTCGTCTGTTTGGCGACCTGATCTACGATCAGCTGCCGCAGGTCTCGGCAGGTCTGGAATACAAACACCAGAACGATTTCCTCATCCCCAGCCTGGTGGGCGCCAAGCGGAATTCGGACGTCGAGGGTTATGTCACGGCGAGCCGTTTATTTATGGGCGCGGCCTTTGGCTACAACGTGGTGGTCAACGCCGGCCTGCGTTACAGCCGTGCCAATGAAACCGGATTGATGGGCTTCGGCGGCGACCGACGTGATACCCGCAGCGTGCTGAAGGAGGGCGGCGCAGCCATCTTGTTCAACCCGCACTGGGCGGTGGGCATGGACTACCGCGAGAAGCCCGATAACCTCTCATTCGCCGGAGAAAGCGACTGGGCGGATTTCTTCGTCGGCTGGTTCCCCAACAAGCATGTTTCCGTGGTGCTGGCCTACGCCCGGCTCGGTGAAATCGCCACGCTGGACAACCAGAACGGCACCTACCTTTCCGTGCAGGGGAGTTTCTGATGGGGCGGTCGTTGTGGCTGATCGTCGGGCTCAGTCTGTCGCTGCTGGTGGGTTGCGCCCAACAGCCCGCCAGGGACGACAGCCTTTATCAGGACCTGGGACAGCGCGCCGGGATTCAGAAAATCGTCGAAGGCATGCTGCTGCACATCGCGAAGGATGACCGCATCTATAAATACTTCGCCAAGGTCGACATCGTCCGGGTGCGCGACAAACTGGTGGAGAAGTTTTGCGTCGAGGCCGGCGGGCCCTGCACGTATACCGGTGACACCCTGGCCGAAGCGCATAAGGGCATGAACCTCAGCCGCAGCGATTTTAATGCGCTGGTCGAGAACCTCATCGATGCGATGAACGAGCAGCACATTCCGGTCACGACGCAGAACCGCTTCATTGCCCGGCTGGCGCCCCAGCGTGGTGAGGTGATCGAGAAGTAGGGAGGTGAGTCAAAGGGGAGAGATTAATTTATGGTGAAGCGTTGTAAATAAATCAGTCCCCTTTAGCGCTTCTCTCGAGTCCCCTTCACGCTAAACCACTTTTCAATGCGCAGAAAAAAAGGCGGTCACCTTTCGGGACCGCCTTTTCTGTTACTGCACGACACTAATCAGTGAAGCGGATCAGTCCGGCAGTTTGTAGGCGATCACGTAATCGCCCTGTTTGGTGCCCAGCGAACCATGACCGCCTGCAACGACCAGCACGTATTGCTTGCCGTCCTTGCCGGTGTAGGTCATCGGCGTGGTCTGGGCGCCTGCTGGCAGGCGGCCTTCCCACAGCTGCTTGCCGTTACGAACGTCGTAGGCGCGCAGGTATTGGTCGAGCGTGGCGCTGAGGAACGACACACCGCTGGCGGTGATGAACGTGCCGCCCAGGCTTGGAACGCCCATGGTCAGCGGGATTGGAACCGGCGAGCTGTCACGCACGGTGCCGTTTTTGTGCTTCCAGATGGTCTGGTGGTTGGTCAGATCGACTGCCGCCACGTAACCCCATGCTGGCGCCTGGCAAGGCAGACCCATTGGCGACAGCAGTGCTTCGAGGATCACGCCGTAAGGTGCGCCCTTGTTTGGCTGCACGCCTTCGGTTTCGCTCTTGCGACCCGGGCCGCCTGCGACTTCCGCCGCCGGCACCAGTTTGGAACGGAACGCCATGTAGCTCGGGTTCACGAAAGCAATCTGACGCACTGGATCGACCGAAATGCCGCCCCAGTCGAACACGCCGAAGTTGCCTGGGTACACCAGCGAACCTTGCAGCGACGGCGGGGTGAACGGGCCTTCATAACGCAGGGATTTGAAGTCGATGCGGCAGAGCATCTGATCAAACGGCGTCACGCCCCACATGTCGCGCTCTTTCAGCGGCGGCGGCATGAAGTTCAGGTCGGACTTCGGCTGGGTAGGCGACGTGTGATCACCGGCGACCGCGCCCTGAGGTACAGGGATTTCGTTGATCGGCACGATGGGCTGACCGTTGCTGCGGTCCAGCACGTAGATGCTGCCCTGCTTGGTCGAAGCCAGAACAGCGGGCTTCACGCCGTCAGCGGTTTTCATGTCCATCAGCGTTGGCTGACCGCCGACGTCCATGTCCCACAGGTCATGGTGAGTGAACTGGAAATGCCATTTCACGTGACCGGTGGCGATGTCCAGCGCGACCAGGCCGGCGCTGAATTTCTCCGAGGCTTCGGTGCGGTTGCCGCCCCACTGGTCAGGCATCTGGTTGCCCATCGGCAGGTAGAGCATGCCCAGCTTCTCGTCGACGCTGAACATCGACCACATGTTGGGCGAGTTGCGGGTATAGGTCTTGCCCTCGGCGATCGGCGTGGTGTCGTCCGGATTGCCGCTGTCCCAGTTCCAGACCAGACGGCCGGTGTGTACGTCGAACGCACGGATCACGCCCGACGGCTCGTCGGTGGAAACGTTGTCGGTGACGTGACCGCCAATGACCACGAGGTCTTTGGTCACGGCCGGTGGCGACGTCGAGTAGTAACCGCCCGGTGCGTAAGTGCCGATGTTGGCGCTCAGGTCGATGGAGCCGTTGGTGCCGAAGTCTTCACACATTTTGCCGGTGTCGGCGTTCAGTGCGATCAGACGGGTGTCGGCGGTCGGCAGGAAGATGCGACGCGGACAGCTATTGACGGCAGTGGCAGTGGCAGCGGCCGGAGCGGCCGGGCTTTGCGCAGGCGCCGCAGCATCCGTCGAAGCAGTGGCAGCGTAGGCGGCGTCATCGTGATACGACACGCCACGGCAGGTCATGTGCGCCCAACCCTTGAAGTTGGCTGCTTTGCCGCTGCTGATCTTCGGATCAAAGCGCCAGATTTCCTTGCCGGTGTCCGGGTCCAGTGCAATGACCTGGCTGTGCGGCGTGCAGACGTAGAGCATGCCGTTGACTTTCAGCGGGGTGTTTTCGGCCGTGGTTTCACCCGGATCGTTCGGACCCGGAATGTCGCCCGTGCGATAGGTCCACGCTGGCACCAGCTTGCTGACGTTGTCCGGGGTGATCTGCGACAGCGGCGAATAGCGATCGCCGAAAGCGGTACGACCGTAGGACTGCCAGTCGCCATCCGGCATGGCCGGCGCAGCACTGGTGGTACCGGCGGTTTCGCGGTCCAGCTCGCCTTTGATTTCGCCCGGGTGGGTGAACTGGCTGGCCAGCGCGGCGATGCCCGCCACAATCACGGCGGCGCCCAGTGCGCGAGTACCGGCATCGCCGACCTGGCCACGAAGGACCGGACGACGGAACCATGGCAGCAGCATCACGATGCCCAAGGCAAACCAGAGTGCCAGACGCGGCACCAGTTGCCACCAATCCAGGCCCACTTCCCACAGCGCCCAGACGGTACTGGCGAACAACACCAGTGCGTACAGGCCAAATGCCGCGCTGCGACCCATCATCAGCAGGACGCCGGTGATGGCGAAGCCGATGCCGGCCAGCAGGTAGTAAAGCGACCCGCCCAGCGTCAGCAGTTTGATGCCGCCGACCAGCAAGGCCAGACCCATTATCAGAATCACCAGCCCGAGCAAGCTCGGAAGCAGGCGACCCTTACCAAAAGCACCCTCAGTGCTCATAAGTGTTGTACTCCGTAACGATGTGGTGGTTAACGCGTGTTGGCGTGAAGGCTTGGCGGTTAAGCCATGCCTTCAATGCCGATGCCTGGAGGCAGACGGACGAGCGGAGCTGATCAGAACGAGGACTGGATTTTCAGCCCCGCGACCAGCGCGTCGTCGACCTGATTCACGCCGCCCGGATGACGGATGAATTGCAGGTTCGGGCGCACAGTCAGCCAGTTGGCGACGTGCACGCCGTAGTAGATTTCGGCGTTGTATTCGGTGTCCTGCACGGGCATAAAAGCCGGGTCGTTGTAGTCGGAAACGCCTTGGGCCTGATTGCGCAGGTGGGTGTTCTTGCGGTACGCCGGGTTGACGTGGATGCGGCTGATGCCGACGCCGATGTCATCCTCGGGGCGCGCGTCGAACAGGCCTTTGTACGTCGCGCCGAGGGCAACGAAGTTGTCGATCATGTTGGTTTTCTTGTCGTGCAGCGTGCCGTTGGCGAACAGGCTCAGGCCGCGGCTGTTGTCGCTGGCATCACTCGTGACTTGCTGGCGCAGGGTCAGCCACATGCCGTGTTTGCTGGACGACGAGGCGTAGTCATCGCCGCTCTGTGCGGCGTATCGACCGTTGCTGTCTTTGTAGACGTCGTTGCTGTCGGCGGTGCTGTAGTAGTAACCGGCGCGGTATTCGCCCGGCAGGCCGTTGACCTTCGGCGACCAGACCACCTCGACCGGCAATACCGCGCCCTTGGTGCCGCTGCCGCTGAGTTTGAAGGCGTTGTCGTTTTCCAGATTCGATGGGTTCTGTTCGAACGCACCGACCTGCACGAACAGTTCGGGGTTCAACTGGTATTTGACGCGCATTGCCCACTGGCTGATCGGCCAGTTGTACCAGATGCCGCCGCCCCAGTTGCCGACCTGCGAACCGCACAGCGCCAGGTTCTGGAAGTCGCACGGGAAGGTGTTGAAGTCTTCGCCTTCGTTGAACCGGCCGACTTTTACGCTGAGCGTTTGGTCGAGAAATTTCTGCTGATACCAGAGGTCGGTCAGGCGCGTGACGTTGCCCCGGCCCCAGACTTCCTGGGACGACGAAATGGTGCCGGTGCGCGGGTCGCCCACGCGGTCATTGCTGATGTTGTCACCGTTGCGATTGGTCAGGGTCAACTGAAATTCCGCGTCGTGCCAGCCGAGGATCTTCTGCAGGTCCATGTGCGCGCCAAGGGCGAACTGGTCGCTGTAACGGGTGGCCTTGTCATGGTTGTAACCGCCGTGCAGGTTGGAGCCCACTTCGACGACTGAGTCGAGCTTGAAGTCGTAGCCTTGTTCGGAAAGCTCGCTGCGCTTGCCGCCCCAGTCACCCAGCATCCACGGCGACGTGCTGTCGAACGCCGGCGCGGCGTGGGCGCAGGTCGCGAACCCCAGTGCCGCCAGGCTTAGCGTGCCGGCATGACGAAGGGCTCGGGACGATTTGCAGGTCGGGGTGCAGATCGGGCGTTTCAGATGACTGGGCATAAGGCGTAAGGTCTTTTTGAGTTATTCGAGAGCAAAAGGCGATGCCGCTCGCAACACTTTGGAGGCGCGTTGCAAGGTCTTAACAAAGGACGAATTAACCGTTTCAGCGTTTAGGGCGGCGATGATAGGACGCTAACGATTTTTTAAAAAGTCGAAATTGCGACATGGATCGTTGCGATCGGCGTAACAGTGGCGGGGAGTCCGGGTAGCGCTGTCCATCGTCTGGCCCGGGTGTCTGCTTTGTAAGAGAGCAGGTTGAGGTCCCGCCGACCCTTACAGAGGGAGCGGGGATGAGGGTTCAGAAGGGGTATCCAGATTGTAGGATTCTGCGGCGTGGCGGCTGGCGCGACCCAAATGTAGGACTGGCTTTAGCCGGGAAGAGGCCGGTTCGAACACCGTAGATGTACGGCATGGCGGATGACGCTTTCCCGGCTGAAGCCGGTCCTACCCAGTGAGGGGCCCGTTGGGGCCGCTCAAGTGGCGGCGTCACCGTTCAGGTGTGCGCTCTAAAATGTCGTCCGGAGCCCGACTTCGACACTGCGGCCTTCAGCCGGGGCGATGTCGCGCAGAATGGAGCTGGCGTAGCGCACGGTCTGATTGGTGAGGTTCTCGCCGCTGACGAACGCCAGCCACTGACTGCCACCCACCTTGAAGGTGTAGCCGGCACTGGCCCCCAGCGTCGTGTACCCGTCGGTCCCGGTTTCGTTATCCGGCACGCGCCGTTGCGAAGCAGCGTGTTCGAGGTCGATCCTCGCTTGCCACTTGTCCAGTTCCCACAACAATCCGCTGTTAAGCCGCAAAGGGGCGATGCGCGGCAGGGCTTCTCCGGTATCCAGGTTCTTGGCACGGGTGTAATCGCCGGACAGCTCCAGGGCGAAATTGCCATACGGGGTTTCGCCGAGCTTCCAGTGATCCTTGGCCTCAAAGCCGGCAAACCGAGCGCGCACACCTGAGTAGGTGTATTCGGGGATGCCGTCGGGGTCTTCAGCGCCTTCATCGTTCAAGGTACGGCCGCTGCCCAGCAGTCCGATGTAGTTGGAGAAGTGGCTGTAAAAGACGCCGACACTTCCTTTATGGGTACCGTTGTCAAAGCGCAGCGCCAGATCGCTGGAAACGGCTTTCTCTTTGGACAGGTCGGCATCCCCGACTTCGTACGTGCCGGTGGCGACGTGAGCGCCATTGGCATAGAGCTCATAGAACGTCGGCGCCCGCTCGGTGTAGCCAAGGGTCGCCGCCAGCGACCAGATCGGCGTCAGCGTGTAGACGGCACCGGACGAAACGCTCCCTGCAGTAAAGCTGCTTGAGCTGTTGGCGTTGGCGAATCGCTCGTTGCCCCCTCCGTCCGGGTCCACGGTGGTGTGTTCAATGCGGCCACCCAGGCTGAGCTTCAGGCGATCAGTGGCCTGCAGCTCTTCCAGAACGAACAAGGCACCGGCGTCAGTATCGGTCTGCGGGACGAAGGCCTCTTCGCCAAGGGCTGAAAACTCGCTGCGCGTCACTTGGGCGCCGACGATGCCTTCAACCGGGCCGATGGGCTGATGCCGGGCCTCGACGCGGGCTTCATAGCCCTTGTTCTTGAACGTGGTGCCGACTTCGCCGTCTTCGATCTCCATGTGCTTGTAATCGGTATAACCGGCGTCGAGTTTTACCGAGCTGAACGGGCCGGAGAGATTGCGGATCTCGGAGGCAAATGCGTAGTGGTCCTGCTTCATGCGGATGCGCACGCCTTGCTCGGCAGGCGACCCGTAATTGGAGTCGTAGTTGCTGTAGGAAAGCCCGGCGTAACCGTCGTCCCAAGTGTAGGAGCCTCCGACCGCGCCTCCGTCCTGTCTCCCATCGCTGTTGCCGAGGCGGTGTTTTTTGTCGCCGTCTTGCGGATCCCGCGCGCGTTCATCGGCGGTGCGGGCATACCCCGGGATCTTCAGGTCGTTGAATTCCCGGGCGTTGGCGTCCAGGTGCAACGCAAAAGTGCCATTGCCCGCTTCCAGCTTGCCCGCGCTGCTGCGGGTTGTGTCGGCACCGCCATAACGCAACTCACCCGCGCCCTGAATGCCCTCGATGGCTTCGGTGGGGATGCGGTTGTCGAACGTGTTGACCACGCCGCCGATGGCGCTGCCCCCGTAAAGCAGCGCTGCAGGGCCGCGCACGATTTCAATGCGGTCGACATTGACCGGATCCAGCGGCACCGCGTGATCGTAGGACAACGAGGAGGCGTCCAGCGCGCCGACGCCGTTTCGCAGAAGCCGGATGCGATCGCCGTCCAGCCCCCGGATGATCGGCCTGCTCGCGCCCGGTCCGAAATAGGAGGATGAGACGCCGGGCTGTTTGTTCAACGTCTCGCCCAGGCTGCCTTTCTGTTGCAGGGTCAGCGCATCGCCGGTCAGTACAGTGCTTGGCGAGGCAAGTTGATCGCTGCCCAGCGGGTTGGCGGTGATGATTTGCGGCTCCACCTCGATGGCGTACGCAGGTGAGGTGATCAGCAATGCGGCAGCAAGCGGCGTCAGGCGCCACGGACGGATTTGTGAGGGACGGGACATGCGACGTTTCCTTGAACAACGATTCAAAAGATGCGGTTTGTAAGTGTTATAACATAACACCAAAAAAGCAATCATTTTGAAATCGGTCGCCTTGGTCGGCTGCTTGCAGTCTTCACACTGACTACGGCGTCCGTTAAGGTGCGCAGCTCGCGAAACCTCTTGTCCAACCAGCCCGTCCCCTCAGCGTCCATAGGCCCGCCATGACCACACCCAACAACAACCCGCTGCACGGCGTGACGCTGGAGCAGATCCTCATCGCGCTGGTCGAGCATTACGAGTGGTCGGGCCTGGCCGAACGGATCGACATTCGCTGCTTCAAGAGCGATCCGAGCATCAAGTCCAGCCTGACGTTTTTGCGCAAGACTTCCTGGGCGCGGGAGAAGGTCGAAGGGCTGTATATCAAGCTTGCACGCACCAAGCGGCCTTGACTTAACCTGAATCGCCGATTGCCAAGGACTGATCCGAATGCCCAGCCCCACGTTGCAGCTTTCCCCAGGCGGGCGCCGCTTTGTCATCACGGCCGCCATGCTCGGCTGGTTCGGGCTTGCGGTGCAGCTGTACCTGATTCTCTGGGGGCGATGGATCGACCACGCCAGTCTTCTCGGCGGGCTGGTGCGGTTTTGCAGCTTCTTCACCGTGGTGACCAACACGCTGGTGGCAGTGGCACTCAACTGTGCGGTCATCGACCGGCATTCAGCGGCGTATCGGTTTTTCCGCTCCCCTGTGGTCTGCGCGGGGATCGCCACCAGCATTGTTCTGGTGAGCCTCGCCTACAACCTGCTGCTGCGCCATCTGTGGACACCCGAAGGCTGGCAGTGGATCGCCGATGAATTGTTGCACGACATCATGCCGTTGCTGTTCCTTGCCTACTGGTTGTACTTCGTCCCCAAAGGCCTGTTGAAACCCCGGCATGTGCTGATGTGGATGCTGTATCCCGTCGTGTACTTCGGATATTTGCTGCTGCGCGGAAATGCCTTTGGCGACTACCTCTATCCATTTCTCGACATCGGCACGCTGGGCGTGGCCAAGGCGCTGACCAATGCGTTAGGAGTGCTCGCGGGTTTTGTGGGAATAGGGTGGATCGTTTTCACAATAGACAAGGCGTTGGGCCGCAAAGAGCACTACTAGACCTCAACAGGACTGGCGCGCCTCCTGTTGGAGATAATCCGACGCACTCCGTGTGGGAGTGAGCTTGCTCACGAAGACGGCATATCAACCGCTGAAGATCGAGCGGACGTTCCGGCCTCTTCGCGCGCAGGAACGCTCCAGGTTAACCCGTACACCTTATTCCTCGTCCGAACCGTCCGCGCGCCAGTATCCGGCAGCTTTTACAGTCGCTTCGTCCAGCTTGAAGTCATCCAGCAGCACGCGCCGCACCTTGCGTGACAGGGACGATTCGGTCGCTACCCAGGCATACAGGCTGCCTGGGGGCAGAATCAATTGACGCGTTGCATCAAGCAGATCCTGCTCGCCACGCACCACCCAGATGACCTCGATCTGCGCCTCGCTGGTCAGCGCCTGGCGCTCCGCTGCGTCATCGATTTCGACCACCACCAGCGCACGCCGACCGACTGGCAATGCATCCAGCCGACGACCGATGGCGGGGAGGGCGGTCTCGTCGCCGATCAGCAGGTAGCTGTCGAACATATCCGGCACGATCATCGAACCCCGGGGCCCGGCGATATTCAGCGTTTGTCCGACCTCAGCCTGGGCCGCCCAGGTCGCGGCTGGACCGTCGCCATGCAGCACGAAGTCGATGTCCAGCTCGCCGGTCTGCGGGTCGTAGCGCCGCGGGGTGTAATCGCGCATCGCCGGACGCGGGCCTTCAGCGTTTTGCAACGGCGCCTCGCTGTCCAGCGCCGCCTGCTCTTCGGGCGTGGTGGCGAACAACAGTTTGACGTGGTCGTCCGTGCCCAGACTGATGAACCCTGCCAGCTCCGGCCCGTGCAAGGTAATGCGGCGCATGCGCGGGGTGATGTCGGTCACCTTCAACACTGCCAGCTTGCGGCGTTTGATCTCGTGGCTGACGCGGTGAATCCCCTGTGGTGCATTCATTCCGATTTCTCCGAAGCAGTTTGTTGGCCGTCGACGATGGCTTTCGCGGTGTCGTTCAGCAGGTCGCGAACCCGCAGGATTTCCTCAGGATTCCAGCGGCCGTGGTGCATCTGCAAGGCATGACGCAGGTTGTGCACGGCCTCGTGAATTTCCGGCGGACGATCGTGGCCGCGCAGCGAGCGCTTGCTGACGTCAATGCGCATTTTCACGCCATCCAGCGCGACGGCCTGTTCAGTCAGGAACTGCTGACCGGCGTCGGTGATGCGGTAGCGTTTCTTGCCACCATCGGCATCGCCCTCGATCAGCTCGCTTTCTTCCAGAAAGGTCAGTGTCGGATAGATCACGCCAGGGCTCGGGCTGTAGGCGCCGTCGAACAACGCTTCGATCTGGCGAATCAGGTCATACCCGTGGCAGGGCTGATCGGCGATCAGCGCCAACAGCAGCAGTTTCAGGTCGCCCGGGGCAAATACTCGCGGGCCGCGGCCGCCGCGTTCACGGCCGGTACGTTTCTCGAAACCATCGCGGCCGTCGCCGTGCTCGCCGAAGTGAGGGCGGTGATGGTGGGGATGATCGTGTGAGTGGTCTTTCATTTTTTTCATCTCTTGGTACAAGTTAGATATACCTTAAGATATATCTTATTGTTTCCACAAGACGCGTTAAGACGAATGGTTGTTGTCCGGTTTCTGGGTGATGGACACGATGACTTCAATGAAAACCGGCTACAGACGCGTTGCCACCTGCGTCGGGACGGGCGCCTTGCACTGTGTAAAAGTGCCCGGCTCCAAGTAGGGATTGAGAATCGGTGCCATGCCTTTGAGCACTTGCACCGGAAGGGCGGAGGTGAATTTGAAGCTCTCGGCAGCGCGTCCCGGGACGTACGCCGTCAGGGTGCCGTAATGGTTGTCGCCGATGAAAAACACGAAGGTCGCGGTGCGATTGATCGCCTTGGAGGCCAGTATTCGCCCGCCCGCGCCGATGCTCTCGATGCGGTTGTCGCCCGTGCCGGTCTTGCCGCCCATGGCCAGCACGCTGCCATCCTGAGTTTTGAAACTGCCGGACACACGCCTTGCCGTGCCGGCATCGACCACCTGGGAAAGCGCCTCGCGCATGGCCGCAGCGACTTCCGAGGGCAGCACCCGCTTGCCCAGCTCGGGGTTGTTGATCAGTTGCGTTTCGTAAGGCGTCTGCGCAGCGAAGTGCAGGCTGTCGATGCGCAACACCGGCAGCCGAATACCATCGTTCTGGATAATGCCGATGAGTTCGGCGAGCGCGGCGGGTCGGTCACCGGAACTGCCAATCGCAGTCGCCAGCGACGGGACCAGATGATCGAACGGATACCCCAGCCGTTGCCAGCGCTGATGGATGTCGAGAAACGCTTCGATCTCCAGCATCGTGCGAATGCGGCTGTCGCGAGCACTCTTGTGCCGGCTCTTGAACAGCCAGCTATAGACTTCCTGCCGCTCGAAACGGCTGGCCGCGACGGCATCCTTGAACTTGGCGTCCGGGTTCTGCAGCAGATACCCCACCAGCCACAGATCCAGCGGGTGAACGCGGGCAACGTAGCCCTGATCCGGCAGATCGAACTTGCCGGGGCCGTAGGCGAAATAGAGTTCATCCAGACGCTTCTCGGTCAGCGCCGTTTTGCTTTTTTCCCCGGCCATGTGCGCCCGGACGAATGCATTGAAAGCGCTTTGCGTGGCATCCGGCAGCAGGTAGCGGTGCACGGCGGCCAGTCGGCTCGCCGCGGGATGCACCCCATCGAGAAAGGTATCGAGCCGGTCCTGGGTGGATTTGTTTTTGTAACGCTTCCAGAAGCGCAACAGGAATGACTTTCCCTCGCGGTCAGCGAACTCGGCCAGGTATTCCTGACGCCTCGGGTCGCTGTCGTCCTTGAGCAACACCGCGCTGTTGTTGGGCCCCTGATAAGTGGTGTAGCGCACCAGATCGCGCATCAGGCGAATGAACGGTAAGTTGATCGATTCCCGCAGAGCTTCGCGAAGGGTCGGATTTCGGGCGTTATCCTCTCGGCGAAAATTATTAAAATGATGCAGGCCACCGCCGGTGAAAAAACTTTCGCCGGGGCTGGCCGAATACTGACGATCGAGCGCGGCAGCGAGCATCTTCGAGAGGTCACGATCGGTGTTCTGAATCAGGTAATCCACGGCCCAGCGGCTGAGACGGTCTGACTCTTCAACGGGGGCTTTCTTCAAGGCGCCAGTGGGCTGATCGGCGTACTTGTCGTGCAGCTCGGCAATGATCTGCAAGTAGGTTGTCAGCACGCGCATTTTCGCCGTCGAGCCAAGCTCCAGCTTGCTGCCCTCGTTGATATCGAACGGCTGATCCGTGCTGTCGGTCTGCACTCGCACTCGCGAGCCATCAGGGTCGCGCTCGAACAGGGTGAAGCTGTAACGCACCGCCTGGGTGCTCGCCGGAGTGAGCAGGTGCTCGCCGATCAAGCCCATCTGACCGGCAAATTCGGGTTTGGCGAGGTCCCGCAGGTACTGACCGACGCTGACCTGCAGGTCATTTTGCAGCGTGCTGGTGGCTGACAGATCCAGGCGATCGAGGTCGTACAGCGAACGATTGAGCATATTCGACAGCCGCGTGCGGGCGACGGTGATGCCTTTGTTGCTCTCAATCGGCTGCACCGTCGGCTGCTGCACCCAGTCGCGATACGTCACGCTGGCCGCCAGTGCGGCGTCGGCCAGCGGTTGATCGATGACGTTGTTCTGTGCGAGCACGCGCAGATGGCTGTCAGTCAACTCCGCGAGCTCCTTGCGCCCCTTCGCCAGGAAGTGTGAGGGCCTTCGCTGAGCAATCACCAACGACAGGACTTCACGCAGCGCCAATCCCTGCGCCGCGAGGGTGTTTTCGTCCTGCGTCTTTGCGATCAGAAGCTGATTGGTCCGGTCGAAGTCCGCGCCATACCAGACCCGCAAACCTTCGGCCATGCCGTGGACTTCGCCATGACCGGGGACCGCTGACAGCGGCACGCTGTTGAGGTAATCGCGCACCACCCGCTGCCGCGCCTCGAGGGTCTGCTGGCCCGGCTGATAGGCGCGAACGCTGGCGGACACCATCTGACGAATCTTCTCGCTGCCCGACAGGGTTAGGCCGTCCGGCGAGTGCCTGTACTTCTCCAATTGAGTCGCCAGTGTACTGCCACCGGCAGACTGCCCCGGCAACCCCACCATTTTTGCCACCTGAGAAAGCGCCGCCTTGAAGAACCTTGGCCAGTCCACTGCCGGATTGGCCAGTGGGCGCTGATTATCCAGCAGGTCGCGGTTCTCGATGAAGAGCAGGCTGTTGACCAGCACGGGCGGGATGGCGGCGAAGGTCGGGTACAGCTGCTGCGGGTAGGTGTATTGATAGAGAGGCTCGGCGCGACAGTCAGAAATGGTCAGGCCGGATTGAATCTTCTCCTGATACGGCACGAAGAAACCGCGCTTGGCGTAGGACATTAGATCGGGAGAGAAACGCGCCTGTGCGCTGATCAGGTAGTCACGCTTGAGCAAGCGCGGCAGGAATTCGTCGAGGGCGGAATAGCCCAGGCGTTTGTCAAAAGGCCCGTCACCCGGGTACACAATGGCGTCACTGGGGCCGGCCTCGACGGTGTAGCTCAGGCCTTGGGCCAGTTGGCTGAATTCCTGAGCCTGCAAACGCGAGCTGCGCACTTCGGTCGAGACCACAAATCCCAGAATCACCGCTGCGACCAGCACCGCCGCCAGCAAAAACCGCCACATGTAACGTCGTGGGCGAGCATGGCCTGGCACTGATCCGTTCCCCTGACTGTCAGCCTTGACCGCAGCCTTCTTCGTATCGGAATGCCAAAAAGCGCCCATATCGTAAGCCCGGTCCAGCCTGCACATCGCACTTGATACAAGCGTAGACGCTGGTGGGCGCGGGTGAAGAGTTTGTGACCGGCTCTCGGTCGGCTTCTTTCGGGAAGCACATTCGTCATCCGACCGCCGGATCTCCGTGATAGACGCTAGGGGTCTCGCTAAAACCCCCTCGCGCCTTTTGCCTGAGTACTCCCCCGGAGCCGTTACGGGGGTTGACTGATTTGTAGGAAATCTCTTGTTTTTAGCCTCGTCAGTTGACCGGTGTTCATTGTGATAGTTACGTCCTTTTGTCATCTCTGGATGCGGTGGCAAATTAAACTTCAAAGAGGATGAAACTATGAGCAGCAAAATGATTTTGAGTAGCATGTTAAGAGGGTTTTTTGTAGCGTGGGTCTGTACTCTCACGGTGCCTGCCAGCGCTCAATTGGTATCGCCCGCTCAACCCAATGCCAAAGGTTTAAAGGAAAGTATTTCTGAGGTACATGATGATGGTGAGATGATTCTTACTGTGCTGTCTGATCAAACACACGTGTTAGACGCTGTGCTTAAAAGCAAGACCGCCGTTCACTACTATAGTTTTACTTCCGTCAGAGGCCAAGATGTGCTGGTGTCTAACGCACCGGGAGTGTCAGGTCCACCGTTTTGGGAGTTGGAATACTTCGATGGTGCTAACTGGCTGAAAAAACCTGATTCTGAAGATAAGTTCTCTAGTTTGATGCCTGGGACGGATGTGCTCATCAGGGTCATCCACAGAGCCGATGCCCCTTTCTCAGGACGGCCTTATCATTTGGCGATCGGCTCTTACCCGGTTTTAAAAGATTTCGAGTTTAGCGACGAAATCGGTGTTAACAGGATTCCTTCAGGCTATACCGAACCGTCTTGGTTATGGACACAGGGCTATACACAAGGAATCTTGAAAGCAAGATTCACCGACTCTGTCGGGGCGCCACTGAAAGGGGCTGTAGGTCGCTTTGTGCTCAGTCTTAAGGAATCCCGCATTCGGCCGGTCGTAGAGGAGGTGATCAGTGACGAGCACGGTGTCGTCACCAAAGTCGTCAACTTCGAGCGCTGTGCCGGAGGCCACGAGGCCAGGGATTACGTAAGCTACAATCACGGTACTAACACGTGGAGAAGTTATTACTATGTGGGAGGCTATGTATTTTCCAACTTTTTACTGGGTGCTAAGGGAGAGGTAGAGGCCAATAAAGATCTTAGGCTATTTGGCCATATCTGCAATCAACGGCTAATTAAAAGCGTTCCTGGGCCCGCCTAAATGAATAAGCTTGGCTGGTCATTCTCCAGCCAAGCTTATCGCTGCTTCAGATACGCACTGAGATATACGGTGTTCGTTTTTCCGCCCTCTCAGAGATTTGGTTTTTCCACGTTTGCTCCATGTCGTCGCTCTCGAGGATTTTTCCGTAGTCAACGATCCGGGCGATATCAGCCGCCTCAAGCTTGTAGCGGGCATTGAAGCCGGTTTTGTCATATTTGGCCAACGCTGACATTGCACTGGAATGGTCGACCAAATGACCCTTTATGCCTCGGTGCTCTAGCTGCTCTGTCAGCCAGATCCGCTCCTCTGCGGAGAGGCTTTCCTGAGGGTCGAGTATCCGGACATTCCCACTGCTATCAACGCCAACGCTGAAGTTTTTGGAAGCCAGTTCAGCTCGCAGGTTATAGACCTCGTTTTTGAATGAGGTATACGCCAGGTTTGCCAGTTCAAGCGATATGGCGGCATCAACCCTTTTCAAGGATAGATAGTCGGCCATGCTTGTTATGTTCTTCATATTCGGCTCGGCAAGCCATGGTTGTTCATCTTCCACTGCAACTGAATCTTGAGACACGTCTTGGCTGCCGGGGGATTCGTCGCCATGCTTTAGCTGTACTGAGATCCTCGCTGGCGCTAAAGCCGCGTGCTGCATCAGATTATGTAGTTCCATTTTTGCCTCCGCTGATTTATCCACTCCTTCGCGTAACGGCAATTCGCGGAAAAGCTTTGCCTGATAAACCAGTAGGAAACTTCCGAAGACCGGCCCAAGTGAGACCTTGTTCTCAAACCTTCACCACGCGCGTCGCCTTCGGGCTGCCCAATCGCTTGTTCAACTCCAGCCAGTTCGACAACAGCAGCATCAACCCCAGGCCTAGCAGCGCGGTGATCACGCGCATTTGCCAGGCATCGTCCGCCAGCGCGTTCGCCATATCGGCGAGCGGGGCGAGGAGGACGCCCAGACAGAAGATTTCCAGCGAGTATCGACCCATCCGGCAGGTCTGCTGGACAGGCCAGTTGTCGAGCCAGGTTACCGACGTCGGCAGTACCTTTGCGACGACATATACCAGCGCAAGGAAATGCAGCAAGCGCACCGGCGACAGATCGGTCTTGCTGATCGGATAGATCAGTTGGGTCAACGCTGAAGGTAGGAGCGCGTCATGCACGTCGGGGAATTTCCACAGCACGGTGATGACGCCGGCCATCAGCAGGTAGGTCGCCGCCATGAGAAACAGCGGCTGTTGCCAAAGCGGGCGAGCGCTGGGTTTAGCGGTCAGCTCGCGTTGAGTGTGCAAGGCAAAGGCCCCGCCAAGCACGAAGATCAACTGCCAGGCGACCGGGTTGAAATACCAGTAACCGCCACCTTCGTAGGCGCGCAGGTTCCAGCCGAGCAGCGGCACCATCATGTACAGCGCAATCGACAGGCCGATCGCCAGCGCCGCGTTGCGCAGCATGATCGGCAGAATGATCGGAAGAGCGCCCATCAGCAGAATGTATAGCGGCAGCGGGTCGGTGAGGTTGGGCTTGAACCTCAGCAACAATTCATCGGCCAGCGCCTGCTGCGGGTTGCCGACGAAATACTCCAGCCCCATCTCCCGCACCATGTCGCGGGTTTCGACGTGGTTGTTGGCGACGAAAACGATGCCCATCAGCAGCGTCAGCAAAAAGATGTGCGCGACGTACAACACCCATGTCCGCCGCAGGATACGCAGGCAGGCCACGACATAACCGTCACGCTGCGCCACCCGGCCGTAAGCGAGGACTGCAGCGTAGCCGGCGAGAAACACGAACACCTCGGCGGCATCGCTGAAACCAAAATTGCGCAGCGTCAGTTGCGCGAAAGGGTTGGCCGGCACGTGATCCCAAAAAATGAAAATCAGCGCCAGACCCCGAAAGAAGTCGATGCGATGGTCGCGTCCGTTCGTCATGACGGTGGGCCTTGCAAAGGTGTTTATAGAAGAGGGGCCAGTGGGGCCGTGGTTCCTTGCCGTCAGCAGGGTCAGATCGGCGGCGCGCAGGGTGGCGGGTTTGCGGGGTAAAAGCAAAGGGTGGATGTTGCAGGATGTCTCGCTTAAAAGCCCGCTACTGAGGTGCTGAACTACAGAAGAGCGGAATATCCTCTCATTGCCGCAGCAGTTTGAGGTAGACCCTGTTTGTAGATGCATTCAATGAACTGATCGGCCGTAAAAGGATTACGGATGAGCGCGCGGCGCATCTCTGCTGCGGCCGCCAACACTGCGGCTTGATCCAGGTCCCAGAGATTCATGATGAACTCATCTGGATGCTGGGCTTCAATCTCGAATGCGCATAAAGAGGTGGCCGGGAAATCTCGTAAATTGAACGTCACGATAACTTCTGCGTCACAGCGTATCGCTGCCGCCAGCACATGCACATCGTCTTCATCCGGTAAGCGCAGGCCAAAACAGAGATCCGCGTGTCCGGTGACAATGGCATCGGGTACCGCGCGAACCATCAATTCAGATATGCGATCCAGTTGCTCGGGCAGAAGATCCTTGCGGTTGAGAAGAAGGTTACGCTTCCACTCGTCGTCAATTTCGGCCGTCCACTTGGCCCTGTACAAGCCTTTTCCCGCGAGACGAATCAGCAAGTCTCGTAGCGGAGCTGGATACAACACGCACGCATCATAAACCGCTGTGAAAGGAGACTGCCGCATCAGTAGCCCATCTCGAGCTCTTCTGAAAGCCGGGACAAATCATCCATCGCTTTTCGGCTGGCTTCGTCGCGTTTGTTCTTGAACGCCATCAGGTCAGAGAACAACACTCTGCGGTGGCGACCGGTTTTGAAGTGAGGAAGAGCGCGTTCCTCAAGCAACTTGACCAAATGAGGTCTGGAGACGTTGAGCAGATCAGCGGCTTCCTGGGTCGTCAGCTCGGCGTGCACCGGGACAACCTTGACGGAGTTGCCCAACGCCAGTTCTCCGAGAATATCGACGAGCAGCCGAAGTGCGCTCGTGGGCAAGTCGACGGTGTGTGCCTTGTTCTCGGCATCGTAGATTTCGATTCGCTGGGTGTCGGTTCGGGTTGTCAGGTAGGCCGCCAGATCGCGTTGCCCCTGCACGGCGGCTGCGACTTCTCGGGCTTCGGGAAAGGCTGACGCAGTGGATGCATTCATGTCGGTGTACCGGCGCTGTAGGCAAGAGCTGATGATGGTATTCGAAATAAACGAAAATGCAATGGCGCAGTCAGGTCAGCCTGCCGTTCTGGCTAGTGAGCCGTAGAGCAGTCCGAGATCGACTGCTCTACGGCGGCTGAACGCTTTCAATCGATCTCATCCTTGTGACATCGTCAGGTTGGGCTGCAACCGGCATTTATTAGGACGAGCATCGCAGGAGGGGGTAATTCAGGCGCCCCTTTTTGTGCACGCAGATCCTGAATGCAACCGCAGATTACAGAGCTTCCGGCATCAGCATCGGCTTGCGGTCCAGTGTCTCGCTGATCATTCGATAGATGTCTTCCTTGCCGTCGTCATTGCAGCAGCGGATTTCGTGAAGCACTTCGCGCTCTTTGGGGGACAGCCCGATGTAGTTCCATTCGCAGGCCTGGCGCATGAACACGTCGTGGTCGTTGACGGGCATGACGTCGTCAGCGGCTTCATGAAAAGCCTCTACGATCGTTTCGATCAGGCTGACAAGCTCCTTGGATTCAGGCTTGCCGTCTGTCGCCTGGACCAGACGCTGCAGATGATTCAACGCACTGCGGGCGTCGATCAGCTTCATGTGTGCGGGGACGCTCATTTCGTAACGATCGATCAAGTGCATGGCACTACCTCCTGGTGTTGTTGTTCATTCCGTTCCCGTTGAGGACCGGGCTGGGTCGTCAGGGCGCGAACGTTAGCGGCAGGGGAGGCGTCGGAAAAGGCGAAAGTTGTAACCGTTACAAAATGGGTTCCGGTTGAACTATCTCGAATTGATACTGTATAACGTATTACATGATTGCTTACATTCTGGAGAAAGACGATGAAAGCCGACATCCATCCCGACTACCGTCAGGTCCTGTTCCACGACACCGCTGCCGATGTGTTTTTCCTGATCGGCTCCACGGTTGATACCGACCGTACGCACACTCACACCGATGGCAACTCCTACCCTTACGTTGCCCTCGACGTGTCTAGCGCGTCGCATCCCATGTACACCGGTCAACAGCGCAAAACCACCACCGAAGGCCGTATCGCCGGCTTTAACAAGCGTTTCGCCACCTTTGGCTCCGGCGCCAAGAAAGAAGAATGACAGCAGCACTTCCCGCGCTCCGGGCATCGCCAGTCGATCACCCGGGCGCGGGATTTTTTTTGCCCGTTTTTCCTGTATTCGGTCCTGCCCCCCACCTTGGCACTGGACTATCGGGCGAAATTGCTTTTAGCTCTGCGACCTGAAATTCAGGAGCATCCCCCTTTGAAAAAGTCAGTCGCCATCGTTTTCGGTGGGCAATCCTCCGAGCATGAAGTGTCGTTGCAATCGGCGCGCAACGTGATCAACGCGATTGATCGCAACAACTTCTCCATCACCCTGATCGGTGTCGACAAGCAGGGCCACTGGCTGCGCTTCGACGAGCAGGATTATCTGCAGAATCCCACCGATCCGGCGCACATCAAACTCAGTGAATCCGGCCGCCTGCTTTCGCTGATGCCGGGCGCCAGCGGGCCGCAGTTCGTGGAAGTGCAGACCGGCGCAGAGGTGCCGCGCATCGATGTGGTGTTCCCGCTGATACACGGCAGTTTCGGGGAGGACGGCTGCCTGCAAGGCATGTTGCGTTTGCTGGACATTCCGTTCGTGGGCCCGGATGTGCTGAGCTCTGCGGCGTGCATGGACAAGGACGTGACCAAACGGCTGCTGCGCGATGCGGGTATTTCGGTCGCGCCCTTTGTGGTCCTTCAACGTGGCGAGACGGTGGATTTTGTCAGCGTCTCTGCGCAGCTGGGCCTGCCGCTTTTCGTCAAGCCGGCGTGCCAGGGATCGTCGGTCGGCGTGAGCAAAGTCACTGACGAAGCCGGTTACGCCGCTGCGCTGAAACTGGCCTTCGACTACGACAACAAGGTGCTGATCGAGCAGGGCATCGTCGGTCGTGAGGTGGAATGCGCCGTGCTGGGCAACCACGAACCGAAGGTCAGCGTGTGCGGTGAGGTCGTCGCCAATGACGAGTTTTACGCCTACGACACCAAGTACCTGAACGACGGTCAGGCCCGCATCGCCATCCCTGCCCAAATGTCCGAGGATATGAGCGAGGCCGTGCGTGAAGTGGCGCTGCAGGCCTATCGCGTGCTGGGCTGCGCCGGTCTGGCGCGGGTGGACTTCTTCGTCACCGAGGCGCGGGAAATCATCATCAACGAGGTCAACACGCTCCCCGGTTTCACCTCCATCAGCATGTACCCCAAACTCTGGCAGGCCACCGGCTTGAGCTACGCCGAGCTGATCGACCGGTTGATCACACTGGCGCTGGAACGCGCTGAAGAAACCCGCGCGCTGAAGACCGAGGTGGTGCTGTGACGGTGAAAACGCTCCGCATCGCTGCCGCTCTCCTTACTCGCGCCGATGGCAAGACACTGCTGGTGCGCAAACGCGGGACCGAGGCGTTCATGCAGCCGGGCGGCAAGATCGACCCCGGTGAGTCGGCGCTCGATGCGCTGGCCCGTGAGCTGAACGAGGAACTGGGACTGGTCATCGCGCCTGAACACGCGCGATTTTTGGGTGAGTTTTCGGCGGTGGCGGCGAACGAGCCGGGCTTCGAGGTGAACTGCCAGCTGTATGGCGTTCAGGTTGAGGATCCGGTCAGTCCCGCAGCCGAGATCGAAGAAGCAATCTGGGTCGACGGCGGGAATGTTGACCAGTTGCACCTCGCGCCGCTGACCCGGGATTCGATATTGCCGCTGTACCGAAGCCTGCAAAACGCCTGATTTGCAGGCGCTGCATTGCATGGGGTAAGCAGCGTGGCGTCAACGCACCGCACTCACCCCGTCCAGTGTCGAAAACGACGTGTCCTTCGCCGTCAGCAAGAAGTCTCGCATGTAGGGCGCGTCCAGCATGTCTGCACGAATGGCCGCGTACAGCGTGGCGAACAATCCTTTTTCCCCCAGCCGCTTGCCCTTCACGTACCCGCGTGAGCTGTATTCATGCAGCGCCCAGTGCGGCATCCCACATACCCCGCGGCCGCTGGCCACCAGTTGCATCATCATCACCGTCAGCTCGGACGTGCGCACCTGCGCAGGTTCGATGTCGGCCGGCTCGAGAAAGCGCGTGAAAATGTCCAGCCGGTCGCGCTCGACGGGGTAGGTGATCAGCGTTTCATTGATCAGGTCTTCCGGCACCACATAAGGCCTGGCCGCCAGCGGGTGCTGATTGGCGACCGCGAGCATCGCCTCGTAGGTGAACAGCGGCACGTAGGTAATGCCTGCCAGCTCCAGAGGGTCGGAGGTCACCACCAGATCCAGATCACCGCGGGCCAGGGCGGGCAGGGGCGCGAAAGCGAAGCCCGACGCCAGATCAAGCTCCACCTCCGGCCACGCATCGCGGAACTGATCGATCGTCGGCATCAGCCACTGAAAGCAACTGTGGCATTCGATCGCCATGTGCAGGCGTCCGGCGACACCGCCGGCAAGCCGCGAGATATCCCGCTCGGCATGGCGCAGCTGCGGCAGCACCGAATCGGCCAGTTGCAACAGGCGCAAGCCCGCGCTGGTGAACCTCACCGGTTTGGTCTTGCGCACGAACAGCGGCATGCCCATACGTTCTTCCAGTTCCTTGAACTGGTGGGACAGCGCCGATTGCGTCAGATGCAGGCGGTCGGCCGCGTCGACGAGGCTGTCTGCTTCGCGTAATGCATGCAGGGTTTTCAGGTGACGAATTTCCAGCACCGACGGCGCTCCATGAGTAAATTTTGTGATCAACACGAATTTAATGAGTTTGTCTCATGTAAGGAGAAGTGTCGACAATGGCGCCATCTTTTGAAGGAAGCAGTCAGCATGGGCCATGTCAACAACACTCATTTTCCTCACATCGGCGTGGCCAAGGGCTTCAAGCACATCCTCGAAACCCTGGGTGATGGTGTTGAGGTGGATGCAGTGCCAACGCTCACCCGTGATCAACGCTTTAACCTGAATTGGGCGCCGCTGTTCGATGAGGTCGATGAAGCCCGCGCGCAGGGCCAAACGATCCGGCCGGAAATCATCGGGCCATTGACCTACCTCTGGCTGGGGCAGGCGGAGGGCGAAAGCTTCGACAAGCTCGACTTGCTTGATCGTCTGCTGCCGGTGTACGGCGAGATCCTGGGTCGGCTGGCGGGCAAGGGCGTCGAGTGGGTGCAGATCGACGAGCCGATCCTGACCCTCGATTTGCCGCAGGACTGGAAGAACGCCTTCGAGCGCGCTTACCACGCTCTGCAATATTCGCCGCTCAAGAAGCTGCTCGCGGTGTCTTGCGGCGGTCTCGGGCTGGGCAGCAACCTTGGCCTTGCGGTGTGTTTGCCTGTGCAAGGCCTGCATGTCGATGTGCTGAGTGCCCCGGAGCAGATGCCTCTGGTGCTGGACCGCCTGCCGATCTACAAGGTGCTGTCGCTGGGTGTGGCAGGGGAACTGGACGCAGCAGGCGTGAACGCTGAAGCCGCGCTTGAGGTGGTGAAGGAAGCGCAATTGCGCTTTGCCGACAACCTCTGGGTCGCAGATTCGATCAGCTCGCAGGCATCAGCGGCCGCGTGAATGCAGGTCGAGATGACCGTTTTGCTACCGCTCAGCCCTCTTCATCAAACTGTCACGCAACTGTGGCAGCGCGCTTGAGAAAACTTCATCAGACTCGCGGCCTACTGGGGTTCTGTGTGTCGGTGTTTTTCCATGCGGGTTTTACTTTTTCTGGCTGCGCTCTTGTGCAGCCTGCCGTCTTTTGCGGCCTCTCGATGCGATGTTGATGTTCCCACGCAAGTGGCCGAGCTCGATGACGTGCACCTGGCGTATCAGAGCATCGGTCGTGATTCCGACCCGGCGCTGTTGCTGGTCATGGGCCTCGGTGGACAACTGATCCACTGGCCGGATGAAGTGGTCGTGGCCCTGTGTCAGCAGGGCTTTCGCGTGATTCGCTACGACAACCGGGACGTCGGATTGTCGACCTGGGTCCAGGCGCCGCCGAGCCCAAACCTCACCTATGAAGTGCTGCGCTACAAAATCGGCCTGCCGGTGTCGGCACCGTACTCGCTCACCGACATGGCTCAGGATGCGCTGGGCCTGATGGACGCGCTGCACGTTCAGCAGTTTCACGTGCTGGGTGCGAGCATGGGCGGCATGATCGCGCAGCATCTGGCGGACATGGCGCCCAGGCGCGTGGAGAGTCTGACGCTGATCATGACCAGCTCCGGCGCGCCCGGCCTGCCGATGCCCAGCCCGGCGTTGTTGCAACTGCTGGCACGTCGTGGCGCGCCGGACCGGCAGACTGCCCTTGAGCAACAGGCTGATCTTCTGGCGGCGCTGGGCAGCCCGGAGGTCAAGGACGATCGGCAGATGCTGCTGCATCAGGCGGCGGTTTCCTACGACCGGGCGTTCAATCCTGAAGGCGTGAAACGGCAGATTCTGGCGATCCTCGCCGAACCCAGCCGAGTCGAACTGTTGAACCGCCTGCGGGTGCCTACACTGGTCGTGCACGGCACGGCGGATCCGCTATTGCCAGTGATGCACGGGATTCATGTGGCAGCACACATTCAGGGCAGTCAACTGAAGCTCATTCCCGGCCTGGCCCACCGTTTTCAGGAAGCGTTCAAAGCCCCTTTGCTGGCGGCCGTGTTGCCCTATTTGCGCGAGCATCGTGAAGACGCTTCCCACGTCGCGCAGCTCTGATGCAGCGCCTTGCTTGACCTGCCTGTTGAGGACGGTCGCGCCGGTGTAGGGTTTGAGCGCCAGCGTGATCGGCGTATCGTGGCGCTTTCCCTCCCTTGCACGAGGCTGCCATGAGCACTCCGCTGAAAATCGACTTCATCTCCGACGTGTCCTGCCCCTGGTGCATCGTCGGCCTGCGCGCGCTGGACCAGGCGCTTGAGCACCTGGGCGATGAAGTCCAGGCCGACATCCACTTCCAACCCTTCGAACTCAACCCGCAGATGCCGCCGGAAGGCCAGGATATCTTCGAGCACATCGCCGAAAAGTACGGCTCCACGCGGGAACAATTCCAGGCCAACGCCGAGAACATTCGTGAGCGCGGCGCTGAGCTCGGGTTCGTTTTCAAGCAGGGCGAGCGACGCATCTTCAACACCTTCGATGCCCATCGACTGTTGCACTGGGCCGAGCTGGAAGGCAAGCAGCATGCGCTGAAAGACGCGCTGTTCACCGCGTACTTCAGCCAGCATGCCAACGTATCCAGCCACCAAGTGCTGGCAGATATTGCGCAGAAAGTCGGGCTGGACCGGGTGCGCGCCGAGGCCTTGCTGGCCAGCGACCACTACGCCAGCGAAGTTCGCGAACTGGAACAATTGTGGGTGTCGCGGGGCGTGAGTTCGGTGCCGACAATCGTTTTTAACGACCAGTATGCCGTGTCCGGTGGGCAACCGGTTGACGTGTTCGTCAGCGCCATTCGTCAGATCGTGGGCGAAGAATCGAGCGTGGTTGACCCTGTCAGCTGAGACCTGTCATCAACCCTGAAGCGCATCGCGAAGGCGGTTATCCGGGGTGTCTGGACCCCGGATGACGGTCAACGGCGGTGCGCTATCTACTGTCATGTGTTGTTACGCATCGCCCGTTGCATTCCAAAAAACACTTGCTCCTCCCAGCCACTTTCGGATATCAATTTGTACATGATTAGACAGGTTCGATTCGACAAGAAAAAACGTGTAGTGGATGAGCTGGCCCGACGCATCGAAAGCGGCCAGATGGGCTCGGGCGAATTGTTGCCCGGCGAGAATCTGCTTGCCCAGGAATTCAACGTTAGCCGAGGCACGCTGCGCGAAGCGCTGTCCGAACTCAAGCGACGCAACTACATCGCCACGCAAACCGGCGTCGGCTCGATCGTGACCTACGACGGCATCTCGCTGGATCAGCGTGCCGGGTGGGCCCAGGCCCTGGCCGACACCGGCGCCAGGGTCAGCACCGAGATTCTGCGTCTGGTGGCGGTGCAGCGGCCTGACCTGGCGGGCCGGTTTGGTACCGCGGAGTTCATCGCACTGGACCGTCGTCGAACGGCAGGCGATGGCAGCGTCGTGTCGCTGGAGCGCGTGCTGATCCCGGCCTGCGACGGCCTGGAAAATCTGCCCCGCGACGGGCTGATCGAAGATTCGCTGACAGTCACGCTGGCCGCCCACGGCTATGTCGGGGATCGCGGCGATCAGTGGATCGGTGCCGAGCCCCTGAGCAACGACGACGCGGCGCTGATGTTGCGCCAGCCGGGCTCGGTGTTCCTCAAGGCGACGCGCACCACGTTTGATCGCCGCGAACGTTTCATGGAGCACGTGGAAAGTCTTCTGGACCCCGTGCATTTTCGTCTGCATCTGGCTTTTGGATCGTCCACATGACCGCACTGATCGACACTCGCGACCGAGGCTTGGGCGCTTTCTACGGACTGGCGCTGGGCGATGCCTTGGGCATGCCGACGCAATCCCTGAGTCGCGAACAGATCAGGCAGCGATTCGACCGCATCACGACCTTGCAAGCGGCCGGTGCTGATCAGCCCATTGCGCCTAACATGCCTGCCGGCTCTATCACCGATGACACCGAACAGGCGGTGCTGGTCGCCGAATTGCTGGTCGCCGGTAGAGGGCGCATCGAGCCTTCGGACCTGGCGCAACACTTGATCGACTGGGAAGCGGTGATGCAGGCCAAGGGTTCCCAAGACCTGTTGGGCCCTTCGACCAAGCGCGCCATCGAGATGATTCTGGCCGGGTACAGTCCTGAAGAAGCCGGGCGTTTCGGCACCACCAACGGCGCCGCGATGCGCATTACGCCGGTGGGCATTGCCTTCGACGTACGCGAAGAAGCGCGCTTCGTCGAAGCGGTGAAACAGGCCTGCCAGGTCACCCACAACACCAACCTCGGGATCTCCAGCGCAGCGGCGGTGGCGGCGGTTGTCTCGGCGGGCATCAGCGGCGCCAGTCTCGGCGAGGCTCTCGACGTCGGCGCGCATATTGCCCAGGAGGCCGAGCGTTACGGCTACTGGATCGCCGGCGGCCGCATCGCCGCCCGAATCCGATGGGCCAAACAGATGTGCGCCGAATGCAGCAATGAACAACTTCCCGATTTGATTTATGACGTGATCGGCACGTCCGTCGCCTCCCAGGAATCGGTGGTCGCCGCGTTCGCCCTCGCCCATCAAGTGGCTCGCGGGCAGATGTCGGCATTCGACGCACTGTGCATGGCCGCCAGTCTGGGCGGTGACACCGACACCATCGCCGCCATTCTCGGGGCGATGCTCGGCGCCTGCGAAGGCATGGGCGCCTGGCCTGCACCGCTGATCAAACAGATCCAGACCGTCAACGCGCTCGACCTTCATCCCGTGGTCGAGCAGTTGCTGTCCCTGCGCGGGGTCTGACCCGGCCGACGCAGCCCGATCAAAGAACAAGACCTACCTCCCGGCTCCATTGGCCGCGAGTCGGGGCTTTTGCAGCCTGCAAAAGCCTACGCTGACACGGATGTCGTTTGCTTTGCGCACTGCCCACAACCAGAACAAATGGCACAGGAGCATCCACATGACGTCATCCAACGCCGCTCAAGGCGCAGGTCAGCTTGAAACACGCGGCATCGAGCCGGTTCCGGAAAACGAATGCAACGGTCACCCGTTGCAGCTTTTCTGGGTGTGGTTCGCGGCCAACATCAGCATCCTCGGTCTGCCGCTGGGGGCGACGCTCGTGGCCTTCCGCGGGCTGTCGATCGGGCAGGCGATCATCGTCGCAATCCTCGGCGCGGCCGGTTCGTTTGCGGTGGTCGGGGTCATTTCCATTGCCGGCCGACGGGGCAGGGCGCCGAGTCTTACGCTTTCCCGGGCGATTTTCGGAGTGCGCGGGAATATTGGTCCGACTATCGTCTCGCTGATGTCGCGTCTGGGCTGGGAAACCGTGAACACCACGACCGCCGCGTTCGTACTGCTGTCGCTGTGCTCGATCCTTTTCGCCACGCCGGTGGAGGCCAAGAGCGCGCCGGGCCTGACCCTGGTATTCATCGCCATTTTCGTGCTGATGACACTGACCGTTTCCGGCCTCGGCCACGCCACCTTGCTGGTCATCCAGAAATGGGCGACGTACGTCTTCGGCGCGTTGAACGTCATCGTCGGCGGTTTCCTGATCGCGCACATCGACTGGGCTGCAGTGTTCAATGCCACGCCTGCACCGGTGAGCGCGATGGTCATCGGCATCGGCACCATGGCGGCCGGCACGGGTATCGGCTGGGCCAACGCGGGCGCCGACATGTCGCGTTACCAGCATCGCAGCGTCAAGGCCACGCGGCTGGTGGCGTCGGCCGCTTTCGGCGCGGGCATCCCGCTGGTGTTGCTGATCACCTTGGGCGGCCTGCTGTCGGTGGGCAATGACCACCTGGCGTCGGCCACCGATCCGATCATCGCGATCCGCGAGCTGCTGCCGACCTGGATGGCGGTGCCGTACCTGATCACGGCGTTCGGCGGGCTACTGCTCTCCAATAATCTGTCGGTGTACTCGGCGGGCCTGACCACGCTGACCCTGGGCCTGCGGATCAAGCGCGTGCACGCAGTGATTGTCGACATCGTGGCGATCTTCGCCGGTTCGATTTACTTCATGCTGATCGCCGACAGTTTTTACGGCCCGTTCATCACGTTCATTTCCATGCTCGCCGTGCCGATCACTGCGTGGGTGGGGATCTTCATCGTCGACCTGATGCATCGCCACTACTACTCACCGGCTGATTTGATGGACGTCTCGCCGCGCAGCGCCTATTGGTATCGCGGCGGCATCGAGTGGCGTGCGCTGGGTGCATGGGCCCTGGCCATCGTGCTCGGTTACAGTTTCACCACCGTCGCAACCACCCCGGAGAATGTGCTGTTCAAGGGTTTGCTGTCCGACTCGTGGTTCGGCCATAACGGCCTGGGCTGGATCGTCACCTTCGTGGTGGCGGGCGGTCTGTATGCGTTACTGGGCGGTGCCCGTGACCGTCGCGTTATTGCCGAAGAGGTTGTTCATGCCCGCTAGATTGCTCTACACCGGCCAGGTCGTGGTCGATCTGGTCATGGCGCTGGACGCCTTGCCCCGTTCCGGCGGCGATGTGCTCGCCCGTTCCGCGGCTTTCGAAACTGGCGGGGGGTTCAACGTGATGGCCGCCGCGCGCCGCAACGGGCTGCCAACGGTGTATCTCGGTCGCCACGGCGCGGGGCGTTTCGGCGATCTGGCGCGGCAGGCCATGGCGACAGAGGGCATCGACATCGCGACTGCGGCTTCGACGGGCCAGGACACCGGCCTGTCGGTGGCGCTCATAGAGCCCTCAGCCGAGCGCTCGTTCATTTCCTACGTCGGTGCCGAGGGCGGTTTGTCGGCTGACGATCTGGGTAGCGTCAATGTGCAGCCTGAGGATTACGTGTTCGTCAGCGGCTACAGCTTGCTGCACGAAGGCAAGGCGTCGACGCTGCTGGACTGGCTTGCGCGGTTGCCGGCAGGGGCGGGCGTGGTGTTCGATCCGGGGCCGCTGATTGATTCGCCGGAGGCGTCCGACATGCAGGCGGTGTTGCCATTGATCACGCTGTGGACGAGCAATGCGGAAGAGGCGCTGCGCTTCACCGGGTGCGAGGCGATCGATGGGGCCCTTGAGAGGCTGGCGCACTGGCTGCGCGACGACGCGTTATTGGTGGTGCGTGATGGACCGAACGGCTGCTGGATTCGTCAGGGTCACGAGACCCGACACGTGCGCGGCTTCCCGGTCACGGCCATCGACACCAACGGCGCCGGCGATGCCCATGCAGGCGTGTTGCTGGCCGGGCTGGCGTCAGGGCTGACAGCTGCTCAAGCGGCAATGCGCGCCAATGCCGCCGCAGCCATCGCCGTCACCCGCTGGGGCCCGGCAACTGCCCCGACGGCGGCAGAGGTGGATGCATGGGTTGCCGGTGTCTGATTCTAAGATTTCCTGTCGTCCAGACACCGCGTTATCGCGTTGCGAGCGACGATCATGTGGGAGTGACCGGGGTGGCGCTCCACCTTGCTCACGAAGGCGGTATTTCAGCCGCTGAAGATTCAGAGGATGTACGCGGATCCTGTGGGAGTGAGCTTGCTCACGAAGAGGCCATTACAACCGCTGCATATGGGGTGGATGTACCGGCCCCTTCGCGAGCAAGCTCGCTCCCACGGTTCGTGCATCTGCAGGAAGATCGGAATTGTCGGCACGTTAGATGACAGCAGTTGGGGATGAGCCCACGCAGTCACCCCAACCCGTATTTCTTCACCTTGTCGAACAACGTGGTCTTGGCCATGCCCAATTCCTGGCTGGCCTGACTCAGATTGCCGCCGCTGCGCTGCAACGCCTCGCCCAGCAGGTTCTTCTCGAACGCCTCCACGGCTTCGGCGAAATCCAGGCGCTGAGTGGCGACTTCCGCACCGGCCGTTTTGAACGCCGGCAGGCCTAACGCATAACGCTCGGCGACATTGCGCAGCTCACGCACATTGCCCGGCCAGTCATGGGCCAGCAATGCCGAGCGGGTCTGCGCATCCAGCTGTGGCGCTTCACGGTCAAAGCGCAGCGACGACTGCTGCAGAAAATGTTCGAACAACTGCAGGATGTCTTCGCGGCGCTCTCGCAAGGGCGGCAGTTCGAGGGTCACTACGTTGAGCCGGTAATACAGGTCGCTGCGAAACTGGCCCGCTTTACTCAGCGCATTGAGCTCCGACTTGGTCGCCGCAATCACCCGGCAGTCCACCGCCACACTCTGGTTTGAACCCAGTCGCTCCAGCGTGCGCTCCTGCAATACCCGCAGCAGTTTGATCTGCAGGTTGATCGGCATGCTTTCCACTTCGTCGAGAAACAGCGTGCCGTCGTGCGCGTGTTCGATCTTGCCAATGCGACGTTTTCCGGCGCCGGTGAAGGCGTTGGCCTCGTGGCCGAAGATTTCGCTCTCGAACAGGCTTTCCGGCAGGCCGCCACAGTTCAGTGCGACGAACTGATGGTCGTGGCGGCGGCTGAAGTCATGCAGGCAGCGGGCGACAAGTTCCTTGCCGGTGCCGGTTTCACCTTCGATCAACACGTTGGCCGAGGTGTCCGCGACGTTGGCGATCAGTGCGCGCAGGGTTTGCATCGCCTGGGAGCGGCCAATGATTTTGCCCTCGAGGGAGTCGCGCTCGGCCAGTTGCCGACGCAGCGACCAGACTTCCCGGGCCAGCCCACGTTGCTCCAGCGCGCGGCGGGCAACCTCGACCAGACGCTCGGGAGAGAAGGGTTTTTCCATGAAATCGTAGGCGCCATCGCGCATCGCGCCGACCGCCATCGACACGTCGCCGTGACCGGTGATCAGCACCACGGGCAGGGTTCGATCGCGTTCTTTCAGGCGCTTGAGCAGCTCAAGCCCGTCCATGCCCGGCAGGCGAATGTCACTGATGACGATGCCGGCGAAGTTTTCACTGACCAACCCCAGCGCTTCTTCCGCACTGCCCACACCCTGGCTGTGTATGTCTTCCAGCGCCAACGCCTGTTGGCAGCCGAGCAGAACATGCGGGTCGTCTTCGACGATGAGTACCGTCAGATCAGTGTTCATGGTTGATTCCAGTACGACAGCGTTGCGTTCATCGCGAGGGGTTCCCATGGTCGAAGTGCGCAATCTGGCAGGAGCGCGCTTGCCCGCGAAAGCGGTGTGTCAGGTGTGAACAAGGTAAATGCCCCTCCGCTTTCGCGAGCAAGCTCGCTCCCACAGAGACGGGTAATGGGTCGATCTTTCATACACCCGCTGCCCCGCGATCAACCAGAGGCAAGACCAGCACGAACATCGTGCCCCCCTCGGCCGGGTCCTCGGCATTGAGCGTGCCGCCTGCCGCCGCGGCGAGGCTGGCGGACAGCGTCAGGCCCAACCCCAGTCCCTGTTCGCCGGGCTTGGTGGTAAAGAAGGGCTCGAATAAATGCTTGCGCGCTTCGGCGTCGATGCCGTGGCCGTTGTCCCGCACGCGCAACCGATAGCGGCCCTCGAACACGTCGCCTTCCAGCCATAGGATCGGCAGCGGCTGCGCCTGCATGGCGTCCAGGGCGTTGCCGATAAGGTTGACCAGAATCTGCTCAAGCCGGGTCTGGTCAATCGCCAGTTCGACATCGTCGATCTGCTGGTGCAGCTCCAGTGACGCATTGTCCAGGCGCGCCGCGAGCAATTGAAGCGCAGCGTCGACCGCTTTACTCAGCGACGCCTGGCCCTTGTCTTCCCCACGTCGGGCGAAGGCGCGCAGGCTGGCGGTGATGCGGCCCATGCGATCCACCAGATCGTTGATGGTGCGCAGGTTCGCACTCGCCGTGTCCAGCGCACCCCGTTCGAGAAACCGAACGGTGTTGCCCGACAAGGTGCGCAGCGCAGCCAGTGGCTGGTTCAGCTCGTGGGCGATGCTCGTGGACATCTGGCCGATGGCGGCGAGCTTGCCGGCCTGGATCAGTTCATCCTGCGCCTGGCGGAGGGTTTCTTCGGCCTGGCGGCGTTCGCGAATCTGCCCCTTCAGACGTTCATTGCTGGCGCGCAGGTCGGCGGTGCGGTCGGTGATGCGCCGTTCCAGTTCGTTGTTCGCCTGCTCCAGCGCCTCACGGGCGGCGAGGCGGGTGGAAATCACCTTGCGCCGCTCGTTCCAGGCAATCAGCAGAAACGCCACCAGCGCGCAGGCGACGGCGACGAGCATTCCCTGATTGGCGGCTTCCCGGCGCAGGTCTTCCAGCGGCGTAAGCAGGGTCAGGTGCCACGGCGTGTCAGCCAGTTCGCGGGTCTGCGCCAGATAACTCACCACCGTGTGCTCATGGTCGACGCTGGTGTTGGCGGGAAAGGTCAGTTTCTCGACCCCATCGGCGATCGATTCACGTTCCAGCGGCACCAACTCGTTGAGCGGCCACCAGTAATACTGCAGGCTGCGCGCCAGCCGCTCCTTGATCTCGGCGGTCAGCGGGCGGACTGATTTGAGGCGTCGGGCGGGGTCACTGGAGAGAATGATGATGCCGTTCTCGTCGCTGACAAACGCCTCCAGGCGCGCGCGCTGCCAGCGTTCTTCCAGCGCTTCCAGGCGGACCTTGATCACCGCGACGCCGATGATCTTGCCTTTCTCTTCCAGGCCGTGGGCCAGGTAGTAACCCGGTTCGCCGGTGGTGCTGCCGATGCCGTAAAAACGCCCCGGCAGACCGCGAATCGCGTCCTGATAATAAGCGCGGAAGGACAGGTCTTCACCGAGGTAACTGTCGGCGTCGCGCCAGTTGCTGGTCGCCAGCACCCGGCCGGTGGTGTCCAGCACATAGATGGCCCGACTGCGGCTGCGCCGGTTCAGACCCTCGAGGTAATCGTTGACCTTGGAACGCAACTCCGCAGACGGGTTGTTGAGCAGGTCGGAAACATTGGATTCCAGCTCCAGCACGCTGGGCAGGTAGTTGTATTTGTTGATCTCGCTCTCGACGGTGCGCGCGTGAAGCTCCAGCTGACGCTGACCGTTCTCACCCAGCGCCTTGATGGCGTTCTTCTCGCTGTACAAATAGGTAACGTAACCCAGCGCAATCATCAGCAGGATGATCAGCGGCGGCACGAACAGATGGCGAATCAGTCGGGGTTTCACGGCGAGTGATGGCGGCGCGGCGCGGTAGAGAGGGGGGTCGCATTTCATCACAGTCGTCCTGGACCGACCAGCCGCCCGTTGCATCAGGGATGAACGAGCGGCCGGTGGTTTTTACGCCCTCTAAGGGCTAATGCTTTTAGTGCTGCAGGATTTTGTTGAGGAATTGCTGAGCCCGCTCGGAGCGCGCGTTGACGTCGCCGAAAAACTCTTCCTTCTCGCAGTCTTCGACGATCTGGCCCTTGTCCATGAAGATCACCCGATCCGCCACTTTGCGGGCGAAGCCCATTTCGTGGGTCACGCACATCATGGTCATGCCTTCGTGGGCCAGTTGCACCATCACGTCGAGCACTTCGTTGACCATTTCAGGGTCGAGCGCGGAGGTTGGTTCGTCGAACAGCATCACCACTGGGTCCATCGCCAGCGCGCGGGCGATCGCCACACGCTGTTGCTGACCGCCCGACAGTTGCCCCGGGTGCTTGTGGGCATGGGCCGACAAGCCGACACGTTCGAGCAGTTGCAGGCCTTTTTTCGTGGCCTCTTCCTTGCTGCGGCCCAGCACCTTGATCTGCGCGATGGTCAGGTTTTCGGTGATGGTCAGGTGCGGAAACAGTTCGAAATGCTGGAACACCATGCCGACGCGCGAGCGCAATTTCGGCAGATTGGTTTTCGGGTCAGCGATCGAGGTGCCATCGACCACGATGTCGCCTTTCTGAAACGGCTCCAGCGCGTTGACGCACTTGATCAGCGTGGACTTGCCTGAGCCCGACGGGCCGCAGACCACGATCACTTCGCCTTTTTTGACCTCAGTGCTGCAATCGGTCAGCACCTGAAAGTCCCCATACCACTTGTTGATATTTTTGATGGAAATCATACGGCTAACCTTTTTTGCATGAACTTGACCAGGCGCGACGCGGCGAAGCTGATCGTGAAGTACACCAGACCGGCGACAATCAGGAACTCGTTGGAGCGCCCGATGATGTCGCCGCTGGAGCGTGCCGAGTTGAGGAAGTCGACCAGACCGACCGTGTAGACCAGCGAGGTGTCCTGAAACAGGATGATGCTCTGCTGCAACAGCAACGGGGTCATCTTGCGGAACGCCTGGGGCAGGATGATCAGGCGCATCATCTGGCCGTAGGTCATGCCCAATGCTTGAGCAGCACCCATCTGACCGCGGGAAATCGACTGCACGCCGGCCCGCACGATTTCACAGAAGTAGGCCGCCTCGAACATCATGAACGCCACGACGCAGGAGGTGAACGCGCCGATCGGCGTGTCTTCGCCGGTGATCCAGCGCAGCACGAACGGCACCGCCAGGTAGAACCAGGTGATGACCAGCAGCAGCGGGATTGAGCGGAAGTAGTTGACGTAGGCGCCGGCGACACGTGACGCCAGCTTGTTCGACGACAACCGCATCAGCGCCAGAATGGTGCCGATGATGATGCCGCCCACGATGCCCATGGCCATCAACTGCAAGGTCATGAGCATGCCGTTCCACATGCCCGGGATGGCGGGAATCACTCCAGAGAAGTCCATTATTTACCTCCCACGGAGATGAGGCCCGGCACTGCGACTTTCTTCTCGACCAGACGCATGAGCAGCATCAGGCTCATGTTCAGCGTGAAGTAGATCAGCGTCGCCAGGGTGAAGGCCTCAAACAGGTTCGCGGAAAACTCGGCGGTCTGTTTGGTTTGCGCGAGCAACTCCATCAGGCCGATCAGCGACGCCACGGACGAGTTCTTGAACACGTTGAGGAATTCGGAGGTAAGCGGCGGAATGATGATCCGGTACGCCTGGGGTAGCAGCACGTTCCAGTAGATCTGGGGCAGCTTGAAACCCATGGCGCGGGCGGCGGATTCCTGCCCCACCGGCAGCGCCTGAATACCGGTGCGCACCTGTTCGCAGACACGTGCGGCGGTGAACAGGCCCAGGCACACGACAACGCTCAGGAACGCCGAGGTGGTCGGGTTAAGGTCTTGCTTGTACCACTCCTGCAAGTTTTCAGGCAGCAGGTCCGGCACCAGGAAGTACCAGATGAACAGCTGCACCAGCAGCGGTACGTTACGGAAAATTTCCACGTAAATCGCGGCGATAGAAGACACGATGCGGTTTGGCACCGTGCGCATGACCCCGAGCACCGAGCCCAGGAGTAACGCAATGATCCAGGCGGCGACGGCAATGGCGATGGTCCAGCCCAGGCCGGTGATGTACCAGTCCAGATAGGTCTCGCTGCCGACGCCCGTGGACTTGAAGAACACGCCCCAGTCCCAGTTGTAATTCATCAGGGTCTCCCCCTTATTGATCGTTATGCACGCACGCGCCAGGTAGCGGCTTCCGAAGACGCAGGGCGTCTCCGGAAGTCAGGCTTTTCACGGTTTCAAGATGGTGGAGCGAAAGGCTCAGGCCTTCTTGTCCGGCGCCGGCTTGTCGTTCGGGTTGGCGATCAGCGCTTTGAGCTGTTCGCTCATCGGGAACATCAGGTTCAGGCCTTTTGGTGGAATCGGCTGGGTGAACCACTTGTCGTAGATCTTGTTGATCTCGCCCGATTTGTAGGTTGCAACGATGGCGTCATCAACGGCTTTCTTGAACGCAGCATCATCCTTGCGAACCATGCAGCCGTAGATTTCGTAGGACTGAGGCGTTCCGGTAACTTCCCAATCGGTCGGCTTCTTGGCCTTGGCCATTTCGCCCGCGAGCAGGGCGTCGTCCATCATGAAGGCGACGGCGCGGCCCGATTCCAGCATCTGGAACGACTCGCCGTGGTCCTTGGCCGAAATCACGTTCATGCCCATCTGCTTGTCGGCGTTCATGGACTTGAGGATGCGCTCGGACGTGGTGCCGGCAGTGGTCACGACGTTCTTGCCTTTGAGGTTATCGAAGTCTTTGTAGTCGGAGTCTTTCTTGCTCAGCAGACGGGTGCCGATTTCGAAAATACCTACGGAGAAGTCGACTTGCTGGGCGCGCTCGGCGTTGTTGGTGGTCGAACCGCATTCAACGTCGACGGTGCCGTTCTGCACCAGCGGGATACGGGTCTGGGAAGTGACCAGGTTGTACTTGACCTTCAGGTCAGGCATGTCCAGGTCTTTTTTGATTGCTTCAACGATCTTCAGCTGGATGTCAGCGGAGTAGCCCACTGGCACGCCGGAAGCGTCAGCGATGTAGGAGAAAGGAATGGATGAGTCGCGGTGACCGAGGGTAATGGTGCCGGACTCTTTGATTTTCTTCAGAGTGCCCGTCAGTTCGGCGGCGAAAACAGGGGTGGTGATCAAAGCGGCAGCAATGGCTGCGCCCAGGATATGGGGAACGATGCGCATCTGGTTTTCCTCGACATTGTTTTTTTTATTGGACCGGTGTTGGACGGCCCTATCGTTTCAGAGCGCTTCAACGGCGGCCCAGTCAGGCGACACGCTACATCGAAGCAATCGTGCAAGAGTGTAGAGCATGAGTCATGCCAGAGATGGGACCGACGCTAAGCGTATGGATTTGTTGATTATTTTTGGCGGGGGATGAGCGTGAAGGGGGGCGGGCTGTCCGGGATTCCGAACTGAACGGGGGAGGGTGTTCGGGAATCCGAATGGTATCGCAGGGGTTTCAGAGTGGGTAACCAATGGTTTTGCGGTGTGACTTCGGACGCTTTCCCGGCTGAAGCCGGTCCTACAAAATCGCGTCATTTCAGTAGGACCGGCTTTAGCCGCGAATTGGGACTGGCAATTTATGCGTGGATCTTTGGTGCGGGCACTGTCCATTCAAGCCGCTCAATAGAACCGTTGCGGCCTGCCACTTTGTCCAGATACGCCTGGACCTTCTGGTGCTCTTCATCAGTGGTGAACAAGCCAAGCTTGGTCCGGCGCCACAGAATGTCTTCGCCCTTGGTCGCCCACTCCTCGCTGCAGAGGTAGTCCACTTCGCGGCTGTACAGACCGCCGCCCAAGTGTTCGCCCATTTCGCTGAGACTTTGAACGCCCTCGACGATACGCCAGCTGCGTGAGCCATAAGTAATCGACCAGCGCTTGGCAATATCCGCTGGCAGCCAGCTGCAACGCTGCTCCAGTTGCGCCGCCAGCAACGCTGGCGTGGTCATGCTTTCACCGCCCGGCAGGGTGGCTTTTGCGGTCCAGCTTGGCTCCATCTGCGGGAAGAACGGCGCCAGTTGCTGCATCGCCGATTCCGCCAGTTTGCGGTAGGTGGTCAGCTTGCCGCCGAACACCGAAAGGATCGGCGCCTCCTGGGCGCTGCCCGACAGCGACAAGGTGTAGTCACGGGTGATCGCCGACGGGTTATCTGACTCGTCATTGCACAGCGGACGTACGCCTGACCACGTGCTCAGAATGTCGGCACGGCTGAGTTGCTTCTTAAAGTGGTCGTTGACGATCTTCAGCAGGTAATCAGTCTCGCCTTCGGTGATCGCCACTTTCCCCGGATCACCGGAATATTCGCGGTCGGTCGTACCGACGATGGTGAAGCGTTCGAGGTACGGAATGGCGAACACGATGCGCTGGTCTTCGTTCTGCAGAATGAACGCATTTTCGCCTTCGTACAGTTTCGGCACGATCAAGTGACTGCCCTGAATCAGGCGAATGCCGTACTGCGATTCGAGCTTCAAATCTTCACGAATGAACTTGGCGACCCATGGACCAGCGGCGTTGACCAGCGCCTTGGCGCGGATGGAAAACAGGCTGCCGTCCGCACGCTCCATGTCCATGTGCCACACGCCGCCGCTGCGACGGGCGCCCAGGCAGCGGGTCTGCGTATGAATGTGCGCGCCTTTTTCACGGGCGGCCATGGCGTTGAGCACCACCAGACGAGCATCGTCGACCCAGCAATCGGAGTATTCAAAGCCCTTGGTGATCGAGCTGTTCAGCGGGCCGTTGGCGCCGAAGCGAATGGTCTTCGACGCTGCCAGCTTCTCGCGTTTACCAAGGTGGTCATACAAAAACAGCCCGGCGCGGATCATCCACGCAGGGCGCAGGTGCGGGCGGTGAGGCAGCACGAAACGCATCGGCTTGACGATGTGCGGCGCTTTTTCCAGCAGCACCTCACGCTCGGCCAGCGCTTCGCGAACCAGACGGAATTCATAGTGTTCCAGGTAACGCAGGCCACCGTGTATGAGCTTGCTGCTGGCCGATGAGGTGTGGCTGGCGAGGTCGTCCTTCTCGCAGAGAAAGACCGAAAGGCCCCGGCCCGACGCGTCTGCCGCAATGCCGACACCATTAATGCCACCGCCGATCACGGCAACGTCGTAGACCTCGGAAAGGGGTGGGGTCGGCAAAGTGGACTGGGCCATCGGGGCCTCCTAAGTGTTCGATCGCGTTCGAATTCTGCGCCTCAGGGAGGGCGAATTCGAACATTTATGTTCATTTCCGAAAATAGTAGCGCAATAACGCGAACGCAGCCACTCAGTATTCATTGAAAATACTGATGGGAGAGATGAGAAAGGAACAAAAGCGAACATCCGGGTGAAGCGAGCGCGGTCACTGCGCTCGTTCATGGATCGAGGGTTATACGACTTCCAGCCGAATCTTGTTCTGCGTCAGCAGTTGCGCCAACGCAGGCACGGGCGTCTGGTCCGTCACCAGGCAGTCGATCAGCGTGATCGGCCCCAGTCGAACCATCGCGTTGCGGCCGAATTTGCTGGAGTCAGCAGCCAGAATCACCTGACGCGCGTTGGCGATGATCGCCTGAGAAACGCGCACTTCCTGATAATCGAAATCCAGCAGACTGCCGTCCTCATCGATCCCGCTGATGCCCACAAGGGCGAAATCGACCTTGAACTGCGTGATGAAATCCACGCTTGCCTGACCGACCACGCCGCCATCCCGGCGCACATTGCCGCCCGCCAGCAGCACTTCGAAATCATCCTTGCCGCTGAGAATCGACGCCACGTGAAGATTGTTGGTGATGATCTTCAGGTGATTGTGATTAAGCAACGCGCGGGCGATGGATTCGGTGGTGGTGCCGATGTTGATGAACAGCGACGCATGGTCCGGGATCTGCGCGGCAATGGCCTCGGCGATGCGCTGCTTCTCATCGCGCATCTGATCGGCACGCATGGCGTAGGCCGTGTTTTCGATGCTGGAATCGTAGGCCGCGCCGCCGTGGTAACGACGCAGGAGGTTCATTTCCGCCAACTGATTGATGTCGCGGCGAATGGTTTGCGGGGTCACGACGAACAGCTGCGCCATTTCCTCGATGCTGACGTAGCCGCGCTCACGGACCAGCTCGAGGATCTGCTGTTGACGGGGTGGCAGATTCATTTTTTATCCTTCGGGCACGGGCGCCCATGATGCCGCAGGCAGCCATTACCTGTCAGCCGGAAAAAATGCCTCTGCCGCTCCGTTCAGGATCGCGCTTATTCGACCTCTTCGTGGGGTTCCCAATCGCGGGTACGGTCCACCGCCTTGCGCCAGCCGGCGTAGAGTTTTTCCTTCTCGGCGTCATCGCATTGCGGCTCGAACTTGCGCTCGATGACGGCCTTGCCCCTCAGCTCGTCCAGTCCGCTCCAGAACCCGATCGCCAGGCCAGCCAGATACGCTGCGCCCAATGCGGTGGTTTCGCGCATCTTCGGACGCTCCACCGGCGTGCCGAGAATGTCGGCCTGGAATTGCATAAGGAAGTTGTTCGCCACTGCGCCGCCGTCAACGCGCAGGGCTTTGAGCGGCTCGCCGGCATCCTGTTGCATGGCGTCGAGCACGTCACGGGTCTGGTAGGCGATGGACTCCAGTGCGGCACGAATGATGTGGTCGACCTTCACGCCACGGGTCAGGCCGAACAAGGCACCCCGTGCATACGGGTCCCAGTAGGGCGCGCCCAGACCAGTGAAGGCTGGCACCAGGTAGACGCCATTGCTGTTCTTCACCTTCGTGGCGAAGTATTCGGTGTCCATGGAGTCATTGACGATCTTCAGCTCGTCGCGCAGCCACTGCACGGTGGAGCCGCCATTGAACACCGCGCCCTCCAGCGCGTACGCCACTTCACCGCGCGGACCGCAGCCGATGGTGGTGAGCATGCCGTGGCTGGATTTCACGGCTTTTTTGCCCGTGTTCATCAGCAGGAAGCAGCCAGTGCCGTAGGTATTCTTCGCCTGACCCGGTTCGACGCACATCTGACCGAACAGCGCCGATTGCTGATCACCGGCGATCCCGGCGATGGGAATGCCGCTTTTGCTGTGGCCATAGACTTCGGATGACGACTTGACCTCCGGCAACATCTCCCGGGGCACATCGAGCACGTCGAGCATGCGCTGATCCCACTCCAGGGTATGGATGTTGAACATCATCGTGCGCGAGGCGTTGGTGTAGTCGGTAACGTGGACCTTGCCGCCGGTAAATTTCCAGATCAGCCAGCTATCGACGGTGCCGAACAGCAACTCGCCACGACGGGCGCGCTCGCGGCTCCCCTCAACGTGGTCAAGAATCCACTTCAGTTTGCTGCCGGAAAAGTACGGGTCGATGACCAAGCCGGTGGTGTCCCGGATGTAGTCTTCCAGACCGTCACGCTTGAGTTGCTGGCAGATCTCGGTGCTGCGACGGCATTGCCAGACCACGGCGTTGTAGATCGGCCGGCCGGTGTCCTTTTCCCACACCACCGTGGTTTCGCGCTGATTGGTGATACCGATCGCGGCGATCTGATTGTGGTGCAGGTTGGCCTGGGCCAGAACTTTGGTCATGCACGCCGTCTGGGTCGCGAAAATCTCCATTGGATCGTGCTCGACCCAACCAGGCTGGGGGTAATGCTGAACGAACTCGCTCTGGGCGCTGCTCACCACGTTGGCGTCACGGTCAAAAATGATGGCGCGAGAACTGGTGGTGCCTTGATCCAGAGCGATGATGTAATTCTTGTTTTCGTTGTCGGTCATGGTGAATGCCTGATAGTAAAACGAGTGTCCGGAAACTGCCGTCCGTATGGATGCCTGCGCAAATTGCCTTTGCGCACTGAATACCGGGATGGCACCAAGGAAGCAAGCTGGATATTCGTATTCGAAAAAATATAGACGTAAACGAACCTTGTCAAAGGTCGAAAGCGAACGTTATTGATGAATGTTCCGAGCCGCCGATATTAGTGGATAAGTCGTGCGCAAACGCAGGCATTTCGATAACCAATGGCCTAAAGTATCGGCAGCAAACAAGAAAGTGTCTGGCTGTCTGGAGTGCTGCATGACCCCTGCATTGGATTTACTGAAAAAGGTTCGCGCCGAACATCGCGTCCACAGTTACGAGCACGACCCCAAAGCCGCTTCCTATGGCCTGGAAGCGGCAGAAAAGCTCGATCTGGCCCCCGCTCAGGTGTTCAAGACGCTGCTGGCCAGCACCGAAAAAGGCGAGTTGCTGGTGGCCGTAGTTCCCGTCGTGGGCTCGCTGGATTTAAAAGCCCTGGCCCACGCCGCAGGCGCCAAGAAGGCTGAAATGGCTGACCCGACGGCTGCCCAACGGGCCACCGGCTACCTACTGGGCGGAATCAGCCCGCTGGGGCAGAAGAAAAGGCTGCGTACTTTCATCGATGAGTCCGCTCAGCCCTTCGCGACGATTTTTGTTAGTGCAGGTCGGCGCGGGCTGGAAGTCGAACTGCCCGCCGATGTCCTTGCGCAACACACCAGTGCGACCTTTGCCCGGATAGGCCGGGAATGATTCGTAGGGCTTGTCAGAAATGCCTGACCCTTTCATGCGGTGAAACTGACCGCAGACCCGCTGCGCCCGAACGGGGTTGCCGCGCCTATTCACTCGGGGATGCCTTCCATGCAGCTTGAATTCCATCAGGTCGACGCCTTCACCGACCGCGCCTTCGCAGGCAACCCGGCGATGGTCTACCGCCTCGACGCCTGGCTTTCCGATCAACTGATGCAGCAAATTGCTGCAGAGCACAACTTGTCGGAGACCGCGTTTCTGGTCCGTGAACCCCCGGGCTGGCATATCCGCTGGTTTACCCCGACCCATGAAGTACCGCTGTGCGGGCACGCGACCCTGGCCAGCGCGTTTGTGCTGTTCGAGAAGTACGCCGAAAAGGCCGAAGTCATCCACTTCACTGGCAAATCCGGGCCGTTGAGTGTGAGCCGTGAAAACAGCCGGCTGGTCCTGAACTTCCCCTCGATGCCGCCCGCCGAGCAAGGCGTGACGGTGGAAATCGAGCGTGCCCTCGGCCTGGAAGTGGTCGACGTGCTGAGCGCTGCGGAATTGCTCGTGGTGCTGGAGTCCGAGCAGGCTGTTCGCGATTGCAAGCCCGATTTCGCCGCCATCGCGCGTTTGCCGTGGCCTGGTGTGATCGTGACCGCCAAAGGCGACGGCGAACGCTACGATTTTGTCTCGCGCTATTTTGCGCCGGGCATCGGCATCAATGAAGACCCGGTCACGGGCTCTACGCACTGCAGCCTGATTCCCTACTGGTCGGCCCGGCTCAACAAATTCAGCCTGACGGGTTATCAGGCGTCGGCGCGGGGAGGGGAGCTGTTCTGCCGGCTGGAAGGTGAACGCGTGAAGATCGGCGGGCACGCGACGCTGGTGGCCAGCGGCGCGTTGATACTGAGCTAGTGGATATTCGCCCGAAAGCACCTGACCGGGAATGACAGGCCGTCAGACCGCCACGTCCCGATGCACGGGAACGCTCCGATGCACCGGCACGCTGCCGGACGTTGGAAACAGTACCAGATGCTCGGCCGAGACTTCGAAGCCGACCTGGTCCCCGGCGCGCAGATCCACGTGGCTGGGGAACAACGCTTCCAGCTGTGTACCGGTCGACAACTGCAGGCGATACAGGGTCGCCGCGCCCTGAAACGTCAGGCTCGCAACGCGGGCCTTGATCGGGCTGTCGGGCGCATAAATGATGTCATCAGGGCGCAGCAGCACCTCCATCGGCGTCCCCTTCGCGCCGGGGTAGGCTCGATTGCCCCGCAGAACCCCCAACTCGGTCTGCACCGATTCGGCATCGATCAGTTGTCCGCGAATGAAATACCCCTGACCGACGAAACTGGCGACATACGGCGTCGCCGGCTCGTGATAGAGGTTGTAGGGCGTATCCCACTGCTCCAGCCGACCGTCCTTGAACACGCCGACGTGATCGCTTACGGCAAAGGCTTCTTCCTGGTCGTGGGTGACCAGAATCGCGCTGGTGCCACGGGCTTTGAGGATGTCGCGCACTTCGTGGCTCAGGCGTCGGCGCAGCTCACCATCCAGATTTGAGAACGGTTCATCGAGCAGCAACAACTGCGGCTCGGGGGCGAGCGCACGGGCCAGCGCCACACGTTGCTGCTGTCCACCGGAAAGCTCATGGGGATGCCGGGTGCCCAGCGCGCCGAGATTGACGAGCTCCAACATCTCCTGAACCACCTGCTTCTGGCGCGGATGGTTGCGGATGCCGAAGGCAATGTTGTCGGCGACCGTGAGGTGCGGGAACAGGGCGTAGTCCTGAAAGACCATGCCGATCCGGCGCTTCTCCGGGGCCAGGGTAAACCCGGCCCGTGAAATGACTTCGCCTGCCAGCGTGATCTCGCCCTCGTGCACCGGCTCGAAACCGGCGATGGCTCGCAGGGTAGTGGTTTTGCCGCAGCCGGACGAACCCAGCAGGCAACCGATGTCGCCTGCATTCAGGTGCAAATTGAGCTTTTGCACCACCCGTTGGCCCTGATAACCACAGGCCAAGTTATGCAGGGTCAGCAGCAGGGGCTGACTCATGGGGTGGTCAAGGCCGGGGCGACGAGGAATTCGAGCAGGGCTTTCTGCGCATGCAGCCGGTTCTCCGCCTGATCCCACGCCACCGAACGCGGGTCATCCAGCAAGTCTTCGCTGATTTCTTCGCCACGATGCGCCGGCAGGCAGTGCATGAAAATCACGTCGTCAGCCGCGCGGTCGAGCATCGCGCGAGTGACCTGGAACGGCTTGAACAGGGCCAGACGCCTGGCGGCTTCTTCTTCCTGGCCCATGGACGTCCACACATCGGTGGAGACCAGATGCGCACCTTTTACCGCTTCTTGGGGATCACGGGTCAAGGTCACGCGATCGCCCGCCAGGGCCAGGTAATGCGCACTGGGTTCGTAGCCTTCCGGGCAGGCGACCCGCAAATTAAAGTCGAACTGAATGGCTGCTTCTATATAGCTGTTGCACATGTTGTTGCCATCGCCGATCCATGCAACGGTCTTGCCCTGAATGGAGCCGCGGTGCTCAAGGAACGTTTGCATGTCGGCCAGCAGTTGGCAGGGATGAAGGTCATCGGAGAGGCCGTTGATCACCGGCACGCGGGAATGGGCGGCGAACTCGGTGAGGTTGCTGTGGGCGAACGTACGAATCATCACGGCGTCGACCATCCGCGACATGACCCGCGCGCCATCGGCAATCGGCTCGCCACGGCCCAGCTGGGTGTCCCGGGGGGAGAGAAAGATCGCCTGGCCGCCGAGCTGGATCATCCCGGCTTCGAACGAAACACGTGTCCGTGTCGAGGATTTTTCGAAGATCATCGCCAGGATGCGGCCCTTCAATGGCTCGAAGAGCACGCCTCGATTTCGCAGATCTTTCAGCTCAATGCCGCGACGAATCACCCCGACCAGCTCAGCGGGGGTGTAGTCCATCATCGAGAGAAAGTGCCTTGCGCTCATCATTAACTACCTTGTCTGCAACAGACCGCAGATCCTCAAAGCCGGGTTTTTCTGAAAAACGGGCGAGACCTGCGGCGAAAGCCGCACGGGGCGACGAATAGGGAAGGCGCGAGGGTATAAGAAAATGTCGCCTGATGCCAAGGGCCGCCGTGACGGAAAATCCTCGTCGGACGTTCGGTAGCCTGAAAGCGGCGCTCACAGGACGCTTTTCATGTAACGAAGTGCTACAGTCATGTTTCTGCGCAGGCCATTCGCCATCGCATTAGTCCCGATAAGGCTGGCCGCTTGTGACGCCTTTTGGCGTCTCGCAACTGCTGTCTGATCTGTAACAGTCGCAAACCACTGTGCAGCCTTATGCGACATGCTTCACGCCGCGGAAACCCGGACGTTTCTTAAACCATCGGCGTGGGTTATAAAGGCCGCTTATGTCCTCCAGAAGAGGTGGGGAATGGATTCAAAAGAGCAACAACTGACGGAACTGCTCGGGCTGACCGCTCGAACCCTTACGCACCTCACGGCGTCCATGACGTCGATGTCGTTCGAGCTGATGCGCAGCGAAGACGAGGTCACGCGCTCTGCGGGACGCCGGATGATCGATCGTATGGCAACCATCAGCGCCGGACTCGACGAACACTGGCGGCTGATCGGCGAACTCACCGGCATTCAGGTGTCTCAAGAGCAGATCGAAACGGTTCATGAAGTGCAGATGCAGCGCAAGGTGGTCACGCCCATCGGTGGCTCTGCTTCCTGAGCAACGTTCCTTCTATCAGGTGAGCTATCGGCTCGCCTGATGCCGCCCGATTCACGGCACTGACATTTCTGGCGCATCACCCACCCAAGTCCCATAGTTTTGTACCCGCGATCAGGTTGATCGCCCTATAAAAACTTGAGGCTGGCGATGACCAAGACTCTCCACCACCGTGCCTGTCACCTGTGCGAGGCGATTTGCGGCCTCACCCTCGAAACCACCCTGCAGGACGATGCCACCCTCCTGATCACCTCGATCAAGGGCGATGCGCAGGACACGTTCAGTCGCGGGCATATCTGTCCCAAAGCCGTCGCGCTGCAGGATATCCAGAACGACCCCGATCGCCTTCGCCAGCCCATGCAGCGCATTGGCAACGACTGGCAGCCGATCGAGTGGCGGGATGCGTTTGACCTGGTCGCAGAGCGCCTGGCCGATATTCAGGCGCGTCACGGGCAGAACGCGGTGGCGGTGTATCAAGGCAATCCCAGCGTGCATAACTATGGGCTGATGACCCACAGCAATTATTTTCTCGGGCTGCTGAAAACCCGTAACCGCTATTCCGCAACGTCCGTGGACCAACTGCCGCACCACCTGACGAGTCATTTGATGTACGGCCACGGCCTGCTGCTGCCCATCGCCGACATTGACCACACCGATTTCATGCTCATCCTCGGCGGCAATCCACTGGCGTCCAACGGCAGCATCATGACCGTGCCGGATGTCGAGAAGCGTCTGAAAGCGATTCAGGCCCGCGGCGGTAAAGTCGTGGTGGTCGATCCGCGCCGCAGCGAGACCGCCGCCATTGCTGATCAGCACCTGTTCATCCGTCCCGGGGGCGATGCGGCGTTGCTGTTCGGCTTGCTGCACACCCTGTTTGAGGAAGGCCTGACCCGCGAAAGCCATCTTGCCGTTGATGGCCTGGAGGACGTTCGCGCGGCAGTCAGCCAGATGAACGCTGACGCCATGAGTCCTCGATGCGGGGTGCCTGCAGAGCAAATCAGGCAGCTCGCGCGGGACTTTGCCGCTGCCAAAAGCGGCGTGTGTTACGGGCGTATGGGTATTTCCACCCAGGCGTTCGGGACGCTATGCCACTGGCTGGTGCAGCTGATCAATCTGGTCACCGGCAATCTTGACCGTGCAGGCGGTGCGCTGTGTACCGAGCCCGCGCTGGATCTGGTGGCTTCGACCTCTGGAGGCAGCTTCAATCGCTGGCACAGCCGCGTCTCGCAACTGCCGGAGTACGGCGGCGAGCTGCCGGTTTCTGCGCTGGCCGAGGAAATGCTGACCTCGGGGGAGGGGCAGATCAAGGCGCTGATTACGGTCGCGGGCAACCCGGTACTGTCGACGCCCAACGGCCGTCAGCTTGACACCGCGCTCGAGGGGCTGGAGTTCATGGTCAGCGTCGACTTGTACATCAACGAAACCACGCGGCACGCAGACCTGATCCTGCCGTCGACCTCCGCGCTGGAAAACGACCACTACGACACCACGTTCAATATGTTCGCCGTGCGCAACGTCACCCGTTTCAACCGCGCGATCCTCGCCAAACCCGAGGGCGCGCTGCACGACTGGGAAATCTTTGTCTGCCTCGCCCAGGCGTTTGCGCTGAAAACCGGCCGCGACCTCAAACCGACGATGCCGCCGGCGCAGATGGTCGATCGCGGTTTGCGTGCCGGGTTGTACGGTGATGCCTCCCCGCTGAAGCTGTCGCTGGAGACGCTGGCGCAGTATCCCCACGGTCTGGACCTCGGGCCGCTCAAGCCCAACCTCGCTGCGCGCCTCAAGACTGCGAACCAGCGCGTGCAGGCCGCGCCGCCAGTTATTCTGGCAGACTTGGCCCGTTTTGCCGCGCAGCCCGAGGCTCAGGCCGATGGCCTCATGCTCATCGGCAGGCGCCATGTGCGCAGCAATAATTCGTGGATGCACAACTTCCATCGCCTGGTGAAGGGCAAGCCGCGCCATCAGTTGTTGATGCACCCCGACGACTTGCTCAGCCGAGGGTTGATTGACGGTCAGCGGGTCAGGGTCAGCTCGCGGGTCGGCGTAATCGAGGTCGAAGTCATGGGCAGCGCCGACATGATGCGCGGGGTTGTCAGCCTGCCCCATGGCTGGGGCCACGGTCGTCCGGGCGTGAAAATGGACATTGCGACGGCCCAGCCCGGTGAGAGCGCGAATGACCTGACTGACGAGCGGGCGCTGGACGGGATTTCCGGGAACGCAGTGTTGAACGGGGTGCCGGTTACGGTTGCGGCGGCATAACGGTCATTGGGGCGTTCAAGGCCAAGACCGAGCGTTATGCTCGGGAATCGTTTAGAATGCGCCACCGTGTCGACACATACAGTCGTAAAGTTTAGCCGAGGTGCTCCATGGATATTATCGAAACGATTAAAGACCAGATTGCCAACAACACCGTTCTGCTTTACATGAAAGGCGCTCCGAACGCCCCGCAGTGCGGCTTCTCGGCCAAGGCTTCTCAGGCACTGATGGCGTGTGGCGAAAAGTTCGCGTACGTCGATATCCTGCAGAACCCGGAAATCCGTGCCAACCTGCCGAAGTACGCCAACTGGCCGACTTTCCCGCAGCTGTGGGTCGGTGGTGAGCTGGTCGGCGGTAGCGACATCATCACTGAAATGCAGGCTGACGGTTCCCTGCAGGAACTGGTGAAAGCCGCTGTTGCGAAAAACGCCACTGCCTGATTTTCGGCAGTCGTAAAAAAGCCCCGCTCTCTGCCGAGACGCGGGGCTTTTTATTTGGGCGGTGCTGGGGGCTGGAATCAGCCCTCTTCGCCCATCTGCGATTGCAGGTAGTTCTCGATGCCGACCTTGTCGATCAGGCCCAGCTGGGTTTCCAGCCAGTCGATGTGCTCTTCTTCCGATTCCAGAATGTCTTCCAGCATCTCGCGGCTGCCGAAGTCACCCACGGTTTCGCAGTGCGCGATCGCGGCTTTAAGGTCGGCGTGGCCCTTGCGCTCGATGCGCAGGTCACACTCGAGCATTTCCTTGGTGTGTTCACCGATCAGGATCTTGCCCAGGTCCTGGAGGTTCGGGAGGCCTTCCAGAAACAGGATGCGCTTGATCAGTTTGTCAGCGTGTTTCATCTCGTCGATGGATTCGTGGTACTCGTGTTTGCCCAACTTGTTCAGGCCCCAGTCCTCATACATGCGCGCATGCAGGAAGTATTGATTGATCGCGACCAGCTCGTTACCGAGGATCTTGTTGAGATGCTGGATGACTGTGATGTCGCCTTTCATGATCGGGTCCTGTCGAAGGTATAGGTAATACAGGCGGCAAGTCTGAGCCCCCTCTATAACTCTGTCAAACCTAAGTTATTGAATAATAAGTGAAAATAAATAGTAATAAGAATGTTTGTGTTCCGCATCTTGTTGCTAAGCGATTGAATTAAAGGCATAAAAAAACCGGACACTGTCCGGTTTTGTTTGAAAGCGGTTATTCAGGCCGCTGAAAATTCTGCGGGATAGGCGAGGGCGGCATGGCTGGTTTGCAGCTCGGTGAGGGTTTCACGCACCACTTCCTTCGCCAGGCAGGCACATTTCCCACACTTGCTGGCGACCCCCAGGGTCTCGCGGACGTCACGATAGCTGCAGCATCCTTCCATGATTGCTTCACGGATTTGTCCGTCGGTAACACCTTGGCAGAGGCAGACATACATATAAGAAACCGTCGCTGAGTGATTGGCTCAATGCGAGGGATACTAATGTTAATGAGAATGCTTGTCAAAACTACTCAGGCTTGTTGGCGTGGCTACCGATGAGTGGTCAGCTGAGTTCCAATGCTCGTTCTGAGTGCGCAGTGAGGCCAATATAGGTTCTGCCTAACGGCAGAACGTTTCGCCTTCGGCGAGTTACTTGGAAAAGCACCCCAAGTAACCAAGGGTGCTTGCTCTCGGTTGGGCCCGACTTCGTCGGGTTCCTTCACTCCGGTCTCGCTCCGTGGGCCCGCGCCGAACGGACATCCATGTCCTGACGGCGCTCTCGCCGCATCCATGCGGCTCGACCCACTGCGCGAAACCTGCGTTCAGCCTGCACCCAAGTCGCGTTCTGCGGTGACTGAGCCTTTTGTATGAGAAGATCAAAAGCGCTTTTAAAGCAGATCAAGAGCTTCCCGACTGAAGCCAATCCCACGGGTTGTACGCGACGTGCTTTTTAGTGGGACCGGCTTTAGCCGGGAAGGGGCCAGTCGGGACGCTGAACGTCGTTTGATCGTTCCCGCGCTCTGCGTGGGCATGCATCCTGTGACGCTCCGCGTCACCTGTAGCCGGTGCCGCTGAATGCACGTGCTGCTTTTAGTGGGGCCGGCTTCAGCCGGGAAGGGGCCCCTCCGGGCACTGACGGAGTTTGAGCCGATCACTGCCTCTCGATTTCCACCCCATAAAAAAACCGGCCACTTGGGCCGGTTCATTCATTGCGCAGCGACATCGACTCAGTCGTTGAAGTCGTGCCAGCCGCCCATTTCTTTCCAGCGGTTGACGATGCCGCAGAACAGCTCGGCGGTTTTCTCGGTGTCGTAACGGGCCGAATGGGCCTCGCGACCGTCGAAATCAATGTCCGCCGACTGGCAGGCTTTGGCCAAAACAGTCTGACCGTACGCCAGGCCCGCCAGCGTAGCGGTGTCGAAGCTGGAGAACGGGTGAAACGGGTTACGTTTCATGTCCAGTCGCGCAACCGCTGCGTTGAGAAAGCCGAGGTCGAAGCTGGCATTGTGACCGACCAGAATGGCGCGCTTGCAGCCGTTGGCCTTCAGTGCCTTGCGGATGCCGCGGAAGATGTCCGTCAGCGCCGTTTCTTCACTCACGGCCATGCGCAGCGGATGATCCAGCTTGATGCCGGTGAACTCCAGCGCCGCCGCTTCGACATTGGCGCCTTCGAAGGGCTCAACACGGAAGAAATACGTGTGGTCCGGAAAGACAAAGCCTTTCTCGTCCATGCCAATCGTCGTCGCTGCGATTTCCAGCAACGCATCGGTGGCGCAGTTGAATCCGCCTGTTTCTACGTCAACGACCACAGGCAGGTAACCGCGAAAACGGGCAGCCATCGGGTGCCGGGACCCTGTACCGCCACCGGAGCCTTCTTGCTCGTCTTCATAATGTTCTTCACTCACGCGTGTTGCTCCAGCAGACGCCAGCGCAGTTTTTCACCGGCGCGCAGCGGGATGACAGAAAGCTCGCCAAACGGCAGGCTGGCCGGGGCCGTCCACTCGTCACGAACCAGGGTAATAGTGTCGGTGTTGGTCGGCAGGCCATAGAACGCCGGGCCGTGCAGACTGGCGAAACCTTCCAGTTTGTCCAGCGCGTTGCGTGATTCGAATGCCTCGGCGTAAAGCTCGATGGCGGCAAACGCGGTATAGCAGCCGGCGCAACCGCACGCCGCTTCTTTCGCGTGCTGCGCATGGGGCGCGGAGTCCGTGCCGAGGAAGAACTTGCTGTTGCCGCTGGTGGCGGCATCCAGCAGGGCGACCTGGTGGGTATTGCGCTTGAGAATCGGCAGGCAATAGAAGTGAGGGCGAATGCCGCCCACCAGCATATGGTTGCGGTTGTACAGCAAATGGTGGGCAGTGATGGTTGCGCCCACATTGGCCGACGCTTCACTGACGAACTGCACGGCATCCGCGGTAGTGATGTGTTCGAACACCACTTTCAGCGTCGGAAAACGCTCGACGACACGACGCATGTGCTCGTCGATAAAAATCTTTTCGCGGTCGAATACGTCGATGTCGCCGCGGGTCACTTCGCCGTGGATGAGCAGCGGCAGGCCTACCTCGGCCATCGCCTCGAGTACCGGGAATATCTTGTCGACGCTGGTCACGCCCGAATCGGAATTAGTAGTGGCGCCTGCCGGGTACAACTTGGCGGCGTAGACGAAACCACTGGCCTTCGCGGCGCGAATTTCTTCGGGCTGCGTCAGGTCGGTGAGGTAGAGCACCATCAGCGGCTCGAAACGGCTGCCTTGCGGGCGCGCGGCGAGGATGCGCTGACGATAGGCGTCTGCTTGCTCTGCGTTGCGTACCGGCGGCACGAGGTTCGGCATGATGATCGCGCGGCCAAAAGTGCGCGCTACGTCGGCGACGGTGTGGGGCAAAACAGCGCCATCTCGAAGATGGATGTGCCAGTCGTCGGGGCGCAGGAGGGTCAGGCGTTCGGACATTGGGGATTCCAGGCGGGTCAAACTCGCTGGGAATGCTACCGGAAAAGACTCCTCCAGGCACTCGCTATCAAGTTTTGCGGGAAGTTACCGATAGCCACGTGTAAGTCATAAATCTTGTTACACGTGAATTTAGTGGAGCCTCCCGTGCGCCAGCGATATCTAGCCCTGCTCAGCGCGTTTGCCAGCCTGCCGGCCATGGCGCTCACTTTCCAGACGCGTCTGGAGAATATTGAGTGGAAGGTGGAAGGCGATCAGTTCGAATGCAGACTGACTCAACCTATCGCCGATTTCGGTGCGGGCGAGTTCGTGCGGCGCGCGGGCGAACAGCCGACGTTTCGCTTGAAAGCAAATGGCTACAGTCTGGCATCCGGGTCGGCCATGTTGATTGCCGCCGCGGCGCCGTGGCAGCCGGGGCGCAGCGATCTCAATCTTGGCGCGGTAAAAGTCAGCAGCGGCGAGATTCCTTTCAATACCAATCAGGCCCAGGCCACGCGATTGATCGCGGGCCTGATGGAAGGGCGCAGTCCGGTGATTCGTCACTCACTGCGCGATGGCGGGGGCGCCATGGAAGTCCGCCTGCTGCCGGTCAAATTCAGCAAGGCCTACGGCGATTTTCAAGTGTGTACGGCGAAGCTGTTGCCGATGAATTTCGAACAGGTGCGGCAATCCGAGATCGGCTTCCCCGGCGGCGGCATCGAGTTGGATGCGTCCGCCAAGCGCAAGCTGGACACCGTGCTGGCTTATATGAAGGCCGATCCGACGGTCAATCACGTCGAACTGGACGGTCACTCCGATAACAGCGGCAACCGGTTGACCAACCGTGATCTGTCGCGGCGCCGTGCGCTGTCGGTCATGGACTACCTTAAAGCCCAGGGCATCCCGGAAGAACAGATCACCCTGCGCTTCCACGGCGAGCAGTACCCGCTGGCGCCTAACACCAACAACGCCAACCGCGCGCGCAACCGCCGAGTGAACATCCACCTGGAGCGTGTGGCGCAGCAGACTCCAGCCGTGCCGCCGGCTGCTGCACCTGCTCCGATACCAGCCCCGGTGCCTGCGCCTGCCGCAGCCCCAACCCCTGGCGCTGCGCCTGTTACAGCGGCAAGTGCGGCCCCCACCAAGGCCTCTTGACCAAGGGCGGTAAAGTCGTCTGACTGACAGAATCTGTCGCTTTGCCGTCAGAAGCTGTCGCGACACTGTAAATTCCCGCGCGTGATCGGTAGACTCGTCGGTTTTCCGTACAACGCGTTGGAGTGATGGCATGGCGGACGTAAACAAGGTAGTTCTCGCGTATTCCGGTGGCCTGGATACTTCGGTAATCCTCAAGTGGCTGCAAGATACGTACAACTGCGAGGTGGTGACCTTCACCGCTGACCTGGGTCAGGGCGAAGAAGTCGAGCCAGCACGCGCCAAGGCGCAAGCCATGGGCGTCAAGGAAATCTACATCGACGACCTGCGCGAAGAATTCGTGCGTGATTTCGTGTTCCCGATGTTCCGCGCCAACACCGTCTACGAAGGCGAGTACCTGCTGGGTACTTCCATCGCGCGTCCCCTGATCGCCAAACGACTGATCGAAATCGCCAACGAAACTGGCGCTGACGCCATTTCTCACGGCGCCACCGGCAAAGGCAACGACCAGGTTCGCTTCGAACTGGGTGCTTATGCGCTCAAGCCTGGTGTGAAAGTCATTGCGCCATGGCGTGAGTGGGACCTGCTGTCCCGCGAGAAGCTGATGGACTACGCCGAGAAGCACGCCATCCCGATCGAGCGTCACGGCAAGAAAAAATCCCCGTACTCCATGGACGCCAACCTGCTGCACATCTCCTATGAAGGCGGCGTGCTGGAAGACACCTGGACCGAGCACGAAGAAGACATGTGGCGGTGGACAGTGTCGCCGGAAAACGCGCCGGACAAGCCGCAGTACCTGGAGCTGACCTACCGCAACGGCGACATCGTGGCGCTGGACGGCGTTGAGATGACTCCGGCCACCGTACTCGCCACCTTGAACCGCATTGGCGGCGAGCACGGCATCGGTCGTCTGGACATCGTCGAAAACCGCTACGTCGGTATGAAATCCCGCGGCTGCTACGAGACCCCGGGCGGCACTATCATGCTGCGTGGTCACCGTGCGATCGAATCGATCACCCTGGACCGCGAAGTCGCTCACCTGAAAGACGAGCTGATGCCCAAGTACGCCAGCCTGATCTACACCGGTTACTGGTGGAGCCCTGAGCGTCTGATGCTGCAGCAAATGATCGATGCGTCGCAGGCCCACGTGAATGGCGTCGTGCGCTTGAAGCTTTATAAGGGCAATGTAATCGTGACCGGTCGCAAGTCCGACGAGTCGCTGTTCGATGCCAACATCGCGACGTTCGAAGAAGACGGCGGCGCGTACAACCAGGCAGACGCTGCGGGCTTCATCAAGCTCAACGCGCTGCGCATGCGTATTGCGGCGAACAAGGGCCGCAAGTTGTTCTGATCGCTGTCGTGACTGGAGTGCAGCCCTTGTTTCGGGGCTGCACTCATTAAGCGTCCACCCGTGTGCTGTTGGTGGTTCACCTGCAAACCTTCCTGATCCCACTTCGGCCGATTATTTGCCGCGCTTACGGACGGTGAAATACGCGCTTTCGCTTTCTATTATTCCTGAGTCATGTTGGTAAATCGGTCTCGTCGTCGATGATTTTCTCAGCCATTTCCCCCTGGGAAGTTGTTCGAAACTCAAAACGGTAGGCTTTGCCGATGTCCCAGATATCGCGTATCCCGACGCCCAATAGTTGAGCGATTTCCGGAACGGTATAGCCCAAAGCCGAGTAATGCATGGCATGTCCGGCAGTAGCATCGTTTATCGTGGCGGGCTCTCTTTGCCGAGACGTACGTGACCGGCGAACAGGTTGGCAATAGCGGATCTTCAGGCCGTTCTCGCTCGCCAGGCGCTTGATGTCCTTCTGGTTCATGCGCAGCGAGTATTGCAACGCGGCAACCCCGGCTCCCTTCGCCACAAGCCCTTTGAGCAGATCGACCTTTGTGCACAGTTCAGCCTCCGGGTCGGCCTCCCGGGTTTGTCTGGATGCCTCGCTCTCCCGTGACTCACCTTCTGCGATGACGTTGATCACGCCGCCCTGGGAAACGTACCGCTCAACCGCCTCCGCCAGTTTGATAGGGTCACTGCTTGCGCCAATGGAGTATTTTATTTTCTTGGTCATGGTAGGTTCCTTTGAACATATCAACTAAACAGCCTTTACCGCCGGGACGTTCATGCTTAACAGCGTTTAAATACTGAATGGCTTATTCATGCCGATGAGTGGCCTGCGCCCGGTCTGCTGCCTAATGAAGCATCAGTCTTTATATGCGCAATAATTTTATATCGTGATAAATGCCACTAATTAACGGCGGGTAGAACCATTCGCTCATCAAAAAGTAACGACTGGTAATAGATTTGGCAAGTAAAAATCTTAAAAATCTCTGGTTTGCTTTTTAAGCGCTTAACGCAATTTTCTCGGCGGTAATAATAATCCGTTAGTTATGTAGTATTTTTCTGGAATGACTTGAGGGTGCTGGAAGTTGTGGGCTGAATAGTATTACGTGAGAGGCGGGGCAGCCCCCCTTGTTCCAAAGGCGTGGTGTAATGCAATCGCTGTTTGTTGGGTGGTACTGATCCGGCGGCGGTTAAGTGGCGTAGCTTTTTCCCATTCCTGATCCCGTGAGCACGGAGTGAAGGGTTGAAAGTTAATCCTGGTTGTTCGGAAATTTCTGAAAGCGCCGTAGGTCCTTTCGAGCTTTTAATATGTAATCAAACTCGTCAAGCGCCCGTCTGTCATTTAACCAAGTGTGTGCGTTCGCCCAGCCTATTCATGGCCTGCAATATTTTATGATTTTTGTTTGCTGGCAGCTCGGACAGATGGGCATATGCTGAGGCCATAACGCTCAAGGTGAGGAGTTGTAAGCCATGGGCCCCAGGCAAAATGTTAAAGAGGTACCTGTTATCGCAAGCGTCACGGTAAGCCATGGGTTTGCGCCTGTTCAAACCGGGCGGCGGTGCCAGCAGGTCGTCGATCGACCTTAGGACAACTCGACGCATCAACCGCCATTTATATAGCCATAAATGCTCATCGAACTCAGGTTTCAAAAATTATCACTTGCGGTCTTGGACATTATGCGGTCACGTACCGAGACTGTATTGACCATCGTTAAAAATAGTGCGGATAGGGCAGGTTTTGTAGGATTTTTCTGTTGGTTGAGTGAGAAAGGTCTTTGCCTGCTGATCTGCAGGGAGGAGCGCCATGCAAAGCACTAAACGACTAAGCTATTGTGCGGGCTCTGAAAATTCGAACAGCGAAGAATGGACTGCTCATGAATAAAGTGTTGATCGTGGATGATCACCCTGTCATTAGGCTCGCCGTGCGCATGTTGATGGAACGCCATGGCTACGAAGTCATTGCCGAGACGGACAACGGCGTGGATGCGTTACAACTGGCGCGGGAGCACCTGCCGGACATTGTCATTCTGGACATCGGTATCCCCAAGCTCGACGGTCTGGAGGTCATCGCCCGATTGTCGGCCATGACGCTGGCCTTCAAAGTGTTGATCCTGACCTCTCAAGCGCCAGGGCATTTTTCAATGCGCTGCATGCAGGCAGGTGCGGCGGGGTATGTCTGCAAGCAGCAGGATCTGACCGAATTGCTCAGCGCCATCAAGGCCGTGTTGTCCGGTTACAGTTACTTCCCCAACCAAGCCCTGCACACGGTGCGCTCCAGTCTCGGCAATGCCAGCGAGGCGGAGATGGTGGATCGCTTGTCGGGAAGGGAAATGATGGTGTTGCAGCAGTTGGCCCGTGGCAAGACCAACAAGGAGATTGCCGACGGCATGTTTCTAAGCAACAAGACCGTCAGCACCTACAAGACGCGTCTGTTGCTCAAGCTCAATGCGCATTCGCTGGTGGACCTCATCGAGCTCGCGCAACGTAACGGGCTGGTTTGATGGCCGTGGAACTTCGTTGGATGAAGGTGCGTTATCAGCTTGATTTTTTTTGCCCAGCCTCTCTGCAGGAGAGGCCTTCAGGCAAGCGTGGCGAGAAACAGTCAGAAATCGAAATCGTAGTCTGCAAGCTGCCTCTGCAACCGACGCTCTTCCAGCAGGTTATCGATGGTGCGGCGCTTGCTCAGATTGGTCTTGGCGGTCTCTACCGGTACGGCTGGGACTTCCTCCGGCTCTTCGATCACGAAGTCGTCGTCGACTTCGATGGTGTCTTTTTCATCGCTCATGATGCAGCCTCAGGCGTGAACAGTCGTTGGCGCCTCTTATAGCGACAAACCTCGCTTGGGTAAAAAAGATTTTTTTAATCGATCAAAGCCCGGAGACGCTATCGTTCAATCGTCAGAGGTCTTGGCCTTGTACTCGCAAAGGTCCTCGATTCTGCAACTGCCACACCTGGGCTTGCGTGCAACGCACACATAACGGCCGTGAAGGATCAGCCAGTGGTGCGCATCCATGAGGTAATCCCTGGGCACGAATTTCATCAGCTTGGTTTCAACTTCCACTACATTCTTCCCAGGCGCAATGCCGGTGCGGTTGCTGACCCGGAAGATATGCGTGTCGACCGCCATTGCCAATTGGCGAAACGCTGTGTTCAGGACGACGTTGGCGGTCTTGCGGCCTACGCCGGGCAGTGCTTCAAGGGCCTCTCGGTTTTGCGGCACTTCCCCTCCGTGCCGTTCAATCAGCAGACGGCACGTTTCGATCACGTTTCGCGCCTTGCTGTTGTAAAGGCCAATGGTCCTGATATATGCAGACAAACCCTCGACACCCAACGCGTAAATCGCCTGAGGCGTATTGGCGACCGGGTAGAGACGCGCCGTAGCCTTGTTGACGCTGACGTCGGTGGCTTGCGCCGAGAGAATCACGGCGATCAGGAGCTCGAATGGCGTGGTGTAGGCCAGTTCCGTTTTTGGATCGGGATTGTCTTCGTGCAGGCGACGAAAGATCTCAAGGCGTTTGACGGCGTTCATGGGGTAGGCGTTTCCTGAGAAGACGGTGCCGAGAGCGCCAGTTCCTGCAACTGAGCGAGCGCGTGCTCTGCCTCGTCGAGGCCGCGCTGCAACTGCACGAGTTGTGCGGCTTGTTCGGCAATCGGCGGGTGGCCAAAGGCTTTCAGCGACTTCAGCAATTGGGCTCTGCTCATCGCGACTTGGGCGCGGGCCCGTTTCAACGCCGCGTCACTGCCATTGGAAGGGCTGGAACGAAGCCGCGCCAGTGCGGCCTGCGCCGGGTCTGGCTGGATAACAGTAGGGGTGGCAGATCGCAACTGGCGAGCCTGGCGCTCGACCTGACGTCGCTGTTCATCGCGCTGCAGGCGAGCCGAGCGCGCGTCAAAGCGTTGCCGTGCCCGAGCGCGTTTGACGGCTCTGACTAGTTGTTGCGCCTCATCCATCGCGCAATCACCAATAAACGGCACCGAGGTCGTCGGCAGCGGCAGCATGTCGATGCAGTCGACCGGACAGGGCGCAACGCACAGGTCGCATCCGGTGCATTCTTCAATGATGACGGTGTGCATCAGTTTGGCAGCGCCGACGATCGCGTCCACTGGACAGGCCTGGATGCATTTGGTGCAACCGATACACTCGGCCTCTCGAATAAACGCAACCTGCGCTGGCGCGCTGCCTCTGTCGATGTCAAGTTGCAGGACCGGCACGTTCAGCAGTCGAGCCAGTGCCGCGATGGTCTCGTCGCCACCGGGTGGACACTTATTGATGGCTTCGCCGCTCGCAATGCCTTCGGCGTAGGGCTGGCAGCCTGGATGGCCGCACTTTCCGCATTGGGTTTGCGGCAGCAGGGCGTCGATGCGCTGAATCAGGCTCATGCTTGGACCAGATCGACGACCCGGGCGGGCCGTCGATAACGTGCAGAATGTGACGGTTGGGGTCGGGTTACTTGATGCGCTGACCGGGGATGGCGCCGCTGTCAGGGCTCAGCAGGTAAATCTCTTCACCGCCAGGACCTGCGGCCATCACCATGCCTTCGGAAATACCAAAACGCATTTTGCGCGGCTTCAGGTTGGCGATCATCATGGTCAATCGACCCTCCAGCTCCGCCGGGTTCGGGTAGGCGCTCTTGATGCCGGAGAAGACGTTGCGCTTCTCGTCGCCGATGTCCAGCGTCAGGCGTAGCAGCTTGTCGGCGCCTTCAACGTGCTCGGCTTTCTCGATCAGCGCGACCCGCAGGTCAATCGCCGCGAAGGCGTCGAAGTCGATCTCAGGGGAGAGCGGGTCTTTCGTCAGCTCACCATTGCCCTGCGGCGCCGCGCCTGTGTCGGTGGCGCTGGCGGCGAGGTCTTCTTTCGAGGCGTCGGTCATGGCTTCCACTTTAACGGGGTCGATGCGGGTCATCAGCGGCTGGAACGGGTTGAGCTGATGATTGCTCAACAGCGTCTGGTGATCATTCCAGGTCAATGGCGGGACGTTGAGAAACTGCTCGGCGTCTGCGGCCAGGTTCGGCAGCACAGGCTTGAGAAAGATCACCAACTGGCGGAACAGATTGATGCCCAGGGCGCAGATCGCCTGAACCTCGTCTTGTTTACCTTCCTGCTTGGCCAGCGACCAGGGCGCCTTGTCGGCGATCCAGGCATTGGCGCGGTCCGCCAGCGCCATGATTTCGCGCATCGCACGGGCAAAGTCACGCGCCTCGTAGGCATCGGCAATGCTTGGCGCTGCAGCATGAAAAGCGTCGGTCAATTCGGGCTCGGCATTGCCGGCCACCAGCAACCCTGCGTTGCCTTTCTGAATGAACCCCGCGCAACGGCTGGCGATGTTTACCACCTTGCCGATCAGGTCAGAGTTAACCTTCTGCACAAAGTCTTCAAGGTTCAGGTCGAGATCGTCGACGCCACGGCCCAGTTTGGCCGCGTAGTAGTAACGCAGGTATTCCGGCGACAGGTGCTCAAGGTACGTGCGTGCCTTGATGAAGGTGCCGCGGGATTTCGACATCTTCTGGCCGTTGACGGTCAGGTAGCCGTGCACGTTGATGCCTGTAGGCTTACGGAATCCCGAACCTTCGAGCATGGCCGGCCAGAACAGCGCATGGAAGTTGACGATGTCTTTGCCGATGAAGTGGTAAAGCTCGGTGGTCGAGTCCTTGCGCCAGAACGCATCGAAGTCCAGTTCCGGACGGCGCGCACAGAGGTTCTTGAAGCTCGCCATGTAGCCGATGGGAGCATCCAGCCACACGTAGAAATATTTGCCCGGCTCGTCTGGGATTTCGAAGCCAAAATACGGCGCATCGCGGGAGATGTCCCACTGCTGCAGCCCGGAATCGAGCCATTCGGCAATTTTGTTCGCCACGGCGTCCTGCAGCGTGCCGCTTCGCGTCCAGCTTTTGAGCATGGCGTCGAACGCGGGCAGGTCGAAGAAGAAATGCTTGGAGTCCCGAAGCACCGGCGTAGCACCGGAAATCGCCGACTTCGGATCTTTCAGATCAGTCGGGGCGTAGGTCGCGCCGCACTTTTCGCAGTTGTCGCCGTACTGATCCTCGGTACCGCATTTCGGGCAGGTGCCTTTGATGAAGCGGTCGGCCAGGAACATCTTCTTTTCCGGGTCGAAATATTGCGTCACGGAGCGCGTGGCTATGTGGCCGGCGTCGCGAAGGCGTTTGTAGATCTCGCTCGACAGCTCACGGTTTTCTTCGGCATGGGTCGAGTGGAAGTTGTCGAAATCCACCAGGAAGTCAGCGAAGTCGGCACTGTGCTCGGCCTGCACGTTGGCGATCAACTGCTCGGGCGTAATGCCTTCTTTCTCGGCGCGCAGCATGATGGCCGAGCCATGGGCGTCATCCGCGCACACGTAAATGCACTGATTGCCGCGGTGCTTTTGAAAGCGCACCCACATGTCGGTCTGGATGTACTCGAGCATGTGGCCAAGGTGAATGGAACCATTGGCATAGGGCAGGGCGCTGGTGACGAGAATCTTGCGTGGCTCGGACATTGGGCTCGGCTACTTGAAGTGAAACGGAGGTCGGCCACTATAAAGGCCTGAGCGTTTTTTTTCATCCCGCGCTGCATGTCGGAATCTGCCGATGTGCTTGAAAGGAAACGTCGTTGCGTTCTTTATCGGGCATACAAGGTAGGATGGCCGCCTGTTTTAGTTAGTCTTTATAGGGAGTCACCCATGAGCGCTGTCAATCGCGCAACGGTGGAAGCCGTCCTTCGCCAGTACACCGATCCTTACATGAATCAGGACCCGGTCAGCGCCGGGTGTGTCCGCGCCATCGAGATCAACGGCGACCGCGTGAGTGTCCACCTGGAACTGGGCTACGCAGCCGCGCTGTTCAAGAACGGCTGGGCGCAGATGCTGCAGATGGCGATTGAAGGACTGGATGGCGTCGCATCGGCCAGCGTCCAGATCACGTCCGTGATTCACTCTCACAAAGCCCTCGGCCAGATCCCCGGCCTGGCCAACGTGAAGAACATCGTGGCCGTTGCGTCGGGCAAGGGTGGCGTCGGTAAATCCACGACGGCGGCGAACCTGGCGTTGGCGCTTTCCCGAGAAGGCGCGCGGGTGGGCATTCTTGATGCCGATATCTACGGCCCGAGCCAGGGCGTCATGTTCGGCATTGCCGAAGGCACCCGTCCGAAGATCAAGGACCAGAAGTGGTTCGTGCCGATCGAGGCCCATGGCATCGAAGTGATGTCCATGGCTTTTCTGACCGACGACAACACACCGATGGTCTGGAGAGGACCTATGGTGTCGGGTGCGCTGCTGCAACTGGTGACCCAGACCGCCTGGAATGATCTGGATTATCTGGTCATCGACATGCCGCCCGGCACTGGAGATATCCAGCTGACCCTCGCGCAGAAGGTCCCGGTTGCTGGCGCAGTCATTGTTACAACCCCGCAGGACCTCGCGTTGCTGGACGCGAAGAAAGGCGTGGAGATGTTCCGCAAGGTCAACATCCCGGTGCTGGGTGTCGTTGAGAACATGGCCGTGCACATCTGCTCGAACTGCGGGCACGCCGAGCACCTGTTTGGCGAAGGTGGAGGGGAGAAGTTGGCCACGCAGTATGGCGTTGAGCTCTTGGCCTCGCTGCCGTTGTCCATGCTGATTCGCGAGCAGGCCGATGGCGGCAAGCCGACGGCGATTGCCGAGCCCGAGAGTCAGATTGCGATGGTGTATCAGGAGCTGGCGCGTCATGTCGGCGCGCGTATCGTGTTGCAGGAAGCTGCGTCTGCGCAGATGCCGAACATCTCTGTGAGCGACGACTGATCCGCTGAGGCGGAAAGCTGGAGGCGCGATGTGCCGGACGATCGGCATGTCGCGTTAGCAAGAGGCGAGGTAGGGGGGCAGAGGGGATGTGCAGCAGTCGCCTTTCTGCAGGCATAAAAAAACCCCGCTTTTAAGGGCGGGGTCTTTTAAGCGAATCAGGACAAGTTAGATAACTTGAACTTCTTCAGCTTGCATGCCTTTCTGACCGCGGGTAGCGATGAAAGAGACCTGTTGGCCTTCTTTCAGGCTTTTGAAGCCGTCAGATTGGATAGCTTTGAAGTGAACGAACAGGTCGTCACCGGATTGTGGAGTGATGAAGCCGAAGCCTTTTTCATCGTTGAACCACTTAACGGTACCAGTTTGGCGATTAGACATGGTGTATCTCCTTGGACAAAGTTAACTGCGACTCAGGAAGTGCCCTGGCCGAGACTGAGTGCAAAGAGCAGGAAAAATTCTTGGAGATGGTTGGATCGAAATTCAACATCGTGTAGATATTCTCAGTGACACAAGCAACACAGTGGAGCCACCTTACCCCTTTTTCTCGGATGTGCAAAGGGGCTGCTTACGATTTTTTCTTGAGGTGGCTCAACGCCTTTAATGCGCCGGGTGCGCAATCTTTGAACCCGGGGCGTTCGACCGGTAAGATGCCGGACATCTTTTTCACCTCGCTATTCAGGACACCGCCATGAGCATCAAATCGGACAAGTGGATTCGCCGCATGGCGCAGGAACACGGCATGATCGAGCCGTTCGTGGAGCGTCAGGTGCGCGGCGAAGGCGCTGATCGAGTGATCTCTTTCGGCGTCTCCAGCTATGGCTACGACGTGCGTTGCGCGGACGAATTCAAGGTCTTCACCAACATCAATTCGGCCACTGTGGACCCGAAAAACTTCGATGAAAAAAGTTTTGTCGACGTTAAAAGCGATGTCTGCATCATCCCGCCGAACTCGTTTGCACTGGCGCGCACCGTCGAATATTTCCGCATCCCGCGCAACGTGCTGACCATCTGTCTGGGCAAGAGCACCTACGCCCGCTGCGGCATCATCGTCAACGTGACGCCGCTTGAGCCTGAATGGGAAGGCCACGTGACGCTGGAATTCTCCAACACCACCACGTTGCCGGCGAAAATCTACGCCAACGAAGGCGTCGCACAGATGCTGTTTCTGGAATCCGACGAAGAGTGCGAAGTGTCCTACAAGGACCGTGGTGGCAAGTACCAAGGCCAACGCGGCGTGACGCTGCCCCGTACGTAATCACGCCATTTGTCAGCCACTCACTGAATTTGTCTCGAAATCCGCACTCTACTGACTGAACTGTTTCCATCCGTACCATGCGGATGGGGCCAACGCTCAGGAGTGCCCTATGAAGAGACACATCAACACCAGCAGCAATCAAACTGACCCGAGTCCCAATCAGGTTGGGTTGCTGGCTTGGTCGCTGTTAGCGCATCCACATCTCAATAACATGGTCGCCGGGGGCATCCCCGGGCAGCCAGACCCAGACAGTCCAAACGAATACCCTCAACCCGACGAAGGTGGCGTGCCGACAGTCCCGGACGAGCCGCCACCCGCGCCGGTTGCCTGATTCATGTCCCGTCGGTGCCTGGCATCGGCGGGAGCACCTCCCTCGCCATTCAAAGCGCCTCCCACACCGCTCCATCCCCCACCACATAGATCTTGCTGTTTTCAGCCCGATCGATATTCATTCCCCCCGTAAACGCCCCGAACGCTGGCAGCAGGCTTACCCGTGGCAGCACGTAGAAGCACGGCAGCCGTAATCGCTGACGTCCTCGTCCGTAGAGTCGATAAGCCGGATGCACATGTCCCGCCAGAACGTGAAAGTCTGGGTGGGGATCAGGTTCGTGCTGCAGCGCATACGGCCCCAGAAACATGGGTTCCTCGACAACGTCCATGCGCAGCTCCGGCGGCGGGTCGCCTGCACGCTTGTCGTGGTTCCCCCGAATCAAAGTGATCGCCAGGTCATGGTGTCTGTCACGCCATGCCTGAATCGCCGCCAGGGTGCCAGCCGCGTGGGATTCCGGAGCGTGCAAAAAATCCCCCAGAAAGATTAGCCGGTCGCAGTCATAGCTCGCCAGCAGAGCATCCAGGCGCTGAAGGTTGTCATCAGTGGTGCCATGGGGCACTGGCTGGCCCAACCGCCGGTAGGCAGCGGCCTTGCCGAAGTGGGCGTCGGCGATCAACAGCGCCCGCTCTGCCGGGTAATAAATCGCTTTATCTGCCAGCAACCACAATTCCGCACCTGCCAGCTGAATCGACAGATACGGCCTCACGTCATGACCTCAGGCCCGGCGGCTTTTTCGAGGTCGCTGACCATGCGCGCGATGCGGTCAGAAAGTTTTTCAGTGCTGAGGCTTTCGCGCATGCGTTCTACCAGCAGCGGGAAGGCCATCGGGGTGGGGCGTTTGATCACGTGCAAATCCAGGGTCCGGTTGTTGATGCGGCTGAGGGTCTGTTCGAGCCGGGCCACATCGAGTTCTTGCCGCAGCACTTCTTCCTGCGCCTGGGTCAGCAACAGGTTGCCTGCGTCGTACTGTTTGAACACTTCGAAAAATAAGCCGCTGGAGGCCTGCAACTGTCGGTTACTTTTGGGGGCGCCGGGGTAGCCGGAGAATACCAGCCCGGCGATGCGGGCAATTTCACGAAAACGGCGCAGCGCCAGTTCGCCGGCGTTCAGGCTGGCAATGATATCGGCCAGCAGCGCTTCTTCGGAAAACAGCTGAGTCGTCAGGCGCTCATTCCAGTCGATCGGGGTGGCGCTGAGCAGCTCGAAGCCGTAGTCGTTCACGGCGATCGAGAAGGTCAGCGGCGTGTCACGGCTCAGCCGCCACGCCAGCAGGCTCGCCAACCCCAAGTGCGCATGCCGCCCGGCGAAGGGGTAGAGAAACAAATGCCAGCCTTCCCGGGATTTAAGGACTTCCGCCAGCAGCGTGTCCTTGCGCGGCAACGCTGACCATTGCCGTTGCACTTCCAGCAGCGGGCTGACGATGTGCATCTCGGGGCTGCTGAAATCACCTCGCGCTGCCGCATCGAATTTCTCGACAACGGCGTCGGCCAGTTCGTTTGAGAGCGGCATCCGTCCGCCATTCCAGCGTGGGACGGCGGCTTTTTTGCCTGTAGCCTTTTTCACGTACGCGGTCATGTTCTCCACGCGCACCAGTTCCAGCAGACGGCCGCTGAACAGAAAGCCGTCTCCCGGTTTCAGTCGGGCGATGAAACCTTCTTCGACGCTGCCGAGGGATCCGCCTCCGCCGCCCTTGCTCCAATATTTCACGTTAATGCTGGCGTCGCTGACGATGGTGCCCACGCTCATGCGGTGGCGGCGGGCGAGGCGTGCATCAGGGACACGCCAGATACCGTCTTCGTCCGGCTCGACGCGACGATAATCCGGGTACGCGGTCAGCGACAGGCCGCCATAGCGCACGAACGCCAGCGCCCATTCCCATTCTTCGTCGGTCAGATCGCGGTAGGCCCATGCGGTGCGAACTTCGGCTAATAGCGCGTCGGGGGTAAAGCCGCCACCGAGCGCCATGCTCACCAGATGTTGTACGAGGACATCCAGGGGCTTGTGGGGTGATTCCCGGGGTTCGATCAGGCGGGCGTCGACGGCGTCGCGGGCCGCGGCAGCCTCGACCAGTTCCAGGCTATGGGTCGGCACCAGCGTGACCCGAGACGGCCGGCCTGGCGCGTGACCCGAACGTCCCGCACGCTGCATCAACCGCGCGACGCCCTTGGCCGAGCCGATCTGCAACACTCGCTCGACCGGCAGAAAATCCACGCCCAAGTCGAGGCTGGAGGTGCAGACCACGGCTTTCAAGTGGCCTTCTTTCAGCGCCCGTTCAACCCAGTCGCGGACCTCGCGGGACAGCGAGCCGTGATGCAGCGCGATCAGCCCGGCCCAGTCCGGACGGGCTTCCAGCAATGCCTGATACCAGACTTCCGACTGCGCGCGGGTATTGGTGAACAGCAGGCAACTGGAACTGCTGTCCACTTCGACCAGCACTTGAGGCAGCATGCGCAACCCCATGTGCCCGGCCCAAGGGAAGCGCTCGATGGACGGGGGCAGCAGCGTGTCGACGATCAGTTCCTTGACCACTTTGCCGTGAACGGTGGTGCCGTGATCGCCCACCAGCACCTGTTGCGCGTGCGCCTGATTGCCGAGGGTCGCGGAAAGTCCCCAGATAACCAACTCCGGATTCCATTGGCGCAGCCTGGCCAGCGCCAGTTGCAGTTGAATCCCGCGCTTGTTGCCGATCAACTCGTGCCATTCGTCGACGACCACCATCTTTAGGGTCGACATCGTCGCTTGGGCATCGGCGCGGGTCAGCAGCAACGTCAGGCTCTCTGGCGTCGTAATCAGCGCGGAGGGCAGGCGGCGGCCCTGCTTGGCGCGTTCGCTGCTGCTGGTGTCGCCGGTGCGCAGGCCGACGCTCCACGGGATCTGCAAATCCTGCAACGGACCTTCCAGCGCCCGGGCGGTGTCCGCGGCGAGGGCGCGCATGGGGGTAATCCACAGCACGCTGAGGGGCGCGGCGACGGGTTTGCGCTTGCGCGGCTTCAGCTCGGTCGATTGGGGGGCAGGCCGGGCGAACTGGTTTAGGGCGGCAAACCACACCGAGTAGGTCTTGCCCGCACCGGTGCTGGCGTGCAACAGACCCGACTCGCCCCGTGCCACGGCGGCCCAGACTTCTTTCTGGAAGGGGAAGGGTTTCCAGCCACGCTCGGCGAACCAGCGCTTGGCGAAATTGACAGCTTTTGGCATGCGCAGGCTCTGGGAGGGGTTAAGTCAGAGACCGCCGGGAGGGTGGAATAGTTTGATGGAATATCCGTTTGGATCGATCTCGCCCCGCAGATTTACAAATTGTATCGGGCATTGTGGGAGCGAGCTTGCTCGCGAATTCGGCGGGTCAGCAACAGGTAGGCTGACTGACAGAATGCCTTCGCGAGCAAGCTTGCTCCCACGGGTTATGCATGCGCGCCTTACAACGGTGAGGCATCAGGCCCGCAATTACTTCAAATTTCCGCTCAGAAACTGCTGCAAGCGCTCGCTCTTCGGGCTGCCCAGCACGTCGTCCGGGTGGCCCATTTCTTCGATCTGGCCCTGGTGCAGGAACACCACTTGATTGGCGACCTTGCGGGCGAAACCCATTTCGTGGGTCACGAGAATCATGGTCCGGCCTTCTTCGGCGAGGCCTTGAATGACCTTCAATACTTCACCCACCAGCTCAGGGTCGAGCGCCGAAGTAGGTTCGTCGAACAGCATGATTTCCGGCTCCATCGCCAGGGCGCGGGCGATGGCCACGCGCTGCTGCTGGCCGCCGGACAGAAATGCAGGGTATTGATCGGCGACGCGCGCGGGAAGCCCGACCTTGTCCAGGTATTTGCGCGCGCGGGCCTCAGCTTCGACCTTCGATACGCCCAACACCCGGCGCGGGGCCATGGTGATGTTTTCCAGCACCGTCATGTGGCTCCACAGGTTGAAATGCTGGAACACCATCGCCAGCCGCGTGCGAATCCGCTGCAGCTCGGCCGGGTCGGCAACGCGCATACCGCCGGTGTCGCTGACCATGCGCACAGGCTGGCCGTCCAGGCTCATGGCGCCGTCATTGGGTTGCTCGAGAAAATTGATGCAGCGCAGGAACGTGCTCTTGCCCGAGCCGCTGGCGCCGATCAGGCAAATCACGTCGCCGACGCTGGCCTTGAGCGACACCCCTTTGAGCACCTCGTGGTCACCGTAGCTTTTATGCAGGCCATCGATGGTCAGTTTGTACATGAAGGGCAGTCCTCAAGGAGAAAGTAAGTAGCCGCTGCGGTAGGCTTCGGTGCCGGCGACATGGGCGATGACCATGCCGGCGGTCGCCATGCGTCGCAATGAGCGGGCGTACATAAGGCCCGCGTTGGCTGTGTGGATGGGGGTCACTGTGTCGCTGATCGGGTCGATGACCTCAGCGATCAACTGCCCCGCCTCGACGTATTCGCCGGGCAGTGTGCAGAACACCAGCAGACCGCCGACCGGCGTGGCGACAGGTTCGACGCCCGCCAGCGGGGTCGCCGGGTAAATCAGTTCAGGAGGTACAACCGGCTCGCCGACAATGGCGCCGCGGTGCATCAGGTAGCTGATGATTGCCTGACAATCGCGGCTGGCCAGGGCGTGATTGACGTCCCCCTGACCGCGCAACTCCAGGGTCACGGAGAAACTGCCCAGCGGAATCGGGAAGCGTTTGGCAAAACGCTGCTGCAGTTGCCACCAGACCAGCGTGAAGCATTCGTCGAACGACTGCCCGCCGGAATCGGTTGCCAGCAGGCTCGCCTGTGCGCCGAGGTAACGCGACAGCAGCTCGACCTGGGGCCAGGCCTCAGGCGTGGTGTACAGGTGCTCGACGGATTCGAAATCACAATGCAGGTCCAGCACCACGTCGGCGTCACAGGCCAGCCGTTGCAACGTCAGGCGCTGGGACTCCAGCTGGGTGCTGCCGACGCAGTTATTCAGTGCGGCCAGCAAGGTTTTGCGAATCAGCGTGACGTTGTCTTCGGGATTATCGGTCAGCAGCGCTTCGACTTCATCGCCCACCTGCTGACCGAGGTCGACGAAGCGGCGGTTGAAGTTCTGCCCGCTCTCAAGCTCGTAACGGCCCAGCGGCATGTCCATCAGGACCTGTTCCAGGCCGACCGGGTTGGCCACCGGAACGACCACCACTTCGCCGAGCAACTGGCCGGCGTTTTCAAGCTCGGCCAGCCGTTGCTTCAAATACCAGGACACCAGCATGCCCGGCAGCTCGTCGGCGTGCAGGGACGACTGGATGTAAACCTTGCAGGCGCCGTTTTCCGGGCCGTAGTGAAAGCTGTGAATCTGCCGCGCAGTGCCGGGCACCGGGGCCAGCAGATCATGGGTCTGGTGTCGCATGCAGGGTTCCTAGTGAGTCGGGCCGAGGAAGGCCAGCCAGCGGCGTTCAGCCAGTCGGAACAGGCCCACCAGAATGAACGTGACCGTAAGATAGATCAGCGCCGCGATGCCGAACGACTGGAAGGTCAGGAAGGTGGCCGAGTTGGCATCGCGCGCGACCTTGAGGACGTCCGGCACAGTGGCGGTGAAGGCCACGGTGGTCGAGTGGAGCATCAGGATCACTTCGTTGCTGTAATAAGGCAGCGAACGGCGCAGTGCCGACGGCATGATCACATAGGCGTACAAGCGCCAGCCGGTCAGGCCGTAAGCCTTGGCCGCCTCGACTTCACCGTGGTTCATGCTGCGAATCGCACCGGCGAAGATTTCGGTGGTGTAGGCGCAGGTGTTCAGGGCGAAGGCGAGGATCGTGCAATTCATCGCGTCACGGAAGAACGCGCCGAGCATGGGCTGCTCACGCACGGCCGCGATGCTGTAAATCCCGGTGTAGCAAATCAGTAACTGGATATACAGCGGCGTTCCACGGAACAGGTAGGTGTAGAACTGCACTGGCCAGCGCACCAGCGGATTGCGCGACACGCGGGCGATGGACAGCGGAATCGACACGATAAAGCCGATGGCGATGGAGGCACTCAGCAGCCACATCGTCATGGCCAGGCCGGTGATGTTCTGGCCGTCGGTATAAAGGAAGGCGCGCCAATACTCTTGCAGTAACTCGATCATCGTTGCGCCTCCCGGCTGCCGGCGGCATAACGCCGTTCGGCCCAGCGCAGGGCGAAGTTGGACACGCTGGTGATGACCAGATAGATCAGGGCGGCGAGTACCAGGAAATAGAACAGCTGATACGTGCTTTTACCCGCGTCCTGCGCGGCCTTGACCAGATCGGCCAGACCAATGATCGACACCAGCGCGGTGGCTTTGAGCACCACTTGCCAGTTGTTGCCAATGCCGGGCAGGGCGAAGCGCATCATCTGCGGGAACACCACCAGGCGAAATCGTTGCGAACGGCTGAGGCCATAGGCCGTGGCGGCTTCGACTTGACCGCGCGGTACCGCGAGAATCGCGCCGCGGAAGGTCTCGGTGAAATACGCGCCATAGATGAAGCCCAACGTGATGACGCCGGCAGAGAAAGGGTCGATCTCGATGTAGTCCCATTCCATCGCTTCGGTGAGCGTGGTCAGCCAGGTTTGCAGGCTGTAGAAGATCAGCAGCATCAGCACCAGGTCAGGTACGCCACGGATGAGCGTGGTGTAGATCTGGGCCGGAACGCGCAGCACGGCGGCTTTCGAAAGTTTGGCACTGGCGCCCAGCAGGCCGAGCACAATGGCCAGCAGCAGCGACAGTACCGATAATTTGACGGTCATCCAGGTGCCTTGCAGCAACAGCGGGCCGAAGCCTTTCAGGCTGAGTGCCGAGAGTCCCAGGTTTTGCAGGAGAGTTTCGAACATGTGCAACCTATACAGTCAATAAAAACGCCCGTGAACTTCAGCGGCCGATTCTGGCTGAAATTCACGGGCGTCTGTTTGCTTACTTACCGCTGTACAGATTCAGATCGCCGAAGTGTTTCTTCTGGATCTCGGCGTACTTGCCGTCATCGTGCAACGCTTTGATACCCTTGTCCAAAAGCGCTTTGAGCTCCTTGTCACCTTTGGAAATGCCGATGGCTGTCTTGGCCGGCAGCAGGGGATCGTCGATTGGCTGGCTGACTTCGTAATCACCGCCCTGTGGCGATTTCAGGAAGCCCAGTTCGGCTTGCAGCATGTCTTGAACCGATGCGTCCAGACGACCCGAAACGAGGTCGGCATACACTTGGTCCTGGTTGGCATAGGCCTGGGTCTTCACGCCAGCCTTGTCCAGAATGGCCTTGGCGTAGGCTTCCTGGATGGTGCCTTGCTCGTAACCCACTGTTTTGCCTTTAAGCGACGCAGTGTCGGCACTCAGGCCGGAGCCTTTTTTGTAGACCAGCGAGGTAGGGCCGGAGAACAGTTCGTTGGAGAAGTCGATGACTTTCTCGCGAGCCGGCGTCACGGTCATGGAGGAGATCACGCCGTCGAACTTCTTGGCTTTCAGGCCTGGAATCATGCCGTCGAAATCGCTTTCGACCCACTTGCACTTGACCTTCAGTTCAGCACAGATTGCGTTGCCCAAGTCGATATCGAAGCCCACCAGGCTGCCGTCAGCAGCTTTGGATTCGAAGGGCGCGTAGGAAGGATCGACGCCGAAACGCAGCTCCTTGTACTCCTTGGCCATTGCGTTACCGGCGGCCAGACAGATGGCGAGTGCGGAAAGGGTCAGCCATGCTTTTTTCATCGTTCAGTCCTTAAAACCAAATTGAGCGTTGGGAACACGCGAAGGCTTGCTACCGGCAAAAGCCAGACCGCAAATAGACAGCAATTTCCGAACCAAACAAACGAACGCGCGTTTTAAATGTACGGAGTTGTCGCAATGATGACTCAGCGCCATCTTTTGTCTTTTTTTGAGGTCTCGCAGGCACCGGCAGAGTAGCGGTATCCCGTTGAGAGTGGGCGAAAAAGTTGCAGCCCATGAAGGGGCCAGCGTCGGTTTTTGCGGCGTGGGGGAGATTCGAAACGCTTGGCCGCGCCTGCCGTTGAGATCCCTGACGTTTCAAAGCGCCCTAACTCAGTGCATATAGGGCGGGCGATCATCAGGCCTGCGCACCGCGACGGTGCTCAAGCCAGCAGGTCCTGCAGCGTCGCCAGGCTGTCGGCTTCGGCGACGGGTTTGTCGAGGCGCCACCGCAGCATCCTCGGGAACCGGACGGCGATGCCGCTCTTGTGCCGTTTAGAGAGTGCGATGCCTTCGAAGCCCAACTCGAATACCAGGGTTGGGGTAACACTTCGGACCGGGCCGAATTTGTCGACCGTGGTCTTGCGGATGATTGCATCCACTTTGCGCATCTCTTCGTCGGTCAGCCCCGAATACGCTTTGGCGAAGGGCACCAATGTCCGTTCGCTGGATTCCGGCGGGCCGTCCCAGACCGCGAACGTGTAGTCGCTGTAGAGACTGGCGCGGCGGCCGTGACCGCGCTGGGCGTAGATCAACACGGCGTCAACGCTGAACGGGTCCATCTTCCATTTCCACCAGACGCCCATGTCCTTGGTGCGTCCAACGCCGTACAGCGAGTCTCGCGCCTTGAGCATCATCCCCTCCACGCCAAGGCTGCGGGAGGCCTCGCGCTGCCGGCCGAGGTCAAGCCAGTCAGTGCCGGTCAGTACCGGGGAGGGCATCAGCACCGGGCTTTGGGCGTCGCCGATGACCTTTTCCAGCTGCGCGCGCCGTTCGTGTTGCGGGCGGCTGCGCCAGTCGTGACCTTCCCATTCCAGCAGGTCGTACGCCAGCACGACGACCGGCACATCTTCCAGAATCTTCTTGCCCAGGGTTTTTCGGCCGATGCGCTGTTGCAGCAGGGCAAAGGGCTGCACCGACGGTGTCGCTTCGCCGGGGGTGCCGGGTGCGGGAGTGTCGAGGGCAAACTCGCCGTCCTCGCGATTCTCAGGGGTCGCGGCTTTCCAGACCACGATCTCGCCGTCGATCACCGTGCCGTCGGGCAGGCATTGGATCAGGCTGTGCAGTTCCGGGAAGCGATCCGTGACCAGTTCTTCACCTCGCGACCAGATCCACAGGCGACCTTCGCGCTTGACCACTTGGGCGCGGATGCCGTCCCACTTCCATTCCACCTGCCAGTTTTCAGCGGCGCCCAGCAGGTTCTCGAACTGATCGACGGGTTGCTGCAGCGCGTGGGCGAGGAAGAAGGGGTAGGGCTGGCCACCGCGTTGCGCGTGTTCGTCGGCCGATTCTTCGGCGATGAGCTTCAGATAGCCCTCGGCGCTGGGGCGATGGGAAAGATCGGTGTAGCCGACGAGCCGCTGGGCCACGCGCTTGCTGTCGATATCGGCCAGCGCGGCGAGGGCGCGTGTCACCAGCAGCTTCGAGACACCGACCCGGAAACTGCCGGTGATCAGCTTCAGACATACCATCAGGCTTTGTGGGTCCAGCTGTGACCAGAACGTTGGCAGGCGCTCGAGTAATTCTTCCGGAGGCAGACCACGCAGGGGCAGCAGATGATTTTCCATCCAGCTGGCCAGGCCTTCTTCGGAGCTGTGCTCGGCTTTCGGCAGCAGCAGCGACAGGGTTTCTGCCAAATCGCCGACCGCCTGGTAACTCTCCTCGAACAGCCATTCCGGCAAGCCGGACAGCAGTAATGCCTGCTCACGCAACATCCGCGTCGGCACCAGTTGCCGTGGGCGTCCGCCGGCCAGGAAGTACACCGCCCACGCGGCGTCTTCAGGTGCTGCGGTGCTGAAATAGGCTTGCATGGCCGCCAGCTTGGCGTTGCTGGAGGTGGTGGCGTCGAGGTCGGAATACAGCTCGGCGAAGGCCTTCATGAGGAGGCCTCGCCTGTCGATGCGGATTCGGATGCTGGCTCGGTCTTGGCCGCTGCGTCGTCTTCTTCATCGCCGTATTCAGTGCTGAAACCCTGGGCGTCGAGGCCGAGTTCGCGTAGATAGCGCACCAGCACCGCTACCGAGCCGTGGGTGACCATGACCCGCTCGGCGCCGGTGTTTTCGATGGCCCACAGCAAGCCCGGCCAGTCGGCGTGGTCGGAAAGGGCGAAGCCGCGATCGACGCCACGCCGACGCCGTGTGCCGCGCAGCATCATCCAGCCGCTGGCGAAGGCGTCGCTGAATTCGCCAAAGCGGCGCATCCAGGTGCTGCCGCCGGCGGAGGGCGGTGCGACGATCAGGGCGCTGCGCAAGGCGGGGTCGGTTTTTTTGAAGTCGCCGGCATAGTGGGTTTCCGGGATGCGTACGCCGGCTTCACGGTAGACGCGGTTCAGCGGTTCGACGGCACCATGGACAAGGATCGGCCCGATGGTGGGGTCGATGCCGTGGAGGATGCGTTGGGCTTTGCCGAATGAGTAGGCGAACAGGACGCTGGCTTTGCCGGCGGCGGCGTTGGCGCGCCACCATTCGTTCACGCCGGCGAAAATTTCTGCTTGGGGCTGCCATCGGTAGATCGGCAGGCCGAAGGTGGATTCGGTGATGAAGGTGTGGCAGCGCACGGGTTCGAAGGGTTCGCAGGTGCCGTCGGGTTCGACTTTATAGTCGCCTGAGGCCACCCAGACCTCGCCCTGGTATTCGAGGCGGACCTGGGCGGAGCCGAGGACGTGGCCCGCCGGGTGGAGGCTGAGTTTGACGCCATGGTGGGTGATGCTTTCGCCGTAGGCGAGGGTCTGGAGGTTGATGTCCTGGCCCAGTCGGGAGCGCAGTATGCCTTCGCCGGGCGCGGCGGCGAGGTAGTGTTCATTGCCGGTGCGGGCGTGGTCGCCGTGGGCGTGGGTGATGACGGAGCGTTCGACCGGGCGCCACGGATCGATGTAGAAATCACCGGGCGGGCAGTAGAGGCCTTCGGGGCGGGCAATGACGAGATCCATGGTTTGACCGGGTTTGGGGACTTGTCAGGTAGAGCGGTGGCGGGGCTTAGAAGTTCGGGGTTTTGAAGCAAGATCAAGATCGAGATCGAGATCAAGATCGAGATCAAGAGCGTCGGCCTAACGGCTCGACTGTTTCGCCTTCGGCGAGTTACTTGGAAAAGCACCCCAAGTAACCAAGGGTGCTTGCTCTCGGTTGGGCCCGACTTCGTCGGGTTCCTTCACTCCGGTCTCGCTCCGTGGGCCCGCCGCCATCCGCCATCCATGGCGGGGGGCGGCTCTCGCGGCATCCATGCCGCTCGGTCCACTCCGCGAGACCTGCGTTCAGCCTGCACCAAAGTCGCGATTGGTGTCGTCTGGGCTATTTGTGTTTGAAGATCAAAAGCAGATCAAAAGCTTCCCGGCTGAGGCCGGTCCCACTGACGGTACGCGGTGTGCTTTTTAGTGGGACCGGCTTCAGCCGGGAAGGGGCCGGTTTGGGCACCATCAATGTGGATGCACGCGCTGCTGTTAGTGGGACCGGCTTTAGCCGGGAAGGCGCCAGTTCAGGCGCCACTTCCTCCAAAGGCTCAACACTTGATCGTTCCCCACGCTCTGCGTCGGAATGCATCCCGGGACGCTCTGCGTCATCCCGGGTCAAGGGGCGTTTACTTCCCTGGCGTCAGTGTCAGGCGTTGTTTGCCGTAGGCTTTTTCGAAGTTTTCCGGTTGCATCGGCACGGACATGTAGAGGCCTTTCATCCAGGGTTCGATGCCGTTGGCGTTGTATGGGCTGGCCGGGTTCCCGGATTGGCCGGCGGCGTTTTGCGCCATCATCGGTTCCTGCTGGGCGAAGTCGACGATGATGCGCATGGCCGGGACGACGGCGGCGTTGAAGTCCTGACCCCAGTGGAAGCCCGAGGCGTTGAGCGTGGTGTGGTCGCCGCCGGTGGCGATCGGGCCTTTAATCACGCTTGCCTTGCTACCGCCCAGCGCTGCGGTGAGTTGGGCGCTTTGGGCGGTCCAGGTGGTCTGGTGCAGCTTGCCCCATTGCCAGGCCTTGTGATCGGCGCCCAGCTGGCTTTCGCCGATGGTGATTGCTGCGGCCAGGCTGCGGGCGAGGATGGCGGGTTTGTCTTCTTTCTGGGGCGTTTTCACGTCGTCCCAATACGGACTGTCTTCGCGGCCCAGCAGGTGGTCGGCCTGGGGCGAGTAGGACAGGTCCGCGCTTTGCACCAGCGCTTTCCAGGCAGGGCTGGTTTCAGGGCCGAGTTCGTCGAGGAAGGTCTGGCGGGCGCTTTCTTGCAGGAACAATTCGTAGACTGCCGCATCAGCCGAACCTGGCGACAGTCTGCCGTCGAACGCCATCAGGCGGTTCAACGCTTCGCGGGCTTTGTCGCGCTCTGGCGCGGGCAGGGCGTCGATGGCCTGTTTCAGCGGCGCTGACATGCCGGGCGCGGAGAACATTTTCTTCAGTTTGGCGGCGAAGGTCGTGGTCTGGTCGTATTGCATGGCGACGGTGCTGCGGGTGTCCTGCTTGCCGGCATTGGCCAGTTCGGCGATGCGTTCGGCACGCTCCGGGTAGTCCCAGGAATTGGACAGCTGCATGCCATATCCTTTCGGTACGGTGCGCTGGTTGGCAGTGGCAATCCAGCCTTGTTGCGAATCCTGATCGTACGGATGCAGCATCGCGTCGGCGTAGCCGTCCCAGTCAAATCGGCCATCCCAGCCCGGCGAAGGAATCAGGCCGAGCCCGTCACGGCGGTTCGGGTATTTTCCGGTCACTTGCCAACCGGTGTTCGAGGCATCGGCAAACACCATGTTCAGGGTGATGGCGCGGATTTCCCGGGTGGTGTCGAAAGCGCGCTGCACGTTCTGCGCCCGGGTCAGATCGAAGAGGGCGTCGAGGGTTTTGTCATCCTTGGCGTCCGGCGTCTGCAGGGCGATGCCCAGGCCGCTGGCGAGTTGCGCGGAACTCCCGTTGAGCAGTGGGCCGTGACGTGTTTCGTACGCGGGCTCGCGCACCGGGCTCTGGCCTTTGACGAAGTAGGTTTCTTCATGGGCGCCTGCCGCGACCCATTTGCCATCGGCCATCACCATCAGGCGATTGTTTTCGCGCTTGAGCTTTTCCAGGAACAGGTCCTGGTTGTCGCCCATTGCTGGTCCCATGCCCCAGGCCAGTTTGCCGTTGAAGCCGGACAAGACCAACGGCAATCCCGCAACGGTCGCGCCGGCGGCCTGGTATTTCGGCGAGCGGATCTGCACGAAATTCCACATCGACGGCAAGGTCGGCGCCAACTGGCTGTCAGTGGCCAGCAGGCTCTTGCCGGCGCGGGCGCGCTGGGGCGAGATCACCCAGTTGTTCGACGCCGAAACGCCGAGCAGATTGAGGTCGGAAAGCTGCAGCGCTGCTTTGTCCAGATCGCTCAGGCCTGGCATTTGGCTGCCCAGGTTCAGGCCTTTGAGCTTGTCGGCTTCAGCAAAGGGCAATGCTTCGTCGGGATAGGTCGGCAGCAGCCAGGCCAGCTTGTCTGCCCCGACTTTCTGCGCCAGCACCAGCGAGGAAATTTCCTCCTGCAGGTTCACCGACAGGCTGAAGTTGAGCAGGCTGAAGATCAGCGCCGAGTCTTCGGGCTTCCAGTATTCAGGCTTGTAACCTGAGTCGGCGAGGTCAGCCGGCAGTTTGTCGCGGTAGCGGAAGAGGTAGGCGTTGACGCCGCGCGCGTACACCTCGAAGAAGCGCTTTAGGCGCGGCGACGAGGCGGCATACAACTGGCCGGCGGTCTGTTTGAGGTTGGCGGCGCGCATCATGCGGTCGAGATCAAGGGCGCCCGGCCCGGCGATTTCCGACAGCCGGCCCTGGGCCAGCAAGCGCATTTGCATCATTTGAGTGATGCGGTCTGTCGCGTGAACGTACCCGAGGGTGAACAGTGCGTCATGGAATGTGCTGCTTTCAATCAGCGGCATGCCCAGATTGTTGCGGCGAATCGAGACGTTCTGCGCCAGCCCCTTAATGGCAAACACCCCGCTGGCAGGCGGCAGGCTGTCGCGGTCTTCACCGCCCAGCTGGCAACCGGCCAGGCTCAACAGTCCGATCATGGCAGCGGCCGCGCTCATGCGCGTTTTCAACGTCGAAAGGGCTGGCGAGGCCATGATGTAGCTCCTGCGGGGTTGGGCGTAGAAAAGGCGCTACGTTAGAGAGCAGGCGGGCGTCACGCAAGCAGGGGGAGGGAGTTTATTTTCGGGTTTCAGAGGGGATATCAGCGCGTCCCCCTGAACCCTGTCGACCCTGGGATTACGGCTTCGGCGGATTGATCTTGTCGGCCAGCGCATAGGCGCGCTTCACCGCGTCGCGATTGGCGACCGTCTCGAACCAACGCTTCAGGTGCGGGAAGTCATCCAGGTTCTGCTCCTGGAACGTGTGCGGCACGATCCACGGGTAGATCGCCATGTCTGCAATGCCGTAGTCATGGCCCGCAACAAAGCTGCGATCAGCCAGACGCTCGTTCAGCACGCCGTACAGGCGCGCAGTCTCGTCAACGTAGCGCTTGATCGCATAGGGAATCTTCTCTTTGGCGAACCGGTTGAAGTGGTGATTCTGACCGGCCATCGGGCCCAGGCCGCCCATTTGCCAGAACAGCCATTGCAGGGTTTCCTGGCGGCCGCGCAGGTTCTTCGCAATGAACTGACCGGTCTTCTCGGCCAGGTACAGCAGGATAGCGCCGGACTCGAACAGGTTCAGCGGTTCGCCGCCGTCAGCAGGTTCGTGGTCGACGATGGCCGGAATCTTGTTGTTGGGGGAAATCTTCAGAAAATCGGCTTCGAACTGTTCGTTCGCCCCGATGTTGACCGGGAAAATCTTGTACGGCAGGCCCGCTTCTTCGAGGAAAATCGAGACTTTGTGGCCGTTGGGGGTGGTCCAGTAGTGCAGATCGATCATTGCGCGCTCCAGGTGAAGTCATCACGACTGCCATTAAGGCTGCACCTGTTTTACGCCTTCAAACGTCCATCGCACAAATGAAAACGGCCTGAAGATTCAGGCCGTAGAAAGGGCAGGGTGCGTTACGCGCCGTGGCACTTCTTGAATTTTTTCTCGCTGCCGCAAGGGCAAGGATCGTTGCGGCCGACGTCCTTGAGCGTGTTGCGTACCGGCTCTTGAGGCGCGTGGCCGCAATGCGGGCCGTGCACATGGCCGTGGTCATGATGGTGATCGTGGTGGTCGTGATCGTGGTCACAGTCGGGACCGTGCACGTGAGCTTGCTGGTTCATGGGGTTACTCCGGAATCAAATCGCCGGGGATTATGTCGCCATTGCGCCCGATGCGCACGCTGTGTCCGAATAAAAATCCGGTCTTGAGCTTGCCTTCCAAACGGTAATGCACCGGCTGATTGGCTTTGCCGAGCACCTTGGAGATGTCCTTGAGGTGTTCCCACAGATTGGTACGGATCGGCACGGAAAAGTTTTTGTGGCTGTTGGCTTTGACGATGAACCAGTCGCTGTAGACGCCTTCGCTGAGCAGCATGTCGTTGAGCAGGATCTTGTAGCGCAGGCCGCGGACCAACAGGCTGGAGTCGTTGGGGTTGTCGACCCTGAAGCGCAGCTTGAAGTCCTGACGCAACAACTTGGCCTTGACCACCTCGACCTTCAGCAGCTTGACGTCGGGGTCTTCGAAGCCGCCGGTTATCCAGGTCGAGCAGCCTGACAGCGCAAGCAGCGCGAAGAGGCCGGCGATTCTGAGGACGTGTGCTGCAAACATCATGGGTCGCTCCCTTAAGTCCGGTCTGATAGGCCCGGTCTGACCGCCACTGCACGTGACTCGCCGTTCTCCACAGCCTGCGCCATACTCGCGCCATGTGTCGAAGGAGTATTGACCATGAAGCTCTACGAAATCGTATTTTCCGGCCAATTGGTCCCCGGTGCGCAGCCGGATCTGGTCAAGGCCAACATGGTAAAGCTGTTTCAGGCGGACGCCCAACGCATCGCGTTGCTGTTCTCCGGCCGTCGGCTGGTCCTGAAAAACAACCTCGATGAGGCGGCGGCGGAAAAGTACCGCTCGACCCTTGAACGCGCCGGGGCCATGGCCCAGGTTGTGCCCATGGCGCCAGCCGTTCAGGCTCCGGTCGTGGCGGCCCCGGGCCTGGTTGAGGTGGAAGAGGTCGAGCTGGCGCCGCCCCCGGACGAGCCGAGCTGGACGCGCAGGCCATCAAACCTGACCGCGCCGCGCAACGACGCCACGCCGACGCGCAAAGCCAGCTTCAAACCGCGGGACGTTTATATGGCGGCGTTTGTGGATGTGGAGGCACCTGACTACACGCTCTCGGAGCCGGGCCAGGACGTGCAGGATCCGAAAATGCCGGCGCGTGCGCCGCAGCTCGACCTGTCTGGGTTGAGTCTGGCACCGGCGGGCGCCGATCTGGGTCAGGACAAGCCGGTCGAGCATGCGCTGGTGCCGGACGTTTCCCACATCAGACTGGCCTGAGGACTGCCTGTCTTTGAGTGGTCGCTGGCGTTGCCGCGGTGAACGTCAGCTTAGATAAGCCGAACAGCACTTCTTGAATTTCTGTTGGCTGCCGCAGGGGCAGGCATCATTACGACCGGCTTTGAGCGACACCGTTGGGTCGATGAAATACCAGCGTCCGTCATGCTGCACGAACGCCGAGCGCTCGCGATGACGGTGCTCGCCGTCGGTATCGTGCCAGCGGGCAGTGAAGGTCACGAATGCATGTTCAGGCTGACCGCCGATCAACTCGGCGCCCTCGACTTCCAGACCCAGCCAGGTGCTCTGGGCACTCCACTGGCTGATAGCATCCCGGTCCAGCGCGGCATTTTGTGCCGGCAGCGTGGTGTCCAGCAGATAATCCACCAATCCCAGCACATAGGCGCTGTAGCGCGAACGCATCAGCGCTTCGGCACACGGTGCGGGCTGGCCGGCGTGATAGCGGCCGCAGCAACCGTCGAGAAGATTGCCGCTGCCGCAAGGGCATGTTGCGCTGCTCATGATGCGTCCCTCACCACCAATACTTGCCGTAATTCTCCGGATTGGCCCAGAACCTCGCGTTCAGCCAGTCCGGCACCTGTTTGTACTCACGCAGATCGTAGGTGAACAGCGTGAGCACTTGTTCATCCCGGGAAAACCGTTCGCTGGCCTGGAGTGCCAGGGAGTAGAAGTCGGGGAGCTGCCAGCCGCAGGCATCGAGATCCGCCAGCACGGCTATCCGGCTGGCATTGAGGTTGCGAATGCCGCCCAACAACTCCAGCCCCGCACGTTTGGGCATGTGCTCAAGGCAGTCCACCACCAGCGCCAGATCAAAGCGCTGCCCGGCCAGGTCGGGCGGTAACAGACCGGGCCCCGCCTGGGCCAGCTCGGTCTGCGGATGCGCTTCGCAAAAAGCCTGCAACGCCGGAAACCCCTCGGCACCCACCAGCAGCAAACGCTTCGGCGCACAAAGGTCGAGCAGGGCGGCCAGGGCCTGTTGCGGCGTACGGCTGGAGAAGCGGTCGGTCATTGGAGTTCCTCGGTCAGGCGGGCAAGGTTAGCGCGCTGAACTTCAATGGCCTAGTGCTTGAGCTTCCTCATTTTCGCGAGCTGACAACGCGCCCGCGGTGATAGCAGAGGGGTATTGCACTCAGTACCGTCCGAATTCTTGGGTTCGAATCCCGCAAAAGCCCTGAAATCAGGGTGGCGAACGGCCCCACACCCGTCTTTACTGCACTTCAATCGGTTTTAGCCGATTCCAAAGGAGAAGAACGGTATGAGCATGATTCGGACAGCGTTACCTCTGATTTTGGTGACCAGTGTATTGACGGGCTGTGCGGGCTTGCAAAAGACCGACTGGCCTCTGTGTGCGGCCGGTGGCGCACTGAGCGGCGCAGCGATCGGCGCCTTCCAGTCTGCCTCGGTTGCGGCAGGCTTCGGCGCTGCGGTGGGCGTCATGGCTGGCGCGTATTGCTGGGTCCATGGGGATGGCGATGATGACGGCGACGGCGTCCTCAACAGCAGGGACAAATGCCCGGACACACCTAAAGGCACACCGGTCGATGCCACTGGTTGCCCGATCGTGACTCCGGCGCCTGAACCGATGGCCGCTCCGGTGGTGCTGCCGAAAGAAGAGATCATCACCATCCGTGACGTGCACTTCGAGTTCAATAAAGCCACCCTGACACCGGGTGACAAACAACAACTGGACATGGTCGCGACCAAACTCAAAACCGAAGCCCCGAACGTCCAGCTCCATGTCAGCGGTCACACCGACAGCGTGGGCGGCGATGCCTACAACCAGAAACTGTCGCAAAAACGTGCGCAGTCGGTGACTGACTACCTCGTCAGCGCCGGCATCCCACGCGCTTCGTTCGCGTCCGTCGAAGGCGACGGCGAAGCCCGCCCCGTCGCCGACAACAAAACCGCCGACGGCCGAGCCCTGAACCGCCGCGTCGAGATCAAAATCAACCGTTGAGACAAGGTTGAAGCTTTAAAGGAAGCCCCGGTTTGAAAGCCGGGGTTTTTCTATTTCTGGCATTTAGTTTTCATGTTCAAAACAACCATTGTCCAGACCGGCCCCTTCCCGGTTAAAGCCGGTCCCACTAACAGCTGCGCGTGCATTCAGTGGGACCGGCTTCAGCCGGGAAGCCGTTGCCGTTGCTTTTGATCTTCGTGCGCACAAGGTTCAAACACCGCAGAACGCGACTTGGGTGCAGGCTGAACGCAGACGACGCGCAGTGGGCCGAGCCGCATGGATGCGGCGAGAGCGCCGTCAGGACATGGATGTCCGTTCGGCGCGGGCCCACGGAGCGTCGTCGGAGTGAAGGAACCCCGAGGCACGAGGGGCCAAACCAGGAGCAAGCACCCTTGGTTACTTGGGGTGCTTTTCCAAGTAACTCGCCGAAGGCGAAATGTCTGCCCCTAGGCAGACCTCATCTCAGCACCACCCGAGATAACAGATATTCACCCAATCCAAGCCGTCAAACACCAGAAACTTTAAAGCCTGCCTCTGGCATAGTCCCCCGCCTCACCGTACTGTGCGCAAACCGTTTTCACCGCACAAAACCAAAAACAGCAGAGGCACCACATGAGTGTGATTTGGGGAACAGGGAAAGTACTGACAACAGCATTCTGGCTACTGGTAATCACCAGCCTGACCATCGCCATGCCACACCCCTTCGACCTGTTGTTCAAACTGGCAGGCGGCCTCTTGCTGCTCGTCCACCTCATCGAACTGATCAGCTACAACGCCAGCCTGCGCGGCCGTCCCCATCCCATGCGCGATCGTCTCCAGATTCTGGTCTTCGGCCTCTTTCACCTGAACACATTCAAACGCCCACTGGCGGAGGTACACCATGCGTAACGCGATGCTGATGACGGCAGGCCTGCTGTCCGCCCTGACCAGCCCCTGGATCATGGCCCAGACCATCTCCGTCGAAACCCACTCGCTCATGCGCCTGCCGTCCAAAACCAGCGTATTGCAACTGGATCGACTCGAAGTCGCCGACTACGGCACCCTGCTGATCCCGGCCGGGCTCACCGAAGTCAAAGTCGGCCAACTCGTCATGGGCCACGAATCACGCATCGCCATCGTCCCCAGCGCCGAACCGTTCAGCCTGCAAGTCAAACAGGGCGACCTCGGCAGTGGCGCCGAAATCACCGCGCGGGGCGCCCCGGGCACCTTCGAAAAAGCGCCAACCCCAGGCCGCAACCTCAACATGAGGATTGAACAACTCAACGCTGACCAACTCTTCGTCGACGCCCGTGGCGGCGCTGGCTCACCCGGGTACGTCGGCCTCGACGGCGGCAACGGCATCGATCCGGGCTGCACCTGGGGTTCCGCCAGTCGAGGGATCGACGGCGACAATGGCGGCAACGGTCGTGACGGCGCGCCCGGTGCACTCGTTCGTCTCGAACTCCCGGCGACCTTTGGCAATGAGCGAATCAAAGTTAACGTACAGGGCGGGGCCGGCGGCATTGGCGGCGACGGCGGTCGCGGCGGCAAGGGCGGCGCGTCCAAAGGCTGCGTGGTCTATCGCGCGGACGGCGCCAGGTCCGGCAAGAACGGCGACAAGGGGCAGTCCGGTGCAGCAGGGCCAACGGGCGCTATCGTGGTTCGCAACTTATAAGCCCGATAACCCACAGGGGTTGTTTACCGTCCAGACGGCTCTCTTGCGTGGAGCCGACACGGTTGATGTGGGAGTGAGCTCGCTCACGAAGACGGCCGCTTAGCCGCCGGATATCCAGCGGGTGGACCGCCTTTTCGCGAGCAGCGCTTGCCCACCTCTAAAACATGGGCCTGATGGCAGCGATTGCCACAACGGCCACCCCAACCATCAGATTGATCCCCACCAGACGCCGCATTCCGCCCAGCGCCGCAGCGCCCTCAGCCCATTGCTCGGCAAGCACAGCCTTGCGCAATTGCGGCAGGTTCAACGTCGAAACCCGCAGAAACAACGCCACCATCACCACATACAGCCCCATCATTGCTTGCACATAACGGGGCGCAGTCTGGAAACCGCTGAAGTTGATATTGATCATGCCAATGCCAGTCACCGGCAGCATGATCACCGCGCACCAGACCCAGACGAAGAAACGCGGCAACACCTGCAGCCACAGCTTCAAACGGGCCGGGCCCTCCAGAGCGACGGTGACCGCCGGTCGAAGAATCATCCAGGCGAAAAACATACCTCCTACCCATACAATCGCCGACAGGACATGCAAGGCGTAGACAAAGGCTACAGGTGACATCGAGAACTCCGATCTGCGCAGAAAGAATTAGCGCGGTATGATAGCCGCCCGCTGCGACTACTGAAGATATATCCAGCGGTTTTCGTTTTCATTCAGCACCCGTGACGCCGAGCCAACGACCCAGCCCATGATCAGCACCGAACTCAAATCCCAGATTCAGGGCGCCTACTCGCGTTTCCTCGAAGCCAAGAGCCTCAAGCCTCGTTACGGCCAGCGCCTGATGATCGCTGAAGTGGCGAAGGTGCTGGGCGACGTCGACACCGACGAAGAAGGACGCCGTTCGGGTGATCCCGCCGTGGTGGCGGTCGAGGCGGGGACGGGCACCGGCAAAACCGTCGCCTACGCCATCGCAGCGATTCCGACCGCCAAGGCCGCCGGCAAGCGCCTGGTCATCGCCACCGCGACCGTGGCGCTGCAGGAGCAGATCGTCTACAAAGACCTGCCCGACCTGATGCGCAACAGCGGCTTGAATTTCACGTTCGCGCTGGCCAAGGGCCGTGGCCGCTACATGTGCCTGTCCAAACTCGACATGCTGCTGCAGGAAGGCGACGCCCAGAGCGCGACCGCGCAGCTGTTCGAAGAAGAAGGCTTCAAGATCGAAGTGGATGAGGCCAGCCAGAAGCTTTTTACCACCATGATCGAAAAGCTTGCCGGTAACAAATGGGACGGCGACCGCGACAGCTGGCCTCAGGAGCTGGCCGATCAGGACTGGGCGCGCCTGACCACCGATCACAGCCAGTGCACCAACCGCCACTGCCCGAACTTTCAGCAGTGTGCCTTCTACAAGGCCCGCGAGGGCATGGGCAAAGTCGACGTCATCGTCACCAACCACGACATGGTCCTCGCTGATCTGGCGCTGGGCGGCGGTGCGGTCCTGCCCGATCCCCGCGACACCCTGTATGTGTTCGACGAAGGCCACCACCTGCCAGACAAGGCGATCGGCCACTTCGCCCATTTCAGTCGCCTGCGCTCTACCGCCGACTGGCTGGAGCAAACCGCCAAGAACCTCACCAAATTGCTCGCCCAGCACCCGCTGCCGGGCGATCTGGGCAAGTTGATCGAGCAGGTGCCCGAGCTGGCACGGGAGATCAAGACCCAGCAGCAGTTCATGTTCACAGCCTGCGAGCAGCTTGCCGATTTCAAACAAGGCGAAGACATGGAAGGCCGCGAGCGTCCGCGCCATCGCTTCGTCGGCGGTGTGGTCCCCGAACACATGCGCGAGATGGGCATTGAGCTGAAAAAAGGCTTCGCCCGGCTCGACGATCTGTTCACGCGCCTGACCGAGCTGCTTAAAGAAGGCATGGACGGCGAGGTCAACATCGGCATCGCCAGCCATCAGGCGGAAGAGTGGTATCCGTTGTTCGGCAGCTTGCTGGCACGCGCCCACGGCAACTGGGAGTTGTGGACCGCTTTCACCGCGGAAGATCCGGAAAACAGCCCGCCCATGGCGCGCTGGTTGACCCTGGCCGACAGCGGCTCGCTGTTCGACATCGAGGTCAACGCCAGCCCGATCCTCGCCGCCGAAATGTTGCGCCGCAACCTGTGGAACGTCGCTTACGGGGCGCTGGTGACCTCGGCTACGTTGACCGCGCTGGGCAAATTCGACCGCTTCCGCATGCGCGCCGGGCTGCCGAAAGACGCTGTTACGGCCGTGGTGCCCAGTCCGTTCCACCATGCTGACGCGGGCGTGTTGCGCGTGCCGGACCTCAAAGCCGACCCTCGCAACGCGGCCGAACACACGGCCGCCATCATCCGTGAACTCCCAAATCTGGTCGAAGGCTCCAAAGGCACGCTGGTGCTGTTCTCGTCCCGCAAACAGATGCAGGAAGTGTTCGACGGGCTGGAACGTGACTGGCGCAAGCGGGTGTTCATCCAGGGCAACCTGTCGAAACAGGAAACCCTCAACAAGCACAAGGCGCGGGTCGACGGTGGCGATGAAAGCGTTCTGTTCGGGCTGGCCAGCTTCGCCGAAGGGGTCGATCTTCCGGGTGCGTATTGCGAGCACGTGGTGATTGCCAAGATTCCCTTCGCCGTGCCGGATGATCCGGTCGAAGCTGCGCTCGCCGAATGGATCGAAGCGCGAGGCGGTAATCCGTTCATGGAAATCGCCGTTCCCGACGCCTCGTTGCGCCTGATCCAGGCCTGCGGTCGTCTGCTGCGCACCGAGCAGGACCGCGGCATCATCACGTTGCTGGATCGCCGGGTCGTGACCCAGCGCTATGGCAAAGCCATCCTCAACGCACTGCCGCCTTTCCGGCGCGAAATTTCCTGAATCCGTGTTGCAAATGAAACACGGTTGACCGGGTCTTAACACTCGGTCCGCCCGGATGCGCGCAACCTCGTCGTGCTCCGGGCCTCAGACGATCAAGGAGCTTCAGATCACATGATTCGCCGTTCACTGTCCGCCCTCCTTGCCACGCTGTGCGCCGGTATGGCCCACGCCGCGCCTGATGTGCAGCAAACGCTGTTCAATTTCGTCCGGCCCGCCGACGTGGTCAAGGTCACGACTCAGGATGCCGGGTTTCCCCAGGCCAACGCCGAGCAGACCGCCGAGGGCGAAGTATTGCGCCGCGTGGTTTTCAATCCGGTCGCCAAACCCAGCCTGCGACTGACCCCGCAGACCGGCGTCTGGGACTGGAGCCACGACAGCGCCATGACCTTGCGGCTGCAGAGCGCGATGGACTGGGCATTGACGGTGTACGTGCAGATCGAAAGCCGCGACGGCAAAATGCTCACCAGCCGCATCGACCTGCCGGCCGGGCCGGCACAAACCCTGGTGCTGCCGCTTAAGGCCAGCTCGCCACTGAGCCAGGGCATGCGCGCCGGCCCACCCATGCCGTGGATATACGAAGGGCAGCGCGTGTTGCTGGCGAACACCGAGGGTGAGCTGAACAGCGCTGAGGTGTCATCGGTCACCGTATCGATGTCTCAACCCAATGTGGCGCAGTCCGTCCTGATCGAGAAGTTCGGCGTGCAAGAGGGCGACGCGCTGCAAACCGCCGCCTACAGCAATCTGGTTGATGGCTACGGTCAGTTCACCCGGGGCAAGTGGCCGGAGAAGGTCACCAGTGACGATCAGCTCAAGACGTTGGCGGCCAAGGAACAGCAACAACTGCAAGGCTGGCTGAAAGACCGTCCGGCCCACGACAAATACGGCGGCTTGCTCAACGGACCGGCGTTCGAAGCGAAGGGCTTTTTCCGCACCGAGAAGCGCGACGAGCGCTGGTACTTGGTGACGCCTGAAGGGCACCCTTTTTACTCACTGGGGGTAAACGCTGTCTCCGCTGACGACAGCCAGACCTACGTCGAAGGCCGCGAAGCCATGTTCACCGGCCTGCCTGGCAGCGACGATCCGCTCGCCGCGTTCTACGGCAAGGGCGATGACAACCGCGAGACGGGCGCCAACCGTAACCGACAGTTCGATCAGGGCCGCTGGTTCGATTTCTATGGGGCCAACCTGCAGCGCACGTACGGTGTGCCGAAGTGCGTGGAAGTCTCAAAGCCTGCCGATCCGGCTGACGACGAAGACGCGAGCACAGCCGCGAGCGCCTCCACTGCCGAGAGCGCTGCCGGGCAGACCGCGCCAGCGCCTCAGCCCGAAAAGCCCGCCGCGCCTGCGCCTGCCGTTGAATGCAAACCGGTGATCGTGGACAGCAAACGCTGGGTCGACCACACCTTGCAACGCTTGCAGGCCTGGGGTTTCAACACCGTCGGCAACTGGAGCGAGCCCGCGCTGCAAAACCTCGAAAGCAGCAAGAAGGAACGCGTGCCCTACACACTGCCGCTGTCCATTGTTGGCGACTACGTGAGCATCAGCACCGGCCTGGACTGGTGGGGCGGCATGCCGGACCCGTTCGATCCGCGCTTCGCCATGGCCACCGAGCGGGCCGTCGCCATCGCTGCACGCGATCATCGCGATGACCCGTATCTGATCGGCTACTTCGCCGATAACGAACTGGCCTGGGCTGCACCGGGCAATGATCCCAAGGACCGCTACGCATTGGCCTACGGCACCCTGAAGTTGACCACCGATGTGCCGGCCAAGCGCGCGTTCCTCAAGCAGTTGCGCGATAAATACCGCAATGAAGAAGGGCTGTCCAAAGCGTGGGGCATCAATCTATCGGCCTGGGAGTTGATGGAAGACCCGGGCTTCGAGCCGCCGCTGCCGAGCGCAGAGCACCCGGAGATCGAAAACGACTTCCGGTATTTCCAGCGTGTGTTCGCCGAGACCTATTTCAAGACCATTTCCGACGCGCTCAAGTGGCATGCGCCGAACCATCTGCTGCTCGGTGGCCGCTTTGGCGTCACCAGCCCCGAGGCAGTCGAAGCCTGCGCCAAGTTCTGCGACGTGCTGAGCTTCAACTCATACACCCTCAAACCTCAGGACGGCGTGGACTTCGCGAAACTGCGCGTGCTCGACAAGCCTGTGATGGTCACCGAGTTTCATTTCGGCTCCCGTGATCGCGGGCCGTTCTGGGGCGGGGTGCTCGAAGTGCCGCGTGAGGAAGATCGTGGGCCGGCTTACGCCAACTTCCTGAAAAGCGCGCTGGCCGAGCCTTCTATCATCGGCGTGCACTGGTTCCAGTACTTGGATCAGCCTGTCACGGGCCGCTTGCTCGACGGCGAGAACGGCCATCTCGGGCTGGTGGGCATCACCGACGTGCCGTACCAGGGCTTCGTTGAGGCAGTGCGCAAGGCCAATGGACAGGTCGTGGATGTGATCGGCAAGCGCCCTTAACCGGGCGGTTCCCAAAGCGATCATTCGCTGGAACAATGTTCGCCATTTTTGCAGCCCGACCGGAGAGCCAGACCGTGCAGATTCAAGGCCATTTCGAGCTTCAGTTTGAGGCCGTACGCGAGGCGTTCGCGGCGCTGTTCGACGATCCGCAGGAGCGTGGCGCAGCGCTGTGCGTGCAGGTTGGCGGCGAGACGGTGCTGGATCTGTGGGCGGGCACGGCAGACAAGGATGGCGGCGAGGTTTGGCACAGCGACACCATCGCCAATCTGTTCTCCTGCACCAAGACCTTTACCGCGGTCACCGCCCTGCAATTAGTGGGCGAGGGCAAGCTGGCTCTGGATGAGCCCGTCGCGCGTCTCTGGCCCGAGTTCGCTGCCAACGGCAAACAGTCCATCACATTGCGGCAGTTGCTCTGCCATCAGGCCGGGCTCCCGGCGATCCGTGACATCCTGCCGGCCGAAGCGCTTTACGACTGGCAGACCATGACAAGTGTGTTGGCTGCCGAGGAGCCCTGGTGGACCCCGGGGCAGGGCCACGGCTATGCCGCTATCACCTACGGCTGGCTGGTGGGCGAGATGATTCGGCGTGCCGACGGGCGTGGCCCGGGCGAATCCATTGCGGCGCGTATTTCACGTCCATTGGGCCTGGATTTCCATGTCGGTCTCCCTGATGAAGAGTTTCACCGCGTCGCCCACATCGCTAGAGGCAAGGGCAATACCGGTGATGAGGCCGCACAGCGGCTGCTGCAGACCACGATGCGCGAACCCGCTTCCATGACCGCCAGGGCGTTCACCAACCCGCCGTCGATCATGACCAGCACCAACAAGCCGGAATGGCGGCGCATGCAGCAACCTGCCGCCAATGGCCATGGCAACGCACGCAGTCTGGCCGGTTTCTACAGCGGCTTGCTGGATGGCAGCCTGCTGGACGGCGACTTGCTCAACGAGCTCACCCGCGAGCACAGCATCGGCCAGGACAAGACGCTGCTCACCCAGACGCGCTTCGGTCTGGGCTGCATGCTCGATCAACCCGCGGTGCCTAACGCAACATTTGGCCTGGGCGCCAAGTCGTTCGGCCACCCTGGCGCAGGTGGCTCGGTAGGTTTCGCCGATCCCGAGCGCGATGTCGCGTTCGGTTTCGTAACGAATACCCTCGGTCCTTACGTGCTGATGGACCCGCGCGCTCAGCGTCTCGTGCGCGAGCTTGGTGAGTGTTTGCAATAAGTATCGCCGTTAAGTGCTTGTTCTACCGACTGTCAGTTAAAGACCGATAACGGAACCGTAGGGCGGTTTCTTTTTCCAAAACGGTCTTTATGCGTGTTATATGAGCGCTGCTTCGTTCATTTTCTGATCAATTATTCATGTGGGTCACCCATGTCAGCTAACAAAAGCCTCGCATTCGCCATCTGCCTCGCCGTCACCGGCTGTGCGCAAACCCCTCAGGACCAGTCGGCCAGCAATGACCACTGGTGGTCGTTCGGCTCGGGCAAGGGCGCCGATGCAGCGCCTGCAGCCCCAGCCCCAGCGCCAGGCCCGGCGGCTGCGCAAGTCGCGAAAGCCCAGGCCGAGACCGGCACGCGCTGGTACTGGCCATTTGGTTCTGACCACGGCGAGACCGAGAAGAAACCGGAAGTTGCCGCCACTCAACCGGCCGCAGCCCCGGCCGTTGCTCAGGCTGGCGACGCCAACAAATGGTGGTGGCCGTTCGGCGCAAGCGAAGCTAAAAAAGACGCAGCGCCAGCTATTCCCAAAGTCGACCCGAAAGTGACGCAGGCCTGGCTGGATCTGAACGAGCCGAAAGTCCGCGAAGCGATCAAGGACAGCCAGTTCCAGCTCGAGCGCCGTGACGACATCCTCGTGGTGACCGCGCCGGTCGACAGTACTTTCAATCCGAAACGTCCGGAAATGCTCCTGCCGACCAACCTCGGCCCGATCAGCCGTATGGCCAAGATCGTTGAAGTCGACCCGCGCGCCGCTGTTCTGGTGTTGGGCCACGGCGATGTCGCCGGCGACGCCGATCTCAAGATCAGCCAGCAGCGCGCGCAATCGGTCGCGGCGATTTTCCGCCTCAGCGGCCTGCAGCGTAACCGCCTGAGCCTGCGCGGCATGGGCGCCGACATGCCCCGTGCAGCCAGCGACAGTGCGCCAGGTCGCGCATTGAATCGCCGCGTGGAAATCATCCTGACCCCGCAAGACACCATGGTTGCCCAGATGGCCAAGTACAACTTGCCGCCGGCGCCAACCCTGCTGGCCGTGCAAACTGCCAACGCGCCGGCTCCGGCACCGGTTGCCGCACCGACCAAGGCGGCTGCGCCTGTCAAATCGGCCGCACCGGTCAAGAAGGCCGCTGCGACCAAGGCTTCTGCCGCCAAAGCGCCTGCGGCCAAAAAAGCGCCGGTGAAGAAAGCTGCGCCAGCGAAAGCCAAGGCAGCGCCTGCGAAAGCAGCCGCCAAAAAACCTGCCCCGGATGCTCAAGCCAGCAACTGAGGTTAAGATCGGGAATCTGTTCACGAATCTCGATTAAGGAAGGCAGTGATGAGCCAGCGTCTGGCCGATATGCGTCGTAACTATGCCCGCGAAGGGTTGACCGAAGCCCAGGCTCCGGAAGAACCCTTCGCACTGTTTCATCACTGGTTCAACGAAGCGGTCCAGACCGAGCAAGCGCCGGTGGAGGCCAATGCCATGACGCTGGCGACTGTCGATGCCGACGGCCGCCCGCATTGCCGGGTTCTGCTGCTCAAAGGCCTCGACGCTCAGGGGTTCACGTTCTTTTCGAACTACGAAAGCGCCAAAGGCCAGCAGTTGAACGCACGTCCTTTTGCCGCGATGACGTTCTTCTGGCCCACGCTGGAACGTCAGGTGCGCATCGAGGGCCGCGTGGCCAAAGTCAGCCACGAAGAATCCGACGCCTATTTCCAGGTACGCCCCCTCGGCAGCCGCCTGGGTGCCTGGGCATCGCCGCAAAGCCAGGTGATCGCCGACCGTGAAGAACTCGAAGGTTTGCTCAAAGCCACCGAGGCGCGTTTCATGGACACCCAGCCTGACTGTCCCGATCACTGGGGCGGTTATCGTCTGGTACCGGATCGCATCGAATTCTGGCAGGGACGTCCAAGCCGTCTGCACGACCGCCTGAACTATCGACTGGTTGAAAGTGAATGGCAGCGAGAGCGCCTGGCCCCCTGATTGCTGGCGTTTCGGACTGGCTGATTGTCAGCTTCGGGGCTCTGTCACACTTTTCTTTGAATCAATTTCCGGCGCCGTCGTCCACTGCTGGAGACGTCGGCGGGTTGCTGTATCACGCCTGAATAAACGTAAATTATCGGTACAGGACCGTGACATCGATTGGCGTCGCAGAGTCTAATGGCTACCTGTTCCTCTGGAGATACTGTTATGCGTAAGTCTGTTCTGTTGGTTGCTTCGTTCACCGCCATGGCGCTGACGCTGGGCGGCTGTACTTCAAGCCTCACCGGCGACTCGTACTCGCGCGACGAAGCTCGTCAGGTGCAGACCGTACGCCTGGGCACTATCGAATCGCTGCGTCCGGTGAAGATTGAAGGCACCAAAACCCCGATCGGCGCTGGCGCCGGTGCCATTGTTGGCGGCGTGGGTGGCAGCGCCATCGGTGGCGGCCGCGGCAGCATCGTGACGGCCGTGATCGGTGCCGTCGCCGGTGGTTTGCTGGGTTCGGCAGCGGAAGGCGGCCTGACCCGTGCTCAAGGCGTCGAGATCACCGTGCGTGAAGACGACGGCACCATGCGTGCCTATGTTCAGGAAGTTCAGGAAAACGAGATCTTCCGTGTGGGTGAGCGTGTCCGCATCATGACCGTCAACGGTACCAGCCGCGTTAGCCACTAAACCGCGCTGGATGGCCTGAAGCTTGGTGTAAAAGCCCGCTTGCAAAAACGCCCCGATCATTCGGGGCGTTTTGCATTTCAGCACGCTGTCTCAGCTACAGGTTTTTGCGCTGTAGGGGCTTATTCAGTGATACCCAGGATATTTCGGGCCAGCGCTTCAGCGATGCGAATCCCGTCGACGCCGGCCGACAGGATGCCGCCCGCATAGCCCGCGCCTTCGCCCGCCGGGAACAGGCCTTTGACGTTGAGGCTCTGCAGGTCTTCGCCACGGGTGATGCGCAGGGGCGAGGAGGTGCGCGTCTCGATGCCGGTGAGGATCGCATCATGTTGAGAGAAGCCTCTGATCTGCTTCTCAAACGCGGGAAGCGCCTCACGAATGGCTTCGATGGCGAAGGGAGGCAATGCGTCGGCAAGGTCGGTCAGCTTGACGCCCGGCTTGTAGGACGGTTCCACTGTGCCCAGCGCCGTCGACGCTTTGCCCGCGATGAAATCACCCACCAGTTGCGCCGGGGCTTCGTAGGTTTCGCCGCCCATGAGGTAGGCGTGGGACTCCAGTCGCTCCTGCAGTTCGATGCCGGCCAGCGGGCTGCCCGGATAATCCTGCTCCGGCGTAATGCCGACGACGATGCCGGAGTTGGCGTTGCGCTCGTTGCGCGAGTACTGGCTCATGCCGTTGGTGACCACGCGGTTGGGCTCGGAAGTCGCCGCCACCACCGTGCCACCGGGGCACATGCAGAAGCTGTACACCGAACGGCCGTTCTTGGCGTGGTGCACCAGTTTGTAATCGGCAGCGCCAAGCTTCGGGTGACCGGCGTATTTACCCAGTCGGGCGCGGTCGATCAAGCCTTGTGGGTGCTCGATGCGGAAGCCGACCGAAAACGGTTTGGCCTCCATGAACACGCCGCGGCCGTGGAGCATGCGGAAGGTGTCGCGGGCGCTGTGGCCCAGCGCCAGAATCACGTGCCGAGAGTCGATGCGCTCGCCGCTGTCGAGCAGGACGCCCTGCATCTGGCCGTCTTCGATCAGCACATCGGTGACGCGTTGCTGGAAGCGTACTTCGCCGCCCAGCGCTTTGATCTGATGACGCATGTTTTCAACGACGCCGGTCAGGCGGAAGGTGCCAATGTGCGGCTTGCTGACGTAGAGAATCTCCTCCGGCGCGCCGGCTTTGACGAACTCGTGCAAGACCTTGCGACCGATGAATTTCGGGTCTTTGATCTGGCTGTAGAGCTTGCCGTCGGAAAACGTCCCCGCGCCGCCCTCGCCGAACTGTACGTTGGATTCAGGGTTGAGCACGTTCTTGCGCCACAGCCCCCAAGTGTCCTTGGTGCGCTGACGGACTTCAGTGCCGCGCTCGAGGATGATCGGTTTGAAGCCCATCTGCGCCAGCAACAGGCCGGCGAAAATCCCGCACGGACCAAAGCCGACCACCAGCGGACGCTGGCTCAGATCGGCGGGGGCGTGGCCAACCACTTTGTAACTGACGTCCGGGGCCGGGCCGATGTGTTTGTCGTGACTCAGGCGCTGGAGCAGGGCGGCTTCGTCGCGCACCTGGAAATCGATGGTGTAAATGAACTGCAGTTCGGTGGATTTCTTGCGCGCATCGTAGCTGCGCTTGAACAGAGTGAAATCCAGAAGCTCGTCGCTGCCGATGCCCAGGCGTTGCAGAAGTGCGGGGCGCAGTTCGTCGTCCGCGTGGTCCAGCGGCAGTTTGAATTCGGTGATTCGTAACATTGAAAGATCCGGTTTCGGGCCGCAGGATCGGCCCGGCAGCACTACAAGAGCGCGCGATTATAAGCCACATTGGGCAGGGAGCGGTGGCCCGAGCGACGACATCCGCCACTCCATCAATCGTTACGCATCGCCCCAAAGTACGCGCAGCCGCGCTGAACCTGGCCGTTGACCCGCAGTTCGGCGGTCAGGTGCTGCACCGAGCCGTTCGACGGGTCCACACAGCGCAACGGCGCGACGTAGAGCTCGACGTGCTGATTGTTGGCGTCGGTGATCAGGTTGAAGCGGCCCTCGGGCATCTGCTCTTCCATGTACGGCACAGCGAACGGCTCCTGGCCTTCGCGCTCAAGCACCAGACCCTTGCCGCTGGCGTTGAGGTTCCATTTCGGACCGTTGCCGCTGGCATGAATCGTCAGGCGCTTGAAATTGGGGTCCTCGCAGGCACCGCTCGGGCGCTCGACGCGGTACAGCTGATAGATGTCGGCCTGACCGTCACTGCCCTGGGCCTTGCTCGCGACGAAGTTGCCACGTACATCGGCGAACGCCTTGCCGTTCTTGTCCACCACCGAGGCGGCTTCCTGCAAGACGCCAGTGTTGCCCTTGTCAGTTACTGCATAGCGGCGCTGCTCGTTGCACGGGGCGAAGAACAGTTTGCCGCCGTCACCGCTGAGGGTGCCCTGCATGCGGATCATGCCGGCCGTCGACACCTTGCTGTCATTGGACGACATGGGCATCAACTGGCAGCCGGCGAACAGGGGCAACAGGGCGAACATCAGGGCAGAACGAGCAGCGGACATGGGGCGGTCTCCAGACAAGTGCCGCCACGTTACTCAGCCTGCTCGCGCATCACAAGGGGCGATTAACCGACGTGATAGGTCTGTCCGGTTTGTAGCCCTTCGACACTTTTTGCGTACGCCAATGCGACATCCGCAGCCGGAACCGGCTTGAAGCCGCGAAAGTACGGCGCGTAGCTGCCCATGGCTTCCACCAGCACTGTGGGGCTGACCGAATTGACGCGCATGCCGCGCGGCATCTCGATGGCGGCGGCGCGCACGAAGGCGTCGATGGCGCCGTTGACCAGGCTGGCAGACGCCCCGGTGCGAATCGGATCGACGCTGGTAACGCCGGTGGTGAAGGTGAAGGACGCGCCGTCGTTGGCGAATTCCCGGCCGATCAGCAACAGATTGACCTGTCCCATCAGCTTGTCGCGCAGGCCCAGGGCGAAGGAGTCGGCGGTCATCTCGCCGAGCGGCGCGAAGGTGACATTGCCGGCCGCGCAAATCAATGCGTCGAAAGGGCCTGTCCGTTCGAATAGTTTGCGGATCGAGTCGCTGTCACTAATATCGACGTGCTCGTCTGCGCCGGTTCTGCCGATGCGAACGATCTCGTGGCGTGGCGCCAACTCTTTCTCGATCGCCGAGCCAATGGTGCCGCTGGCGCCAATCAATAGAATTTTCATGATGCGGTTTCCCCCTGGTATGGATCAGGCGCTCAGTGTGAGTCGCCTTTTCCCACCGAAACAGGGGCTAAACGGCAATCCCGGTTTGTCAGAAAGGAAACAATCATGAGCGAAATGGACGACCTGGCCGCGTTCGCGATGCTGGTGGAGGCCAATAGCTTCACCCTGGCTGCGCAATGGCTGGACACCAGTACCAGCCAACTGTCCAAGCGCATCAGCAAACTGGAAAAAAACTTCGGCGTGACGCTGCTCCATCGCACCACCCGCAGCCTCACCTTAACCTCGGCGGGCGCCATTCTGCTGCCGGAGGCCCGCGCGCTGCTGGCCCAACGCGACCGCGTTCGCGACGCCATGGCCTACCTGAGCGAAAGCCTGATCGGCACCGTGCGCCTGACCGTGCCGGTATCCTTGGGCGAAACCTTCTTTGAAGCCCTGCTCACCGAATTCGCCCAGACCTACCCCGACGTGCAGGTCGAGCTAGACCTCAACAACCACTTCCGCGACATGCGCCGTGATGGCTTTGACCTGGGCATACGCTCCAGCGTGGGCATCGATGAGCGCCTGGTCGCCAAGCCGTTGCTGTCGTTACAGGAACTGACCTGCGCCAGCCCGGCCTACCTCGCCAAACACGGTACCCCACACACCCCGGAAGAACTGCGGGTGCATCGATGCCTGCTCAACAGCCACCACACAGGCCGCGAATCGTGGGCTTACCACCAGAAACACGAACTGAGCCGCGTCAACGTACGCGGCACCTTCGCCAGTAACCACTACGGCCTCCTCAAAAAAGCCGCACTGGTCGGCGCCGGCATCGCCCGCCTGCCGTCGTATATGGTTCATGAAGAACTGAAAGACGGGCGACTGCACTGGTTGCTGCGGGATTACCAGACGCCTGTTTCATCGCTGTACCTGGTCCACCCCTTCGAAGGACGGCTGCCGAGGCGGGTTCAAGTCATGGCGGATTATTTGGGCGAATGGTTCGAGCGCAGCACCGCGGCGCTGGAAAAGCTCTGAGAGCGCAGGGGATTGGCTTTGTTGTTGGGGCGAGAACATAGCTGACGCGGAGCGTCAGGGGATGCATTCCCACGCGGAGCGGGGGAACGATCATCAACAGGTCGAACGGGGGCGATCAGGCAGGTTTAATATTCAAAATTGATGGCGCAGCCACTGGCCTCTTCCCGGCTAAAGCCGGTCCCACTAAAAAGCACCGCGGACATCCTTTAGGATCGGCTTCAGCCGGGAAGCCCTTGATCTGCTTTAAGAGCGCTTTTGATCTTCAAACACAAGATGCCCAGACACCGCAAAACGCGACTTGGGTGCAGGCTGAACGCAGGTCTCGCGGAGTGGGCCGAGCCGCAGGGATGCGGCGAGAGCGCCGTCAGGGCATGGATGCCCGTTCGGCGCGGGCCCACGGAGCGAGACCGGAGTGAAGGAACCCTGACGAAGGAAGGGCCCAACCAGGAGCACTAAGCCCTTGGTTACTTGGGGCTTTATCAAGTAACTCGCCGAAGGCGAAACGTCTGCCCCCAGGCAGACGCCCTTGATCCTGCTTTACCCGCCTAAATAAGCATCCCGCACTTTCGGATCAACCAGCAACTCCGCCCCCGACCCCTGCATCACCACCCGGCCATTCTCCAGAACATACGCACGATCAGCGATCTTCAACGCCTGATTCGCATTCTGCTCCACCAGAAACACCGTCACCCCATCCCGCCGCAACTGCTCAACAATCTCGAAAATCTGCTGAATAATAATCGGCGCCAGACCCAGCGAAGGCTCATCCAGCAACAACAGCTTCGGCTTGCTCATCAAGGCACGCCCGATCGCCAGCATCTGCTGCTCGCCGCCAGACATCGTCCCGCCGCGCTGATTGAAACGCTCCTTCAGACGCGGGAACAACTCAAGCACCTTATCCATCTGCACCTGATAATCGGCCTTGTCGGTAAAGAACCCGCCCATCGACAGATTCTCCTCCACCGTCAGACGCGCGAACACACGACGGCCCTCCGGCACCACCGCAATACTCTTGCGCATGATCACCGACGACTCCAGACCGACCAGCTCTTCACCCATATAGCGGATGCTGCCACTGTGCGCCCGCGGCGAACCGCACAGCGTCATCAACAGCGTCGATTTGCCCGCGCCATTGGCGCCGATCAGCGTGACAATCTCACCCTGCTGCACATCGATGCTGACACCGTGCAATGCCTGGATCTTGCCGTAGAACGTGGAAACGTTATCGAACTGCAGCATTTACGCTTCCCCCAGATAGGCTTTGATCACTTCAGGATTGTCACGGATCTGCTCGGGCGTGCCATCGGCCAGCGGCGTGCCTTGATTGATCACCACGATGTGGTCGGAAATGCTCATGACCAGCTTCATGTCGTGCTCGATCAGCAACACCGTCGCGTTGTGCTCGTTGCGCAACACGCCGATCAACGCTTTCAAGTCTTCGGTTTCTTTAGGGTTCAGACCGGCCGCCGGCTCGTCGAGCATCAGAATGCGCGGGCGCGTCATCATGCAGCGGGCGATTTCCAGGCGGCGTTGCTGACCGTAGGCCAGCGTGCCGGCAGGACGGTTGGCGAATTCCTTCAGGTCAACCGCTTCCAGCCAGTGCTCGGCATATTCCATCGCCTCACGCTCGCTCTTGCGGTACGCCGGGGTCTTGAACAGGCCCGACAGGAAATTGGTGTTGAGGTGGCGATGCTGGGCCACCAGCAGGTTCTCCACCGCCGTCATTTCCTTGAACAGGCGCACGTTCTGGAACGTCCGCACCACGCCTTTACGGGCGATTTCATGGCCGGCCAGGCCCTGGATCGGCTCGCCGTCCAGCAGAATCGTGCCGGAGGTGGGTTTGTAGAAACCCGTCAGGCAGTTGAACACGGTGGTCTTGCCGGCCCCGTTCGGGCCGATCATCGACACGACCTGCTTCTCGTTAACGGTCAGACCGACGCCGTTGACGGCCAGCAAACCGCCAAAGCGCATGCACAAGCCGGACGCTTGCAGAAGTGGACGGCTCATCAGCGCTCCCCCTTGAGTTTCATGACGGGACGCTGCATCGGCAGGAAGCCCTGCGGACGCCAGATCATCATCAGCACCATCAAGGCGCCGAAGCCGAGCATCCGGTATTCGCTGAATTCGCGAAGCAGTTCAGGCAACAGAATCATCACGACGGCGGCGAGGATCACGCCCAGTTGCGAGCCCATCCCGCCCAGAACCACGATGGCGAGGATGATCGCCGACTCCAGAAAGGTGAACGACTCCGGCGTGATCAAACCCTGACGCGCGGCGAAGAAACTGCCGGCGAAACCAGCGAACGCAGCACCCAGGGTGAAGGCCGACAGCTTGATGATGGTCGGATTCAGACCCAGCGCGCGGCAAGCGATTTCGTCTTCACGCAGGGCTTCCCAGGCGCGGCCGATGGGCATGCGCAGCAACCGGTTGATCACGAACAGCGCCAGCAGCGCCAGCAGCAGGGCGATCAGGTAGAGAAAGATCACCTTATTGATGGAGTTGTAGGGCAGGCCGAAGTATTCGTGGAACGTCTGCATGCCTTCGGCAGCCTTGCGCTCGAAGGTCAGGCCGAACAGCGTTGGTTTTTCGATGTTGCTGATACCGTTCGGGCCGCCGGTGATGTCGGTCAGGTTACGCAGGAACAGGCGAATGATTTCACCGAAACCCAGCGTCACGATCGCCAGATAGTCACCACGCAAGCGCAGGACCGGGAAGCCGAGCAGGAAGCCGAACGTCGCCGACGCCAGCCCTGCCAGCGGCAGGCAGATCCAGAAACCGAAGCCGAAGTAGTGCTGCAGCAGGGCGTAGGTGTACGCGCCCACGGCGTAAAAGCCGACGTAGCCCAGGTCGAGCAGACCCGCCAGACCGACAACGATGTTCAGGCCAAGGCCGAGCATCACGTAGATCAGGATCAGGGTCGCAATGTCCACTGCGCCGCGGGAACCGAAGAACGGCCACACCAGCGCAGCAATCACCAGCGCGCCGAGGAACCAGCGTTGGGTCGACGGCAGGGTCAGAAAGTTGCTGGTCTTTTCCGACATCAGCTGTTTCTGCGGGCGCGAACGCCACATGGCGCTGATCTGTTCGTTGAACAGCACCCGCAGGAACATCAGAAACGCCGCGGCGAAAATCACCAGCACGGTGGTGGTGCTGGCGCCGACCACCGCGAGATTGATCCCGACGATGTCCAGTTTGAGCCCGAGGATCGGGTAAGCGACGGCCAGCACCAGCACTGCGCTGAAGAGGGCCGATTTGAGATTCCTGGTCATACTTTTTCAACCTCCGGACGGCCCAGCAGGCCGGTTGGCCGGAACAACAACACCAATACGAGAAGACCGAACGCCACCACATCCTTGTACTGGTCGCCGAAGATGTCGGCGCCAAAGGCTTCGGCGATTCCCAGCACCAGACCGCCGAGCATCGCGCCCGGGATACTGCCGATGCCGCCCAGTACCGCAGCGGTGAAGGCTTTGATGCCGACGAGGAAACCCGCGTTCGGGTTGATCACGCCGTACTGCATGCTCAGCAGTACCGCAGCGACGGCCGCCAGGGCAGCGCCGATGACAAAGGTCAGGGCAATGATGTTGTTGGTGTTGATCCCCAGCAGGTTGGCCATCTTGATGTCTTCGGCGCAGGCACGGCAGGCGCGACCCAGGCGAGAGCGGGAGATGAACCAGGTCAGGCCGAGCATGGCCACCAGCGTGACGACGAAGATGAGGATCTGCATGTAGGAGATCACCACTTCATGGGTGCTGCCGGGGCCGAAAACGAAGTTGCCGGGAATGAGGTTGGGGATCGATTTGTCTTTTGAGTCCTGCGACAACAGCACGGTGTTCTGCAGGAAAATCGACATACCGATGGCGGAAATCAGAGGGATCAAACGGTTGCTACCGCGCAACGGGCGATAGGCAACTCGCTCGATGGCGTAACCGTAGGCGCTGGTCACCACAATACTGGCGACGAAGGCTGCGGTAATCAGCAGGGGCAGGCTGTCCAGGCCAAGCATGGTCAGACCGGCCAGAGCGATAAACGCCACATACGACCCGATCATGTACACCTCGCCATGGGCGAAGTTGATCATGCCGATGATGCCGTAAACCATGGTGTAGCCGATGGCAATCAAGGCGTAAGTGCTGCCAATGGTCATCCCATTAACCAGCTGTTGAAGAAAGTGATAGAGATCTATCGGCATTGCTGAGTGCTCCTAAAAACCTGCCTGGTGTTTCACTGGTGAAGTTTTTTCCCGCTCGCGCGTCGTGATCTACGTCCGCGTCCGGCACGAGCCCAGTGGGTCACTGGTGCGGTTTCAAGATGTTCAGGGATCGGAATTCTTGTGAAATTCGCTGCCCAGCTAAAACAAAGCCCACTGCGGTTGCAGTGGGCTTCGGGTAAGCATGAAGGCTGCGTTATTTCACAGGGGCTTCAGTCTTGGTGCCATCTTTGTGCCAGGTGTAAACGACGAATTTGAAGTCTTTCAAGTCACCCTTGGCGTCGAACGACAGATCACCGGTAGGGGTTTTGAAGGTGCCGGCGTGAATGGCTGCAGCCACTTTGGCGGTGTCTTCTGACTTGGCGGTCTTGATCGCGTCGGCAATCACTTCAACAGCGGCGTAGGCCGGGAACACGAACGGACCGCTTGGGTCTTCTTTCTTCGCCTTGAACGCAGCGACCAGCTCATTGTTGGCCGGGTCCTGATCGAAAGATTTCGGCAGGGTGACCAGCAGACCTTCGGACGCATCCTGAGCGATCTGCGAGATGGACGCGTTGCCCACGCCTTCCGGACCCATGAAGCCGGCTTTCAGGCCTTTTTCCTGTGCCTGACGCAGGATCAGACCCAGTTCAGGGTGGTAGCCGCCGTAGTAGACGAAGTCGACGTTGGCTTGCTTCATCTTGGCGATCAGCGAGGAGAAGTCCTTGTCGCCGGCATTGATGCCTTCGAACAGGGCGACTTTCACGCCGTCTTTTTCCAGGGTCTGCTTGACGGCGGTGGCGATGCCTTCACCGTATTGCTGTTTGTCGTGGATGACCGCAACGATCTTCGGCTTGACCTGCTTGGCGATATAGTCGCCAGCGGCCGGGCCCTGGGCGCTGTCCAGGCCGATGGTGCGGAAGATCATTTTGTAACCGCGGGCGGTGATTTCCGGGCTGGTGGCCGCCGGGGTCACCATGATGATGCCTTCGTCTTCGTAGATGTCCGAAGCAGGCTGAGTGGAGCTGGAGCAGAGGTGACCAACCACGAACTTGACGCCGTCGTTAACCACTTTGTTGGCGATGGCGACCGCTTGTTTCGGGTCACAGGCATCATCGTAATCAACCGCTTCAAGCTTCTTGCCGTCAACGCCGCCTTTGGCGTTGATCTGGTCGATGGCCATCTTGGCGCCACTGAACTGCATGTCGCCGTACTGGGCCACTGCACCGGTTTTAGGGCCGGCGATGCCGATCTTGATGGTGTCAGCTGCGAACGAGTGACTGGCAACCCCCGCCAGAACCAGTGCGGCAAACAGCTTGGAAATCTGATTAATACCCTTAGTCATGATGCTCCACTCTTGCGTTGTCGTTTTTATAATCCTGACGGCCAAAGCTGCAGGACCGGATTGAATCTCCAGGCCGCACCCCAGCAACTGTACCGGAACAGTTTAGAGCGCCGGTCGAGCGCTTGAATAGCTGGCTGCGGGGGCCAAAACCTGTGGATGTCGCTTAATCGACAGAAAGATACACAATCAGGCGGCTGGTTTCGTCTTCTCAGACGAGCAACCGGTCAGCTAGCGCGAACTTCCCTGCAATCAATCACTTGAATCCGGGTTTGTCGGTATGAATGGCGGCGCTATCATTGCGCCGATTTCCAATACGGTGAAAACCCATGACGCAAGAACCTAGCACCCTCTATGCCAAGCTGCTTGGCGAAACCGCTTCGATTACCTGGAAAGAATTGCAACCATTCTTTGCGAAGGGTGCCCTGTTGTGGGTCGAGCCGACGCTGGATTTGATCGCCGTGGCAGAGGCATTTGCCGAGAACCGCGAGGCGCAGGTGGCGGCGTGGCTCAAGAGTGGGGAGGTCGGTAAGGTCTCTGAATCAAAGGCTCTGGATCTTTTCGAGCGCGATCCGCCGCTGTGGGCCGTCGTCGTCGCACCCTGGGTGTTGATCCATGAAAGGGCGTGATGCTGAAAGCTGCTCAAAAATGGTGCGCCAAGTGATGGCAAAGTGGGTAGGGCGGTAACTACCGGTGTGTTGCCGGTAGCGGAATATCTCACTGAACGCGCGCTTCACGTGAGAGTCACGGTCGGACTGAGGCATGCCTTACATGGGCCGTTATCAGCGGGGCGAATGTTCACAGACAGAGTGCCATGGGGTGACTAGATTTCAGGCAAACCGGAGCGTCAGCCGGGACAGCCTCCTATAACAAGAAAGAGATCGCCCCATGGACCACTCTATTCAGGCAAGGAACGCTTGGCGCGTTCTGTTTCTGCTGTTTCTGGCCAACCTGTTCAATTTCTTCGACCGCACGATCCCCGCGATCATCATTGAACCCATCCGCAAGGAATGGTCGCTGAGCGATTTTCAGCTCGGCATCATCGGCACCGCCTTCACGCTGGTGTACGCCGTGGCCGGTCTTCCGCTGGGGCGCATGGCTGACAACGGCTCGCGGCGCAAATTGATGGGTTGGGGCCTGGCGGTATGGAGTGGGCTGACGGCGGTGAATGGCCTGGTCGGCAGTTTTTGGGGGTTTTTGCTGGTGCGCATGGGCGTGGGCATTGGTGAGGCCAGCTATGCGCCAGCGGCCAACTCGTTGATCGGCGACCTGTTCCCCGCCCACCGCCGCGCCCGGGCCATGGGCATCTTTATGCTGGGATTGCCCCTGGGGCTGCTGCTGGCGTTCTTCACCATCGGCGCGATGGTGCAGGCGTTCGGCAGCTGGCGCGCGCCGTTCTTCATCGCTGCGGTGCCGGGGCTGGTGCTGGCGGTGTTCATGTTCTTCATCCGCGAGCCAGTCCGGGGCGCCGCTGAAAGCGTGGCCATTTCCCAGGAGAAAATCGACCGGCCGATCCGCCGCGTGCTGTCGATTCCTACGTTCCGCTGGCTGGTGCTCGCCGGTCTGGCGTTCAACTTCGCCACCTACGCGTGCAACTCGTTCATGGTGCCGATGCTGCAGCGCTACTTTCTGCTGCCTTTGCAGGACGCCGCGATGGCCACCGGCCTTATCGTCGGCGTGACCGGGCTCGTAGGACTGACCCTCGGCGGCTGGGTGGCGGACAAGCTGCATCAACGCTGGAGCAACGGCCGCCTGATGTTTGCCGCCGTGAGCATGGTGGTCGCGACGCTGTGTACCGGTTATGCGCTGCACGCCGGGCGCATCGAAATCGGCGTGTTCGTGGGTGTATTCAGCCTGGGCTGGCTGTTTTCCTACAACTTCTACACCTGCGTTTACACCGCGATTCAGGACGTGGTGCAGCCCCGGCTGCGCGCCACGGCCATGGCGTTGTTTTTTGCCGGTCTGTATCTGCTGGGCGGCGGCCTGGGGCCAGTGGTGGTGGGACTGCTGTCCGACCATTTCGCTCACTCGGCCATGTACGCCGCGCAGGTCGAACAAATGACCGAACCGTTCAAGGCGGTGGGACTGCACGATGCGATGTACCTGATACCGGTGGCGCTGTTTTTCGCGCTGGTGTTTCTGGTGAAGGCGTCGACGTGTTTCAGCGCCGATGCGCAGCGGATGCGCGAGGGAATGGTGGCGGATGAGCCGGTGGGGGAGCCGTCGGTTGCTTGAAGGATTGCGAGTGATTGATAGGGATATCCTCCTTCGTCCTTGAGCCGCCCTGTCTCGCAAGAAATGCGACCCCCGTGGGAGGGCCAATTTAAGGTCAGCCCACAAAGGACATTCAGCGATTATCTCTTACGGCCCGGCGTTGTCTGGTAAAAAATCCGTAGGGTGTTTTTTTCATGAGAACGTATAACTCAATAATTTTCTCGCATTCGGATACACGGAAATTCCTATGTTTTAGCTGTCCTTTTTGTCTCTATCATTCTCATAGCAGTAGACGCAAATGCTCGTCATCGTCCAACAGGAAAGCCACATTGATGACAAACGGACAAACGGACAAACGGACAAACGGACAAACGGACAAACGGACAGACGTAGCCCAGTAGCCCAGTAGCCCATAAGGACTGAAGGGTATCGATCCTTTCGAGAGGCAGGCCACTTCTCAGCAGGACAGCCCTGTCACCCGTCCGTTACGGTTGCTAGCGTTGTCGGAGTCCTCGATCGAGCGGATTGGTCGCAGTGTCCCGCCACTTCGATTACCTTGGTTTTCGCGAAAGATCGTGACCGTTTCGGCATCTATTGTAGATGAGTAATTTTTTTCGCATTAAACTCACTACCTATCTATCACTCCGAGACCAGACGCATGTTGAAGTCCTTGCACCTGAAGGGAGTTGGTCCAGCCAACGAGCTGGGTCCCATAAGATTTTCTGAGCGACTCAATTTTATTACCGGCGATAACGGTCTAGGTAAAAGCTTCATTTTGGACACTGCTTGGTGGGTATTGACCCGAACCTGGGCAAGGGAGTCTGTAGCAACCCCTCGCGAGGCGTTCAAAACACCAAGCATCAGTTTTGAATACAGTAAAGTAACCGCAGGAAATAAAAGTGGCGAAATCTTCTTCAAAAATGGCCTCTGGCCACAACCAAAAGCTAGGCCTGCAATTCCTGGCGTAGTGATCTATGCAGGTGTCGATGGAAGTTTTTCCGCGTGGGATCCAGCCAGGAATTACTGGAGCGGAGCTGAGGAAGAACACGAAGAGAAGATTCGGGCATTCAACTTTACACCAGATGAAGTCTGGAACGGCGCAACGTCGGAAAAGGGGACAAATATCTGTAATGGATTAATTGCGGATTGGGTGCGCTGGCAACAAGTAGCGAAAAATACAACTTTTAACGAACTCACTAAAGCCCTTGATGCCCTTTCCCCATCCGGGTTAGAGAAGCTCGAGCCGGGACCTCCCAGATACCTAGGGACAATTGATGAGACCTTATATCCAACGCTTAGAATGCCATATGGCGAAGATGTTCCTTTAACGCATGCTTCGGCAGGAATGCGCCGTATCGCCGCTTTAGCTTATTTAATCGTATGGACTTGGAGCGGGCACCAGCGGGCGTGCAAAATTAGAGGAACAAATCCGGCTAAAGAAATTATATTTCTTATTGATGAAATTGAATGTCACCTTCATCCGCAATGGCAAAGGCGAATCGTTCCAGCTCTTTTAAATGTAATGAAGGCTATGACGCGCGAAAAGGTTTCGGTTCAATTGATTGTCGCAACGCACTCGCCACTGGTGCTCGCATCTGCAGAGCCATCATTCGACGAAGCAAAAGACTCTGTATTCCATATTCGCTTGAACAATGGACAGGCAGTGATAGAGCCAGAGGTTTGGGCAAAACAAGGTGATGTTGTCAACTGGCTAGTATCCGATACTTTTGGGATGCAACAAGCAAGATCCATAGAGGCCGAATCTGCGATCGAAGCTGCCGAGTCATGGATGCGCAGAGACTTCTCAGGTCTACCCGAAAAATTAAATACAGAGCGAAAAATCCACAACGAGCTAATCCGCGTTTTACCTGGCGGAGACCACTTTTGGCCGCGCTGGATTGTTTGGACAGAGAAAAAGAAAATCAAAGGATCGATAAAATGATCCCTATCCCCAATCCTATTAAGGAACCTTCAACATTTGACGTCCGGTGCCGGAAAGCTGGAGCAGGTTGGTTGAGAGAGAATCCCAACTGCGAGCGCCCGGCGGATAAGTGGTCACCTTTTCGCCAAGTCTTAGCCGATGGTTTTTCAAATCGTTGTGCTTTCGGGGCAATGTATATTCCGAGCGGCACTGTTGATCACTTCGTCAGCTGGAAAGAAGATAACTCTCTAGCGTATGAATGGGAAAATTTTAGGTATGTGGAAGGATGGGTAAACTCCTCAAAAAACAAAAAGCAAGCTTCTATAGTTCTGGACCCTTTCGTAGTCTGCGAAGGATGGTTCGAAATTCTACTTCCGTCAATGCAGCTTATTGCCACTGATCTAATTCCTGTTGAATTTAAAGACCTAGCAAAAAGCACCTTGGATAATCTCCCAATCAGAGATGACGAGCGAGCCCTCCGAGTTCGCCGAGAGTGGTACAGGATGTATGAGGAGGAAGAACTCACGCTTGAGGGGCTCAGAAAAAAAGCTCCTCTTATCGCAGCAGCAGTCGACAAGAAGAACGCTCAAGGTGGTGGTTAACCCTTTCTAGACAGGTCTTACCTTAGGTCGCCGTTTAAAGTGGCTCTTATCATCTAACGTTCAGCTGTGATAGCGCGGTCAAATCAATTCATCGCAGAGTGAAAAACCAAGATATCACGTAGCGGATGTTGAAAATATTATGGATGATTTACAGCTAAGAACTTGATATTGTCTGATAAGTATCAATATTGCCATACTCCGATTACTAGCCATGGTAACTATTGAAGTTGCCATGGCCTATCTTTTTTTCGACGAGGCGCAAGCGTCTAACGGGTAAACGTTACACGTCGCCTGTAAAGATAGAGCAACCAGAGTTAACTATTGGATGAGCTCAGAACGCTTTGAATTTTAGTGATTAATGCGGGTAGCCCAGTAACAATAGCTGCATTTGTTTTCACATTTGCTTTCCGAATGTAGTCTGAAGTCGCACCGTCTGCACTGAATACATCCACATATGGCAGGTAAATCACATGAATTAGATCTCCGAAATCGCTACGTCGTGGTTTTCGTGCATTTTTAGTAGAGGCAACGGACGCAAGGAAAATCTGCGCGCCTACGTTAGAGAAGGAAGTTACCGACGGTAATGTTTCAAAGTTAGCCTCCACCGTTGGAGGCAATGACCCCTCCGTCAGAGCCGCCACAATTTCTCGCGGAGCCTGCTCAGCAATTTTTCTTGCCAGTGTACCCAACTGCTCATTAATATAGGCGAGTTCATTCTTCTCCTGTACTAATTTCTCGTATTCCTCTTTAACTTGCTTGGAGCCTTCAGCAAGAATCCCACTAAACTCTTCACCAGCCTTGCGTGTCGCCAGTGTGAACGCCGTTGAACCATCCCAATTTGACATGTACCATTTGAATAGAAAATCTAGATCCTTCGTAGAGCTCTGTATGGCTTTTCCAATAGGATTCTGAGATCCTGAGCCAAAGATCATATCTAAAACGGCGCTTTTTTTGATAGGAAATTCTTGAACAAATTTCACAGCCTCAGGATTGCTGGCTATGAAATAGTTTTTCTTCGCCAAAGATTTTGCTCTGCGTCTTTCGGACCTGTTTTTCGGAGGGTCACCTGGTTTGTCAGTTTCCTCGCTCCAAAGCTCATCCATAGCAGGAAACCAACATCCACTATCGTTCAGAACACTTTCAAGTGGAGTTCCATTGAGTTCGTTTAGAAAAATTGTAATCGGATCTAAAAAAACCTTATCCCCACAAAGTAATTTTATTAATTCTATCCGAAGTTTTCCTAGCTCCGCTGCCTCCTTAGATATAGGTAGGGCTTCCATGATATGCGCTAATGAATAGCGGACTACGATATCGCCGGACTTTATCCATGCCAGTAGCTTTTGTCGTGCCAATAATACGTCATTGTCTTTTAGAGACTCAGGATTTGATAAATTTGATATATCGCTACTGTCTAAATAGACAAGTAAGGGTCTCGTGCGTAAAACTAATTTGGTCATCCGTTGACTGCCTTTTATAGCGAAAATAGGAGCGTAGGATAATGCCATCCATTCGACAAAAAGTCAGCAGCACGATAGTGATATCACGTATCGATCGCAAAATGCGCTTGGCAAGGCGATCAGTTACCCGGCCAGCAACTGGCACAAGCTGGTGCGCTATACCTAAGCCGGATTTCTGCCTATCGAAAACAACGCGGCCGAGCGTGCGATCAGAACGTTCGTGATCGGGCCCAGGAACTGGCTGTTTAGCGACACTTCAAGAGGCGCAACGGCGAGCGCTCAACTGTACAGTTTGGTCGAGACCAGGCCAACGGCCAAGAGCCCTATGCGTGGCTGCGCCACGCATTAGAACGGCTGCCACTGGCGAAACCGGTGGAAGATGCGAAGCCATGCTGCCGTGGAACTGCACACCTCAACTGCATTCCTAAGCGCGCTGCCCATCTTTGACTAGATGGGATTTAAGGAGCGCTTACCGTTCACTTAGCTCCCGAGCAAAACGTAAAAAGCCCTGCCTGAGAGATTCAGAGCAGGGTTTTTTATTCTTAAACTGTTGTGCCCATATGGGCGAATATCAGCACCCGAGTGCGTAAATTACTGGTCAGTTCGCTGACAATAACAATATGTGACGTTAATCCTCATTAAGATTATACGATTCTAGCCATGGCACTCCACCTACCTAACTCACCAAGACGCTCTACAATCGCTTCAAATCGTTTAGTCGCCGAGGCAATGTGTTTTTGTTGATCTAAATCAAATTCGCCAAGCTCATTGACGGGAATACTTATTTGCAACTCTTTAAGCCTTGTTACAAAAAGCTTGGCCTCGTATAAGAAGCCTCCTGCGGTCACAGCGCTCTGAAGTGCGATTGACAAGTATTGCAGATCAAGACTTATACTATCCAGAGGCTGCACCGCAATTACATCATCGGTGAGAAGACACGCGGAAGGACGCACGAACACCTTGCCTACTGACGCGCCATTTGCATTCACAGTAACTGACGCAAACTCCTCAACCGGGAAGGCAGGTTTAGTTACACCGCCACGTGTACGTTTGGTGTGCCCTTCTAACCATTTTTTTGAAACAACACCCTTTAAAATCGTATCATTTTTAAAGCATGAATACACAGGAACTTCATCTAGCGCATTACCCTGCTCTGGTGGGTTTTGCTGGATTTGCTGTGTAGTTATTCGCGTGCCTGAGCGAACAGTCAGTAATTTCTCATCTGCTAGTGAAATGGTACGCATCGTGCCAGAAGTTAATTTTTCCAACTCCGCCTTAACTTCTTCAAGATCCGAGGAAAGTTGCTCAAGGGTAGTTCGCGCCTCTTCGATAAACTCAGTTCGTTCAACCGGAGAAGAACTCTCACCTAGCGCCACCAGTTCATCATCTGACCAGAATCGAACAACATCCCATCGATCATCAGCCTTGAATTTATCCGCTGATACAATTTTCACAACCTCTAGCTGGGGCAGATTTGCATTATTTGTATCATGCATCTGCACAAAAGCATCTGCAATATCCGCTAGGTCGTTATCCGCAGGAGTTGGCGTTCTACGCCAATCCAAAGTTTCCCCGATACTTCTCGCTAACCCGCAAAGAACTTTAGGACGAGGGTCTACAGAACTGTGCCTGCGTTCAAGAGCTAGAATGTATGTCTTCTGAGCTGTATTAAAAAAAGTATTTCTGGGCAATTGAATGGACGCAATTAGATTGCATTCATCTAACAGCTGCTGTCTCGGGCCGGGCTCAGTGCGATTTAACAACCCTTGAGGAACCACAACAAAAGCGCGTCCACCCGGTTTCAATGCACCGGATATATACCGCATAAAAAGCGCCTCAACACCTAGCCCAGCCCTTTCGTAGTAATCTTTCAAAATTTTACCGTTACGGGAGCCGGAAACATTTTTTATTGTTTCTTTATAGATGGCGCTTCCTCTGGTTACGTACGGCGGATTCGTAAGTATCACATCAACACTGTCAACTGGCGGATTCATCAGCGAGCCAAGCGTTTTGTTATCATCCATTAACACGAAACTCTGAGCCATTGCCTGGTTTAGGGCCTGCGGGGTAGTTGCTGGGTTTCGAACTTGCTCAGAAATGTGAAGCAGCATATTAGCTTTGGCTAAGATGTGAAGATCAGAATCTACGTCAATACCGATCGTTTTGATACGGCGTAGTGGCTTACCTGATTCAAACTTTATATTGTCTTTTAACGCGTCAGCCCACATGAGCGGTTCCAGTACAAACCCACCAACACCAGCAGCTGGATCTAGAACAGTAGCGCCATCCGGTAGTTTCTCGAGTTGAGCCATTTGAACCATTGGACGAACAACATTTCGCGGAGTGAAAAACTGACCTAGCCTCTGTTGACGAGCCGAGCGACGCAGAAATGTTTCATATAGCCGTAATTTGAATTCTGGATCAATGTTGGTTAGCGGTCCGAAATCATTGAATGCTTCGATAATCGATCTAAACGTCGCGTTATAGCTTTCGTGTGTTTGATTTCCACTTTGAAGGAATACAAAACCATTTATTACCGAGGTTTTTGATACTACTGTCTTCAAGCCAAAAAGACTGGCAATGTCCGGATCCGCACAAATAGTATTGTCGGGGAAGATAGATTTGATTTTTGGTCGTATCTGACCGACATAGTATTCTATTTCACTCAATCCGGTTTTGATCTTGAAATCTGCCGGATCGCCAACTAAGCGATAAAAGCTTAGGTCTGCCGGGAGTACAGAGCTAGAAAGATTGTCGCTTAGAAACTTCATTACGAATATTTCTACGAATGTTAATAAGCACTCCTTTGGCTCAGCCTTTGTTGCGTGCCAAATAAGTTGCCATATCCGCTCAGCTAAAGGTGTCGGATCTTTCGCGATAGACGCTCCACCGGTTAATAAATCTTCAAGAATCGCGGGCGAAAATGATTTAGTCTCCGCGTGCAGTACGATACTTTGCGTCTTAATACTCGCGAATGTGTCGATGTAAAAATATTTTACACCATCTGTCGCCACGGCTAGAGGAGCGCCCAACGCGGAAGCTGAAAGCAAAGCCTGTTCTTGTGCAGAAATAGCGTAGGTAGTTCCCTTGTTGCCAGAAAACAATCCAGGCTTCTTATGTTCGCACACAGCTACACAAGCTAATTGCCCTGATTTTCTATCAACATATACTTGGTCGGGCATTAATGTTGCGGGTTTTTTTGTAGGTTTGTACTGAGAGCAAATATACGTATGCGATGCTGGAAGTGTTACTGGCAACCCTGCCTTAACTAGCGATGATAAGTTGGTTCCGCCCAGATCCAAATATTCAAAAGAGCCAAAAACTGTTCCTTTGAGTTGACCATTAACAAATATTTTTCGCTGTTGAAGCTCCTCGTTCGCCACGCTCTTCTCCATAAACTATTGATTGGGTCCCCATCCTGATCTCTCAATCGTGATGGCAGGTCTTCGCCTATGGCGACCAGTGGAGACCGAAAGCTGAATTGTTCCATTTTGATACGGTACTAGCACGAAAGCCACAAAATTTCGTCATAGATTCAATTGCATAGGAATCTGTATCAGTACGAGAAGGATTGAGTACGCAAGCTAACTGTCACCGGTAGCGCTTACCAATGAACATCCCATGAGCTGAGCTTCCTTTTTTTCGTGAACTCTGCAATCGTCTTCTTTTGTGGTTCATCGTGCCGGGCAGAATGCGAGAGAAGTCGAGGCTTGCAGCTAAGTGAACAGACAAGGGTGGGAGTACGGTATTCGGTGCCGTTGAAAGCTGTCAGGTCAGTGGCAGCGAGCAACTCTAGGGGGTTCCCACACCGCAAAGGGATGGGATGCTATACGGACGCCTCCAAGTGAGCGCCAATGTAATGATCGGCACAAAATCCCACCAATACTCACACGGTGAATCGCTGGTTCGATTTCTTAGTAATGTTCCGGATCGCAAACCAGGCCTCTCTCCTCGAATCGCAGCCTTGAGGTGAGCCATTATCGGTCTGGAGTGTGGCGTGTGCACCCGCTTGCACCCATAAACTTTTTACCCTCACGGAGCCATACGGCGAAGCCTTGAAGAGTATGGTGTCCCAAGGCCGGTTCGAACGGCCAACCTTCCCCTTAGGAGGGACCGGGGTGGCGCTCCACCTTGCTCACGAAGGGGACGGAACATTCAGCCATTTTCTCTAGTGACTGAACTTAAGCCTTCGCGAGCAAGCTCGCTCCCACAAGTCTTGCGGCCGACTCAGGGTCTTTTACCACCCCAAGGAGCTTTACTGCATTACCCAGCGACCAACACCCGAATGGCTTCGAGGCGCAGCGCGGCTTTTTCCAGCATCGCCAGGCCTTGTTCACGTTGTTCACGCAATGCCGCCAGTTCGCTGTCGCGCACGGTCGGGTTGACTGCTTGCAACGCGGTAAGACGCGCCAGCTCTTCTTCGGTGTCTGCCGCCAGACGTCGCTGTGCTTCCGCGACACGTTCAGCGTGCTTCGGCGCGATCTTGCTTTCGGCGGCGTTGATCTGCGGGTTGAGCACGTCACGCTGGGCCTGGATGAACTTGTTGGCGCTGGCCCGGGGCACGCTCTCCAGCTGATCGTTCAGGGTGGTGAAGGACACGCGCCCTGACAGGTCGTTGCCGTTGCCATCCAGCAGGCAGCGCAGCGCGGCCGGCGGCAGGTAGCGGCCCAGTTGCAGTGAACGCGGCGCGACCACTTCACTGACGTAGAGCAATTCCAGCAACACGGTGCCGGGTTTCAGCGCCTTGTTTTTGATCAGTGCCACGGCGGTATTGCCCATCGAGCCGGACAGCACCAGATCCATGCCGCCCTGCACCATCGGGTGTTCCCAGGTAATGAACTGCATGTCCTCGCGGGCCAGCGCCTGATTACGGTCGTAGGTGATGGTCACGCCTTCGTCGTCGCCCAGCGGGAAGCTGGCGTCGAGCATCTTCTCGCTCGGCCGCAGGATCAGCGCGTTTTCCGAGTGGTCTTCGCTGTCGATGCCGAACGCGTCGAACAGGGTTTCCATGTAGATCGGCAGGGTGAACTGGTCGTCCTGCTCAAGGATGGCTTCCACCAGCGCCTCGCCTTCGCCCGCGCCGCCGGAATTGAGCTCCAGCAGACGGTCGCGGCCGGTGTGCAGTTCACTCTCCAGACGCTCGCGCTCAGTGCGGGCTTCAGCCACCAAGGCCTGCCAGTCATCCTCGTCACCGCCATCCAGCTGCGGCAACAGGCGCGGACCGAACGTATGTTGCAGCGCGTTGCCGGTCGGGCAGGTGTTGAGGAATGCGTTGAGCGCTTCGTGATACCACTGGAACAGCCGCTCTTGCGGGCTGGTTTCCAGATACGGCACGTGCAGCTCGATGATGTGCTTCTGGCCGATCCGGTCCAGACGGCCGATACGCTGTTCCAGCAGGTCCGGGTGCGCAGGCAGATCGAACAGCACCAGATGATGGGAGAACTGGAAGTTGCGGCCTTCACTGCCGATTTCCGAGCAGATCAGTACCTGGGCGCCGAACTCTTCGTCGGCGAAGTAGGCTGCCGCGCGGTCGCGCTCAAGGATGTTCATGCCTTCGTGGAAGACTGTCGCCGGGATGCCGGAACGCACGCGCAGGGCGTCTTCCAGGTCCATCGCGGTTTCGGCGTGGGCGCAGATGACCAGCACCTTCACGCGCTTGAGCATTTTCAGGGTGTCGATCAGCCAGTCAACGCGCGGATCGAAACGCCACCAGCGTTCTTCTTCAGTGCTCTCGCCGTTGGCCTGGAAGCTGACTTCCGGGTACAGGTCGGCGTGTTCGCCAATCGGCAGCTCGAGGTATTCGGCCGGGCAGGGCAGGGGATAAGGGTGCAGTTTGCGCTCCGGAAACCCTTGCACGGCGGCGCGGGTGTTGCGGAACAGCACGCGGCCCGTGCCGTGACGGTCAAGCAGTTCGCGGATCAGGCGGGCACTGGCTTCGGCGTCGCCGGCGGCTACAGCGGTCAGCAGCGCCTCGGCTTCGGCGCCGAGGAAACCACGGATGGTCTCGTTGGCCTTGGGCGACAGCGTGCCTTTGTCCAGGAGTTCCTGAACGGCCTCGGCCACCGGGCGATAGTTTTCGCTCTCGGCGCGGAAGGCGTGCAGGTCATGAAAACGGTTCGGGTCCAGCAGGCGCAGACGGGCGAAATGGCTGTCCTGGCCGAGCTGCTCGGGCGTTGCGGTCAGCAGCAGCACGCCGGGAATGACTTCGGCCAGTTGCTCGACCAGCGAGTATTCACGGCTGGCCTTTTCTTCGTGCCAGACCAGGTGGTGGGCCTCGTCGACCACCAGCAGGTCCCAGCCCGCCGCGAACAATGCGTCCTGGGCCTTCTCGTCCTCAACCAGCCATTCCAGCGACACCAGCGCCAGTTGCGTGTCTTCGAACGGGTTGCTGGCATCGCTTTCGATGAAGCGTTCGGCGTCGAACAGCGCGACCTGCAGGTTGAAGCGGCGGCGCATTTCCACCAGCCACTGGTGCTGCAGGTTTTCCGGCACCAGGATCAGCACGCGGTTGGCGCGACCCGACAGCAACTGGCGGTGGATGACCAGACCGGCTTCGATGGTTTTACCCAGCCCCACTTCGTCCGCCAGCAATACGCGCGGCGCGATACGGTCAGCGACTTCGCGAGCGATGTGCAACTGGTGCGCGATCGGTTGCGCGCGCACACCGCCCAGGCCCCACAGCGAGGATTGCAGCTGGCGGCTGGTGTGTTCGAGGGTGTGATAACGCAGGGAGAACCACGGCAGGGGATCGATCTGCCCGGCAAACAGGCGGTCGGTGGCCAGGCGGAACTGAATGAAGTTCGACAGCTGGGTTTCCGGCAGCGTCACCGGCTGGTTCTGCGCGTTGAGGCCGTGGTAGACCAGCAGGCCGTCGACGTCGTCGACTTCGCGGACGGTCATCTTCCAGTTTTCGAAGTGGGTGATGGTGTCACCCGGCGAGAAGCGCACACGCGTCAGCGGCGCATTGCGCAAAGCATACTGGCGCGTGTCGCCAGTGGCCGGATAGAGCACGGTCAACAAGCGGCCGTCCTGAGCCAGAACGGTGCCCAAACCCAGCTCGGCTTCGCTGTCGCTAATCCAGCGTTGCCCCGGTTGATACTGCTGCGCCATGCTGCCTGACTCCCGCCTTGAAAAAGCCGACTATGTTAACGGAACAAGGCGCCCAGGCCAAAGCCACATTGTAAAAACGCCCGGATAGAGTGGGTGGCGCGCCTGAGGCGGGCACTTGCTGCGAAAAACATAGTCGAAACTCGCGCTTGAATCGGCTCAAGTCGACGAACCGTCAGCCGACAGCTTGATAACAGGAGACCATTACCATGCTGCCACCGCTGATCCCACTGAGCGCGGCCCCCGTGACTTCGCAGCTGGACCCGGTCAAACCCAACCCGGACATCCCGCCGGTAACGCCGATTCAAAAAAGTTCGAGCGAAACCAACATCGACATGGGCGAACGTGAACGCGAGCAGGCCGAAGTGCTGCTGCGCAAAGAACAACGCCGCCATCAACGCCGCCGCAGTGACCGGCGCGTGGCTGACCGCCATCCCGATCTCGAAGAAGGCCCGGCCATCCCCGGGGATTTCCTCAATGCCGACGACACCGTGCCGGTGGTGCCGATCATCGACGACGAGCCGCGCCAGGGTTTATGGGTCGACCTGAAAGTCTGAGGCGCTGGTCAGCGCCGCTCCGATTGCGCATTATTGGCGGCAACGGGCATTCACGAGCGATACGCCATGAGCGATGACGAAAAACTGGTAGACCTGAGCGCCGAACGTGCCAAGCGTGTTCACGACCTCAATGACAAACGGCTGAACGAAGTGCGAAGCGCGTTCGAGCAGGCCATGCCGCTGGGCAAGGGCAAGAAGAAAGCCAAGAGCAAACCGAAAAAACGTTGACCCCGCCTTCCGTTCATCCCCCGTCTACCGGCTGCTGTTTGCGATTCACGCCGGCATTGACCTGAGTCAATCCCTCCCTCACCCCACTGGTTACTCTGTGCCCATCGAAGGTTTAGGCAGAGGGCACGCGCATGTTTCTCGACCATGCAGTGATAGCCGGCGTCATGACGGTGGGGCTGATGATGGTGATTTATTCAAGCGTCGGCCTGGTCATCTGGAGAGACTCACCCCGGCGCGGCAGACGCTGAGTTTTCTATAAAAGAGCACGCAAGGCATTTTGGGCAACTTCGGTTGCCCATTTTTTTGCGTGCTGTTTGCTCATTTGCGGCGGGGTCATGTTTGGTGAAAGCCGACTCAACCCACGGTGATGGGCGGCAGCTCGGCCAGGCTCACGGTCTGCAGTTTGCGTGGCGCAAGGATTTCGGCCTCGCCGTCCACCACCAGTTCATCGTTCTGATTGAAGACGCGAGTGGCGATGCGTACGCGGAACTTCGGCAGTTTTTCGAGGATTTCCAGGCGCACGGTCAAGGTGTCGCCGATCTTCACCGGCTTCTGAAAGGTCATCTGCTGGCCCAGGTAAATCGTGCCCGGGCCAGGCAGTTCGCAAGCCACCGCCGCGCTGATCAAAGCGCCGCTGAACATGCCGTGGGCGATGCGATCCTTGAACATGCTCTTGGCCGCGAACTCGGCGTCCAGGTGCACCGGGTTGCGGTCGCCGGACATCTCGGCGAACAGCTGGATGTGGCGCTCTTCGACGGTTTTGCTGTAGCTGGCGGTCTGGCCGACTTCAAGGGCTTCGTACGGCGTGTTGGTGACTTGGGTCATGGGGTGTCCTGTGACAGTTAGGAAAGGTGAACCACTGACGTCATTCGCTGCGGCGAGGTCTGGGCTGCTGCAGCGCCTGTTCCAGCCAGGCGAGCAGGTCCCGGGTGACTTCTTCACGATTGGTCTCGATGAGAACCTCGTGGCGCGCCTGCGGATAGACTTTCAGCGTAACAAACGGGTGGTCGGTGCCGCTCAAAGCGTCGGCCAGATGCGTGAGACGCTTGCCATCACTCACCGGATCACATTCGCCACCGATAATCAGGATCGGCAGCCCGGGATCGATCTGCGCCAGGTTCGAACGCTTGCTGATCTGTTGCAGGCCGCCGAGCAAGTCCATCCACAACTGGTTGGTGCAACGAAAGCCGCACAGCGGGTCGTTGCTGTAGGCGTCGACCTCGGCCGGGTCGCGGTTGAGCCAGTCGTAGCAGGTGCGGGCAGGTTTGAAGCCTTTGTTGAACGCGCCGAACGACAGGTGCTCGATCAATGCGCTGCGCCCTCTCGGCCCTTGCCGCCAGCGTTCAATGCGGGCGACCAGCGCCGCAGAGCGATAAAAAGTGACGGGATGGTAATTCGAGCCGCTGAGGATCGCACCCTGCAAACTGGCGCTGTGGTGCAGCAAATACCCCTGGGCGATGTAACTGCCCATGCTGTGACCCAACAGGAACACCGGCACCCCCGGATGACGCACTGCAATCGACGCTTTGAGCGTAGCCAGGTCGCCGACCACTTTGTTCCAGCCGTCCTGATCGGCGTAATGACCCAAGGTGCCATAGGAAGCGGAATGGCCGTGGCCACGTTGATCGGCGGCATACAGAGCGAAGCCGGCCCGTATCAGCGCCATGCCCAGCCTGTCATAGCGCCCGCCGTGCTCAGCCATGCCGTGGGACAGCAGGATCACCGCCCGGGCATTGCCCATCGGCCTCCAGGCATGCACATAGAGGCGACTGTGATCTTGAGCGTCCAGCCAAAAAGCTTCGTGTTCCATCGCGGTTCCTTGGCCCCTGTAAAAAGTTGTCTCAAAAAACGCAGTGGCGAGCGCTTCGCTTGAGTGTATAGCGGTAGCAGGATGGCAGGCTGGTTACCGGCAAGATTCACACCGGTGATGACGTGCCGACGACTATTTGCCTTCTATGCCATAGCTGCTAACGTCCGGCAAACGCCCGTTTAAATTCCACGGGGCCAGCACACTCAGGTAAGAGGATAAAAACAACATGCAACCTGACTTCTGGAACGACAAGCGCCCCGCTGGCGTTCTTTCTGAGGTGGACCTTCAGGCGTACACATCGGTGGTCGAGGTCTTTGAGCGCAGTTGCCGCCAATACGCCGATCGGCCGGCTTACAGCAACATGGGCGTCACCCTGAGCTACGCAGAGCTTGACCGCCATTCAGCAGCGTTCGCCGGTTACCTGCAACAGCAGACCGACCTCAACCCCGGCGACCGCATCGCCGTGCAGATGCCCAACCTGATCCAGTACCCCATCGCCGTGTTCGGTGCCATGCGCGCCGGCCTCATCGTCGTCAACACCAACCCGCTTTACACCGCCCGGGAGATGCGTCATCAGTTCAAGGATTCCGGCGCGCGCGCACTGGTCTACCTCAACGTCTTCGGCAAGAACGTGCAGGAAGTGCTGCCGGACACCGACATTGAATACCTCATCGAAGTGAAGATGGGCGACATGCAGTCGGCGGCCAAAGGCTGGCTGATCAACACAGCGGTGGAAAAGCTCAAGAAGCTGGTGCCCGCGTACCACTTGCCCCAGGCGATTGCGTTCAAACGTGTGCTCAAGCTCGGCAAGGGTGATCGTCTGCAACCCGTGCCGCTGGCCCTGGATGATGTCGCCGTCCTGCAATACACCGGTGGCACCACCGGTTCGCCGAAAGGCGCGATGCTGACCCACGGCAATCTGGTCGCCAACATGCAGCAGGTCTATGCCTGCATGCTGCAGCACGGGCCGGACGGGCAGCCGATCTTCAAGCAGGGCAGCGAAATCATGGTGGCGCCGCTGCCGCTTTATCACATCTATGCGTTCACCTGTAATTGCATGTGCATGATGGTCAGCGGCAATCACAACGTGATGATTACCAACCCGCGGGACATCGGCGGCTTCATCAAGGAGCTGAAGAAGTGGAAGTTCTCCGCGATGCTCGGCCTCAACACGCTGTTCGTGGCCCTCATGGACCATCCCGAATTCAAGCACTTGGATTTCTCTACCCTGCGCCTGACCAACTCCGGCGGCACCGCGCTGGTCAAAGCCACGGCCGAACGCTGGCTGGAGCTGACCAGCTGCCCGATCGTCGAAGGCTATGGCCTGACCGAAACCTCTCCCGTCGCCACCGCCAACCCCTATGGCAATCAGTCCAGGCTGGGCACGGTGGGCATGCCGGTGCCAGGCACCACGGCGAAGGTCATCAGCGACGACGGGGCTGAACTGCCTGTGGGTGAGCGCGGCGAGCTGTGCCTCAAGGGGCCGCAGATCATGCTCGGTTACTGGAACAAGCCGGAGGCCACCGCCGAGGTGCTGGACAGCGAAGGCTGGCTGAAAACCGGCGACGTCGCTGTGATCGACCCGGACGGGTTCATTCGCATTGTCGATCGCAAGAAGGACCTGATCATCGTCTCGGGCTTCAATGTCTACCCGAACGAGATCGAGGACGTGGTTTCACGGCATCCGAAAGTGGCGAACTGTGCGGTGATCGGCGTTCCCGACGACCGTTCGGGCGAAGCTGTGAAGCTGTTCGTGGTGCCAAGGGATGCAACGCTGACCAGCGAGGAGTTGAAGGCATACTGCAAGGAGAACTTCACCGGCTACAAGATTCCCAAGCTGATTGTGCTGCGTGAATCCTTGCCGATGACGCCGGTAGGAAAAATCCTGCGGCGGGAGCTGCGGGATATCGCCTGATCCTGCGGCGATTGCTCATCAGCTTCCAACCCCGGAAAAACGGCGTGTCGATCACGCCGTTTTTTTTGCCTGGTAACTTTCTGCTGGATTAAATCGGAACGCGTAAATGAACATCGACGTAAGGCATTTCCGACATTTAGGTTCATTGCTCTAAACGTGACCGTGGCCTATTCAAGAGTCGTTGATGTGACTAGAGAGCCCGCTTTTGGCTCTAGGCGGCCTTTGGCAAAGCTGATACGCTCGCCCCGCTTTTTGTGCCATCGGCCAACAAAAAGCAGTGACTACACAATTCCAAACACAAGAAATCATCGCACCAAGCGGTGTGTAGAAACGCTGTCGCTGAGGAGTCGGCTTTTATGCTCGAAAACTTCTGGAAGGATAAATATCCGACAGGTATCGCCGCCGATATCGATCCGGATCAGTATCCGAACGTACAGGCCGTATTGAAACAGTCCTGCGAGCGTTTCGCCAACAAACCTGCGTTCAGCAACCTGGGCAAGACCCTCACCTACGGCGAAATGTACGCGCTGTCGGGTGCATTCGCTGCGTATCTGCAACAGCACACCGACCTGCAACCCGGCGATCGCATCGCCGTGCAGCTGCCCAACGTGCTGCAGTATCCGGTCGCGGTGTTCGGCGCCATTCGTGCCGGGCTCATCGTGGTCAACACCAACCCGCTGTACACCGCGCGGGAGATGGAACACCAATTCAACGACTCCGGCGCCAAGGCGCTGGTCTGCCTGGCGAACATGGCGCACCTGGCCGAGAAGGTCGTGCCCAAAACCGGCGTCAAGCACATCATCGTCACTGAAGTCGCCGACCTGCTGCCGCCGCTCAAGCGCCTGCTGGTCAACAGCGTCATCAAGTACGTGAAGAAGATGGTCCCGCCGTTTCACCTGCCCAAGGCGGTGAAATTCAACGACGTGCTGGCCAAGGGTCGCGGTCAGCCGGTGCAGGATGTTTCGCCGAACGGCGACGATGTCGCGGTGCTGCAATACACCGGAGGCACCACGGGCGTGGCCAAAGGGGCGATGCTGACCCACCGCAACCTGATCGCCAACATGCTGCAGTGCCGGGCGCTGATGGCGGCCAATCTTAATGAAGGCACCGAGGTGTTGATCACGCCGTTGCCGCTGTATCACATCTATGCGTTCACCTTTCACTGCATGGCGATGATGCTGAGCGGCAACCACAACGTGCTGATCAGCAACCCCCGTGATCTGTCGGCGATGGTGAAAGAGCTGTCGAAGTGGAAGTTTTCCGGTTTTGTCGGGCTCAACACGCTGTTCGTCGCGCTGTGCAATAACGCCGACTTCCGCCACCTGGATTTCTCTTCACTGAAGCTCACCCTGTCAGGCGGCATGGCGCTGCAAACCGCTGCCGCCGAGCGCTGGAAAGAAGTGACCGGCTGCTCGATCTGCGAGGGTTACGGCATGACCGAGACCAGCCCGGTGGCGTCGGTGAACCCATTCCAGAAGATCCAGATGGGTACCATCGGCATTCCCGTGCCCTCGACGCTGTGCAAGACCATCAATGACGCTGGCGAAGAGCTGCCGTTGGGCGAAGTGGGCGAGCTGTGCATCAAGGGCCCGCAGGTGATGAAGGGCTACTGGGAAAACCAGGCCGCCACCGACGACATGCTGGATGCCGACGGTTGGTTGAAGACCGGCGACATCGCGATCATCCAGCCGGATGGCTACATGCGCATCGTCGATCGCAAGAAAGACATGATTCTGGTCTCCGGCTTCAACGTTTACCCGAACGAACTGGAAGACGTGCTGGCAACCTTGCCGGGCGTGCTGCAGTGCGCGGCCATCGGCATCCCGGACGAGAAATCCGGCGAGGCGATCAAACTGTTCGTGGTGTGCAAACCGGGTACGACCCTGAGCAAGGATCAGGTCATGGAGCACATGCGCGCCAACGTTACCGCTTATAAAGTGCCGCGCAGCGTGGAATTCCGCGACGCCCTGCCGACCACCAACGTCGGCAAGATCCTGCGCCGCGAACTGCGTGACGAAGAGCTGAAAAAGCTGGCGCTGAAAAAGCCTGCGTAAGTCAGCCCTCACTCCCACAGACCCCGCCAGCGTGCGGGGTTTGTTGTTTAAAGCGGGCATGGATTGTCACGGCGGTATCGCTGAATGCCCTGACCCCTTCGTGAGCAAGCTCACTCCCACAAGTCCAGCGGCCTTCCCGAGACTGAGTCCATCCCCATCCTGTGGGTTGGTAAGAGACCTCGAATTGGCTGCGATCCTGTGGGAGCGAGCTTGCTCGCGAAGGCTTAGTTTCATTCACTAGAGAAAGTGGCTGAACGCCCCCGGCCCCTTCGTGAGCTCACTCCCACAGGGTTCACGTTGTCCCACATTGGGTGTCCTGCCACATGATCTATCAGGGCGTAGATATGCAGACCTGCCTCCGCCCCACCAAATCTGCGACAATCCGCGCCCTGCATTCAGATAGAAAGATTCCGCGCCCTGATGACCGACGATTCGACCTCCATCGACCAACTCTTCAAAAATCTCGACCACGCGATGATCAGCGATCGTCATCGCTTGCGCCGGCAATTGCATGAGCTGCGCAAGAAACCGGACGAGACGAAGCTGGCGCATTGGGTCGAGCGCGTGCAGGCATCGTGCGCCCGTGTGCTGAGTCGCGCCCAAAGTGTGCCGACGATGCGCTACGACGAAAACCTGCCGATCGCCGCCAAGCGTGACGAGATCAAGAAAGCGATTCTTGAACATCAGGTCTTGATCATCGCCGGCGAAACCGGCTCGGGCAAAACCACGCAGCTGCCGAAAATCTGTCTGGAAATCGGTCGCGGTCAGCAAGGACTGATCGGCCACACCCAGCCACGTCGTATTGCAGCACGCAGCGTCGGCAGCCGGGTCGCTGAGGAAATCGGCACGCCGCTGGGCGGACTGGTGGGTTATCAGGTGCGCTTCGAAGATCAGAGCGACGAAAACACCCTGATCAAGCTGATGACCGACGGCATCCTGCTCGCCGAAACCCAGCACGACCGCTTTCTTGAGCGCTACGACACGATCATCGTCGACGAAGCCCACGAGCGCAGCCTGAACATCGACTTCCTGCTCGGTTACCTGAAAACCCTGCTGCCCCGTCGCCCGGACCTGAAAGTCATCATCACCTCGGCGACCATCGACCTCGAGCGCTTCTCCGAGCATTTCGACAAAGCGCCGGTCATCGAAGTCTCGGGCCGGACTTTCCCGGTGGAGACCTGGTACCGGCCGATGACTGCGCAGCAGGACGAAGAGGGCAACAGCGTCGAGGAAGACCTGACCGTCGATCAGGCGATTCTCGCCGCGCTGGACGAGCTGGCCGCTTTCGAACGCAGCGAGCGCAAGTCCCCCGGCGATGTGTTGGTGTTTCTGCCCGGCGAGCGGGAGATCCGTGACGCCGCCGAGATGCTGCGCAAGGCGCAACTCAAGCACACCGAAATCCTGCCGTTGTACGCGCGTTTGTCGCCGGCCGAACAACAACGAATCTTCCAATCCCACCCGGGCCGTCGTGTGGTACTGGCGACCAACGTCGCAGAGACCTCGCTGACCGTGCCGGGTATCCGCTACGTCATCGACACCGGCACCGCACGCATCAGCCGCTACAGCTACCGCGCCAAAGTGCAGCGCCTGCCCATCGAAGCGATCTCCCAGGCCAGCGCCAACCAGCGCAAGGGCCGTTGCGGCCGAGTCGAGCCGGGCCTGTGCGTGCGCCTGTACAGCGAAGAGGATTTTCTCTCGCGGCCTGAATTCACCGATCCGGAAATTCTGCGCACCAACCTCGCGGCGGTCATCCTGCAGATGCTCCACCTGCGACTGGGCCAGATCACCGATTTCCCGTTCATCGAGCCGCCGGACGGCAAGGCAATCAGCGACGGTTTCAACCTGTTGCAAGAGCTGTCGGCGGTTGACCGCGAGAACAATCTGACACCGATGGGCCGGCAACTGGCGCGCCTGCCGGTGGACCCGCGCATGGGCCGCATGTTGCTCGAAGCGGCGAAGCAAGGCAGCTTGCAGGAAGTGCTGATCGTCGCCAGCGCCATGTCGATTCAAGACCCGCGGGAGCGTCCGCCGGAGCGTCAACAGGCCGCCGACCAAGCCCACGCGCAGTGGAAAGATCAGGACTCCGACTTCGCCGGGCTGGTCAATCTGTGGCGCGGCTTCGAAGAACAGCGCCAGGCCTTGACCGCCAGTCCGTTGCGTAACTGGTGCCGGCGCAACTTCCTCAATTACCTGCGCCTGCGAGAATGGCGTGACTCCCATCGTCAATTGAGTTTGATCTGTCGCGACCTGCAACTGACGGTCAACAAAGAGCCGGCCGATTTTCCGAAATTCCACAAGGCAGTGCTCTCGGGCCTGCTCAGCCAGATCGGACAGAAGACTGAAGATGGCGACTACCTGGGCGCGCGTCAGCGGCGGTTCTGGGTGCATCCGTCGTCGGGGCTGGGTCGCAAGCGCCCGCAGTGGATCATGGCCGCCGAGCTGGTGGAAACCACCAAGCTGTATGCGCGCATGGTGGCGAAGATCGAACCGGACTGGATCGAACCCCTCGCCGGCCACCTGATCAAGAAAAACCACTTCGAGCCCCATTGGGAAAAGAAGCGCGGCCAGGTCGTCGCCTTCGAGCAGATCACCCTGTTCGGCCTGATCGTGGTCGGTCGCCGCCCTGTGCATTTCGGGCCGATCGATCCGGTGGTGTCCCGTGATTTGTTCATCCGCGAAGGGCTGGTGCGTGGCGAAATCCAGTCCCGGGCCAAATGCCTCGCCGCCAACGCCAGGTTGCTGGAACAGCTCGACGAATTGGAAGCCAAGGCGCGTCGCCGCGACATTCTGGCCGACGAAGAGACCCTGTACCGCTATTACGACGAACGCTTGCCGGCGGAGATCCACCAGACCGCGACGTTCGACGCCTGGTACCGGATGGAAAGCCAGAAGAACCCGCAATTGCTGATCATGCGTGAGGAAGATGTGCTCGCCCGGGAAGCCAGCGAAGTCACGGCCAATCAGTACCCGGACACCTTGAGAATTGGCGAACTGACCCTGTCGCTGACTTATCACTTCGAACCGAACCACCCGCGCGACGGCGTGACCCTTCGGGTGCCGGCGCCGCTGTTGCTGTCGTTGCCGGCCGAGCGCCTGGAATGGCTGGTGCCGGGGCTGCTGGAGACCAAGTGCGTGGCGCTGGTGCGCAATCTGCCCAAGGCGCTGCGCAAGAATTTCGTGCCGGTGCCGGACTTCGTCAAAGCCGCGTTGCAGCGCATGGTCTTCGCCGAAGGCTCGCTGCCTCAGGCACTGGGCCGCGAGTTGTTGCGCATGACCGGCGTGCGGGTGACTGACGAAGCCTGGGCCGAGGCGGCGCAGCAGGTAGAAAGCCACCTGAAAATGAACCTTGAAGTGGTCGATGCCAACGGCAAGTTCCTCGGTGAAGGCCGTGAGCTGGATGAGCTGACCGCCCGTTTTGCCGAGGCGGGACAAGCCGCGTTGGCGGTGCCTCAATCGGCGAAAGGTCAGCAGCCGGTTGAGGCCAAGGGCTTTGCGGCGGTGGCCGAAAAGACTCAACAAAAGATCGCCGGGCTGTCGATGACGGTGTATCCGGCGCTGGTGGAAGAGGGCGGTACGGTCAAGGAAGGGCGTTTCTCGACCCAGGCCGAGGCCGAATACCAGCACCGTCGAGCCCTGCAACGGCTGTTGTTGCAACAACTGGCCGAGCCGACCAAGTTCCTGCGCAGCAAGCTGCCGGGCCAGACCGAGCTGGCGTTGCTGTATCGCGATCTGGGCCGGGTTGATGGGCTGATCGAAGACATTCTGCTGGCGAGCCTCGACAGCTGCATCCTTGAGGGCGAAGCGACCTTGCCGCGAGACGGCGCCGGTCTGCTGTCCCTCGCCGAGCGCAAGCGTGGCGGTCTGACCGAACATGCCGAGCGGCTGGCGAAGCTGACGCTGGAAATCCTCAAGCTCTGGCACGGCTTGCAAAAGCGCTTCAAGGGCAAGATCGATCTGGCCCAGGCCGTGGCGCTGAACGACATCAAGGGCCAGCTGAGCAAGCTGGTCTACCCGGGTTTTGTCCGTGAAACGCCGGCGGTGTGGCTCAAGGAACTGCCGCGTTACCTCAAGGCCATCGAAATGCGCCTCGAGAAACTCGGTAGCCAGGCGCAGAAGGACCGGGTCTGGAGCATCGAGCTAGGCAATCTCTGGGCGCAGTACCAGACCCGCGCCGACAAACATGCCCAGGAAGGCAAGCGCGACCCGGAACTGGTGGTGTATCGCTGGTGGCTGGAGGAATACCGGGTCTCGCTGTTTGCCCAGCAGTTGGGGACCAAAGTGCCGATCTCGGACAAGCGGCTGAACAAGCAATGGAGCCAGGTCGAGGGGTGATGCCCCTCGGCCCGCAGTCCCGATTACATTACCCGATAGCGCGAAAAGGCGGCCGTTATGGCAAACTTCGCGGCTAAACTTCATAGCGTCATAAACATACGTCGTCCGCCAAGCGGGTTGCTGCCTCGTTGCATTGGGACTTTCGTTCCAGAACCACCGACGCCCTGCTTGTGCTGGCTGTTCAGCTGCTGCCGTCAATGAGCTGCTTTTATCTCGAGAGGAACGACCGTGTACGAAGTCGTGATCAGTGGCACCGGGCTTTTCACCCCCGCCAACAGTATTTCCAACGATGAGCTGGTGCAGTCTTTCAATACCTACGTTGCCCAGTTCAACGCCGAAAATGCCGCCGCGATCGACGCGGGCGAGATTCAGGCACTGACGGAATCCAACGCGGCGTTCATCGAGAAAGCCAGCGGCATCAAAAGCCGTTACGTGATGGACAAGGACGGCATTCTCGACCCCCAGCGCATGAAGCCTCGCCTGCCCGAGCGTTCGAATGACGAATGGTCGATTCTCTGCGAGATGGGCGTTGCCGCGGCCAAACAGGCCCTGGAGCGTGCCGGCAAGACCGCCGCCGACATCGACGGCGTGATCGTCGCCTGCTCGAACCTGCAGCGGGCGTACCCGGCGATTTCCATCGAAATCCAGGCGGCGTTGGGCGTTCAGGGCTTCGGCTTCGACATGAACGTGGCATGTTCATCGGCCACGTTCGGCATTCAGACGGCGTGCAACAGCGTCAAGCTGGGCCAGGCCCGCGCGCTGTTGGTTATCAGCCCTGAAATCTGCACCGCTCACCTCAATTTCCGCGACCGTGACAGCCACTTCATTTTTGGCGATGCGGCCACGGCGGTGGTGGTCGAGCGTGCTGACCTGGCGACCTCACAGCATCAGTTCGATATCGTCGGCACCAAGCTGCAGACATCGTTCTCCAATAACATCCGCAACAACTTCGGTTTCCTCAACCGCGCGGCGGAAGAGGGCGAAGGCAAGGCGGACAAGCTGTTCGTTCAGGAAGGCCGCAAGGTGTTCCGCGACGTCTGCCCGATGGTCGCCGAGCTGGTGGCTGCACACCTGAACGAGAACCAGCTGAACGTCGGCGACGTGCAACGCTTCTGGCTGCATCAGGCCAACCTGAGCATGAACCACCTGATCGTGAAGAAACTGCTGGGCCGCTACGCCACCGTCGAAGAAGCCCCGGTGATCCTCGACCGTTACGCCAACACCAGCTCCGCAGGCTCAGTGATCGCCTTTCACGAGCACCAGGACGACTTGCCAAGCGGCGCGCTGGGCGTGCTCAGCTCGTTCGGCGCGGGCTATTCGATTGGTAGCGTGATTTTGCGCAAGAAGTGATCTGACAGCCTGCCGGTAACCCGTGGGAGCGAGCTTGCTCGCGAAGATGGCATTTCAACCGCTGAAGATGTAGCGGATGTTCTTGTCTCTTCGTGAGCAAGCTCACTCCCACAGTAGTTTTCAGCGTTTGGCAAATTTGCGACGTCAGACAAAAAAAGCCCGGCGCTGCTCTGTCGGAACGGATGATGGGGATCCGACAGGGCAACGGCGGGCATGAGGTCCAGCGACTTCAAGCGGCAGCAGCACGCCGCTTGAAGCTTTCAGCTTGTAACTTGCAGCTCATGGCTGCCTTTCTTAAAACTTCGCCAGCACGTCCAGTTGCAGCGTATTCGCATCCTGATCACGCGGCAGCGCAGAAGTCGCGAAGTCCGCTTTGGTCAGGAAGTACGTTGCACCGACGGCGAAGTTCTTGTCGATGTCGTAGGAAATCGCCAGCTTGTGACCGCGCGAACCGGTGGTGCCGTTCGCGAAGTCGGAGTCGGTGAAGGCACCCACCACAGCGTTACGCTGTGTATCGCGGTAGTTGTAGTCCAGACCGAAACCGAACACCTTGGTTTTCACACCGGCCAGCCAGGCGGTGTCTTCGTCGCTGTTGGTGGCGCTGTTGACCACGTATTGACCGTACAGGCCAACCGGTACTGCAAAGCCGGTCAGGTCCAGTTGACCGAAGCCTTCGTACAGACGGAAGTCAGTGGTGTTGTTGCCGTTGATGCTCAGGCCACAGAACGTCGTGCTGGTGCTGGCAGCAGCCGGATTACAGTCATTGGAGTTCTCGTAGTTGTAGACCGAACCGCCGACCGTCATCTTCACGTTGTCGGTGATCGCGACACGTGTGCCCAACTGGGCAGCGTTCAGGCGCAGGTCGTTCTTGAACTGCGTCCCTTCGCCGCTGATGTTGTCCTTGAGGGTGTAGGTACCGGCGCTGCCGAACAGCTCGAACGCTTTGTTGATCGGCAGGCTGTAAGTCGCGGCCAGACCTTCAGGGTTGATGTCGTTGTCCCAGATCACGTCGCCTTCGCTGACCCATGGCTGAGCCATTTTGCCGCCGATGACGTGCAGGTTCTTGATATTGGTCGGGTGGTAATCGATGAAGCCCTGATCCAGCCACAGGTCTTTCTTGGTGAAGTAGTCGTTCTGATCAACGTTCGTCGAGTTGGCCTTGTTGTCGCCACCGGTGGCGATGCGGATACCGGTGCTGACCTGCGGGTTGATCTCGCTGTAGGCACCGAGGCGCACACGGATACGCTGACGGTTTTTGTCCTGGCTGTTGTTCTGGTCGTCGATCTTGACCGTCTCTTGCCGAACGCGAACGTCGCCCTTGAATTGAGTCTTCGCCGCCCATGCCACTTTCTGCTCGAAGGCAGACAGTTCGGAGGACTTGGCAGCGGTGGCGGCGGCGATCTGGTCGGACGTCGCTTTCTGAGCCTGTTGCTGAGCCAGTTGGTCTTTGGTCAGCTCGGTTTGCAGTTCGGCGTACTGGGCAGGTGAAATCGAGCCGTTGGCCTTGAGCATGTCGAGCAGTTTCGCGTCGACTGCGGCGCTGGCCGGAACGCTCATGGCCAGCAGCACACCACCACACAGGGCTGCCGCAGTTTTCGTGGAAGCAAGACGCATATCAATCTCCGTAATCGAGAAGGGATGACCGAATCATCCAGGGATCAACCGACCAAAGGCGGGCGGGAAAAATCGGAAGTCTTAGAACCTCTGGCTCTAAAAACAGGCGCCAGTATTGCCAGCGTTTATGACGAAACGGTGGCGAAGTGATGTCATGTCGATGACATGTGAAAATTTTGTCGAAGCCGCGGGCTAGAGCGGCGGATCGAGTAAATTCGCGTGCAGGCCCTGTTAATAAGTGATACTGCGCAAACGTTAGCGACCACCGGACTGGACCAGGAGTGGCGAGATGTCGTTACACCGTTTAGATAAGCTGTCGGACCTTGCGCCTGAACAGTGGGACGCCCTGATACCGGGCGATTCACCCTTTCTGCGCCATGCGTTTCTCAGTTCGCTGGAAGACAGCGGCAGCCTCGGACCTCGTTCCGGCTGGCGGGCCGAGCACTTGCTGCATTACGAGGGCGAGCAGCTGATCGCTGCGCTGCCGGCGTACCGCAAATGGCACTCTTACGGCGAATACGTCTTCGATCACGCCTGGGCGGACGCCTGTCGTCGCGCCGGGCTGGCCTATTACCCCAAGCTGCTGGTAGCAGTGCCGTTCAGCCCGGTAAGCGGGCCTCGGCTGCTGGCGAAGACACCCGAAGACGGTCGCGAACTGCTCGCCTGCCTGCCGGGCTATGCCCAGGGCGAGGAGCTGTCCAGCGTTCACGTCAACTTCACCGATCCGGTGGCCGACGCTTTGCTCGCCGAACAACCCGGCTGGCTACAGCGCATTGGCTGCCAGTACCATTGGCAGAATCGCGGCTATCGGGATTTCCAGGATTTCCTCGATGCCTTGAGCTCACGCAAGCGCAAGCAGATGCGCAAGGAGCGCGAGCAAGTGGCGGGGCAGGGTTTTGATTTCGACTGGCTAGAAGGCCACGAGCTGAGCGAGGCGCATTGGGATTTCGTCTACGCCTGTTATTCCAATACCTACGAAGTGCGTGGGCAAACGCCGTACCTCACGCGGGAATTCTTCAGCCTTGTGGCAGAGCGCATGCCCGACGCGATTCGCGTAGTGCTGGCACGGCAGGGTTCGCGGCCGGTGGCGATGGCGTTCAGCCTGATTGGCGGGGACAGTTTTTACGGACGCTACTGGGGCTGTCTGGCCGAGTTCGATCGGCTGCACTTCGAGACCTGTTTCTATCAGGGCATGGATTACGCGATCGCCCACGGCTTCAAGCGCTTCGACGCGGGCGCCCAAGGTGAGCACAAGTTGATCCGCGGCTTCGAGCCGGTGATCACACACTCGTGGCATTACCTGGCGCATCCGGGGTTGAGAGAGGCGGTGGCGGATTTCCTGACTCATGAACGGGCGGGTATTCTGGCGTACGCCGACGAGGCGCGCGCGGCGTTGCCGTATCGGCAGGTGTAGCTCGATCTGTTTGGGTCCGATCAAGCGAGAGCAGCTTTGTCGGCTTCGCCGTGACACCGATGTCTCGTGGCAAGCTCAGCCCTTGTAGGAGTGAACTTGCTCACGAAGGCGGCACCGGAACCTCCCGGGACATCCGCCGTGGGCCTATCTCTTCAAGGGTCAATCCACCCCAACAAACCCGCCCGTCTGATGCGCCCACAGCCGCGCATACAAACCTTTGTGGGCCAATAGCTCGCCATGGGTTCCGCTTTCAGCGATCACGCCGTTTTCCAGCACGATCAGGCGGTCCATCCGCGCGATGGTCGACAACCGGTGAGCAATAGCGATCACCGTCTTGCCCTGCATCAGCGTTTCCAGACTCTCCTGAATCGCCGCTTCCACTTCCGAATCCAGCGCGGACGTCGCTTCGTCCATGATCAGGATCGGCGCGTCCTTGAGCAGCACGCGGGTGATGGCGATGCGCTGACGCTGACCACCGGACAGCTTCACGCCGCGCTCGCCCACATGGGCATCCAGCCCGGTGCGGCCTTCAGAGTCCGTGAGCAGCGGGATGAACTCGTCGGCGCGGGCCTTGCGCATGGCTTCCCACAGCTCGGCGTCGGTCGCATCCGGTTTGCCGTACAGCAGGTTGTCGCGGATGGAACGGTGCAGCAGCGACGTGTCCTGCGTGATCATGCCGATGTGCGAACGCAGGCTTTCTTGAGCGACGTGGGAAATGTCCTGATCGTCAATCAGGATGCGGCCGCCTTGTACGTCGTACAAACGCAGCAGCAAATTCACCAACGTGGATTTGCCTGCGCCCGAAGGCCCGATCAACCCGATTTTCTCGCCCGGCTTGATGTCCAGGTTCAGGCCATGAATCACGCCTTTGCCCTTGCCGTACTGGAAGTTGAGATTCTCAAATTTCACTTCACCACGGCTGACGGCCAGCTTCGGTGCAGCGTCCCGATCGGTGATGCCTACCGGTTGCGCGATGCTCTGCAGACCGTCCTGCACCATGCCGATATTTTCGAAGATGCCGTTGACCACCCACATGATCCAGCCGGACATGTTGACGATCCGAATCGCCAGACCGGTCGCCAGCGCGATCGCACCCACGGAAATCAGCGACTGGGTCCACAGCCACAACGCCAGGCCCGTGGTCGTGACGATCAGAATGCCGTTAAGCGTGGTGATCACGGAGTCCATCTCGGTGATCACGCGGCCGGCGAGCTGGGTCTTCTCGGTTTGTTCGCTGATGGCCTCGCGGGCGTACTGCTGCTCCGAATTGGTGTGGGCGAAGAGCTTGAGCGTGGCGATGTTGGTGTAGCCATCGACGATGCGGCCCATCAGTTTGGAACGCGCATCGGAGGAGATCACCGAGCGCGCTTTAACCCGCGGCACGAAGTACCGGAGGGCAAGGATGAACGCGATGATCCAGCTCAGCAGCGGGATCATCAGGCGCCAGTCGGCCTCGGCGAACAGCACCAGCGCGCTGATCGAATAGATCAGCACGTGCCACAACGCGTCCACCGACTGCACCGCCGAGTCGCGCAGCGCGTTGCCGGTCTGGACAATGCGTTGGGCGATGCGACCGGCGAAGTCGTTCTGGAAGAAATTCAGGCTCTGCTTGAGCACGTAACTGTGGTTCTGCCAGTTGATCATGCTGGTCATGCCGGGGCTGATGGTCTGGTGCACCAGCAAGTCGTGCAGCGCAACGAAGATCGGCCGCAGCACCAGCGCGACGATGACCATCCACGTCAGCTCGAACGCATGTTCCTGGAAGAAATTCGGGTTGGGCGTGCCCTGGGCCAGGTCGATGATGCGACTCAGGTAGCTGAACAGCGAGACTTCGATCAGCGCGCCGATCAGTCCGACCACCAGCAGCGCAGCAAAGCTGGGCCACACCTGACGCAGGTAATACAGGTAGAACGATGTGACGGTGTTGGGCGGGGCGGCGGAAGGGGCTTCGCGGAAAATATCGATCAGCTGTTCAAAACGGCGATAGAGCATTGGCAATGACGCCCACGCTTGAGCGGGCTCTCCTTTCAATGGGGTGATAGGCAGCGGCTTGAGAGCAGCTCAATGGCAGTCTTCGGTTCAGACCACAGCAAAACGCGATTGCTCACGCTGATTCAAGAGGCCTTGTCCCTAAAATGCAAAAGCCGGGCAGGCGCCCGGCTTTTATGCTTGCGGCAAGCTTAGTTCACGCGCTTGGCCGTCTTGATGTAGATCGGGTCCACCGGCACGTTCTGCATGCCGCCTTTGTTGCCGGTCTGCACGTTGACGATCTGGTCAACGACGTCCATGCCTTTCACGACCTTGCCGAACACCGCATAACCGTAGTCACGGGCGCCGTGGTCGAGCATTGCGTTGTCGACGACGTTGATGAAGAACTGGCTGGTGGCCGAGTTCACGTCCGAAGTCCGCGCCATCGCGACAGTGCCGCGCACGTTGTGCAGGCCGTTATCGGCTTCGTTCTTGATCGGGTCGTTGGTGGATTTCTGCTGCATCTGCGCGGTAAAGCCGCCGCCCTGCACCATGAAGCCCGGGATCACCCGGTGGAAGATGGTGTTGTTGTAGAAGCTGCTGTCGACGTACTTGAGGAAGTTCTGAGTGCTGATGGGCGCCTTGTCCTGGTTCAGCTCGATTTCCACATCGCCGAAGCTGGTGGTCAGCACAACGTGAGGCGCCGGAGCGGCCATCAGATTGCCAGCGAACAACACGGCAGCGGCGGAGAGGGCGATTTTCTTCAGCATGGGCAGAGTCCTGAAATTGATGTCGACTGCGAAAACAGGACGTAAGGGAAGCACGTTTGCGGGGATTTGGACAGTGGGGGCATGCCCCGCCCTGTTTTAGTGGGACCGGCTTTAGCCGGGAAGGGGCCGGTTTCATCACCCCCAATCCTGCGGTGTAACGCCTGACGCTTTCCCGGCTAAAGCCAGTCCTACAGAGGAACGCGGCGTAATCATAGGACCGGCTTCAGCCGGGAAGGGGCCGGTTTAATCACCCCCAATCCTGCGGTGTAACGCCTGACGCCTTCCCGGCTAAAGCCAGTCCCACAGGGTGATGCGGTGCATTCGTAGGACCGGCTTCAGCCGGGAAGAGGCCAGTGTGATCACCCTCACTCCTGCGGTGTGACACCCGACGCCTTCCCGGATAGAGCTTATTCAAAGCATCTGCTGCGGCGCCGGGAAGGGCGCATCCAGCGGCGCGGTGTCGAAACTCTGAATCAGCTCAATCAGAATCTGCGTCGCAGGCCCGAGCGGTTTGTCCTTACTCGAATAGAGATAGAACGTCGGATGCCGACTGCCGCCTTTATCAAGAGGCAGGATCTTCAGCACGCCCTCCTGAATCTCCCGCTCGATGATGTGGCGCGGCAGCCAGGCAAACCCCAACCCGCTGCTGACAAACGCAGCTGCTGTCGCAAGGCTGCCAACCGTCCAGCGCTGTTCGGCACCGAGCCAGCCGACATCGCGCGGTTGATTGCGACCGGAGTCACGAATCACCACCTGTAACTGGCTTTCCAGGTCCTGGAAATTCAACTCACGCTGTAGTTGATGCAAGGCATGGCCAGGGTGGGCCACGGCGACGAACTCGACCTTGCTCATCTCATTACCCAGATACCCCGGAATGCTGAAGCCGCTGATGGCGAGATCGGCTACGCCTTCCAGCAACACTTCCTCCACGCCCGACAGCACTTCCTCACGCAGCCGCACCCGACATCCGCGGCTCTGCGGCATGAAGGCGGTCAGCGCCCGCACCAGTCGCGCGTTCGGGTAAGCGGCATCGACCACCAGCCGCACCTCGGCTTCCCAACCCTGTTCCATGTGATGGGCCAAGTCTTCCAGCTGGCTGGCGTTCTTCACCAGTTGCCGCGAACGTCGCAACAGGACCTCGCCGGCCTCGGTCAGCACGGCCTTGCGGCCATCGATGCGCAACAGCGGAACGCCGAGCTGGTCCTGCATCCTGGCGACGGTGTAGCTGACCGACGACTGCGAGCGGTGCAGCGCTTCGGCAGCCTGAGCAAAGCCGCCATGGTCGACAACGGCTTGCAGCGTGCGCCATTGATCAAGGGTCACGCGGGGCGCTTTCATCTCTCGCTCCTGTTGTCCTAAGCTGGCGGTCCCTGAATGGAGACTGCCCCATGAAAAGAATCTGTTGTGTGCTGCTGGCGATGCTGCCGCTGAGCGCGTTTGCCTACCCGATCGACGTCGAGAAAGACATCAAGGACGTGCAGGTGGACTACAACAGTCATGACGTCGCCTACGACATCGGCAACATCACCCTGAATAACTTTGGCGACGTTCCCGCCAAGTGCAGCGTGGTCTTTCGCAACGGGCCGGAGGCCCCACGCACGCGCCGGGTTCAGGTCGCGCCGAACAGCAGCACCGAAGTCACCGCGAAATTCACCCGCGACATCGTCAAGCTGCGCATCTCCCTGAGCTGCGAGCCTCTGTAACCGACGCATCAGCGTCGACGGAGCGTACTTCGGCTTCGTCGATAAAACAAATTCTTAGATGGGTTCTCGGCGATTGGCAGCTTCTTTGATCGAGACAGCTGCCGCTGACAGGCCAGGGAAATGAACGTTCTCGCGCGCGAGCGACCTCTTACAAATCGCTTAATCGTCCGTTAATCCCGTCGCCTGATGATGCTCGCGTTCATCGACACTCCATTGGCACTCGTTCGCTCCTGAGTGCATTGCCCGATCGACCTGCAGGACTGCGCCGGGTCGATCGGGTTTTTTCTTTCCGGGTCCGGGATCGCCGCAAACGGCGGCCCGGCTGACCTGTTCAATAGACACGTCACGGCCAACGGGCTAAGGTCGCCGCCTTCAAAAAAGGGGCGACCATGGGCTATCTACTTTTCGTGACGCTGATTCAGGCGTTTTCCTTCAGCCTGATCGGCGTTTATCTGGCCGGGCACGTCGACAGCTACTTTGCCGTGCTGCTTCGCGTGGTGCTGGCCGGCCTGGTCTTTATTCCACTGACGCGCTGGCGTCGGGTCGAGTCGTCATTCATGCGCGGCATGCTGTTGATCGGCGCGCTTCAGTTTGGCGTCACCTACGTCTGCCTGTACCTGAGCTTCCGCGTGTTGACGGTCCCCGAGGTGCTGCTGTTTACCATCCTCACGCCGCTCCACGTCACGCTGATCGAGGACGCTCTCAATCGACGCTTCAATCCGTGGGGCCTGCTGGCGGCGTTGGTCGCGGTGCTCGGCGCGGTGATCATCCGTTACGACCGGGTCGATCCGAACTTCCTCGGCGGCTTCCTGTTGCTGCAACTGGCCAACTTCACCTACGCAGCGGGGCAGGTGCTCTACAAACACCTGGTGGCCCGTCACCCCAGCGATCTGCCGCACTACCGCCGCTTTGGGTATTTCTACCTCGGCGCCCTGGCTGTGGCCTTGCCGGCGTTTCTACTGTTTGGCAACCCGCAACATTTGCCGGATGCCCCACAACAGTGGGTAGTGTTGCTGTTCCTCGGCCTGTGTTCCACCGCGCTCGGCATGTACTGGTGGAACAAAGGCGCTTGCCTGGTCAACGGCGCCACACTGGCGGTGATGAATAACCTGCACGTGCCGGTGGGACTGCTGATCAATCTGTTGATCTGGGGACAGAACGAGGACTTGGGCAAGCTGTTTTTGGGCGGGCTGGTGATTGTTTCGTCGGTGTGGATCAGTCGCCGCGGTATTGCTCAACGCCGGGCTGTTCTCTGAAACAGCCGGGTTAGAGGCCCGCGTTAACGACATCAGCGAGAGTGATGTTAGATATCTGCATGCTTGGTTTTTCATGTTGGTATCAACCGAATAGATTGGCCCCAACGAAACGACTTAACCAACTTACCAGCAACTACGCGGAGATCTACATCATGAAAAAGTCCATCGCCTTCGGTTTCGCCTTGTCCATCCTGGCCGCCGGTTCTGCATTCGCCAGCCCTGAGCACATCAACCAACGCGCCATCGTCGACGCTTCCAGCGCTACCATCCTGGACAGCAAAGTCGCCAGCAAAGAGGCGGTCAAGCCCTTCGCTACCCAGACTTCGGGCACTGTGACCGTCGCTGAAAACCGTAAAGAGTTCGGTTCGAGCTACCAGCGTGAACGTTAATTCTTTGGGTGTTTGAATGCCCAAACATAAAAGCCCGGCAGACGCCGGGTTTTTTGTGGTTTGAATTAAAGTGCGTCGGGTTTACTCCGTTTTCATGCTCAGCTGATAACAGCTAACCTTCAAACGTCATTAGATGTTGTGCATTCGCAAGAAGGGAACAAGTGCTGCCGCTACTTGTTCTGGAGCATCTTCTGGCTGCAAATGCCCACCCCGCGTTGGGCTGCCGGTCACGTTGGTTGCCCAGCGCCGCCAGATGTCGATGGGTGTCGGGCGGTTATCAGCGTGATCGGCATCCGGCCATAGCGCCAGCACCGGGCAGGGCAGCTTTCGCCCTGCTGCGAAGTCTGCTTCGTCCAGCGCAAGATCCTCATCCAGCGCAGACCGGTAATCTTCAATCATGGCCCGACGCACCGAAGGTCTGCGAAATGACGCCCGGTAAGCTTCCATGGCCGCCGCGTCGATCACCTCTCGCCCCTCAGTCATCTTCTCCAGCGCGAAATCAATGAATGCATCCGGGTCAGCAGCCAGCAAGCGCTCGGGCAGGTCCGCCTGCTGAGCAAGCAAAAACCAGTGGAAGGCCTTGTTGGCGCCGCGAAAATCCATTGCGGTCAGCGCATCCAGCGTCGGCACCACCGCGAGGGAGGCGAATGCGGTGATCCGCTCAGGATGATCAAGGGCCATGCGATACCCGGCCCGCGCCCCTCGGTCGTGACCAACCACCGAGAATCGCTTATGTCCCAGCTTCTCCATGAGTGCCACCAGTGCGTTCCCGACGCGGCGCTTCGTCCATCGAGGTGTTGTTTGCCTGATCAGGCTCGAGCCGTACCCTGGGAGGTCCGGGGTGATCACCGTATGAGTCAGCGCCAGCGCTGGTGCAATTCGCCGCCACGCGATGTGGGTTTGCGGGTAGCCGTGGAGCAGGAGCACTGGTGGGCCATTACCCCCAATGACACCGGCGAAGCGAACTCCGCCTGCTTCCATGTCGAGTGACCGGAAGTCACTAAAGAAAGGTGTGGAGGTTGCACGTCTCAGCTCGGACATCAGCCAGCCTCTTAGTCTGCTTTCAGTGGCCCTGAGCAGCGGTCACAGATGTGTCCATGAACTGAACCAAATCCCGATTGAAGCGCGTGGCTTCTTCCAGAAACGGCGCATGGCCCGAGCTCTCGTACAGCTTCGTCTGAATGCGAGGGTTCAACTGCCTGGCGCGGACGATGCTGGGCTGAACCTGAACCAGCTCATCCTTTTCGCCATACACCATCAGGACCGGCACGCGTGCCTTGGGCAGTCCTTCTGCCACCGCGACGGTCATCGAGGGCGTGGCGCGGGTCATCGGCCAGGAAGCCATGGCAGCATTGGATAACAGCAGCTCGAACGTGGCCGAGTCTGGCCGGGTCTGGAAGCAGAGCGCAAGAAAGGTGCGCACGGCGTCCAGATGGGTTTTCAGATCCTCGGACGCCAGGCCTGCATAGACATCAGGGTGGGATGTGATCAGCGCGGCGTTAAGTTCGATGACGCCGTCGACGTACATCACCCCGCCAATATCAGCGTCCCCATAGGCGGCGAGGTAGTTCGACATGACCACGCCGCCCAATGACCAGCCGACCAATACCGGCTTACTGGCGCCGGTTGCCTTGAGCACGGCGGCCAAGTCATCGGCGTATCGGCGCCCGTCGGTATAGGCGTCGGTATGTTCCGGCTTGTCGGAAAGACCATGACCACGCAGGTCGTAGGTGATCATGCGATAGCGTTGCAGCTCGGCACTGCTCGTTTGTTTCTCCCAGTTGAGTCGACTGCCCAACAGTCCATGAATGAAAACAATGGCAGGGCCCTGTGGATTGCCTGACTCTTGCACCGCCAGCTTGATGCCATCCGGCGAAGTCACGGTGTAGCTCCGGTCCGCGGCCACGGTCAGCGAGGACAGGCCTCCCAGCAGGAGGACCGCGCAGGTGCTGCGCAGCATTCGGGTAAATCGAAGGTAGTTCATGGGGACTGCTTCCTGACTTCAAGGTGGGAAGCAAAGTCTAGGCAGGCTCGTTGGGACGTTCTATGATCCAAAACGCTTATTATTTGATTATACGTCCTGACTTGGTTCCCTCTTTATGCATCCTTCTGCCAACGCCCTAGTGGGTGAATTGCTGTCAGGTATGCGCTTGTTCGGCGTGCAGTTCCGCAGAATGGAAGTTCCAGTCTCTCAGGGCATTAGCTTCAGCAACGAAGTGGGCCGGGCTCAATTTCATTTTGCGGGGCGCGGGCCGCTTTGGCTGCGCAGCCCGGGCGGCCATCTTCATCGGCTCGACACGGGGGATGCCGTGCTCCTTCCCCATGGAGGGCCCCATGGGGTATTGGCCTCTGAAAATACCCGCGCCGCCGAGGTGAAGCCCTTTGCTCTGGACGCTTTTGCGAGGGATGACGGCGGTGAGAAGTCCCTTGTTGATCAGAAGCGAGAAGGCCGCGCGCCGATTCTCTTCAGTTGCTGCATGACGCTGGAGCTCGGTGGCATGCAACCGCTCGTAACGGCCATGCCAGAGGTGTTGCAGGTGAGTACCCTGCTTGAGTCATCACCCGAGATCCGCCCCATGCTTGAGGCGATGGAGCGTGAGTCGCTGACCCTTCAGGCGGGGCACATGGGAATCCTGGCGCGTCTGGCCGAAGTGGTCGCCGCCCTGATCGTACGAGGCTGGGTGGCTGGCGGATGCGGCGGCGCCTCGGGCTGGTTGAGCGCGTTACAGGATCCCCGACTCAGCAGGGCGCTGGTCATGATGCACAAACAGCCCGGCCATAATTGGACAGTGGCATCGCTTGCAAAGGAAGCCGGGCAATCCCGCTCTGTGTTTGCCCAGCGGTTTTTCCTTGCAACCGGCGTCACTCCGCTTCGATACCTGACGGACTTGAGAATGCGTCTGGCGGTTCTCCGGTTGAGTCGCGAACGTCAACCGGTTGAAACCGTCGCCAGCGAGCTGGGTTACGGATCATTGGCCGCGTTCAGCCGCGCGTTTAAACGGTCGGTGGGCATGTCCCCAGGGGCGGTGCGCGTCAGAAACGGCGCGGCGTCGTAACTCACTGCCAAGTGCATATCCAAGACCTGCCTCTTGGATGGTTATGGATCGGGAGCACAGCACCAACCCCCGGGTGGGATAAATGCCCCCAATGAAGACAATACCGCTTCATTGGCGAATATACCTGAGCCATCAGGATCCACCGAGGCTGGCAACAGGACCTGGCCTATGTTCGCGGGCAGTGTCGAGCACTCGATTTTCCAAGGCGCTTCACCCGCGCGATGCTGGCCGAACGAGAGCTCGCAAGCCAACAGGGAGACGCTTTGTTCGCGGCTTCCGGATTGGCTGAGCAACTCTCTTAAATCGGTACCCGATGGCAGTGGCTCAGGACGGCTCGCGGCGAACAGAAAGTAGTCCCCCGCCAACAGCAAACAGCCCTGACGCGCTGGGTCATCTATCCCCTGCAACCATTGCCCACGGCATGCGCCAATCGAACGAGGCAGTCGATCCCATATTTCGTAGTAGCTGTCATCCAGCGCCGTTTCGATAAGGCAATCGCTGGTTTCAAAGCGCATGCGTCCAATGTCTTCGTCGCCGTTGACCGGCTGATAGTCCATTTTGCGATGCCATTGGCAAATGTCGGCGTCGACCTGCGTCACCCCGGCGAAGCCTTGCTGTTCACTCAGCGCCAAGTGTTGAGCATCGCTGAGGGCTTCAAGCGCCAAAGGGGACAGCGGATTACTGGGGATTCGTAGGTCCGCGAACAGTCGCGGTGTCTGTAGCCAATACACCTCGGTTTCGCTGTCCGAGTGCTCTGAGCGACGCTGGATCAATCGCCGCTTCCAGACCCCCAGGTATGCGTTGGGGACTTGACTCATAAATGTTCCGATCCGCGCAGAGGGATTTTGACTGGCGTTGACGCTTCGGGCCGGGACGCTAATGGCAATTGCACATTCTCATTCGACTACATCTTCGCCAACCCCATCCGCAAATCCGCGCCACTCGGCTGTTGATAAACGCCCAGCCCGAACTCCGGCAGCACGGCCAGCAGGTAATCGAAGATATCCCCCTGAATCCGCTCGTAGTCCCCCCAACTGGTGGTGCGGGTAAAACAGTAGATTTCCAGCGGAACGCCCTGGGCGGTGGTTTCCATCTGGCGGACCATGCAGGTCATGTCAGGGTGAATGTCGGCGTGGCTTTTCAAGTACGCCAGCGCGTAGGCGCGGAACGTGCCGATGTTGGTGATGCGACGGCGATTCGCTGACATTTCGGCGACGTTGCCCTGTGCCTCGTTCCACGCCCTCAGCTCGGCTTTTTTGCGGCCCATGTAGTCGGTCAGCAGGCGGACCTGGGTCAGCTTCTGTTCTTCTTCATCGGAGACGAATCGCACGCCGCTGGCGTCGATGAACAGGCTGCGCTTGATCCTGCGCCCGCCGGATTGCTGCATCCCGCGCCAGTTCTTGAACGACTCGGACATCAACCGCCAGGTCGGGATCGACACGATGGTCTTGTCGAAATTCTGCACCTTCACGGTGTGGAGCGTGATATCCACCACGTCCCCGTCAGCGCCGACTTGTGGCATTTCGATCCAGTCGCCCACGCGCAGCATGTCGTTGCTGGTGAGCTGCACGCTGGCGACGAAGGACAGCAGGGTGTCTTTGTAGACCAGCAGAATCACCGCCGACATCGCGCCGAGCCCGGACAGCAGCAATAACGGTGATCGATCGATCAATGTGGCAACGATGATAATCCCGGCAAATACGTACAGGATCATTTTCGTCAGTTGCACGTAGCCCTTGATCGAGCGGGTGCGGGCGTGTTCGGTGCGCGCGTAAATGTCCAGCAGCGCGTTGAGCAGCGCGCCGACGGTGAGCATGAGGAAGAGGATGGTGAACGCCAGCGCGATGTTGCCGAGCACGTGATTGGCGGCAGTGCTGAGATTCGGGACCAGATTCAGCCCGAATTGAATGACCACCGAGGGCGTGACCTGGGCCAGTCGATGAAAGACTTTGTTGTGCAGAAAATCGTTGAGCCAGAACAGCGACGGCTGGCGGCTCAGGGCCTTCATGGCGTAGAGGATCATCCATCGCGCCAGACGCCCGAGCGCGAAGGCAGCGACGAGCAGTAACAGCAATCCGGTGATCGTGCGCAGCATTGGCTGGTTTTCCAGCAGCGTCCAGATTTCCTGGGCGCGTAGCCAAAGCGAATGGGTGTCCATGGGCGCTGGATCTCCTGATCAGAAATGGGGGGCGCGATTAGAGCATTGATAGTGAAGCGAGGGCAGGGTAGGCCAAATCCGGTAACAAAATAGGCCCTTTGAGCTAAAGAGGCTCGGCGAATCAGGCGTAAACCGGTACCCTATGCGACTGTTTTTTTGTATTACGCCGAGGTAACACCCGTGTTCTCCCAATTCGCCCTGCACGAACGCCTGCTAAAAGCCGTGGCCGAACTCAATTTCGTCGAGCCTACGCCTGTGCAAACAGCGGCCATTCCGCTGGCGCTGGAAGGACACGATCTACGGGTGACGGCGCAGACCGGCAGCGGCAAGACTGCCGCGTTCGTATTACCGATGCTCAATCGCCTGATGGGCCCGGCCAAGGTTCGCGTCGACATCCGCGCCGTGATCCTGCTGCCGACCCGCGAGCTGGCCCAGCAGACGCTCAAGGAAGTGGAGCGTTTCTCCCAGTTCACGTTCATCAAGGCCGGCCTGATCACCGGTGGTGAAGACTTCAAGGTCCAGGCGGCGATGCTGCGCAAGGTTCCGGACATCCTGATCGGTACGCCGGGCCGCCTGCTGGAGCAACTCAACGCCGGCAACCTCGACCTCAAGCAGGTTGAACTGTTGGTCCTCGACGAAGCCGACCGCATGCTCGACATGGGCTTTGCCGAAGACGTCGAGCGTCTGGCCGGCGAATGCGCCAATCGTCAGCAGACCATGCTGTTCTCGGCCACCACCGGTGGTTCGGGCCTGCGCGAAATGATCGGCAAAGTCCTGAAAGACCCGCAGCACCTGCAGGTCAACAGTGTCAGCGAACTGGCACCGGGCACCCGTCAGCAGATCATCACCGCCGACCACAACGTGCACAAAGAGCAGGTCCTCAACTGGCTGCTGGCCAACGAGACCTATCAGAAAGCAATCATCTTCACCAACACGCGGGCCATGGCCGACCGCATTTATGGCCGCCTCGTGGCGCTCGAGTACAAGGCGTTTGTGCTGCACGGCGATAAAGACCAGAAGGATCGCAAGCTGGCGATCGATCGTCTGAAGCAGGGCGGCGTGAAGATTCTGGTGGCGACCGATGTCGCGGCCCGTGGCCTGGACGTCGACGGCCTGGACATGGTCATCAACTTCGACATGCCGCGCACCGGTGACGACTACGTTCACCGCATTGGCCGCACCGGCCGTGCGGGTGGCGAAGGTCTGGCGATCTCGCTGATCACCCACGGTGACTGGAACCTGATGTCCAGCATCGAGCGCTACCTGAAGCAGAAGTTCGAGCGCCGCACGATCAAGGAAGTCAAAGGCACCTACACCGGGCCGAAGAAGGTCAAGGCGTCGGGCAAGGCGGTCGGCGTGAAGAAGAAAAAAACCGATGGCAAAGGTGACAAGAAGGGCGACAAAAAGAAAGCCGTCGCCAAGGGCCCGACCAAACGCAAATCGGTAAATCGTCCGAAGGCCGAGCCTTTGGTCAGCCAGGACGGGATGGCGCCGCTGAAAAAGCGCGTCACGCGTCCGCCCGTCGCCGAATAACCCCCTCCTGCTTCCCGGCCAGCCCGCTGAACGGCTGGCCCTCCACTGGGTCACAACCACTGAGCATCAAGCCCGATGACCGGACGTCACGGGTATTGCCCTGTTGGCCCACTGGAGGTTAAAACATGTCTAAACGATACGACTGGGACCTGATCGAGCGTCTGCTGCACCACGTACAAAACAGCGTCGCGATCGAGGATGCGTCAGAAACCCATGCCGCAGAGTTGAGAGCGCTGTTGCTCGAACGCGGGTTCATTGCCGCCCACACCAGCGGTGCAGGTGGGAGTGGCGAAGGCGCTACCCTCACAGCAAACGGCGCGAGCCTGCTGGCGATGATCGACAGCAGCATTCCGGGCAATGACCATCCGCGTCAGGTGCTGGATGAACAGGCCGACGCGCTGGATCCGGCCACTTTTGACGAAGTGGCCTCAAAGGCGCAAATCGCCTGATCCCGAAAGCGTCCTGATCAGGACGCTTTTTTCATGCTCTTGTAGCAACTCAAATCCGTGAAGTCCTTGCGCACGTCCGCGATCTTCGCCAGCAACTTCTGCCGTTGATCCGCCGTACTCTGCGCCATCAGGTCTGCAATGAGGGAAATCGCTGCCTGCTCGGTATGGTCGTAGGTCGCGCGGTACTCAGGTGTCCAGAAGGTCTGACGATCCTGCAACAGGCTGGCGATCTTCTGATCAAAATCCCCGGCCTTGCGCTGCTTTACCGCCGCCAGCAACAGCGACTGCCAGTGCGCGCGGTTGTCGATCCATAAGCGATTCTGCTCCCCCAGCGACGTCGACCACTGCATCACTCGCGCCTGCTGCGCGGCATTCAGCTTGCCCATCCACGGTGTCAGCCGTTTCTCCATGCGTTGGGCGCGTTCACTGATCTGCTTGTCCAGCGGCTGGTCGACGTATTCATCCTCATGCTTGCGCAGGTCCTTCGCGAACGCGGCTTGCATCTCGCTCACTTGCTGATCGTCCAGCTGACGCAGCAGCTCGACCGCCGACGGCGTGATTTCTTTGGAGAGGGTGGCGATGGCTTGCCGCGCTTCGGCGGTGCGTGCCTTGAGCTGCTCTTGATTGACCTGGTTGTTTTCGACCATCCCTTGCAGACGGTCAAGCCAGTCGAGGTAACCGGGAATCTGGGTGGTGCAGTGCCAGCTCAAGTGCTCCTTCAAGCGCTCATCGAGCCAGTCTTTCTGCGACGCGTTCATGTCCAGGTAGTCGTTGAGCGACCAGGGAATGATGAAGTCCAGATGCCGATACGTCAGACCAATCTGACTGCACCCCGCCAGCAGCATCAGGCTCAGCCATAGCGAAATAAAGGTCTTCAACACAATGCCCATGACAGCTCCTTGCCGGTTCGTCTCCCCGTTATAGAGCAAGTCAGGTCATGGCGGTTCAACCCATCAGAAAAACGAGCGCACAACCTTGAGCGTGACGGTGCTTTCGCACTGCGTGTTGTGCCCGCTGTAAGCGCTGCAATCGGCGCCGGTCAGGCTCGAACCGCTGTACATCAGGTTCATGTCCATGCCCAGCACGGGGCGCGACACGTTGAAGGACCAGTCGCTGTAGGCATTGACCACGCCGCCGCCGTCGATGATCGAGGGCGAGTCAAGCTGGTGATTGCCGTACTGCATGCGCAGGTCCAGGCCCAGCGGAATCATGCTGCCCAGGTCGAGGAACAGGGTGCTGTCCTGGCGGCCGGCGTCAGTGCTGAAGGCGGTGCCGATGCGGCTGTCGAAAATGCGGAAACCGGCGTAAAGCTCATGACTGTCGAGCTGAGCGGTGTTTGGGTAGCTGTAGCGAATGACACCCAGTTCATAGCCGAGGGTTTTGTCGAAGGGCTTCTTGAACCCCATGTAGGAATCGACTTCCAGCGAAGTATCGGGCGCCAGCCCGGTGCTGGGGGACCATTGCCCGAAGTAGAAGCCGCTGTCGTGGGTCAGGTCGAGTCCGCCATGGAATTTCGAATCGGCACCGCTCGGCGTCACCAGGCCTTGGGCCATGGTGCGGCTGGGCGTGGTGCCGAGCTTCAGGCTGAAGTCGCCCAGCTCCCGCTCGATGACTTGAGCGCTGGCGGCGTGATGCATGAGAGCGGCGCAGGTAAACACCGCACCGGTCCAACGGTTGAAACAGCGAGCATAAGGCATGCTTCACTCCTTTCAGGTTTCAGAGGAGTGGGTCGAAGGTATCTATGCTGGCGGCGAATGGCCCGACAAGAACCGCGATCTAGAGCGTCGCAAGGATACCGCCGATTGGCGATATCTCGCGACCATTGGTCGATTCGATGCAGATGGGCTGAATGTAGCGATCAGTTCCCGGGGGAAATCAGCTGATTGACGACGATCAACGCTTGGGGGAAAGAGGGGTAACCACTGGTGGCGACATCGAGCTTTTCGTACCTGGCACGGCAGGCGCGGGCCTTTTGCTGATCTTCCTTTCCAGCCCGTTGTGCCTGTAAGGCGATGGCCAGCGGATAGTTGTGATCGGCCGAGTCATCGAGCTTGGCATCAACCTGTTTCGCGCTGGCGTTCTGACGCAAGAGCAGTATCGCCTGGTAAAACTCCGCTTCGCCGGATGTGTCCTCGCGCGCTGCCCGCTCAAGCAGCGCGCTGGCAAGCTCGTCGTTTTCGGCGCGGCGCTCGTTGATCAGCAGCTTGGCCTGGAGCATGTCGTTCTGATACAGCAGATAGTCGGCCCGGCATGCGCTGCCTGCCACCGAGGTGTCGCAACCGTGGGTCGCACAGCCGGTCAGCCCGAGGCTAAGCAGGGCGCCGATGATCATCCGTTTGTTCATAGCGGTTTCCGCAGAGACGTCAGCAGATCAGGGTATCGTCCGTTCTTTCCCATGACCCATGCATAGCAGCATCAATGAGCGGTCATGTGACGAGAGTAAAGCAGAGCTTTGTACAGCGAGGGAGCGATAGACCTGGCGCTTTGTGATCAAAGCGCCTGGATGTCGACCGCGGAGGCGGGAGAAAATTTACTTTTTGCCGAGGGAGATCTGTTTGGATGGGCCGAAGGTCTGGCCGCTGACACCTTTGGCGATCTGCTGGATCTCGCCACCGGATTTCAGGAAAGCTGCAATTTGTGCGTTGATCGAATCGCTGGTCTCAACGGCAGGAGCTGGCTTGGCTTTCGAGTTGGATGCTTTTACACGCATGGCTGCAATTGACCTATATAAATTTAATACGGCCGGCCATCCTATCGGAATTGGCCGGAAATTGCTTGGGTATTATCGGACGAGGGGAGGGCTGCTCATCGCGATGAGCAGCGGAAACATTTCCTGAGATGAGCCACTAAATGACTGTTTTAATTGCGATGTTCAACATGGCTTTCTCTCAAATCGAGCCAGCGTTCAAGGCGGCAACGACGCTCAGCGACCTGACGAATGGCTTGCGTCCGGCATCCTCTGCGCAGAGTCGTTCACCAACCCGATGATTTTCAAGGTCGCGAGCTGACGGCAGTGGCCAATCCGGAATGCCCGTCCGAATTCGGGTAGAATGCCGCCCACGTAACGAGGGTATCTGCACATGGCTTTAGTCGGGCGCTACAACAGTTTGCAAGTGGTGAAACACACCAACTTCGGTTTATATCTGGACGGGGCACAAGACGGCGAAATTTTGCTGCCCAATCGATATATCCCCAAAGATATTCCCAGCGAAGATGAAGACTGGCTCAACGTCTTTATTTATCTGGACAGCGATGACAAGTTAATCGCCACCACCGAGAAGCCCAAGGTTCAGGTGGGTGAATTTGCCAGTCTCAAAGTGGTTGAAGTCAACAGCATTGGCATCTTTCTGGATTGGGGCCTGCCCAAGGATTTGCTGCTGCCGTATTCGGAAGAAAAGCAGCCGCTGAAAGCCGGTGATTACTGCGTGGTGCATGTCTACCTCGACAAACACACCCGCCGCATCACCGCGACCACGCGTCTGGATCGCTATCTGGACAAGGCGCCGGCGAACTATTCAGTCGGGCAGGAAGTGGACTTGCTGGTCGCCGAAGAGACCGCGATGGGTTTCAAGGCAATCATCAACAACAAGCACTGGGGCCTGATTCACAAGAATGAGGTGTTCAAGTTCCTGCGTTCGGGCAAACAGGAAAAAGGCTTCATCAAGGAAGTGCGCAGCGACGGCAACATCAGTCTGAGTCTGCAGCCGGTGGGCGAACAGCTTGCCAGCAGCCTCAACGCGCAAATCCTTGGCAAATTGCGCGACAACAACGGGGTGCTGCCTGTCAGTGACAAGAGCGATCCACAGGTCATCAGCAATCTGTTCGGCGTCAGCAAAGGAAACTTCAAGAAAGCGATCGGTGCACTGTACAAACAGGGCCAGATCGTTATTCACGCCGACCGTATCGAGCTGGTCTGACGTGATACTCGGCTGCAGCGCGGGTTGATCTGCGCTGCGGCCTTCTGATTAGCCTTGCCAGATCACTTCTGTACGAAACTGGCGAAGCTCAGATTCGCGCCGTTCGGGCGCATGTCCTTCAAGTACGAATCCTTGTCCGCCGAAAGCTCCAGGCTCACGGTGGACTTGCGCTTGCCTTCGTTGCGAACTACCACTGCGTCTTTCTGATCGCGCAGGAACTTGGTCGTCACCTTCAGGTGAATCAACTCATCGGTGCTGGGCGTGTGCAGAAGCAAATGCAGCCACTCGTACTGACCCACCGCCAGACGGCTCATGGGCAAATCAAACCACCAGATATTGCGCTTGGGGTCGAGCACGGCGAAGTGCGTGTTGTTGGTGCCGAGCACGGCGCCGCCGAGCTGTTCATTACGGCGCGCAATGGCTTGCTGCTTATCGGGTTTCATAACATTCCTGGATCACGGTCTCGTCAACCTGGCCCGACGCCCTGAGCGCCGCCGGTTCGGTCGCGCATTCTCCGGGGTTCTCGGGGAAACATAAAGGCAAAATTCGCGAGCTCCAACAGGGACGCTGAGCGTCCCGGGATGCGTGACCACGCAGAGCGTGGGAACGATCAAAATGTCACCGCCTCGACTGTCCTCTTCCCGGCTAAAGCCGGTCCCACTAAAACCACCGAGTGCCTGTAGGACCGGCTTCAGCCGGGAAGCTATTGACCTGCTTAACGCACCCTCGCGAAATAATTGAACCTCTGATTCACCGCTCCGGTCAGTTCTAGTGTCGAGTTAATGACATCCTATTTCCACCCTGGAGTGAATCCTATGAGCAGCACCGGCGATAAAGTCAAAGGCATGGCCAACGAAGCGGTAGGTAACGTCAAGCAGGGCGTCGGCAAAGTGACCGACAACGACAAACTGCGTGCCGAAGGCAAAGCGCAAGAAATCAAAGGCGAAGCGCAACAAACCGTTGGCGACGCAAAAGACGCTGTGAAAAAAGGCGTCGACAAGGTCTGAATCCCTTGCGCCCGGAGCCCGCATGCTCCCGGCGACCAGATTCGCAACACCGTAACGGCCATCCTCTGATGGCCGTTATCATTTGCGTCGCCGACCGCCTGAAACACATCAAATGTAGCCAATACCCCGGGCGCCCTGTAAAAAGCCTGCCCGTTCGGGCAACCGACGGAATTTCAACGCAATTGCCCGCTCGTATGCATACCGCTTGTAGAAACGCCTGAATCAATAACCGTGCTTCGGCTACATCTGTGTCGCGAAGGAGACGCCATGATATTCCCGGACTTGCGCCAGCTCAGCATCAAGACAGTGTTGGTCAGAACGGTCAAAGAGTTTCTCGATGACGAGATGTCGACCTATGCCTCGGCACTGGCGTACCAAATGCTGTTCTCGCTGTTCCCGTTCCTGCTGTTCCTTATTGCCCTGATCGGCTTCCTGCATTTGCCGGACTTTTTCAGCTGGCTGCGACTACAGTCCGAGCTGGTGCTGCCGCCGCAGGCCCTCGATCAGGTGAACCCGGTCATAGACCAGTTGCAACAGTCCAAGGGGGGCCTGCTGTCGATCGGTATCGTCATCGCGCTGTGGACCGCTTCGGCCGGCGTGCGGCTGATGATGAGCGCCATGAACGCCGCGTATGACGTGGTCGAAGCGCGCCCGGCCTGGAAGCGCATCCCCCTGTCGGTGTTCTACACCATCGGCATTGCCGGGATGCTGCTCACGGTTGCCGCGCTGATGGTCACCGGCCCGCAGGTCATGAACTGGCTTGCCGCGCAGATTGGCATGGAAGACTTCATCGTCACCTTGTGGACGATTCTGCGCTGGCCGCTGATCATTCTGCTGCTGATGGTGGCGGTGGCGATCATGTATTACGTGATGCCCGACGTTAAGCAGAGCTTCCGCTTCATTACCCCAGGCTCAGTGCTTGCAGTTGTGGTGTGGATCGTCGCTTCGCTGGGCTTTGCCTATTACGTGAAGACATTCGCTGACTACAACGCGATGTACGGCAGCATCGGCGCGATCATCGTGCTGCTGCTGTATTTCTACATCTCCGCAGCGGTGTTGTTGCTTGGCGCTGAGATGAACGCTGTCATCGAGCACATGTCAGCCGAAGGCAAAGAGAAAGGCGAGAAGGAGGAGGGCGAGCGCGATGGGATGGCCGATTTTAATACGGTCCACCTCAAGCAACACGTTTCCGGACTCGGCCGCGATCACACCCATGACCAAGACTACACCCCAACGCCACCGGTGCTGAAAACCGACAAATTCTGATCACGCTCAAGGCACACGGCGCCTGCTTTTGGCGCCGTTGCCCGTTGCAGAGGGCCCGCAATGATTCGCGAAATTCTGAAAATGGGTGACGAGCGCTTGCTGCGCATTGCGCCACCTGTCCCCGAGTCGATGTTCGGCTCCCGTGAGCTGAAGATGCTTATCGAAGACATGTTCGAAACCATGGAAAGCGTCGGCGGTGTCGGCCTGGCTGCGCCCCAGATTGGCATTGACCTGCAATTGGTGATCTTCGGTTTCGAGAGCAGCGACCGTTATCCGGATGCAGAAGCCGTCCCCCAGACCATCCTGCTCAATCCGCTGATCACACCGCTGGAGCAAACCCTGGAAGAGGGCTGGGAAGGCTGTCTGTCCGTCCCGGGCCTGCGTGGTGTGGTGGACCGCTACGAGCACATTCGCTACGAGGGTTTCGACCCGGACGGCAAGCTTATCCAAAGGGGAGCCCGCGGGTTTCATGCGCGGGTCGTTCAGCATGAGTGCGATCACCTGATCGGCCGCCTGTACCCGTCACGCATTACCGACTTCAGCCGCTTCGGCTTTATCGAAGTGCTGTTCCCGGGAATGGACCCGAACGCGGACGAATAACGGCTTCGGAATTCAACGAAATCTCGAGGGCAGCTGAGTACCTGTGTGGGAGTGAGCTTGCTCACGAAAAGGCCGGTACATCCGCCCGATATCCACCGGTTTGAACCTCCTGTTCGCGAGCAAGCTCGCTCCCACAGGTTATGCAGCGGCCGGGAGGGCTGGTCTATTCCTTTCGCTTTGGTGTCAACGCCACGATGACATCGAAAGATCCAGCGTCGGCCAGCTCATTATTTCTCTGGCTTGATAAACCGCAGGGTCATGCGGTCGGACTCGCCGATTGCCAGATACTTCGCCTTGTCCTGTTCGCCCTTGACCAGCGCCGGCTGCAGTGTCCAGACCCCGTCAGGATAGTCTTTGGTGTCCTTGGGGTTGGCGTTGATTTCGCTCTCGGCCGCCAGTTTGAAACCCGCCTTCTGCGCCAGTTTCACCACATAGTCCGTCGGCAGATAGCCGTTCTTTTCGTTGTCCTTGGCAGTGGTGCCGGGTTTGGCCCGGTGGTCGACCACGCCGAGCGTCCCGCCCGGTTTCAATACCTCATAAAACGCCTTGAACGTCGCCGCTTCGTTGCCGGCATCGACCCAGTTGTGCACGTTGCGGAAGGTCAGCACGGTGTCGGCCGAGCCTGGCTTGCCGAAGACCGGCGCCTCGGGCGCATAAGCCACGATCTCGACCTTGCCGTAATGGGCAGTGTCGGCGGCGTATTTCTGCTTCAGGCTGTCGGCGGATTTCTTCGCGTAATCGCTGGCGGCGGGGTCGACGATGGCAGCAACGTAATGCCCCTTGTCTTTGAGCAGCGGCGCCAACAGTTCGCTGTACCAGCCATTGCCCGGCGTGATTTCGATGACCGTCTGATAAGGGCGCAGGCCGAAGAATTTCAGCGTCTGCTCGGGGTGCCGGTATTGATCGCGTGCGGCATTTTGCGGGACTCGCCAGTCGCCGCTGAGGACGCTCGCGAACTGCGCGTGAGTAACTGTGGATTCAGGCGCAGCACTCGCCGCCGCCAATCCTGTCGCCGAAAGTGCCGCGAGAGAGAGAACCATAAGCGCCGGTTTCATGTGCATCCTGCTCAACCAAGAAATGATCGGCGAGGCTAGCACGCAAGGCCGGGCCTGCGATGGCACGTTTGGTTTGGTTTACCGCAGGAAAAGTTCTAAGCCTGTCAGCCGGTCAATCTGCGCTGCGCACGAGCGAGATCAACGGCTTGGTCTGTCGATAACGCGCCAGCCGTGGGGCCAGCTCCTGCGGCAAATCCTCAACCTCAACGAAGCCGATCCGCTGATAAAACCCGCTCAACTCTGGCTCACAGAACAGCCAGACGCTCCCTTCAACCGATATCAACGCTGCCGCGATCAACCCTGCTGCGAGACCGCGTCCGCGCTCGGCTGGCGCAACGAACAACCCGGTCAACCACTGCCCACCCGCAACAGGCGTCAGGCATAAGGCGCCAACAATGTCCGGCTGGCGCGCCACCCACATCTGCGCCTCGCCTCTGGCACGCATGGGCGAGCGATGGGCGCGGTAAAACTTCTCCAGCAAGGGACGCTGCAGGTCGGGGAGGGGCAAGAACTGAATGTCGGGCATGTGCGTTGTGCGTCGAATCAAGATCGCTTGGGCGCATCGTTCTACCCTCATAACCAATCGATCTACAAGTTTTTCCTGCGTCGTTGCACAACCGGTTATCAGCCCGAATGCAGGAACCGGCAATGCCCAACTACCTGGACGACGCGCAGCGCGAAGAGATCAAGCGTCTGCGTGCAAGCTTTACAGGCCGCACGGAATGGCCGACCTGGTTGCTGCTGATCGGTGTGTTCACAGGCTGGCCGACGTTGCTGGTTGCCAGTCCGCACCTGGGCGTGTGGCCGACAACGCTGTTGATGATCCCGCTGCTGGTGCTGTGGATGTCGGTGCAACACGAGGTGCTGCACGGCCACCCGACCCGTTCGTTGCGCTTGAACAAGCTGCTCGGTTACGCGCCCTTTGCGGTGTGGTATCCGTACACGCTGTATCGCGACACCCATATGCAGCACCACTGCGATGAAGACCTCACGGTACCCGGTCGCGATCCGGAAAGCCGCTACTTGAGCCAGCTGGACTGGAAGCAGACCGGCACGCTGATGCGCGTGTTGCGGTGGCTCGACAAGACGCCGCCGGGGCGTCTGGTGTTTGGTGTGCCGTTGGCGCTGAGCAGTCTTATCGTTGGCGAAACCCGGCGATTGCTGCGTGGCGAGCGTCAGGCCTGGGCGATGTGGTCGACACACGGTGGAGTGCTGGTGCTGATGTTTTTATTCATTGAGCATTACAGCGCGATCTCGGCCGTGCATTACGTGATCTTTTGCAGCGTACCGGCGCTGGCGGTGTCGATGGTTCGCTCTTATTACGAGCACCGCCCTGGCGAGTATTCCCAGGAGCGCACGGTGATCAACGAAGCCTCCTGGCCATGGGCCTGGCTGTTCCTGAACCTGAACCTGCATCTCGTGCACCACGACTTGCCCGGCTTGTCGTGGTATCACATGCCGGTCGTGTATCGGGCGCGGCGCGAGCAGTGGCTGGCACGCAGCGGCGGATTTCTGGTGGCCGGTTACGCGGAACTCTTTCGTCGCCACAGCTTCAATCCTATCGACAGCCCGCAACATCCCCATGTTTGAAACCCCAGGTCTGATGAGGAACACCGAACATGCCCCAAGGCTTCGCCGAACTGTTGATGTACGTCGCGCCGCCGCGCGTTCAGCAGGCGCAAGAGCAGTGGCTGAAACGAACACTGGAAATCCTTGGCGTGGAGCGTCTCGATGCGCAGGCTCTGGATCTGAAAACGCTGTGGCTGTCGCCGCACTTGCTGCTGGCCCAAACCTGCGGTTATCCCCTGATGACGGAATTACAGGGCAAGGTTCAGGTGGTCGGGCGGCCTGTTTATCAGTTGCCCCACAGCGCCGATGGAAGCCATTGCAGCCTGATGGTCGCCCGTGAGGACGATCCGCGTCAGGAGCTCGTCGAGTTCAGAGGCAGTCATGGCCTGCTGAATTCGCGGGATTCCAATTCCGGCATGAACCTGTTCCGCCACGCCCTCGCGCCGCTTCAACAGAATGGGGTGTTTTTTGCTGATGTCACGCTCACCGGTGGTCATCGCAACAGTCTTGCCGCGATCAAGGCGGGGGATGGCGATCTGGCCGCCATCGACAGCGTGACCTTCGACTATCTGGCCCGCGACGGCAGCGAGGAAGTCGCCGGTTTGAAGGTGATTGCTCGTACGGCGGAGGGGCCGTGCCTGCCCTATATCACGCGGCTCGGTGCCGATGCTGATGTCATTCGCGCGGGGATGAATCAGGCGCTGATCGAACTCCCCGATGTCGCCCACGTGTTGGCGGTCAGCAAGGTGTTGCCCGCTAGCGTCGAGGATTACCAGGTGCTGCTCGATTACCAGCAGCAGGCAATAGCGCGCGGGCTCGCTTCGCTTTAGTTATTCCCTGATCGTCTATAAGAATCACTTTTAAATATTTTTACTGCATAACCGCGCTTGCTAGCATGGCCTCTCGGAAAGTCCCGATGATAAAAATTTCAGGGCAGGGGATGTCTTATGGCTGGCGCCGACGTTGTGCATCGCCAATACCTCAGCGAACTGTTTGTGCAGCACCACGCGTGGCTATGTCTGCGCTTGCGTCGGATGCTGGACTCCGAGCAGAGCGCCGAAGACGTCGCCTCCGAAACCTTTCTGCAATTGCTGGCCTCGCCCAACGTTGTGCCAATTCGCGACCCGCGCGCGCTGCTGACCACCATCGCCCAGCGGCTGGTGTATGAGCGCTGGCGGCGGCGTGATCAGGAGCGCGACTATCTGGAAAGCCTGGCCCAAGAGGCAGAGACCCCATTCGCGTCGGCGGAAAGCCACGCCGCCACGCTGCAAATCCTTGACCGCCTGGATCGACGCCTTGACCGCCTGCCTGCAAAGATCAAATCAACCTTTGTGCTCTCGCGCCGCGGCGGGCTGACCTATCCTGAAATTGCCGCGCAGCTGGGCATTTCCCGGCGTTCGGTGAGCGACTACATGGATCAGGCTGAAACCTGTTGCCGCCGCGCTTGTCTGGAATAAAGCGTGTGCTGTGCCCGGCCAACTGTGCCAAACCGATTGAGCTTCTCCCATCCCCGAGCGACGAGAGACATCCATGACACCAATCAAAAAACTGCTGGGCGGCTCGCTGCTGGCACTGGCTGCCCTGACGGGCTCGGCGTACGGCGCAGAAAAGACCGCGCCGATTCATTTCGGTGACATCACGTGGGAGAGCGGCAGCCTGATCACCGAAATCCTGCGCACCATCGTGGAAAAAGGCTACGGCTATCCCACCGACACACTGCCCGGCAGCACGGTGAGTCTGGAAGCGGCGCTGGCCAAGAACGACATTCAGGTGATCGGCGAAGAGTGGGCCGGTCGCAGCCCGGCGTGGGTCAAGGCCGAGGCCGAGGGCAAGGTCCACGGCCTGGGCAACATCGTCAAAGGCGCGACAGAAGGCTGGTGGGTGCCGGAGTTCGTGATCAAGGGCGACCCCGAGCGCGGCATCAAACCGCTGGCGCCGGACCTGAAATCGGTATCCGACCTGCCCAAATACAAGGACGTGTTCAAGGACCCGGAATCCCCGGACAAGGGCCGCTTCCTCAACAGCCCGACTGGCTGGACGTCGGAAATCGTCAACACCCAGAAACTCAAGGCCTACAAGCTCAACGACAGCTATGTGAACTTCCGTACCGGTTCCGGCGCTGCCCTGGATGCTGAAATCGCATCGTCCATCCGTCGCGGCAAGCCGGTGTTGTTCTACTACTGGTCGCCGACGCCGCTGCTGGGTCGCTTCAAGCTGATCAAGCTGGAAGAGCCGCCATTCAACGAAGCCGCGTGGAAAACCCTATCCGACGCCAGCAATCCCAACCCCATCGGCTCCAGCTCCCTCGCTGCCCACTTGGCCATCGGCGTGTCAGAACCGTTCCGTCAGCAGTACCCGGATCTGGTGAGCTTCTTCGAGAAGGTGGACCTGCCCATCGACCAACTGAACAAGACGTTGGGCGAGATGAGCGAAAAGCGCCAGGAACCGAACGTCGTGGCGAAAAGCTTCCTGAAGGATCACCCGGAGGTCTGGACCGCCTGGGTGCCGGCCGAGGTTGCCAGCAAGGTGAAGGCGGGCCTGTAAGCGCTTTCTCCTCAAACTGTGGGGCAAGGGGGTTGCCGCTTGTCCCACAGGCAACCCTTTCCTGTAGGAGTGAGCTTGCTCGCGAAGAGGACGGAACATTCGCTGAATCTCCACGGGCTGTACTGACGTCTTCGCGAGCAAGCTCACTCCTACAGTGATCGCGTGTACATTACCCCCCCCACGCAACCATTACCGCGACCGACAACCCTGACTGGCGACGATGCTCGCCGTGCGCCAAGCTCAAGGCGTGTAACGATCCTCTCGCGAGCCCGCGATCATGAACCCTCTATTCCTTCCCCTGCATACCGAACGCCTGATCCTGCGCGAGCTCACCCCAGACGACACTCCGGCGCTGGCGCAAATTCTGGGCGATGCCGAAGTGATGCGCCATTCGGTAGCGGGGGTGTTATCGGAAAAAGCGACGGGCGAGTTCATTGACTGGTGCCGGATGTCCTACCGTGAGCGCGGTTTTGGTCCCTGGGCGGTGGTGGAGCAATCCACATCAACCCTGGCTGGCTTCTGCGGTCTCAATGCCGAGCGTGTGGATGAGAAGGACGAGGTCGAGATTGGTTACCGGCTCGCGACCGGGTTCTGGGGGAAAGGCCTGGGCACCGAAGCAGCCCGCAGCGCGATGTCTTACGGCTTTGAACAGCTGGGCTTGTCATCGCTGATCGCCATTGTCCAGCCGACTAATCTCGCGTCGGTCAATGTGATCAAAAAACTCGGTTTCGGCGGGTTCGTCCACAGCCAGTATCACCGACAGGGCGTGAGGATTTACCGCATGACCGCGCAGCAATGGGCCTCTGTCGTCTAATGTAAGTGTCCGGTTTAACCAAGATCCCTGTAGGACCGGCTTCAGCCGGGAAGACGTCAGGCGGCGCAATGCAGAACTCATCGTGTACACACTGGCCTCTTCCCGGCTAAAGCCGGTCCCACAAGGTACCCATTGCTCGGCCGCAAATCGCTCACCGATGGATATCTCGCCCCTCAACTGTTAGCGTCCAGCAGACAATCAAAGCGTTGATCACCGATAAAAAGTCGCCGGGAGAGGACATGGGATATTGCAGATCGACAGCGTTGACGATGATGAAGGCGTCACTCGGGCTAACGCTGTTGGGCGTGATGGCCCTGCATAACGTGACATTGGCCGGCGAAACCGCACCCGCACCTGTGGCCGGGGATTCCGCGCTGACCTTCGTACAGGATCGGCATCTGGGCGAGAGTCTGGGCTGGCTGGGTTATCAGGTCGCTTCCCACACAGTAACCTTCGCCACGATTGTTGAGACCGTCGGCCGCACCAAGGCCCAGGAAATCGTGCAGGACGAGTTGCAAAGCCTGCAGCCGCAGTATCAGCAGGAATGGGACCGCAACCTCGCGGCCGCCTACGCCGCATCCTTCAGCCCCGAAGAGCTGAAAGCGCTGGACGCTGCGGACCCGGCGCCGGATGTGGCCAACAAATTCCGCAACAAGCAGCGCGATGTCGGCGCTGACATGAAGGACCGCTCCAGTGAGCTTCTCAAGGTTTACGTGTCCACCGCGCTGGACAACGCGCTGAAAAAAGCCAAGCCTTGAGCGCGCGTTTTTAGAAGCGTTTTTTCGATCATCCCCCCGTCACAAAGGAAAGGAGAGACCATGGACCCGTTCATGCAAGCGGCCATTGATGAGGCGCAGAAGGGCCTGGACGAAGGCGGTATTCCGATCGGCTCGGTCATCGTCCACGACGGCAAGATCATCGGCCGTGGCCACAATCGTCGCGTCCAGGAAGGCAGCGCCATCAAGCACGGCGAAATGGACGCCTTCGAAAACGCCGGCCGCCAGCCCGCCCGCGTTTACCGCGAAGCCACGCTCTACACGACCTTGTCGCCCTGCGCGATGTGCAGCGGCGCGATCCTGCTGTACGGCATCCGCAAAATCATCGTCGGCGAACATGAGACGTTTATGGGTGAGGAAGAATTGCTCAAGTCCCGTGGCGTGGAGGTGGATGTGCTGCACGACGAGACCTGCGTCGGACTGATGAAGCAGTTCATCGCGGACAAGCCTGAGCTGTGGAATGAGGACATCGGCGAGTAGTCAGCGTACTCCCCGGCGTCCTGACGCCGTTCTGTCTCACAGTAAACACCGTCCATGTGGGAGCGAGCTTGGTGTTTCAGGCGCTAGAGAAGCAGCGGCTGTGCTGACCTTTTCGTGAGCAAGCTCACTCCCACAAGAGATATTCGTTGCGCGGTACTCCAAGGTCAGGCCACACAGATCTGCGCTGCCCGGTGTTTCAGCGTCAGGCGCAGAACCTGTGGGAGTCAGCTTGCTGACGAATGCGGTGGGTCAGCACCATTCAGGCCGGCTGACAGAATGCCTTCGCGAGCAAGCTCGCTCCCACAAGACTGTGGCTGACATGAGATCTCGACCCGTGCAGAAAACTTGTGGGAGTGAGCTTGCTCACGAATGCGGTGGGTCAGGCGAGAAGGGGTAGCCCAGGCAGACCGCTTTCGTGAGAAAGGTGGAATGCCACCCCGGTCACTCCCATGGTTTGTGCGTAGGCAGATCCATCGAATGCCTCCAGGCCCCGCCCGCGATTCACACCACCAACGTCAGCCACGCCGACACCAGCAACAGCACCGCCATCACCTGATTGAAGCGCTTCATGCTGTTCGCTGAGCGGCAGAATTTCGCGGCGCTGACGCCCAGCCAGGCCCAGGCGCTCATGCACGGGATCGACACCAGGAAGAACGCCAGCGACAGCCACATCACCCTCAGCATGCGGTCGGCGTCGGTGCCCGCAAAGACGCTGACCACGGCCAGCGCCATCATCCAGGTTTTCGGGTTGACCAGTTGCAGGCTCGCCGCGCCCCACAGGCCCAGGCTCGGACCGCTGCGGGTTTGCGTTGGGTCGACTGCTTCGGCGGGCGCGCTGAAGATCTGCCACGCCAGCCAGGTCAACCAGCCGATGCCGACCCATGACATCAGCGTTTGTACCTGTTGATGACGGGCCAGCACATCCCCCAGCCCGGTGCCGACCATCAGCACCAGTAATGCCGCGCCGGCACAGGCGCCCAGTACGATGGGTAGCGTCCGCAGCAGGCCGTAGCGCGAGCTGTTGGTCAGCACCAGAATGTTCGTCGGGCCGGGCGTGATGGAAGCGACGAAGGCGAACAGCAGGAAGGGCAGGAGGGTTTGCATAAGGCCACTCGGCGGTCATTGATCGTGGAGCAATGATCGGCGCGCAGTCGGCGGTCAGTCTGGAACGTTTGAGCAGCGTCGGCGGTAGTCTGCGGGGGTCATGCGATAGGCGCGCTGGAACCAGCGGCCCAGATGGCTTTGGTCGGCAAAACCCAAGGCCGCCGCGACGCTGACAGGCGCCTCGCCCCGCGCCAGCAGGTGCCGGGCGCGGGTCAGGCGCAGCTGGATCAGATAGGCATGGGGCGCCAGGCCGAACGCGGCCTTGAACGCGCGACTCAGGCGGAAACGGTCCACGCCGGTCACATGGGCCAGATCATCCAGACCGATGTCCTGATGCAAGTGGCTGTGCAGATAATCACGCGCTCGCTGGGCCACCAGTGGCAGGCGCGGATCGGGCGTGATCAGGGTGCGCCAGCGCAGGTGGCTGGTCAGGTTGGCGAGCAGGTGATCCAGCGCGGTCTGGCGGACGATGCGCAGTTCATCGTGGTGCATCGCTTCGAAGGCGTTGGCGGTGGCGATGGCCAGGCGCGGGTCTTCCGCCAGCGTCGCCGCGAAGCTCAGTTGGGCGTTGTCCGGCGCTTCTTCAAACTGCGCGCGCAATTCCCGGTCCAGCCAGCGCGGGTCCAGGTACAACGTGCGGTAGGTGAAGCCGCCCGCTTCCGGGGCGGTGCCGTCGTGGATGTCGCCCGGTTCGAGCAGAAACACTTTGCCCGGCGTGCTGTTGTGCTGCTGTCGACGGCAATTGAATTGCTGCAGACCCTGTTCGGTGATGCCCACCAGATAACTGTCGTGCCAGTGCGGATCGTAGGCATGGCCCTCGAAATGCGCACGCACGGTCTCGATGCCGGACGTGGCGTCCTGCTTGAGCTCGATCCAGTTGCGGTCGGACATCGCGGTGCCTCTGAAAGGGCTGGTTTTGATAGGCGGTCGGTCAATCCTAAATACGTTACCGCGCCGCTTACGGCAGGTCTGGAAGAATCGTGCAGCGGGCGACGAAGTGTCGGCGCACGTCAAGGTCCTGCGGGTCGCCGACTACTCTTGTTACAAAGCGAAAGGTCCTACACGTTGCTCATCCACCGTGACAGCGCGAACCTACGCGCTCGATCGCCATCAAAGACCGGAATCGTTTCCCATCCCACAGAAGGTAAATGATGAACCCTTTTCCGCGACGCCTTGCCGTCGTCCTGCTCGGCGGGCTCCTGTCGGCCGGGCTGGCACAGGCCGATGATCACACCGCGCACTCGCCGCCGCTTCTGGCGGCCGCCGGTTACCCGAGCCGCTCGATCAACGTTCCCGACAACGGCGCCGTGCGCCGCGCCAACCCCAACAGCCGTCAGGGCACCGAGTCCATCGCACCCCGTGTCGGTGGCCCGAATCTCGGACCGACTCAGCCACGTCCGCCCACCCTTGAAAACGGTGGCATCGGCAACGGTTACCCAACCCGGCAACAACCCTCTCGACCTTCCGGGGACACCGACCGCCGCAGCAACTGAAACCCTGCCAGCCTCTCTTCCATTTCAGAAGGAATTGCCTATGTTGCGCGCTACCCCTTTTCATAAGCTCGCCCTCCGCAAAACCCTGCTAGCGACCCTCTGTGCCTCCGCGTTATTGGGCTTCTCCGTCCAGGCCACTGCCGCGACCTACCAGAGCGAGAACGGCACGCTGACCGTCGATGAGGTCGTCGGCGGTTTGCAGCATCCGTGGGCGGTTGCGTTTCTGCCGAACGCCCAAGGCATGCTGGTCACCGAGCGCACGGGCAACCTGCGTCGGGTGACGCCTGACGGCAAGTTGTCGGCGCCGATCTCCGGCGTGCCGAAGGTCTGGGTGCAGGGGCAGGGCGGTTTGCTGGACGTCGAGTTGTCGCCGGATTTCGTCAAGGACCGCATGGTCTACCTGACCTACTCCGAGGCCGCGAGCGATGGTAAAACTGGCGGCACGGCGGCGGGGCGCGCAAGGCTCTCGGAGGACATGACTAAGCTGGAAGGCTTTACGCGCATCTTCCAGCAGCAGCCGAAACTGTCGGTGGGCAACCATTTCGGCTCGCGCATCGTCTTTGATCGCGACGGCTATATGTTCATCGCGCTGGGCGAAAACAACGACAAAGCCACGGCTCAGGATCTCGACAAACTGCAGGGCAAGGTCGTGCGCCTGTACCCCGACGGCACCGTGCCCAAGGACAACCCCTTTGTCGGCCAGAAGAACGTGCGCCCGGAAATCTGGAGCTACGGTCACCGTAACCAACAGGGCGCCGCACTCAACCCCTGGACCGGCACGCTGTGGACCAACGAGCACGGCCCGCGTGGTGGCGACGAAATCAACATCATTGAACGCGCCGCCAATTACGGCTGGCCGATTTCGACCTTCGGCATCGACTACAGCGGCGAGCCGATCTCCGAGTCCAAGGGCAAGATCGTCGAGGGCGTGAAAAACCCCTTCCATGTGTGGGAGAAGTCCCCAGGCATCAGCGGTATGGCGTTCTACGACTCAAGCACATTCAAAGCGTGGGACCACAACGTCTTCATCGGTGCGCTGGCGTCCGACGAGCTGATTCGTCTGGAGCTCAAGGACGACAAGGTGGTCCACGAAGAGCGTTTGCTCGGTGAGCTCAAGTCCCGCATCCGCGATGTGCGCCAGGGGCCGGATGGGTACGTGTATGTGCTGACGGATGAGGACAACGGGAAATTGTTGAAGGTGGGTCTGAAGGTGGAGCAGTAGGCTTATGTAATCTATGCAGCTCATTTCTATTTTAATGAGCCGAATATGGCTCCTTACTATTGAATGTAATTTATATGGCTCATTCTCCTAGCAATGAGCCATATACGACTCTGTCGACTTGACCTGAGCCATATACGTTACATACTCACTGCTCGACAGTGAGGCCTCATGAAAACCACCCTGCTGGACCAAATCCGAAAAAGACGCCTCGCGCTAGGCCTGCAGATACAGCAGATGCCTCTGCGTGCGGGCCTGACACGTCAGCAGTACGGCAAGATCGAAGCTGGCGGGAACCCGCGATTGACGACCCTCGACCAGATTGCGGAAGGGCTCGATGCCGCTTTGCTCCTCGTACCCAAGGCAAAGCTTGCCGCCGTGCAACGAATTCTCGACAGCGAAGCAGCGCACGACAGTGACCGTCCATACGCGGTGCCGGCGAATGAATCTTCAGGTCAGGAGCTTTCCGTCCACGAGGCCGACGAGAGTCCGTGGGGTGATCTCTGATGGCTGATGAAACGGTTGCGGCTTTGCAGCTGACCCTTCAGGGCGAGCGTGTGGGGTACGTTGCGGGGTACTCCAATGGCAAAAACGTCTTCACGCTGGCGCCCGAGTACATCGAGAATCAAGCCCGACTTCCGCTGACGCTGTCCCACACTGACCCTAGGGCATTTGCTCAGCAATTGGCCAAACGGCATCCCTACGTCACTGCCCATAAACTGCATCCGGTGTTGAGCAACCTCCTGCCGGAAGGAGCGCTGCGCGACTTTCTCTCGCAAGCGATGAAGGTCCACCGCGATAACGAGTTTCCACTGCTCACCTGGCTGGGCCGCGACTTGCCGGGCGCTTTGGTGGCAGAGCGAATGGACGCTGCAGACATCCCCGGCCTTGCGTTGCAGCACCGTGGGAAAATCGACCCGACCGTCATCGACATCCCAGACAGCCAGGCGCATTTCTCACTGGCTGGCGTGCAGATGAAATTTTCCATGCGTGACAGAGACGGGCGGTACATCACCGGTGATCCCGATGCGCCTGGGGACTGGATCATTAAGACGCCCTCGACCATCCACCCGTTTGTGCCGCTCAATGAATACACGGCGATGACACTGGCAGCGCTCGCCGGTGTGGATATTCCCGAGATCAGACTGATCCCGATGGCTGACATCGAAGCGCTGCCAAATATAAACCTGCCCAACGAAACGCTCGCTTACGGCATACGTCGTTTCGACCGTCTGCCAGAAAACGTGCGAGTGCATGCCGAGGATTTCGCGCAGATATTCTTCGCCTACGCACATGATAAATACCGCAAAGCCAGCGCTGACCAGATTGGAAAGTTGGTGTATAGGAGCTCTCTCTACGCGCAGCGTGATGCGACACAGATGGCGAGGCGGCTGTTGGTCAATGTGCTACTCGGCAATGGCGATGCACATCTGAAGAACTGGAGCATGATTTATCGCGACGGCCTAAACGCCGAGCTTTCACCGGCCTATGACATTGTCACGACCAAGGCCTATATTGCCGACGAAACCAAGCCCGCCTTGAATATGGCCAAGGCCAGAAGCTGGTATGGCATGTCACTCGAGCACTTCAAGAAATGGGCTGAGTACGGCGACATTCCATGGCGACCGGTCCTTTACAACTTGAGAGCGACCATCGACAGCGCACGCACCCTGTGGCCCGGTGCGCTTGAAAATAGCCCCATGCCAGACGCGCAGAAGGACGCCTTGCGGGCGCACTGGAAAGATCTGCATCAAGACTTCCGCATCGGATGATTCTTGGCGATCTACTTCACGTTTATCCCTGCACTTAACATAAATCCCGGTTGTAAAAATCCCGCGCAGAACGTAAAAGAAGCGCCGCCGAACTGGCCTGCGTTTCCCGTCGCCCGACTGCCCATCACCAGGAATTCACCCGCCGATGATCACCTCGTCCCGCCCCGCTGCCGGTTTCACCCGTCGGCTGTTGCCGCTGAGTATCGCTTTCGCTTCGCCATGGCTGGCAGCCCAGGAAGCTGAGCCGGTGACGCTGGATGCGTTGCGCGTGACCGGGGAGCAGGAGTCGATTTATCAGGCGAGTGGCGCGTCGGTTGGCGGGTTCAGCGAAGCGCCGCTGCGCGATACGCCGGCGTCGATATCGGTGTTCACCGCCGAGCGGCTGAAGGACCAGCAGGCCAAGCTGCTCAGCGATGTCCTGCGCAACGACGCGTCGGTGGGCGACAGCTATGCGCCGGTGGGCTATTACGAGAATTTCGTCGTGCGCGGTTTCTCGCTCAATGCGGCCAACAGCTACCGCATCAACGGGCGGAGCATCACCGGCGAGCAGAATGTGGCGCTGGAAAACAAGGAACAGGTCGAGCTGCTTAAGGGGCTGTCGGGCCTGCAGAGCGGCGTGTCGGAGCCTGCGGGCGTGATCAATTACAAGACCAAGCGCCCGGAAGACGTGCGCTCGGTGACTGTCTCGACCAACGAGCACGGCGAGCGCTACATCGCCACGGACGTCGGCGGCTGGTTCGGCAGCGAGAAGCAATTCGGCCTGCGCGCTAACGTCGCCCACGAAGACATCCGCTCTTACGTCGAACACGCCAATGGCCAACGGGATTTCGCCTCGCTGGCCTTCGACTGGAACATCAACGACCAGTCCACCCTGCAGCTCGACGTCGAATACCAGACCAAAGAACAGCGCTCAGTGCCGGGCTATCAACTGCTGGGCGGCACCGAGCTGCCCCATGACGCTTCACCGCGCAAATTGCTGGGCTATCAAAGCGGTTCGAACCCGGTGGGCATCGACTCGCTGAACATGACCGGCCGCTACGAATACCGCCTCAGCGACGACTGGAAAGCCAGTCTCAGCGCGTCACGCAGCCGCGTGGTCATCGACGATTACAGCGCTTTCGCCTACGGCTGCTATTACCAGAGCGACTGTCCTGCCGAGCCTCTGACCGGGCACTTTACGCCGAGCGGCGGCTACGATATCTACGACTTCCGCAGCCCGGACGACACGCGGCGCAACGATGAAGTCGAAGCGTCGATGACCGGCCTCTTCGACACCGGCTGGCTCAAGCACGAGCTGACCTTCGGCAGCAGCGCGTTCCGGCGCACGGTCGACACCCGGCCGTATTTCAGCGAATACGTCGGCTCCGGCAATATCAACGAAACGCCGGACACCTTCGCGCCGTCGGACCTTTCCGTGGGCCACACTGAACGGCGCCTGGACAGCCGCCAGTACGGACTCTTCGCCACCGACCGCATCAGCTTCAACGAGCATTGGCAGACAGTGATCGGCGGGCGTGAAGTGAAGCTCGATGAAAAGGCCTACAACGAGGACGGCAGCGACAACCGTCACACCGAGCGCTGGATCTTCCTGCCCCAGGCCGCGCTGATCTACAAACCCATTGACAACGTTTCGCTGTACACCAGTTACAGCAAAGGGTTGTCCTTGGGCGGCAAGGCGTCGGTGTTCGACAGCAATGTCGGGGAAATCCTCGCGCCGACGATCTCTCGTCAATTGGAAGCCGGGGTCAAATACGACTGGCGCCGCATGAGCTTCACCGCAGCGGTGTTTCAAACCCGCCAGGCCTATCAATATTCGAAACCCCAGGACGATGGCAGCCTGACCTTCGTCCAGCAAGGCCAGCAGAAAAACACCGGCGTCGAGCTGAGCGCCAACGGCTACGTGACCTCGCAGTTGCAGGTGTCGGCCAGCGTCGCGGCCATTCGCGCACGGGTGGAAGACAGCGGCACCGCGGCGTATGAGGATCATCAGGCGATCAACGTGCCCAAATTCCGCGGCAGCCTCTCAGCCGATTACGCGCTGCCGATTCAAGGGCTGGCGCTGTTGGGCGGCGTGCAATACAGCGCCAGCAAATACGCCAACCGCGAAGGCTCGGTGAAAGTGGATGACTACGCTGTGTTTAACGCGGGTAGCCGCTACAGCACCAAAATCGAGGGCTACGACACGGTCTTGCGCCTGACCGTCGACAACCTCTTCGACAAGCGCTACTGGCGCGACGCGGGCGAATACCTGGGGGACGATTACCTGTTCCTCGGCGCACCGCGTACGGCTCGGGTTTCGGCGACGGTGAATTTTTAAATCAGTCGCTGAAACGCGTCAGCCGTCAGCGATCCGCCCGCAAGCCGTCAGCTTTGTTATCCTGCGCGCCTTTGTCGCACCCGCGTGCGTTTCAACCTGTGATTTGGGGTCTTTCATGACAGCCATTCTTCGACCGCGCCCACAACCCATCAGCCGGGGAGACTACAAAACCCTTGGCCTGGCGGCATTGGGGGGGGCGCTGGAAATTTACGATTTCATTATTTTCGTGTTTTTCGCCCTGACGCTCAGTCAGCTGTTCTTCCCGCCGGAAATGCCCGAGTGGCTTCGCCTGCTGCAAAGCTTCGGCATCTTCGTCACCGGCTACCTGGCGCGCCCGTTGGGCGGGATTCTGATGGCGCACTTTGCCGACAAACTGGGTCGCAAGCGCGTCTTCAGCCTCAGCATTTTGATGATCGCGTTGCCCTGTCTGCTGATCGGCGTGATGCCGACCTATGCCGACATCGGCTACTGGGCACCGCTGGTTCTGCTGGCGCTGCGCATTCTTCAGGGGGCGGCCGTCGGCGGCGAAGTGCCGAGCGCCTGGGTGTTCGTCGCCGAGCACGCGCCGAAAGGCCATCGCGGTTATGCGCTGGGTGTTCTGCAAGCCGGACTGACCTTCGGTTACCTGATCGGTGCGCTGACCGCGACCTGGCTGGCGAAAGTGTTCAGCCACGCGGAAATCCTCGATTACGCCTGGCGCATCCCGTTTCTGATGGGCGGCGTGTTCGGCGTTATCGGCGTGTGGCTGCGACGCTGGCTGAGCGAAACGCCGGTGTTCATGGCGATGCATGCCCAACGCGAGGGCATGACTGAACTGCCGCTGCGCGCTGTCCTACGCCAGCACCGGCAATCTCTGCTGCCGGCGGCGTTGCTGACCTGCGTGCTGACGTCCGCTGTCGTGACGCTGGTGGTCATCACGCCTACGGTGATGCAGCAGCGCTTCGGCATGAGTCCCAGCGACACGTTCGCCCTGAGCAGCGTCGGCATCGTTTTCTTGAACATCGGCTGCGTGTTGGCCGGGATGCTGGTCGATCGCATTGGCGCCTGGCGTGGCGTAGTGCTTTACAGCCTGTTGCTGCCCGTCGGCGTCGGCGTGCTTTACGCCAGTCTGGTCAGTCACTGGTTGCCGTTGAGCATCGCTTACGCGTTGGCCGGCCTGGCCTGTGGCATTGTCGGCGTCGTGCCTTCGGTCATGGTCGGACTGTTCCCGGCGAACATTCGCGTCTCCGGCATCTCGTTGACCTACAACATCAGCTACGCCCTGTGGGCAAGCACCACGCCGCTGGCGCTGATCGCCTTGATGCCCTGGAGTCCGTGGGTGTGCGTCGGTTATTGCGTGATCATGGGCGCGGTCGGTCTGGTGACGGCCATGTTCTTTGGCCTGCGCAAGGGCATGCAGGTCGATGATCCGCGGGTAGCGCGAGCTGGGAATTGAGAGGGTAGGGGCGTCGCAATGGCGCCCGTGTCGAGTCAGTGGTGCGGATTTCAAATCCGTGCCATTCCAAACGAGATTGATCCTCTGATTTGTAACAGATGATTGTAATTATCATTTGCAGCGTTTATTGTCCCTGTCTATACAACTGACCCGCTTTTATATATCCACACGGCCTTTACTGGGGTCGTGTTCGAATAGTTTGTCTGCGTGGTTGAGTAGGGATGCTTCGCAAATATCTGTAGGAAAGTTTACTTGTTATTGTTCGGTTATTAACCGGGCTTGACTGTGTAAATCATCAAAGCGTTAAAAACCTGAATATCAATAAAAACAATGTCACGGCCCAGGCAGATGTCATGCCGGGGTCGGCAAGTCGCAGAGACGGTTGAGGGCGAATGTTGGAAGAAGAACGCAAGCGTAAGCGATTAAATAAAGCCACTCCCCGAGAGCAGGAAGTCCTGCTTCTCTTGCTGGAGGGGCATACCAACAAGGACATCGCGCAACGACTGGGGATCAGTGATTACACGGCCCGCGACCACGTTTCGGCATTGCTGCGAAAGAACGAGGTGAAGAATCGCGCACAGCTCATTGCGCTGCATATCACGGCGCCTAGAAAGAAAAAACTGTCCACACCCCTACATCTGACGGATTGTTCCGTTGACCGGTAAGTGCATAATTAACCCAATTTGATAGCCCATACTTATAACCCGTCGTCATCGAGATTTGCTGCGGTGGCGTGTGTTTCGTAATGCGCGATTTTTTGAATAACGACTTCGCGGTCATTGCTTTGATTTCTTCAATAAAAGTGCTCGTCAAGGCGCACCCACAATAATGATCAATAATAAGGATGGAATCGATGACCATTCAAGTCGCATCGTCTGAGCCTTTGAAACAACAGCACATCGAGGCACACCACATTTCGGACGTCTCCACTGCGTTTCAGCAATTGGTTGATGAGCAAAGCCAACTGTCCCGAGACCAGTTGAGCGAGCTGCACAAGCAATGGCTCGGGCCACACGGCATCTTTGCCAGCTTCAGTGCAGAGGTCGAGCGACTGGGACGTCAGGCCCCTGCGCTGGATGAGCTCTGCAGCCTTGGCAGCGCGGAGCGTATGAACGAAGCCGAACGGGCGGTGGCCTTCGCGCTGGCGCAGAGCAATCGCCGGCGCGCGGCCAACAACCCGTTCGGCTCACGTTCGCGTCAGGACCTGTGCTGCGTGGTGTTTAACGAGACCGGTGCATACACCCTGGCTGAGCGTTACGCCGCGTATGAAGCCATGCGCCAGAGCGACTCGGATTTCTTCATCAAACTGATCGCCACCACTCGTGGCGTCACGGAGCGGCGGGTTGTCTTTCGCGGCTTGCTGGAACATTACGACCGCCTGCTGCCAATCGAAAAAAGCATTTACCCCGAGGCCTACCGCGACGTGCAGCAAACGCATCTGGATCGGGAAGAAGGGCTGTATGGGCCGCTGATATTGGGCGACAGCCTCGCTGCAATATTTGAAACAGTCACGCCTAAAGAGCTGCTCAATCAGATTCATAATTCGGCAGAAATGCTTCCATGATCTACGGTCTCGCCAGACGGGATAAGCGTTCTGTGTTCTGCTAAACCCCATGCCGTCAATCCCCAGTCGAGGGCGGACTTCAGTGGAGTATTTGTGATGAGCATTTCAATTCCAGAAAAGATCAATGTTCAGTCCGCTTCCTCGTTGGCTATCACTCAACCCGAAATCAAGGAGGCTTTGAGCGCTTCACCCCAAGGCGCGCAGCAAATACTCGAGTCACCTGTCACTATCAGCGGAAGGGGACTGATGATGTCTCGACTCTTCAAGGGGCATGCGGTTGAGCCCGCGACAGAGGCATACGATCCAAACTTATCGACGTTATTCCCCACACTGTTCCTGTTACCAGAAGATCGGAATCTACTCTCTGCGGTTTATGAATTCGCAAATGTAGAAGGCGCCGACCTTGGCTATGTGGACGATCTGGCTTGGTCCATTGCTCATTACCGGCGAACGGACAATGGACGCGAAATCATCCCGCAGCGGCCTCTTAACCGGTTTGATACGGAAGGCCACGAAGTGTCTTACTCGTTCAATGAGGAAAGTGCCAACACTGCCCATCGCATATTGAATGGAAGTGCTTTCAGCACGACAGCCATTGATCGCGGCTTTCTGCGTTTTGCATTGGACGTCGATTACAGCCCGTTTAGCAGCCTGAATTTTCATTTCCTCGAGCAGATCGTCAACAAATTTTCTGAAAATGGAAACGTGGTTGCTGACTTTGGCCGGCAATTCCACCATTTTTCATTTGATCAAAAAAACTGGATCCGGAACATTTCTGAGGAGGTATACGATCTCTCTGGCAGCGTGCCGTTCTTGAAGGGTACGAAGCCTGATAGCAGTGATGCGCCCGCAGCGGATAAGGCATGTGCTGACACTGATTCGCATACCCAGCCTTCACGCTCCATTAGCGACATCATCGCTGCCTATCTGAAGGAAACGGCTGTCCCTACGCTGTTCGAAACGTTGAGGCGCATGAAGCGCTGAACTCACCCCAGCGCCGCGCCCTCGTGCGCACACACCTTCGTGGACGGCCGCGCCGGCGTGACCTGATTGCGCCCGGCGCTTTTTGCGTCGTACAGCGCCATGTCCGCTTCGTGCAGCCACTGGGCGGCGTCGGTCTGGTGGGCGCCGTGCGCCGCAACGCCGATGCTCAGGCTCAGTTTCAGATCGGGAAGGGCCGAGTGGGCGTGATCGTGGACCGTGCGGCGCAGGCGTTCGAGTATCTCGGTGGCCTGGGCCAGAGTGGTGTCGGGCAAGATGACGCAGAATTCGTCGCCGCCGTAACGGCCGGCCAGATCGGTCTGCCGCAGGCTGGCGCACAGCGTGTTGCTGAGTTGCTTGAGGACGTTGTCGCCGGTGATGTGGCCGTAGGTGTCGTTGATGGTTTTGAAGTGGTCAATGTCGATCAACGCCACGCTGTATTGGCGGTTGAGGGTCTGGCACCTATCGAATTCGAGCGCCAGTCGATCCTTCCACGCGCCGTGGTTCATCAGGCCTGTGAGGCTGTCGGTGGTGCTGAGTTTTTCCAGCGCCTTCTTGCTTTTGGACAGCTGCACGGCCACGCGATAACAGACCAGCCCGATCGCCATCGGGTAGATCACCAGCATGGGCAGGCAGGCGAAGAGCTGCATCTGAGTGACGTGGGGGAACAATGCCGGCATGAAGAGGGTGTACGCCGCCAGCGCGCCCGCGATCTGCGCCAGCGAACCCAACACAAACAGACGCAAGCCGCCGGCTGCGATGTTGTTCATCGCCATCATCGACAGCACCGTCACGGTGGGGAGCGGACTGATCCCCATCGCCCCCGCCCAGAAGCCACCGCCCAGCGAGTCGTAAATCAGGTTGCGGCGCTCGGCGGCATAGGGCTGAGGGGAACGCCTGGCGAGGAGGAAAGCCATGTGCGGCCAGCCGTAACCGTGGGCGATCATGGCGATCCATACCCAGGTTGGCGGATGGGAAGGGTACAGCGCCGCCGCCACCGCGAAGAAGCCAATGCCCAGACCGATGCTGCGCGGCAGGTACATGCGTCTGGCGAAGGAAAGACCTTTTTGGACCGAAGTGTTCATAGCGCTTCACCGGGTTATAACGCAGCATCCCGACTGATACATCGGTCACGACCAACGACGCCGAGTGTCGCTCGCCAATGGGATGCTGGGAAGAGCCCTTAGCCACTATTGGTTAAATAATTCGCACCGGCTGTCGCGAGGACGCGGGAATGCTGGTGCCCTTGGGCGAGCGCAAGGAATCGTCTGTCATGGCCCGTTTTCCGGCCATCTGTGTATAGACCGGTCTGCGTAGGCTGGCTGAAATAGGCGGGCAATTCGGCGCGGTCCGGATGTGCATTCCGTCACGCCGGCAGGAGCCTACGATGCCCGAACTCTCAAACCTCATCGCTTTTTCCCTCATCGCCCTCGGTATGGTGCTGACGCCAGGTCCGAACATGATTTACGTCATTTCGCGATCCATCTCACAAGGACGCAGGGCGGGTCTGATCTCCCTCGGCGGCGTGGCAGCCGGTTTCATCTTTTATATGCTCTGCGCGGCGTTTGGTATCACCGGTTTGGTGATGGCGGTTCCCTATGCCTACGACACGTTGCGCATGGCCGGTGCCGCGTACCTGCTGTACTTGGCCTGGCAGGCCGTGAGACCGGGCGGTCGCTCACCGTTTCAGGTGAAGGATTTGCCGCACGACAGCAACCGGCAGCTGTTCCTCATGGGCCTGATGACCAACCTGTTCAATCCCAAAGTCGCGGTGCTTTACCTGTCGCTGTTGCCGCAATTCATCACCGTCGGCGACGGCACCAGCGTGCTCGGCCAGTCATTGATTTTGGGCAGCGCGCAGATTGTGGTCAGCCTGAGCGTGAACGCAATGGTCGCCATGGCGGCGGGCTCCATTGCGATGTTTCTGACGCAGAAGCCGGGGTGGGCGGCAGTGCAGCGTTGGCTGATGGGCACGGTGTTGTTCGGGTTCGCGGTGCGGATGGCAGCGGAGGGCAGGCGGTGAGAGTGGAGGTTTTCGAGGCATGACCGCCATTAATCAGCCTTGGCCATAGGCTGAGGGCGCGTCTTATCAGATCGATTGTGTACAACGAATCTGGACGCTTGATCACTGCTGCTTTTAAGGCTTCAATTGCTGCCTTTAAAGCAGCATTTCGGTGGCTATCATGACTCTTGGTGAGTTTCTGTTCTCTGACTATCGCCGCAAGGTGTTGGCTTTGCTGCTGTTACACCCCGAACGTCAGTACCATCAACGCGAGATTGCGCGGCTGACAGGGACAATCTCGGGAACGCTGAGTCGCGAGTTGAGCAAGATGGTGGAAGCGGGATTGCTGCTCAAGTCGCCCGTAGGTAACCAAATGCAGTACCAGGCAAATCAGGATTGCGTGGTTTTTCCTGAGCTGGTCGGAATCCTGCGCAAGACCGATGGTTTAGTCACGCCCATCGCTGATGCCCTGGCCCCTTTATCCGACCGAATCAAAACGGCTTTCGTCTTTGGCTCTACCGCTGCGGGCAAGGCAACATCCGCCAGCGACATCGACCTTCTGGTGATCGGGACGGTGAATTTCGGTGAGCTCATCACCCACCTTTATCCGCTACAGGAAGTATTGGGCAGAGAAATCAATCCCAAGCAGTACCCGGAGCAAGAGTGGTTCCAATTGTTAGCACAGCGGGGCGGCTTCGTGCGTGACCTGATGACCAAGCCTAAGCTGTTCGTCATCGGTTCGGAACGTGATCTGAGCCCTCACAAGGAGTGACCTATGACGCTGGAAAAGCAGCAACCCTCACTTCCCGCCGGTCACACCCTTCACCACCTCCGCGTGCGCCTTGGCGTCTTTCGCGAGGGAGATGACGTTCACCATCGCGGTTCGTTTGCCGTAGGCCGCTGTAATCGTCGTGCTCAACACCCGGCCGCCGTCTACGCTGCCTGAGATGTCCAGCTGACGCATGCCGAGGCCTTTTCGTACGATCTTCTTCTCACCCAGCTTCTTGAAGTCGTTGTAGCTGGACTGCTGCTGTTGCAGCGTGTCGGCGATGATGCCGTCGAGGGTTGGCTTGTCGTTGGCGCCGACCTTCTGGTCATTGGGCAACGGCGCTTCGGTGATGATCACCACGCGCTTGGCCGGCTTGTTCATGTACAGCGAGCCGGTCACGCCCGCGGCCCTGGCCTTGGCATCGATCTCTTCCATCGGGCCTTTGACATAGTCCTTCGGCAGGGTGAAGGCGAATTTGCCGCCGAGCATCGCGACTTTTTGCCCAGAAGGTTTCGGCGCGGGTTTGGTTTTGGACGCCGCCTGCGCGCCGACCATCCCCAGGCATGAAGCCAACGCGGTGCAGACCAGCAGGGTTCTTAAACTGAACAAGCGCATTCCGACCACTCCTGGGGATGATTCCTACATAGGTCCGGCATTTTGCCTGAGGGTGATGGCAGGGTGATAGTCGCGATGGCCATGGTGTCTGTGGGACTCGCAAATGCCGGTCCCGCAGCGTACACGCGGTACATTGTGGGACCGGCTTTAGCCGGGAAGAGGCCGGTATGTACAACACAAGATGTGCAGCGTGACCCCCGACGTCTTCCCGGCTAAAGCCAGTCCCACAGGTTATGCGGCATGGCCAGTTCCCTGGGTGTAAGCGGTGTATCTGTAGGACTGGCTTCAGCCGGGAAGAGGCCGGTATGTACAACACAAGATTCGCAGCGAGACACCCGACGCCTTCCCGGCTAAAGCCGGTCCCACAGGTTATGCGGCATGGCCAATTCCCTGGGTGTACGCGGTGTTTAGTGGGACCGGCTTCAACCGGGAATAGGCCGGTATGCACAACACAAGATTCGCAGCGTGACCCCTGACGCCTTCCCGGCTAAAGCCGGTCCCACTAGGCCACACGCATGTCCGAAGAATTGTGAGCACCCTTCACGGTTGGCTTTCCAGGCCAAAGGTGTACATTGAATTCAAAATACAATAAGCACAGGAGACAGACATGACCCATGCCACTGATCGCACCTTGCAAGTCCCTTTCGCCGGTCCCACGTTGTTGGGCACTCCACTTCTCAACAAAGGCACGGCGTTCAGCCTCGACGAGCGTGAAGCCCTCGCCCTGCAGGGTTTGCTCCCCGAGCGCGTCGAAACCATCGAGCAACAGGCGAGCCGCGCCTATCACCAGTACCAGGCCTGCGCGACCGATCTGGACAAACACATCCTCCTGCGCTCGATTCAGGACTCCAACGAAACACTGTTCTACCGCGTCGTCGACGACCATCTCGACGAGATGCTGCCGATCATCTACACCCCCACCGTCGGCAAGGTCTGCCAGGAATTTTCCCGCATCTACCGCAGTCATCGCGGCCTGTTCATCAGCATCGCCGACAAGGACCGCATCGACGAAATCCTCAACAACGTCACCAAGGACAACGTCAAAGTCATTGTCGTCAGTGATTGCGAGCGCATTCTCGGCCTCGGCGATCAGGGTGTCGGCGGCATGGGCATTCCCATCGGCAAGTTGTCGTTATACACCGCATGCGGTGGCATCAGCCCGGCCTACACGCTGCCGGTGGTGCTCGACGTCGGCACCAACAACCCGGCGCTGCTGGCGGACCCGCTGTATTTCGGCCGTGGCCAGGAGCGTGTGCGCGGCGCTGAATACGATGGGTTCGTGCAGGCATTCGTCGAGGGCGTTCAGCGCCGCTGGCCGGAAGCAATTCTGCAGTTCGAAGACTTCGCACTGACCAATGCCATGCCTTTGCTGGCGCGCTTCCGCGATCAGCTCTGCTGCTTCAACGATGACATCCAGGGCACTGCCGCTGTCACCGTCGGCACGCTGCTGGCCGCCTGCAAGATGAAGGGCCAGCGCTTGTCCGATCAGACCGTCGCCTTTGTAGGCGCCGGATCCGCGGGTTGTGGGATCGCCGAGCAGATCATCGCGGCGATGAAGCTCGAGGGATTGTCCGAAGACCAGGCGCGCAGCCAGGTGTATCTGCTCAACAGCAAAGGGCTGCTGACCGACCGCCAGCCGGGCCTCTACGATTTCCAACAGCGCCTCGCTCACTCCAGCGACTCACTCAACGACTGGGATTTCAGCGCCCACTGGCCCTCGCTGCTGGAGGTGGTCAGCAACGCCAAACCCACGGTGCTGATCGGCGTGTCGGGCAAGGCCGGACTGTTCACCCAGCAGATCGTCGAGACGATGCACAGCCACTGTCCGCAGCCGATCATCATGCCGCTGTCCAACCCGACCTCGCAGATCGAAGCGCACCCCAAGGACATTCTGCAATGGACCGACGGGCAGGCGCTGGTGGCGACGGGCAGTCCGTTTCTGCCCATTGAGGTGCTGGGCAAAACCTTTCCCATCGCGCAGTGCAATAACTCCTACATCTTCCCCGGCATCGGCCTCGGCGCTATCGCCAGTAAAGCGACCCGCGTCACCGACGGCATGCTGATGGCGTCGGCCCAGGCGCTGGCAGAGTGTGCAGCGGCAGGGCAGATGTTGCCGCCGTTGCGGGATGTTCAGTCGGTCAGCAAGCGCATCGCCTTTGCCGTCGGCATGGCGGCCCAGCGTGACAGTGTGGCGCCACCGCAATCGGAAGAAGAATTGTCAGCGGCCATCGAGAAAGACTTCTGGCAGCCGGTTTACCGGTCCTACGTCCGCCGTCCTGATTAAACCCCAGGGACAAAAAGAACCCGCCAAATCGGCGGGTTTTTTTATGACACTGAAGTCCCGCGTCAGGACAGAGTGAGGGAAACCGGCGGCAACCCGTCGATCTGGCCCAGCACCTCAGCCATGCCCTGGGCGAAGTGCATGCCGGTGTAAGAGCCCGTGGTGATCACGAAGTCCGCGGGCAATGGCAGACCGTTGAGGGTGTGATGGTTGACCAGCCACGGCAGCAACCGTCGCGGATCGCTTGCGGGATTGGCGACTTTGGAAGGCACAATGCTTTCGCCATTCACGGTGAAGGCCAGCGTTGGCTCAACGAAGGGAAAGGAGACATCGTAAGGTACGAAATCACCCACCACCAAGGCGCCGTGGTTAAGCAGATCGGCCAATTGCGTCAGCGGCTCGATCTTCGGCCACGCCGCGAACCGGCTGGACACCACCTCGATGGAGGCCGCCATTTCGCCGATACCGGCCATAACCTCGTCGTCGCTGTACGCCTCATCCCGAGGGCTGAAGGTGCGGTTGAAGCGGAAGGCGATTTCCAGTTCCAGACCCACCGGCGGGTAGACGCTGCGGTCCAGTGTGCCGGTCGACGGGAACAGGCAATCGCGGGGCAGGGGAGAGCCCTGAATAGGCCCGTCCGCAGACTTCGAACCGATCTTCCAGCCGCCCGCTTCAACGCCACGCAAGCGCAGGATTTTCTGCTGCGTGAGGTAGGCCGCGTCGCGGTCTGTTGGATTCAGCTCGAAATCCAGCTCGCCCAACAGGTCATGTTTGTTCTGGGCATCGACGATCAGCTGCGCCAGGCGCGAGGGTTGGGTGTCAGTGTCCAAAAAGGGTCCTCCGTTCAGGTTGCTCGCGTGAGAACGCCGCCCGAAGGCGGCTTCCGTTGTCGCTTTACTTACTGATCACCGGCGCGGGTTCAACACTCGGGGCCAGCGGCGCAGCAGGTGTGCCGTACTCAAACTTGTTCTGCGGCTTCATGCGGAACGACAGCACGACGCCAATCGCCAGCAGAATAATGCTGACCAGAAACGGCAGCTGCCAGTTGCCAAACTTGTCGATCAACAGACCGGCGGCCACCGGGCTGACGATGGCAGCCATGGCCGATCCGGTGTTCATCATGCCGCTGGCGGTGCCGCAATGGTCCGGCGCGATGTCCATCGGAATCGCCCACATCGGGCCGATGGTCATCTCGGAGAAGAAAAACCCGATCGCCAGGCAGGCCAGGGAAATGTGCATGTCTTTGGTGAACATCAGCGGCACCAGCGACAGCAACGTCAGGCCCAGGCACACGGCAACCATCAGGCTGCGCGCCTTGTTCAGATCCTTGGTGCGCGCATAAATACGGTCGCTGACGATACCGCCCAATGTGTCGCCGACCACGCCACCGAAGAAAACGGTGGAAGCGAAAATCGCCGTGCCCTTCAAGTCCAGGCCCATGTTCATGAAGTACATCGGCACCCAGCTCAGCAGCAGCCACAGCGTCCAGCCGTAGCAGAAGTAAACGATCGTGACCGGGGCCATGCGCTTGAACAGGCGACCCCACGGCAGCACGACGCTGGATTTCACTTTCGGCGGCGGCAGGGTGTCCAGTTCCTGTTTCGAGATGCGCGGGTGGTCTTTCGGGTGCTCGGTGAACACCACCATCCACAGGATGACCCAGACGAAGCTGGTGGCCGCGCAGACATAAAACGATTCGCGCCAGCCGTACGTGGCCATCACCGCGATCATCGCCGCCGGCGCCAACGCGTTACCGAGGCGAGCGAAGGCGTGGGTGATGCCTTGTGCGAAACCGCGTTTTTCCTTGGGAATCCAGCGAGACATGGCGGCGGTTGCTGCCGGGAAGGTCGCGCCCTCGCCGAGGCCAAGGAGGATCCGCGCGACGATCAGCGAAACGAAGCCGCCGGCCAGACCGGTCAGCACCGTGGCGCTCGCCCAGATCAGCCCGCACACCACCAGCGTTCGCTTGGCGCCGAATCGGTCGCTGACCCAGCCGCCGATGATTTGAAAGATCAGGTAGGGATACGCGAAGGCCGAGAAGACGATGCCGATCTCGGTCTTAGTCAGATTGAATTCTTTACCGAAACCGACCGCGGCGGTGCTGACATTGACGCGGTCCAGGTAGGTAATGAAATACATGGCGCACAGCATGAACAGCACCACCGTGGTGGGGCGCAGACGTAAAAACTTCATGTGCTATCTCCAGTTTCTTATTGTGTTCGCTGACAACGCGATGATTCGGGATAGTGAGATGTGTCAAAAACGCTGCGGGCGTGCCGCAGCGGGGTATGGCATTAGTCGCGTCGCAGTGGTACCGATTGCCCTCCCAGGTAATCCATGGCGGCCAGCACGCCGCTGGACTGAAGTTTTACGCCGGCCATCTGCAGGCCCATTTCGCAGCCGGTGAGGGTGGCCATCAGCATCAGGTCGTTGCAATCGCCCAAGTGACCGATGCGGAACATGCGGCCTTTCATCTTGCCCAGGCCGGTGCCCAGGGACATGTCGAAGCGCTCGTAAATGGTCTTGCGGACCTGGTCGGCGTCGATGCCTTCAGGCGTCATCACGCCGGTGAGCACGGGGCTGTAAACGCTCGGGTCGGCGCACTGGATTTCCAGGCCCCAGGCGGTTACCGCGGTGCGGCACGCCTTCGCCAGACGGTTGTGACGGATGAACACGTTGTCCAGGCCTTCGCCGAGGATCATGTCCAGCGCTTCGGACAAGCCGTAGAGCAAGTTGGTGTTCGGCGTGTAGGGCCAGTAACCGGTCTTGTTCATCTCGATGATCTCGTCCCACGCCCAGAAACTGCGGGGCAAACCGGCGCTTTTGCTGGCTTCGATGGCTTTCGGCGACAGGGCGTTGAAGCTGATGCCCGGCGGCAGCATCAGCCCCTTCTGCGAGCCGGAAACGGTCACGTCTACGCCCCATTCGTCATGACGATAGTCGGCGGAGGCCAGGCCGGAGATGGTGTCGACCAGCAGCAGGGCAGGGTGGCCCGCCGCATCAATGGCCTTGCGCACGGACGCGATGTCCGAGGTCACCCCGGTGCTGGTCTCGTTGTGCACGACGCAGACGGCCTTGATGCGATGCCCGCCGTCAGCGCGCAGGTGGTCTTCGATCATTTGCGCATCGACGCCACCGCGCCAGCCTTCAATGCCGGGCCGACCGATGAACTGCGGCTTGAGGCCGAGACTCAGTGCCATCTTCTGCCAGAGAGTGGCGAAATGGCCGGTCTCAAACATCAACACTTCGTCGCCCGAACTCAGCGTGTTGCACAGCGCAGCCTCCCAGGCACCGGTGCCCGACGCCGGATAAATCACCACCGGATGCACGGTCTTGAAGATCTGCTTGATGCCCTCCAGCACCTTGAGCCCCAGCTCGCCGAACTCCGGGCCGCGGTGGTCAATGGTGGGGTAGCTCATCGCGCGCAGGATGCGATCCGGCACCGGGCTAGGCCCTGGAATCTGAAGGAAGTGGCGACCGGCAGGGTGGAAATCGAGCTTCAGCATCGGTGACTCCTGGTTTTTTATAGTTTTGTATTTTGAATTCAAAATTAACCTAGCACAGGGTGATGCTGTGTCAAACGGCCTAATTACGCTAATCTTCCCAGCGAACTGGAGCATTTTCGAATAAGGACTCGATGCCAGAGCGGGTCCGATAAGGATTTTGTATGCAAAATTTTGACGAACTATCCGACCAACCGACGCCCCGTCTCATTCCCAAGGTCGAACGCCAGCGCCTGCATGACATCGTTATCGATCACCTGCGCGGCTTTATCACCGAAGGCGTGCTTGCCCCGGGCACCAAGCTCAACGAGCGCGAACTGTGCGAAACCCTCGGCATCTCCCGCACGCCGTTGCGCGAAGCGTTAAAGGTGCTGGCCGTAGAAGGGCTGATCGAAATCAACCCCAACCGAGGCGCCAGCGTTGCACGCATGTCGGAGTTGGAGATCCGCGAAACCTTCGAGCTCATGAGCGGCATCGAAGCCTTCGCCGGGGAGCTGGCCTGCGAGCGCATCACCGCCCAGGAAATCGAAGACATCAAAGCGCTGCACTACGCCATGGTGGTCAGCAAAAACCAGAACGACCTGCCGGGTTACTACCAGCGCAACCGCGCCATCCACGACCTGATCAACCTGGCTGCGCGCAACTCGGCGCTGCGTCAGGTCTACCTGTCGCTGAACCGGCGCATCCACGCATTACGCTTTCTCTCCAACCACCAGGCCCCGAAATGGGATCGCGCGCTGCACGACCACGAAGAAATGATCGAGGCCCTGCAAGCCCGGGACGGCAAGCGCCTCAGCAGCATCCTGCGCCACCACCTACTGGAAAAACGTGATGCCCTGATGCTGCTGGTCAGGGATGAGTCCGAGCACCCGGACTCCATTCGCCGTTAATTCATCATCAAGGAAGCTGCCGACCATGCCCCGTGATCTCGATGCATTGCTGGCCGCTTGTGCCGACCGGTTGCCGCAGCTGGAAACCCAGCGCCTGATGCTCTACGCCGGCGCCAACCTCCCCAGCGCCCGCGCCATGGCTGCGTACAACCCCGCGCTCAGCGCCTACCCGGCCATGGGCCCGACCGGCCACAAAGAACAGCCGGACACCGGACTCGTCAGTGAGCTCGAAAGCTCCACCAGCCAGGCGGCCATGACCCTGTTCGGCGCGGCATGGGCCGAAGTCCGACTGGCCAGTTGCACCCTGGCCAACCTGGCCATCTTCCACGCCTACTGCCGACCGGGCGACAAGGTGCTGGCACCCGCAGCCGAGCACGGCGGGCATCTCAGCCAGCGCCGTGGCGGCACCGCAGAATTGGCAGGTCTCATCGTTGAAGACTTGCCGTTCGACCGCCGCAACTGCCAGCTCGACGCAGCGCGCGCGGCAGAGATGATCACCCGAACCCGGCCCAGGCTCGTCGTGCTCGGACGCAGCATCATGATCAAAGCCGACGACATCGCCCCGGTGGTCAGCGCAGCCCGCGCAGTCGGCGCCAAAACCCTGTTCGACGCCTCCCACGTGCTCGGCCTGATCGCCGGCGGCACGTACCCCAACCCCTTTGATGCCGGTGTTGACCTCATCAGCAGCTCCACCTACAAAACCCTGCCCGGCCGCCCGCAAGGTCTGGTGCTCGGCCGCGACCCGGAAGATGCAACACCACTGCGCAACCTGCTCGACACCCGGATGCTTGCCAATTACGACGCGGGCCGGCTGCCCTCCCTGGCGGTCACCCTTACCGAAGCCCAGGCCGGTGGCCGCGAATATGCCGGCCGCATTGTCAGCAACAGCGCGGCGCTGCATCGCACGCTGGTCGATGTTGGGTTGCCTGTCATAGGGGCGAATGATGGCGAAGTGCACACTCATCAACTCTTGCTGCCGCTGTCACTGGATGCTGATCCTCGCGCTGTGATGCACGCGTTGCAGGCTCAGGGGATTCTCATTGGGACTTGCGTTGATCCTTCACGTGCGGGACATCAGGCGCTGCGGCTGGGGACGCAATTCATCACGCGGCAGGGGATGGAGGTCTCGGACATGACAGAGGTTGCGCGACTGCTGGGCGATGTTTTGCATGTGGGTGCTTGCGGTCGGCTGCATGCGCGCCCGGTCGCTGATATGGCGCAGATGGCAGAGCGGATTCAGCAAATCCTGAGCGAAAAAAAGCCGCTGGGGAGCGGCTGAAGTTTGGAGCTTGGAGGCACCACGTCGGGAGCAACGACGCAGCGAACGACAGAAACAAAATGCTAAAAGCTGATCAGGGGTTTGACGTTCTCCGGCTTGGGTGTGTGGGTTCATCGTTCTGCGCTGGGCGGGTTCGATGGGGTGAAGCCACTTTAGGAACGATGGGCGACGGGGGCAAATGAAACCCGGGTAACTATTTGTTAGCGAAAATGTTATGTGCGGGGAGGGGCTTGGGCGGGAACTTTCAGGGCTTCGCGGCACGGCGCTTTGTATGAGGGCGACTAGAGATTTCCTGCCAGGTACACATCCACTGTAGGAGCGCGCTTGCCCGCGAAAATCGTGTCAGCACCTGATTCGTCACTGACACACCGCCATCCCATGACGCCGCTAGCGTGTTCGCGCGGGGGGCTTGTTGGTGCGAAGCACGTCATGGGTTGGCTGACGTGCTCATCTGGTCTTGCGGCGTTACTTCACCGTCATCGGCGCGAAAATCGGCCGGATCCCGCGGCATTTCGGATAAGCCACGCAACCCCAGAAATTCCCGCCAGCGTTGGCGCCGGTTCTGGCGACACGCATCACCATGGTTTTGCGGCAGTGCGGGCAAAGGGGTGCAGCAGGTTCAGGCTCGGCTTCACGTACGACGGTTTGTGTCGCGGTTGAAGTGGGCGCTTGAACGGGAGTTGGAGCTGGAGCGGGACTTGGCGTAACGACCACCTCCGGCTCAACGATGGCTGGCTCGACACGCTCGGGTACCACCTCGACGGTCGGCTTTGGACCAGGCTTCTTCGCCTCGGCGATCCACTGCTTCAGCACCGTGCCATCGACCAGTTGCACGTTGCGCCCCGCCGCAAAATCCCTCGCTGGTTTGGTAAATGTCCCACTGGTCACCACGAAACCACCGACAGCACCTTCAGCCGCCATCGCGCCATACAACTCCCGCACCACCGGCACACCGACCTGCACCGAGCGCCATTGTTTGCACTGCACCACGTACGTCTCGCCGTCCTTGCGCGCGATCAGATCGATCCCGCCGTCCGGGCCGTTTTTGCCTGTTTCCCGTACTGAGTAGCCGCGACGACGCAAGGCTTCGCCCACCAGTAATTCGAACTCGTGCCAGGTGATGCTGAGCAGTGGATTGCCTTTGGTGGTGGCGGCGGATTCGAGGAGATTACGGCGTTTGCGACGGCCGATGATTGAGGCGATGGCGCCAGCAGTGAAGATCAATGGCAGCAGGTACTGGCCAATCATTGCCCCGGTGTGCGCCATGGTGCTGAAGACTACCGACTGCAAATGCTGAGGGTCGGAGTAGACGGGCATCGGCGCGGTCGCTACCGAGTGCAGGTAAACGCCGGAGCTGATCGCAATGAGCGCGCTGATCCACCAGGGTAGTTTGCTGGCGATCTGAAAGAGGTCTTCGAAGAGAGAGGTTTTCTTGGCCATGTCCTTGGTCTTTTCTTTAGTCCGTTAGGGTTGAGAGCTGGTGAGCGGTGCACGACTCTGTAGGAGTGAGCTTGCTCGCGATGCGGTGAGGCGTCGAGGTTCAGCGGTAAAGACTTCGGTACAAGCATGTCCCCGTGTTTTTCATTAGAAGCGGAGTAAGCGTAGGCGTATGTGCCGCTAAAATACACTCCAACTTGGGAATCATTGCGATGTCCCCGCTTGCAATAGGCGCTGCCACTTTCACCTTAGCGTCAGACAACGTGATACACAAATGCGCGTAACTGTCGATGTTCTTCAAAGCGATATTTTTGTACCGGCTAGGGCAGATCAATAATATCTCCCCAAAGCGAAACTGACGGAATGCCCGCACGCTGTATAGGCCATTTTCCGCTTTGTACGTCTCCACCCTCCACAGATTTTTATTAAACACCTCCTGTGGATAGTCCTTTTCATCCAGAACATAAGTCATCTCGGTATTGTCTCTAATCTTGATCAGGTTGCCTGCCGAGTAGACCCACACATCCAAAATCGCAGGGAGTAACACGGCGTTAGCGAAAACGCATATCAGTAGAGCAAAACCCGCACGGCCGGTTCGTCGCAGTACGTTCCCTTCGGATAGATAGAAAGACAGAACAGGCGCTAGGTAAAGAAACATGATCAATAAACAAACGCCGATCGCTCCACGCGCCTCCCAGCCATTTTCTGCTCCCCTCCAAGCCATCAGGCCCAACTGGGCCGGAAACACCCCACTCATTGAGGTAAAAGCGAGCAATAGGCCTAGCCAGCCAAGCCGAGCAGTGCGATAGGTTTTCCTATGCCATGGCTTACGAGGACCAGGTGAAAGTTCTAGTACCTTTTCTTTAAGCGTCGCTTCGCTGCGGAAAACGCGCCATGCTGCCCAAGCCGCAGCAATAGTTACAAATATAAATAAGTATCCAGGGGCAAACGCTCTATCAAAGGTTGATCCTAGCAAATTGAGTGAGAGTAGTAGGTATCCTCCACCGACAATAAGACTAAACTTAAACGCTAGCTTTTTTTCCAACTCGCGACCAGGTGAACATTGCGTAATACACATCACGAAGGCTAGCGACGGTACTGACACGATAATGAGGAGCGAAGCTAGAACAATCAAAGCGAAAAACAACCATGCGACGAGGTTTGATGGGTTTCCCAGAGAGTTCAGAATTAATTCTGGGTGATGTATAAGCCACAAATATTTGGTTAGGAGCGAGATTGAGATTGTTGTCGCTGCAAGGGGGAGCCACCATTTGATGTCGGCAAGCAGTCCGAATATCGCCTGCCGGTAGCTGGCTGATCTCTTTTCGTTTGGCGCTGCGGATAGCGGGTTTGGCGCGGTGGATCGCAGTTCCACTTCATCAGTCATTTAAAAATCCTTCCTTGGGGATAAACATCATTGGCTGCTTCGATCCTGCTGGGAAGCGCAATACTAATGGAACGGGCCCCTTCGTCAAGAACTCTAAAGTCGACTGTTCAGCCCCCAAAACGTACGCATCTCCGCCAGCGTTAATCACCTCTCAAAAGTAAGGTAGCTGAAACGGCCAATGGTAGGACGGGGGTTTTGTCAATCGCTATTGAGGCTTTCATTCTGTAATTTTTAACGCATCCCGCATTGCTAATGAAATCAGCTTGTGAAGCTGAACAAGGGGCAATGCGTGTTTGGGAACTCCTTCGATCGCCTGGGAAGCGACAGAAGAGCAATGAATGCTGCTTACGTTAAAAATTTATTTTACGGCCGACGTCGTTAGCGCTTTACCGATACTGGCCAGATGGACAAAGATTGAGGAATTCTCCTACAAGGATGTTCTCCCATGGCTTCGCTAAACCAAATTTTCTTTGGCCCTCCTGGCACAGGGAAAACCTATGCGACTGTGGAAGCCACGTTACGAATCCTCGATCCAGTGTTTTTAGAATCCAATCTCAACCATAGGGACACACCTGAAGGTAGGCGGGTGCTGAAGGCACGTTTCGACGCGTTGGTCGCTGCGGAGCACGTGAAATTCGTTACCTTTCACCAAAGTTTCAGCTACGAGGACTTTGTAGAAGGGCTGCGAGCTGACACTGACGAAGATGGACATATCAGCTACGAAGTCATTCCCGGAGTTTTCAAAAGCCTCTGCAGCACTCCGGCCGCCGCCAGGGCTACCCACAAAGAGTCGGTGTCCACTGACATTTCAGCGTCCAGAATTTGGAAGATGTCACTGGGCAACACGCAAGGGAGCGACGCCTACGTCTACGACGACTGCATAGCGTCCAATTTCGCCTTGCTAGGTTATGGCGACAGAATTGACTTCGCCGGATGCAAAAGCCGCGAGGACGTCGCTGACCGTTTTGCAGCGGCTGGGCAGCCGATGCAAAGCGGTGCTTACGCTGTGAAAGCCGTGACCGATTTCGTAGTTCGCATGAAAACGGGAGACTTGCTAGTAATCACTGACGGGAATGCTAAGTTTCGAGCAATTGGTGAAGTCACCGGCGATTATCTATGCCTTTCCAGTGAGCAACGCGACGCCGACTACGCACAGTGCCGACCTGTCAAATGGCTTCGTACGTATGAGCCTTCATTGTCCTATCAGCAGCTCACAAACGTGAAGTTCACCCAGCGAACTTTGTATGAGCTAGCGCAGGCTGCGATTGATAAAACCAAGCTTAGCCAATTGCTTAACGCAGATTTGGGCTCGCAGGCGCGGTTGGGCAAAACCCTATTCCGCAAGGGCGAGAGGATTGGCGGTTATGTTGTGACCTATTGCTCGGGAGATGTGCTTGAGCTGAAAAAGCCAAAAGGTAATGAGCTTCCAATCGGAATGAGCATGCTCCGAAAACTGGCCGAGCATGTACGGCGAGGCGAGTTGACGCTCGAGGATATTGCCGAGAAGCGGGTATTTTCGAAGCTCGCCGCGGTAGGGACGACACTCGAACCTAACCTCGTCAATGGCTACAACAACATCATGCCTGCGCTTGTGGAACGCGTTCTGAAAGGGGCGCCGGTAAGCGAGACCGATACACCTTCAGATAGCAGACGGGTGCTCATCATTGATGAAATTAACCGAGGCAACATTTCCCGAATCTTCGGCGAGCTGATCACTCTGATCGAGCCGTCCAAGCGGGCGGGCGCGCCGGAAGCATTGGAAGTGACATTGCCTTACTCAAAGGAGCGTTTCAGCGTTCCAGCTGATGTTTACCTCATAGGGACTATGAACACCGCCGACCGCTCGTTGGCAGCGCTTGATATCGCGCTTCGCCGACGTTTCACGTTCATTGAGGTACCACCAAACCCAGAGTTGCTCGACGAAGTAGAGGTAAACGGCGTACCTATCGATGAGGTCCTAAGCGTGATGAATGAGCGCATCTCGGTTTTGCTTGATCGCGATCATTGCTTAGGACACGCCTACTTCTTGCCACTGAAATCAGACCCAACTATGGAGCGGTTGGAGGGGATTTTTCGGGGGCAGATCATCCCGTTACTTCAGGAATATTTCTTCGAGGATTGGCAGCGGATTCAGTGGGTGCTGAATGACCATCGTAAGGAAACCATAGATTGTTTTCTGAAGCCCGTTCAGCCCATCAGCGAGCTGTTTGGCGACGGTGTTCCGGTCAACAAGCACGGCGAGCGCTGGGAGCTAAATCCTGCAGCGTTCAAAAATGTCGATGCCTACCTCGGCATCATTGATCACACGGTCAGGGCGACAGCTCAGCCGCGTTACAACGCGAGCGAAGCTGCTAACGGTGATTTCACGGTCCGACAATTAGACTCCGGCACTATTGAGGTTCTGCGGGACGGCGTAGTGGTAAAACCTTCAAAACCTATTCTTCGAGATCTTGCTGAAACGCTCAACATCTCGACGCTGACAAGCAGTGGGACGCCGCTGAACACCCGGATGCTCGGTCGTAAAATCATCGATTCGCTGGGCAAACAATCAGCATGACGGCAGATGTGACAGTTAGAGAATATGCCCGGCTGACTACCAGCCCTGTTTCGAACCCAAATTTGGACAGGGCATACGTCTCGGCCTCAGCGTTCGACTGGCTGTGCGAATTGAGTTCTCGCTTCAGCAAGGCCGGCGCGGCACTCGTCCAGATCGAGGATCGGCGATGGCTAAAGCTCGACAATTACGTGGGGGTTCTAGAGACTCCCTGCGGCACTCGTATCGAAATCCTCCCCAAGCATTTCGAGGAAGGAGATTGCATTCAGCAAAGCCGCGCATTGCTGAGGCGGATGATCCAAAAATCGTTAAAGCTTCCCACGCGGGAAGTCGGCGCCACCGCATTGCAGCGCTTTGATACCCCGCTAACGGAGTGGGTGATGAGCAGCTTTCTGCAAACCCTCGACCATTGCATCAAGCGCGGCCTGCGTTTTGATTACCAACGTGTCGAGGAGGAACAGCGTTACCTACGCGGCCAACTCAATACCGCTCGCCAGATGCGTCAACCACCTGGTCGTCAGCATCACTTTCAGATTCGGCATGACCTGTTCCACCCTGACCGGGCTGAGAACCGTTTGTTAAAAACCGCTTTGGACATCGTGTGCAAGGTGACTAGAGACCCAAGCAACTGGCGCTTGTCCCACGAACTGCGCTCAATGCTGCTGGAAATCCCCGTCAGTCGTGACACCAAGCAGGACTTCAAGCAGTGGCGCAACGATCGGCTTATGGCTCATTACCAGCCTATTAAGCCTTGGTGTGAATTGATCATTCAGCAAAAGACGCCTTTAGCGATTACTGGCGAATGGCAGGGCATGAGCTTGCTTTTTCCTATGGAAAAGCTGTTCGAACGGTACGTGGCGGCATGTTTGCGCGATTCCCTTCCGCCGGATGCGACTCTGCATGTTGAGCGTCGGAGCGAATACCTTTGTGAGCACGAGGGGAGGAAGGTTTTTCAGCTGCGGCCGGATCTGATGATTACTCAGGGCGATAAGAGCTGGGTTTTGGACACGAAATGGAAGCGGCTTGACACGAGGACGGGCAATGTGAATTACGGGCTGAGTCAGTCGGACTTTTACCAGCTCTTCGCGTACGGCCATAAGTACGTTGGAGGGCGAGGTGAATTAGTGCTGATATATCCGATGCGTGCGTCCTTTCAGCGGGTATTGCCTATTTTTGAGTATTCTCCGGGACTAACACTAGCTGTGGTACCGTTCGATTTGGAGGCGGGTATCCTATTTCTTTCAGCAGCCCTTTGGATATGAACTGAATTAGCTATTATCCCGAGCCAGGACGGTGACTTTGCACAAGTCCCCCTGAGAGTTAAATGACAGGCATGACTATGAAGCTCTCATTTATCTATGACTTTTTAAGCCTCGTTTCGGAAATGCACCCAGATTTCGCTAGACGAAACGGTGGCGTTATGATTTGCTTCGTTTCGTACAGTTCATATGGATTTGGGGATATATATGTCGGACAAAACTGCTGCAGCTATCGCTAGCATTTACCAAGAAACCAAAGACTTTCTGATCATCGGCTTAACTGGAAGGACAGGTTCTGGTTGCACGACTGCTGCTGATAAGCTTGCTTCTTCCACCTTTAATATTCCAAGCGATGGATATGATGGGCTTACTGAAAATGAGCTTAAGAAGCATAGAATAATAAAGCGTTACAACGATTCTTCTGATTGGGTGCCATTCTATAAAATCGAGGTTAGTGGTCTAATCACATTTCACCTTCTATTATTGTCGTCAGGCGAGCTAGAGGCGTGTTTACGTGAGGTATTGATTGCTGAGGATACCGCCACAAATGTGATATCTAAGTTCGAAAGCAATTACGCTGATGTTCGAGCGGCCGCAATGGTACGTATTAAACACAAGTTCAAGTTTGATCGAGAAAATGCTGCGGAGTGGTACGAGCTATACTTTGTAGCTATTCCGCTCATCACTAAATATTTACGAGATACGTTGACAAAGTCTGAATTCACGAATTTATATCAAAAAGCTGGCGACAATGTAAGGGCTTCGGGATGTGCCAATAGCAGTGAATTTAATCCTGACGAAATTTTCAGTTTTCCAAGACATATAAATCTCATAATAAAAGTGGCTCATGAAACCGCGCGTGCAGCCGGTGAACAGTGCCGGATTGTTATCGATGCGATCCGTAACCCGTATGAGGCGTTCTTCCTTAAGCGGAGGTATGCGAACTTTTATCTAGTTTCAATAAATACCGATAACGCGCAACGTCTCCATAGTCTTAGGAGCTTTAGAAAGTTCTCGGATGATCAAATTCAAGCGCTTGACAAAAAAGAGTATCCAAGCAAGCTACCTGCGCATCATCGATTTATAGCTCAGAATATCCAAGAATGTATTGAGACCTCAGATATACACATCCACAATTCAAAATTGAGCGAGTTCACCCACAATGATTTAGTTAGTCAGCTAGCCTGGTATGTGGCGTTAATGATCCATCCTGGCTTGGTAACGCCTACTTCACTAGAAAATTGTATGCAGATAGCGTATTCCGCTAAGCACAGCTCAGGCTGTATTTCTAGGCAAGTTGGAGCCGTCGTTACAGATGACAGCTACAGCATCAAAGCGGTTGGCTGGAATAGTACTCCTCAAGGTCAAACACCATGTTTATTGAGGAGCGCTGAGGATTTGCTCGCCGGAATCAATAGCACTGACTTCAGTCTCTATGAATTGACTAATAAAAAATTCCAAGCGGTTGTTTCTCATAAATATAAGGAATTAATAGCAAGTACTCAAACTGGCAGGAATATTTCGTACTGCTTTAAAAGTATTCAGAATGAAATTGAGGGAGAGAAAAACCAGGTTCACACTCGTTCTCTTCATGCAGAGGAAAATGCATTTCTTCAGATATCGAAACATGGTGGGCAAAAACTATCAGGTGGGATATTGTTCACGACGGCAAGTCCGTGCGAGCTTTGCGCCAAAAAAGCTTACCAGCTCGGCTTAAAGAAAATCGTCTACATTGATCCCTATCCTGGAATCGCTACTGACCACATTCTTTCCGTTGGAGCCAAAAAACCTGAATTGGAGCTTTTTCGAGGTGCGGTGGGTAGAGCCTTTTATCAGCTATATCAGCCTGTTATGCCCTACAAGGATGAGCTTGAATTGGTTTTTCATATACCGAAGTATACGGACTCGCAAAAAAAATCGAGAGAGATTTTAGAGGAAGAAAATATTGGTCTGCTCGAAAAGATCAAGCTTCTAGAGCAAGAAGTTGTTTCACTGCAGTCTAAGTAATGAGCTAACTCCTCAACCTACAGCAGTTTAGCTAAGAGCAGCCGTTCTTGGCTGGTGCAGGTCAGGAAGTGGGTTTTGTCGTTTTCCGTAATCGTGTAGCGGCTTCGGCCCGTGGATTCGTCCTTTAATCTGAGATGAGGGCGGATCGTCGGAGGCTAGTTTAAGTGTGTGGTAGGTAGTACCGCCTTGGTGTTGCTGGGTGCTTCAGCTTGTTTAGTTTGTTCCGGCGTGAGACGCGGAGCGTCTAGGGCTGCATTCCCACGCGGAGCGTGGGAACGATCAAGGTCGGCGGTCAGCAATAAAAAGGGCCACCATTTCTGGCAGCCCTTTCGTGTGCAGCTTACTGAGTCGGAATCAAATCAATCCCAGCTCAAAGCCCCACCCGTCTGATACTCAATAACCCGCGTCTCAAAGAAGTTCTTCTCTTTCTTCAAGTCCATGATCTCGCTCATCCACGGGAACGGGTTCGTCGTCCCTGGATACTCTTCCTTCAACCCTATCTGGCTCAAACGACGGTTCGCGATGAACTTGAGGTAGTCCTCCATCATCGCGGCGTTCATGCCGAGTACGCCGCGGGGCATGGTGTCGCGGGCGTATTCGATTTCCAGTTGGGTCCCTTGCAGGATCATCTGGGTTGCTTCTTCCTTCATTTCAGCATCCCACAGGTGTGGGTTTTCGATTTTGATCTGGTTGATCACGTCGATGCCGAAGTTCAGGTGCATAGACTCGTCACGCAGGATGTACTGGAACTGCTCTGCGACGCCGGTCATTTTGTTGCGGCGACCCATAGAGAGGATCTGGGTGAAGCCGCAGTAGAAGAAAATGCCTTCCAGGACGCAGTAGTAAGCGATCAGGTTGCGCAGCAGTTCTTTGTCGGTTTCGACGGTGCCCGTTTCGAACTTCGGATCGGAGATCGAACGGGTGTACTTCAAGCCCCAGGCTGCCTTTTTGGCGACCGACGGGATCTCGTGGTACATGTTGAAGATCTCGCCTTCGTCCATGCCCAGCGATTCGATGCAGTACTGGTAAGCGTGGGTGTGGATCGCTTCCTCGAAGGCCTGGCGCAGGATGTACTGGCGGCATTCAGGGTTGGTGATGAGGCGATACACGGCCAGGACGAGGTTGTTGGCAACCAGGGAGTCGGCGGTGGAGAAGAAGCCGAGGTTGCGCAGGACGATGCGGCGCTCGTCGTCGGTCAGGCCTTCCGGGTCTTTCCAGAGGGCGATGTCCGTGGTCATGTTGACCTCTTGCGGCATCCAGTGGTTGGCGCAGCCGTCGAGGTATTTCTGCCACGCCCAGTCGTACTTGAAAGGCACGAGCTGGTTGAGGTCGGCGCGGCAGTTGATCATGCGTTTTTCGTCGACCGCGACGCGGGCGGCGGAGCCTTCGAGTTCGGCAAGACCTTCTGCGACGTCCAATTTGTCCAGCGCGGCTTTGGCGCGGGCAATGGCGTCGGAGTCGTTTGCGCTGACGGCGCGGGCTTCAAGCGCAGCAGCACCACCGGCGCTGTCGAGTTTGTCCATCGCGGCTTCGGAAGCGTGGCCGGCGTTGGCGCCTTTGGCGGGTTCAGCGGCGTCTTCTTTGTCGAATTCGTCCCAGCTCAGCATGGTGAGGAGGCTCCTGCTAGAGGACCGGTTTTACGCGGCCTGTGGATTTGAGTAGTCGGTTTGCTGCTGTTGTGACACGGGTCACGCCATACAGCGGTCGAGAGAGGGCTCTCTGAAAATCTAGGTATTCGGTGTTCCGGTTGACGTTGTCAGGCGCTAGGCCTGTCACCCGGGAGAGGAGCAAAACGCTGACGCGGCAAACGCACGGTGACCATAGGAATCCGGTCGGCTTTGGGTGCGCAGGTGGTCATGGCGTTGTCCTTGATTGGGGGGCGCGAGTATACGGAAATTTGCTCCGTACGTCTTTGCTGCGACCCTTTTGTCTGTCATTTCAGCGACTGTTCGGATTGGCGAATCAGTGCTGGATTGTTCTTGACCTGTCAACGATTCGATGCTTCTGAATCGCCTATCTAGTGGTCTGTGGCGTAAGAATACACACGATATGGTATTGGAGGGAATGAGTATTTCGACATGTGAGTGCGTTCGTGACGCAGGTCAGTGTGCGGCAAACGACCTCAACCTTGGAGAGCCCCGTGATACGTGAGCTTCGGCCGAAGACCTTCCGATAAGGCGCTCAATGGAGTCATCGCCGACCTGACAAATGGTGTCGGCATCTGCGCTCCGAAGACGGGGGATGCTTATTCAGGCGAAGCGCCAATCGCTCCCCCAACACACCGCTCAAACACCCGCACCATCCCCTCATAATCACACCCCACCGCATCCACATTCGCCCGTATCCATTCCTCCGCCTCCACCGGCCACCAGCTGATCTCAAACCCCGCATTCACGATGAGGTGTTCAAACAGGATCCGCTGCGCCCGCCCATTCCCCTCTCGAAATGGATGAACCACGTTCAAATCCCCAAACAGCTCGGCACTCGCCGCAATCAAGGCTCCACGATCCAGCTCCTGAAACCAGTTCGCGTCGGCCAGCACCTTGAACAGCTTGTTGGCCTCGGGCTCGATGCGGTGGGTCACGCAGAAGTGGGTTTGGTCTTTGGAGATGTCGACGGTGCGCAGTTCGCCCGCCCAGTCATACAGGTCAGCGAACAGCTGGCGATGGATGGCTTGCAGGTAGGACAGGTTGTACGGAGGAGGGGAGAAGTCGATGGCTTCGGCGGCGACTTCGGAAAGGTCGCGCTCGGCTTGCGCCAAGGTTTCTGCATCGGTGACGTCGAGACGGTTGCGCAGCACGGTGCTGCCGGGCGGACAGTAGGGGTCCTGTCCGACGCCGTATTTTTCGACCATCAGGCCTGTTTTTTGCGGTAGCTGGTGAGCAGCTCTTCCCGTGAGGGCAGGCGGCGTTCGGAGTCGGCGGGCGAGCTCTCGTAACCTTCCAGACGTAGGCTGGCGGCGTAGTTGGAGCGGCGCGTTTTGGCGCAGTAGGCTTTTTTGGACTCTAGCGAGGCAGCTGGCATGGGGCATTCTCCTGGCTTGGCAAGAGGGGAGTGTAGCGGAAATGGGAGAGGGGGAGCGAGGGCCGGGAGCGTTTAGGCTCCCGGGTCGCGTTGCTGCTTGAGCTGATTGAAAAGCTTCGCGAGCAAGCTCGCTCCCACAAGTATCGGTGGTGTCAGCGAGCTCTTCGCGGGCAGTCGCGCCCCTGTTAAAGGGCGCGCTTGCCAGCGGGTTTTACTGGCAGGCTTCGCAGTCCGGCTCGTCGATCGCGCAGGCTTTCGGCACTGGCGCTGGACCGGCCGGTGCCGCTTCGGCTGGGCGCGGGGCGGTGATCGCCGAGTCGTCCGGGCCGTGGCCACCGCTGGAAACGGCGTTCAGCTTGCCGGTGTTGATGGTCGACTTCTCGGTGCTGGTCGCGGCCAGGGCACGGAGGTAGTAAGTGGTTTTCAGACCACGGTACCAGGCCATGCGGTAGGTCACGTCCAGCTTCTTGCCCGAGGCGCCGGCGATGTACAGGTTCAGCGACTGGGCCTGGTCGATCCACTTCTGACGACGGCTGGCCGCGTCAACGATCCACTTGGTGTCCACTTCGAAGGCGGTCGCGTAGAGGTCTTTCAACTCCTGCGGGATGCGCTCGATCTGCTGCACCGAACCGTCGTAGTACTTCAGGTCGTTGATCATGACCGAGTCCCACAGGTCGCGGGCTTTCAGGTCGCGAACCAGGTACGGGTTGATCACGGTGAATTCGCCCGAGAGGTTCGATTTCACGTACAGGTTCTGGTAAGTCGGTTCGATCGACTGCGACACGCCAGTGATGTTGGCGATGGTCGCGGTCGGGGCGATGGCCATGATGTTCGAGTTACGAATGCCTTTCTGAACGCGAGCACGGACTGGCGCCCAGTCCAGGCTTTCTTCCAGGTCGACGTCGATGTACTTCTGGCCACGCTGTTCGATCAGGATCTGTTGCGAATCCAGCGGCAGGATGCCTTTGGACCACAGGGAACCCTGGAACGTCTCGTAGGCACCGCGCTCGTCCGCCAGATCGCAGGAAGCCTGGATCGCGTAGTAGCTGACGGCTTCCATCGAACGGTCGGCAAATTCCACGGCCGCATCGGAACCGTAAGGAATGTGTTGCAGGTACAGCGCGTCCTGGAAGCCCATGATGCCCAGACCGACCGGACGGTGACGGAAGTTGGAGTTCTTCGCTTGCGGCACCGAGTAGTAGTTGATGTCGATCACGTTATCGAGCATGCGCACGGCCACGTCGATGGTGCGCTTGAGCTTGTCGGTGTCCAGCTTGCCGTCGACGATGTGGTTCGGCAGGTTGATCGAGCCCAGGTTGCAGACCGCGATCTCGTCCTTGTTGGTGTTCAGGGTGATCTCGGTGCACAGGTTCGAGCTGTGAACCACGCCCACGTGCTGCTGCGGGCTGCGCAGGTTGCATGGGTCCTTGAAGGTCAGCCATGGGTGGCCGGTTTCGAACAGCATGGACAGCATTTTGCGCCACAGGTCTTTGGCCTGAATGGTCTTGAACAGCTTGACCTTGCCCGGGTACTCGGTCAGCGCTTCGTAGTACTCGTAGCGTTCTTCGAAGGCTTTACCGGTCAGGTCGTGCAGATCAGGCACTTCGGACGGCGAGAACAGGGTCCATTTGCCGTCGTCGAAGACACGCTTCATGAACAGGTCAGGGATCCAGTTGGCGGTGTTCATGTCGTGGGTACGACGACGATCATCACCGGTGTTTTTGCGCAGCTCGATGAACTCTTCGATGTCCATGTGCCAGGTTTCCAGGTACGCACAGACCGCGCCTTTGCGCTTGCCGCCCTGGTTGACTGCTACAGCGGTGTCGTTCACGACTTTCAGGAACGGCACGACGCCCTGGGATTTGCCGTTGGTGCCCTTGATGTAAGAGCCCAGCGCGCGAACCGGGGTCCAGTCGTTGCCCAGACCGCCTGCGAATTTGGACAGCATGGCGTTGTCGTGGATGGCGTGGTAAATGCCCGACAGGTCATCCGGAACGGTGGTCAGGTAGCAGCTCGACAGCTGTGGACGCAGAGTGCCGGCGTTGAACAGTGTCGGGGTCGAGGCCATGTAGTCGAAGGACGACAACAGGTTGTAGAACTCGATGGCGCGGTCTTCGCGGGCTTTCTCTTCGATCGCCAGGCCCATGGCCACACGCATGAAGAAGATCTGCGGCAGTTCGAAACGGATGCCGTCTTTATGGATGAAGTAACGGTCGTACAGGGTTTGCAGGCCCAGATAGGTGAACTGCTGGTCGCGCTCGTGGTTGATCGCCTTGCCCAGTTTTTCCAGGTCGAATTCGGCCAGCACAGGGTTCAGCAGTTCGAACTGGATGCCTTTCTCGACGTAAGCCGGCAGCGCCTTGGCGTACAGGTCGACCATTTCGTGGTGGGTGGCGCTTTCGGCGACACCGAGGAAACCCAGGCCTTCGGCACGCAGGGTGTCCATCAGCAGGCGCGCGGTGACGAACGAGTAATTCGGCTCACGCTCAACCAGGGTACGCGCGGTCATGACCAGTGCGGTGTTGACGTCGGTCAGCGCAACGCCGTCGTACAGGTTCTTCAGGGTTTCGGTCTGGATCAGGTCGGCGTCGACCTCGGCCAGGCCTTCGCACGCTTCGGTGACGATGGTGTTCAGGCGGCCCATGTCCAGCGGCGCGAGGCTGCCGTCTTTGGCGGTGATGCGGATCGACGGGTGTGCTTGCACAGGGGTGTCGCCAGCGGTGCGACCGGCACGCTCCTTGGAGCGCTCGTTGCGGTAGATCACGTAGTCGCGGGCGACTTTCTGCTCGCCGGCGCGCATCAGCGCCAGTTCGACCTGATCCTGGATTTCTTCGATGTGGATGGTGCCGCCCGACGGCATGCGGCGCTTGAAGGTCGCGGAGACCTGTTCGGTCAGGCGCGCAACGGTGTCGTGGATACGCGACGAAGCGGCAGCGGTGCCGCCTTCAACTGCGAGAAAGGCCTTGGTGATGGCGACGGTGATCTTGTCATCGGTGTACGCAACGACGGTGCCGTTACGCTTGATCACACGCAGCTGACCCGGCGCGGTGGCGGACAGGTCCTGCTGGGTCGCACCTGTCTGCGGCGCGGTGGCCTGCGGATTCTCGCGAGTTGTGTCGGTTTGCATGGGTGTCTCCACGTTCTTTAAGTTTGTTTGGGCGCAAAGTGCACGCCCACCGTTTCGTCTTGCGGCAGTGGACTGACAAATGTCAGGCCATGACTTCAGGACGAATGGGAAGGTGGATTACCCTCCCTGGCGTTGAAGTCGAAAAGGGTGCCGGACTTGAGCCCGTCACCCGAAAAACTGTTGCAGAATGCGCATCTGATGTTGCAACTCGTATGCCGCTGCGCGCAGATCCCAAGACTGGGTGGTCTGCCATTTGCGCTGGCGGGGCAGAGCGGTAGATTCGGGGGTAATTCAGCCCTTCGTACACAGGTAACGCGCGAGAAAAAAACCTTGAAATCGCGCACTGACTTGTGTTTGGGATTTAGGCGAAAACCCCACATGTAGGGTCTCCGCCGTCGAAGGGCTACAAGATATGCGTTTCGGACACTTACTGCAACGCATGGGCTGTGGATAAAGCTGTGTGTAATTTGTGTGTGAAACAGGGAAATCCCGTGTAGGCCGCATGGCGTCTGGGATGAGCGCTTTGTCGGCGGCCAAAATCATTTTTTCGGGAATTTTGCGGGCGTGAAGGCCATCGCAAAAGCCCGTTGGGCAAGCACTTTTAATAAGAAAAAACAAGGAGCCTCACCGTGCAGCCACAACCCTGGCAGGTGCTGATCGTCGAGGATGACCAGCGGCTGGCCGAACTCACCCGCGACTACCTCGAAAACAACGGCCTGCGCGTGAGCCTGGAAGGGGACGGCGCGCGGGCGGCCCGGCGCATCATCGACGAGCAGCCGGATCTGGTGATCCTCGACCTCATGCTCCCCGGCGAAGACGGCCTGAGCATCTGTCGCAAGGTGCGCAGCCACTATGACGGGCCGATCCTGATGCTCACTGCGCGCACCGATGACAGCGACCAGATTCAGGGCCTGGACATGGGCGCAGACGATTACGTCGGCAAACCGGTGCATCCCCGGGTGCTGCTCGCGCGCATCCATGCGTTATTAAGGCGCAGCGAAACCGTCGAAAACCCGGTTCAGGCACAGCACCGGCTGGAATTCGGCGCGCTGGTGGTGGACAACACCTTGCGTGAAGCCTGGCTCAACGACCAGAGCGTTGAGCTGACCAGCGCCGAATTCGACCTGTTGTGGCTGCTGGTCGCCAACGCCGGGCGCATTCTCTCTCGCGAAGAAATCTTTACGGCCCTGCGCGGCGTCGGCTACGACGGCCAGGACCGCTCCATCGACGTGCGCATCTCGAAAATCCGCCCGCGCATCGGTGACGACCCCGACCACCCGCGCCTGATCAAGACCGTGCGCAACAAGGGTTACCTGTTTGTGCCCCACGCCGCCGCGCAACTGCCCTCCCTCAAGCGCGGCGGCTGACCGATGCATTCCATCTTCCTGCGAATCTATGGCGGCATGCTCGGCGTTCTGGTGCTGGTGGCGCTGCTGGGCGTGCTGACCCTGCATCTGGTCAATGCCGTGCGCGCCGATCAGTACCGCGAACAATTGGCCCACGGCACCTTCACCCTGATGGCCGACAACCTGCGGGGCATGAATGACATTGAACGCACCCGCGCCCTCGCCGTGTGGGAACGCTTGCTGGGCATTCCGCTGACACTGGAAACCGCCGAGCACGCGCATCTGGATGGCAGCGCCCGCAGCCGGTTGAGTCGCGGGCAAGTAGTGGTCGAGCAGACCGGCCCCCATGCCGCGCGGGTGTTTCGGGAGGTCGAGCCGGCGCTGTCGGGCAATCCGTCCAGCGGCTTGCTGCTGACCGGCGAGGTGCGGCAGATCAGCGAGCAGCTGGCCCGCGCGACGATCTTTCTGTTGCTCGACGAGCTGGTGCGTCTGCCGGTCGATGAGCAGCCCGCGCGGCTGGAAGCCTTGCACCAGAGCAAGGGGTTCGGCTTCGACATGCAGCTGATCCGGCTGGAAAAGCTGGATGTCGATGACGACCAGCGTCGGCGCATCGACGAGGGCGACACGGTGATGGCGCTGGGCAAGGGCGGCGATTCGATCCGCGTGCTGTCCGGCGTCGGTGAAACCCCGTGGGTGCTGGAGATCGGCCCGCTGTTCCAGATGAACCCCTATCCACCGGAGCTGCTGATCCTCATCACCTTTCTCGGTCTGTGCCTGATCGGCCTTGTCGTTTACCTGCTGGTGCGTCGGCTTGAGCACCGGTTGCGCGGACTGGAAGCGGCGGCCACGCAGATTGCCCAGGGCAGCCTGGAAACCCGCGTGCCCGCAGCCGGCGCGGATTCGGTCGGGCGGCTGGCGTCGGCATTCAACGGCATGGCCGAGCATCTGCAGCGTTCGTTGATGATCCAGCGCGAACTGGTGCGCGCGGTGTCCCACGAGCTGCGCACGCCGGTGGCGCGGTTGCGTTTCGGCCTGGAGATGATCAACGACGCCACGACCCCGGAAGCGCGGCATAAATACATGGTCGGCATGGACAGCGATATCCAGGACCTCGACAAGCTGGTGGACGAGATGTTGACCTACGCGCGCCTGGAACAGGGCGCGCCGACCCTGAATTTCCAGCGCATCGACCTCGACGCCCTGATCGATCAGGTGATTGCCGAACTGGCGCCGCTGCGGCCGCACATCAGCGTCAGGCGCGGAGAATGCGTTGATGCGCTGCATCGTATTGGGTCCGACGAGACGCGTTGGGTTGAGGCCGAACCGCGGTACTTGCACCGTGCGCTGCAGAATCTGGTGAGCAACGCCATGCGCCACGCCGAATCGGAGGTGCGCATCGGCTATCAGTTGAGTGAGGATCGCTGTCGCATCGACGTCGAAGATGACGGGCCCGGCGTGCCGGAAAGTGCCTGGGAGCGGATCTTCACGCCGTTCATGCGCCTGGACGACAGCCGCACCCGGGCGTCGGGCGGCCATGGGTTGGGGTTGTCGATTGTGCGCCGCATCATCCATTGGCACGGCGGGCGCGCGTTGATCGGGCGCAGCCAAACTCTGGGCGGTGCGTGTTTCAGCCTGGCCTGGCCCCGCCAACAGGGGGAGGCGTGATGTTCGACGGTGCCCTGGACGGGTTTGCCCGCACGGTGGTGGTTGATCAAATGCGGCCTGTGTCGCCGTTGACCGAGCTGTTGCGGGATGAGGGTCTGGATCGCCTGCTGCTGAAGGTGTATGGGCCGGAACTGATGAAGGACCAGTTGCCGGTGCTGGTCTCGCAGTGGATGAAGTACTACGCCATGCAGCTGATTCCGCCGGTGGTGGTGGCGAGTCTGGCCCATGGCGCGGGGTGGCCGCTGGGGCTGGACCGCCTGAGTTTCGCCCTGCACGAACGGGGCTATCTGGATGGGGTGCGGTTTCACGGGGACGTTATGGAGGTGTCGGTTTCGGAAAATCCGTTCGAGCGGTTTGCGCCGCTGCTGGAGAATCTGCAGCAGGTAATCGACCGCTTGAGCGCCTACGGCGATGTGCCTGCGGCCGTGCTGTGGGGCACCGCCGGGGATTATCTGGAAACCTGCTTGCGGCAGCTGTCCGCGGCGGGCGACGTTTCTCTTAGTGCTGGGTATGGCTTGTTGCGTGAACGGCTGAGGCCGGATGGGCAGCGCAATCCGCTGTTCAATGCCGTTAGCTATATAGAGCAGGACGGGCAGACGGTTCGGCAGCGGCGCACGTGCTGCCTAAGTTATCGGGTGGAGTGGGTGGGGCGGTGTGAGCATTGCCCGTTGGGTATGGCGGCCAGAAAATCAGTGGATCAACGGGCCCCTTCGTGAGCAAGCTCACTCCCACAATGTACTCCGCCGCATAGGAGGTTGATGTCAGCCCCGAATCGCCACCAGACTCAACAGCTGCCCATCCTGCACGCTGAACTGCGCGTCCAGCTCTTTGCCGTTGTGCCATTCCTCCGACAGATCGATGTTCAGCCGCAGCCGCGCGCTGCCGTCATCTGACCATTCCAGCAACTCGGCGTCTTCGAAATAGAAGCGCTTGAGCACGATGGGGTAGAGCGCCTTGAACAGGCTTTCTTTCAGGGAAAAGGTCAGGGTGACGACCTTGGCAGCTTGATGTTCGGGCCCGGCGTTCAGGCGCTGCATTTCCGCGGGGGTCAGAATCTCTCCGGCCAGACGCACTGCGCGCTCGTGGCTCATCAGCTGTTCCACGTCCAGGCCCAGTCCGCGCCAGTCCGCTTTGCGCGCAACGATCGCGGCGGCCCAGCCGGTGCTGTGGGTGATCGAGCCGGTGACGTCCGCAGGCCAGATAGGGGCGCGGTCTTCGCCGATGAGGGGGACGTGGGAGCGGCCGTCCAACTGTCGCATCGCCTCACGGGCGCACAAACGACCGGCAAGAAACTCCGTCTGCCGCTTGGCCACCGACCGTTGAATGGAGGCGGGCGTCTCGATGAGACAGCGCTGGAAATCGCCGTCGATGAGCTTTTGCGGATCGAAGCGACTGCTCACCAACACCACGTCCGCCAGCCCATGGGGCAAGGGCCAGTGAGCGGTGAGGGCGGGGCAACAGTCGGGAAGTGTCGAGGGTCGAGTCATGCCCGGCATTCTGCCGGAACCGCGGCGTCGTGCGCAAAACCGGTTTGCCGGGAATCCCCAATCCAAAGTCATGCGCAGAATCTGTGGGAGTCAGCTTGCTGACGAATGCGGTGGGTCAGGCGGAGTGGATGGCGCAGGCAGACCGCTTTCGCGAGCAAGCTCACTCCTACAGGAGATGTGTGTTGCCCCGAGACTTCAGCGTCATGCGCAGAACCTGTGGGAGTCAGCTTGCTGACGAATGCGGTGGGTCAGGCGACGTTGATGGCACAGGCAGAAAGCATTCGCGAGCAAGCTCACTCCTACAGGAGATGTGTGTTGCCCCGAGACTTCAGCGTCATGCACAGAACCTGTGGGAGTCAGCTTGCTGACGAATGCGGTGGGTCAGTACATGTTCAGGAGGGGTTCAGCGCTGGCTGGGTATGCTCCAAACCGTACCCAACAAGGCGCCTGGCGCCGGAGGACCTGCTCATGCTGACGTTCAACAAGCTCTTTCTGGCGCTGGCGTTTCTCGGCAGCAGCGCGGCGGCGCAAGCGGCTGATGGCAACGCGGACGTGTCACGTACCGATTTCGGCAAGAACACCGAACGCGCCGACCGCCTCAACGGCCCGCGCCGCAGTCTCACCACCAGCAGCCAGGTTGGCAACTGGAGCCAGACGTTCAGCCAGCAGCCTGCTGATGATCCCTACGCAGTCGGCTACGGAAATCTCACCGCCCGTGTCAACGGGATGAACGTGCAAACGGGCAATCTTGCGGCGTCTTACAACGTGCAGATGCCTTCGCCGGGCACGACTAGACTGTTCGACACCCGCTTACCTGTCCGTACAGTGCAGCAACCGCCCTCGCTGAGCCTGAGCGAGAGTCAGCACACCTATTTACCCGTCCACTACGTTTTATAAGCCGCCAGCCTGTTTTTCGCGGTGTCTGAATTGCACAATCGCTGCCGGGCTCGTCACACTGCACGCGCTCGGCAGCGCCTCGTTGAGACTCTTGAAACGAGAGGTATGCCTTTGCCTGGGAGAGCGTCATGAAATTGCTGGTTGTCGAAGATGAAGCCCTGCTGCGTCACCACCTGCAGACCCGCCTGACCGAAAGCGGTCACGTCGTCGAAGCGGTGGGCAACGCCGAGGAAGCGCTGTATCAGGCGGGCCAGTTCAACCACGATCTGGCGGTCATCGACCTGGGCCTGCCGGGTGTGGGCGGTCTCGACCTGATCCGTCAGCTGCGCGTGCAGAACAAGGCGTTCCCGATCCTCATCCTGACCGCGCGCGGCAACTGGCAGGACAAGGTCGAAGGCCTGGCCGCCGGCGCCGACGACTACGTGGTCAAGCCGTTCCAGTTCGAAGAACTCGAAGCGCGCCTCAACGCCTTGCTGCGACGCTCCAGTGGTTTCACCCACTCGACCATCGTCGCCGGCCCGTTGAGCCTGGACCTCAACCGCAAGCAGGCGTCCCTGGACGAACAGCCCCTGGCGCTGACCGCCTACGAATACCGGATTCTCGAATACCTCATGCGCCACCACCAGCAAGTGGTCCCCAAAGAGCGCCTGATGGAGCAGCTCTACCCCGATGACGACGAGCGCGATCCGAACGTGATCGAAGTGCTGGTCGGTCGGCTGCGGCGCAAGCTCGAAGCGCCCGCCGGGTTCAAGCCGATCGACACCGTGCGCGGCCTGGGTTACCTGTTCACCGAGCGCTGTACATGATTCGTTCGCTGCGCCTGCGTCTGATGCTGGGCGCCGCGACCCTGGCCGTCATCTTCATGCTGCTGATGCTGCCGGCGCTGCAAAGCGCCTTCAGCCTGGCGCTGGAAAGCTCCATCGAAAAACGCCTGGCGTCGGACGTCACCACACTGATCTCTGCCGCCCGTGTCGAAGACGACCACCTGCTGATGCCGTCGTTATTGCCCGGCGAACAATTCGCCCTGCCCGACAGCCGCTTGCTCGGCTACATCTATAACCGCGCCGGCAAACTGGTGTGGCGCTCCCGGGCCACCGAAGACGAAGCCATCGACTACCAGCCCCGCTACGACGGCCGCGGCAACGAATTCGCGAAGATCCGCCAACCCAACGGCGACGAGTTCTTCGTCTATGACGTCGAAATCAAACTGCTCGGCGGGCGCAACGCCGCCTTCAGCATCGTCGCGCTGCAACCGGTGCGCGAATACCAGGAAACCATCTCCGGCCTGCGCCAGAAACTCTACCTGGGCTTCGGCGGCGCGCTGCTGGTTCTGTTGATTCTGCTGTGGGGCGGGCTGACCTGGGGCCTGCGTGCGCTGCGGGGCATGAGTCAGGAGCTGGATCAGGTCGAGGCCGGCTCGCGGGAAAGCCTCAGCGAAGAACACCCCAGCGAACTGCTGCGCCTGACCGACTCGCTCAACCGCCTGCTGAGCAGCGAACGCGAACAGCGCATTCGTTACCGCGACTCCCTCGACGATCTCGCCCACAGCCTGAAAACCCCGCTGGCTGTGTTGCAGGGCGTCAGCGAGCAAATCGCCAAACGACCGGAAGACCTGGAGCAGGCGCGGATTCTGCAATCGCAGATCGAGCGCATGAGCCAGCAGATCAGTTATCAACTGCAGCGCGCCAGCCTGCGTAAAAGCGGGCTGGTGCGTTATCACGTGGCCTTGAAACCTGTGGTGCAGAGCCTGTGCAACACGCTGGAAAAGGTCTACCGCGACAAGCGGGTCAACGTCGTGCTCGACCTGCCAGACAATTGCCAGGTGCAAATGGAAGAGGGCGCCTTGCTGGAAATGCTCGGCAACCTGCTGGAAAACGCCTACCGCCTGTGCCTCGGCGAGGTACGCGTGAGCTGGCGGTCATCGATGATGGGCGACGAGCTGTGCATCGAAGACGACGGCCCGGGTGTTCCGGAAAGCCAGCGCGCGCGGATTCTCGAACGCGGCGAGCGACTGGACACGCAGAATCCGGGACAGGGCATCGGTCTGGCGGTGGTCAAGGACATCATCGAAAGCTACGGGGCGCAGCTGACCCTGGGTGACTCGGAACTGGGGGGCGCGGCGTTCCGCATTCGGTTCGCGATCTAAGCTCACTCCTGATTCGTCCTTCGAGGCGGATACCCGCCAGTGGGGCGGATCATTTGCCGCCAAACGGCGGAAAACCGCCACCGCCTTCACCCCGACGGGCCTCCTGTTAACCAGATGGTTCACGTAATCCGTGGCTCTCACCTCATTTACCAATACTGGCACGGTGCTTGCGATGCACTGGGCAGAGGTCTGCCGCGCGCAGCTCGACAAAAACAAATCCCTCCGAGCAGGAGGGTTCGCACTTTAGGCGTCTCTGCAACCGGAATGCTGCAGACCGATGCTCTTGAGGAAACTGCAATGACGACTCGTCAGCCCATCTATAAATCCCTGTACGCCCAGGTGATCGTCGCGATCATCGTCGGTATCGCCCTCGGCCACTGGTACCCCGAAACTGCCGTAACCCTCAAACCGCTGGGTGACGGGTTCATCAAACTGATCAAAATGGTCATTGCGCCGATCATCTTCTGCACCGTCGTCAGCGGCATCGCTGGCATGCAGAGCATGAAATCCGTGGGCAAGACCGGCGGCTACGCGCTGCTCTACTTCGAAATCGTTTCGACCATCTCGCTGATCATCGGCCTGATCGTGGTCAACGTCGTTCAGCCGGGCGCCGGCATGAACATCGACGTGTCCACCCTTGACGCCTCCAAAGTCGCGGCCTACGTGACCGCCGGTAAAGACCAGAGCATCGTCGGCTTCATCCTCAACGTTATCCCGAACACCATCGTCGGCGCGTTCGCCAACGGCGACATTCTGCAAGTGCTGATGTTCTCGGTGATCTTCGGTTTCGCCCTGCATCGCCTGGGCGCCTACGGCAAGCCGATCCTGGATTTCATTGATCGCTTCGCCCACGTCATGTTCAACATCATCAACATGATCATGAAGCTCGCCCCGATCGGCGCTTTGGGTGCCATGGCCTTCACCATCGGCGCTTATGGCGTGAGCTCGCTGGTGCAACTGGGTCAGCTGATGCTGTGCTTCTACATCACGTGCCTGCTGTTCGTGCTGCTGGTGCTGGGCTCCATCGCCAAAGCCCACGGCTTCAGCATCCTCAAGCTGATCAAGTACATCCGTGAAGAGCTGCTGATCGTGCTGGGTACGTCGTCGTCCGAGTCGGCGCTGCCACGCATGCTGATCAAGATGGAGCGTCTGGGCGCGAAGAAATCCGTCGTGGGTCTGGTGATCCCGACCGGCTACTCGTTCAACCTCGACGGTACTTCGATCTACCTGACCATGGCCGCAGTGTTCATCGCTCAAGCCACCAACACCCACATGGACATCACCCATCAGGTCACCCTGTTGCTGGTGCTGCTGCTGTCGTCCAAAGGTGCGGCAGGCGTGACTGGCTCGGGCTTCATCGTGCTGGCCGCGACACTGTCGGCCGTAGGCCATCTGCCGGTGGCCGGTCTGGCGCTGATCCTGGGTATCGACCGCTTCATGTCCGAAGCCCGCGCCTTGACCAACCTCTGCGGTAACGCCGTGGCAACCCTGGTTGTCGCCAAGTGGGTCGGTGAGCTGGACGTTCCGCAAATGCAAGCCGAGCTGGCTTCCGGCGGTCGTGCCATCGACAACACCGCGCCGACCGACGACCTGGGTGTGGCCGAAACGGCGCCAACCCCTGTTGTACGTTCGTAACATGCGTTAGCGGCAAAGGTTGTTCAGAAAGCCTGTCTTCGGACAGGCTTTTTTATGAGTTTTTTTTGGCGCTGGCGGCTGGCTACTCGACTGGCACAAAACCTGTGGGAGTCAGCTCGCTGACGAATGCGGTGGGTCAGACACAGGGGGGCCGACTGACTCAATGCCTTCGCGAGCAAGCTCACTCCTACGGTGGATCTGCGTTGGCCGATATTTCAGTGTCAGGCGCAAAACCTGTGGGAGTCAGCTTGCTGACGAATGCGGTGGGTCAGGCGAAATGGCTGGCACAGGCACGCCGCTTTCGCGAGCAAGCTCGCTCCCACGATGGATCTGCGGCAATCACTCCACCCGCGTCTCGCCGCTGAACACCAGAATCTCCCGGCAGCGCTTGCACAGATAACGGCGGCCTTTGCGCACCAGCTTGTGGCGTTGGGCGGTGAAGGGGAAATCGCTTTCCGGGCACGGGCAGCGGTATATGTAGCGGGTCACGCTGCGGCGCTGGATTTCGTAGGTGTGGCAGCGGTTGGGTGGCAGCTCGTAGACGCCGCGCATGATCAGCTGCCATTCCTCGCCGTGGGGCTGAATGGTGTCGCCGAACAATTGATGAGCGACCAGGTGCGCCACCTCGTGGGGGACGGTCTGGCGCAGAAAGTCTTCGCTGTTTTCGAGGTACAGCTGCGGATTGAAGCGCAGCATATTCTCGTGCAGGTGGGCTACGCCGGCCTTCTGGCCGCGCAACTTGACGCTCACGACCGGACGTTTGAAAGGCCGCTTGAAGAAATCTTCGGCTTGCTGGTAGCAGGATTCGACGCGGGTGTTGAGTGGTTCGAGCATGCTTCATCGGTCTCCAGAGGAGGCGAGTATGCCGCAAGCTTCTGTACCGCCAAAACCCGAAGCGCCGAATGGTCACCCGGTATTAACTGGTAAATTCCGGACCGATCCCGACGCCCCACAGCACCACCGTAAACGCCATGATCGCCACCAACACCACCAGCCCGACCGCGAGCACCGAGCTTGAGAACATGAAGCCGTCGTCCGGGTGTACGCCCATGAACACCGGCAAGCCGACGTACAGCAGGTACACCGTGTAGCAAACTGCCGCCAGCCCGACCATCATCCCCAGCCACATATGCGGGTACAGCGCCGCCAGCCCGCCGAGGAACAGCGGCGTCGCCGTGTAGGTCGCGAAGGCCACGCAGCGCCCAAGGCTGGGCGTGGCGTTATAGGTGCGCGCCATCCAGTGGATGAACCCTCCCATGACGCCGACCCCGCCGAGCATGGCGAGGTAGGACATCAACGCCATCCACACCGCACTGTCGCTGGTCAGCATGACCGGGGTCCGGTCGCCGATCTGCCAGCCCACCTGCGTCGTACCGATGTACGCCGACACTGCCGGAATCGCCGCCAGGATCAGCGTGTGGGTGAGGTACAGGTGGCCGATGCTTTCTTCATCCTCACTGCGTATTTGTTGCCATTCCTGATCGGGGTGGGTGAACAGCCCCAAGACGTGATGGATCATGTCCGTTACTCCCGTAAAGTGTGCCGCCGCTTTCAACGAAGCGCCTGACTGCTGATGCCGTCAGGAGAAGGTCACAATCGATCAAGGGAAATGGCTGCGACCTCTCAGGTCAGTATAGAAAGCTGAGCACCCTAAAACCGGATGCGTTAGAGCGATTGAGGTGTTCAAGGGTCTTGTTAATAGCGACTGGCGATCAATGGCTATCCATAACTGGGGATGGCATTCACCCGCGACAGGCATTACCCCGGCCGGACTTTTTGCGTAAAATGCCGACCCTTTCCTCACGTCTCTTCCCACCACAGCGAGCGGATACCAGCGCCATGGGCACCCTTTCAGTCAATCAGAACAAACTGCAGAAGCGTCTGCGTCGACTCGCGGGCGAAGCGGTGGCCGACTACAACATGATTGAAGAGGGCGACAAGGTGATGGTCTGCCTGTCCGGCGGCAAGGACAGTTACACCCTGCTGGATGTGCTGCTGCATTTGCAGAAAGTCGCGCCGATCAAATTCGACATCGTTGCGGTGAACATGGACCAGAAGCAGCCAGGCTTTCCCGAGCACGTGCTGCCGGCGTACCTGGAACAACTGGGCGTCGAGTACCACATCGTCGAAAAGGACACCTACTCGGTGGTCAAGGAGCTGGTGCCCGAGGGCCGGACCACCTGCTCGCTGTGTTCGCGCCTGCGTCGCGGCACGCTGTACACGTTTGCAGATGAAATCGGCGCGACCAAGATGGCCCTCGGTCACCACCGAGACGACATCGTCGAAACGTTTTTCCTGAACATGTTCTTCCAGGGCAGCATCAAGGCCATGCCGCCCAAGCTGCGCGCCGATGATGGCCGCAACGTGGTGATCCGGCCGCTGGCCTACTGCGCCGAGAAGGATATTCAAGCGTATTCGGACATCAAGCAGTTCCCGATCATCCCGTGCAACCTGTGCGGTTCCCAGGAAAACCTGCAGCGTCAGGTGGTCAAGGACATGCTTCAGGAATGGGACCGCAAAACCCCGGGCCGCTCCGACATGATTTTCCGCAGCCTGCAGAACGTCCAGCCCTCGCAACTGGCGGACCGCAACCTGTTCGATTTCACCAACCTGCGCATCGACGAAACCGCCGCCTCGCGGTTTGTGAACGTGGTGAATGTGTAACGCCGACATCCTGGTTCCCGGCTAAAGCCGGTCCTACAATGGTCGCGAGTCCCGTCAGTAGGACCGGCTTTAGCTGGGAAGAGGCCGGTTCGAGCGCCATAGATCTGCGATCCAAACACACGGATCGGTTCACCCCAAAACCAAGGGCATCACAGCCCCACATCCGGCAGCACCGGCTTGTTCGCCAACGCCGTCTTCATCAATTTCTCGACATACTCCCGATCACTGTCCGGCAGCGCCAGACGCGGTGGGCGGGTGAGGGCGCTGCCGCGTTCCATGATGGCTTCGCACAGCTTGATGCACTGCACCAGGTCCGGACGCGCATCCAGGTGCAGCAGCGGCATGAACCACTCATACAACGCCATCGCCTCGGCAAACCGACCGGCCTTGGCCAGACGGAACAAGGTTTCGCCCTCTTTGGGAAAGGCGTTGGACATCCCCGAGACCCAGCCCACCGCGCCCACCGCAACGCTCTCCACCAACACATCATCCAGCCCGGCGAACAGCACAAAGCGGTCACCGACTTCGTTGCGCACGTCGATAAAGCGGTTGGTGTTGCCCGACGAATCCTTGAAACACACGATGGTGTCGCAGTCCGCCAGGGAGATGAGGATGTCCGGCGTCACATCGTTTTTGTAGATCGGCGGGTTGTTGTAAACCATCATCGGCAGGTCGGTGGCGGCGGCCACGGTGCGAAAGTGCGTGGCGGTTTCGAAGGGCTTCGCCGAATACACCAGCGCCGGCATCAGCATGATCCCGTCGGCGCCGGCTTTATGCACTTCTTTAGCGACGGCGCTGGCGTTGGCGCTGGTGAACTCGGCGATGCCCGAAATCACCGGCACACGCCCGGCCGCGGCGTCTTTGGCAGCTTCCACCAGGCTGATCTTTTCAGCGACGCTCAACGAGGTGTTTTCCCCGACGGTGCCGCAGATCACCAGCCCCGACACGCCATCGCGGACCAGGTTGGAAATGACCTTGTGGGTCGCCTCCAGATTGAGGGAGAAATCGTCGTTGAATTGCGTGGTAACGGCAGGGAAGACCCCGCTCCAGGATACGGACTGGCTCATGATTGACTCCTGATTGAGTAAAGGTATTTCGTATACGTTTTAGTTTGGACGAATCACGGCCATCGATTGCTGCGTTTAACCGTTATTTCAGGCTGCCCCCGATCCCTTGTAGGAGTGAGCTTGCTCGCGATGCGGTGTGTCTGTGACGGATGCGGTGACTGACACAACGCATCGCGAGCAAGCTCACTCCTACAGGGTTTTGCATTCATTCAGAAAAATCGGTTTCGCATTTATTGAAAGCAGCCGCAGCATTCACAGCTTCAACCCCACCGGCCAGGTGTCACTCAACTTGTACCCCTCCGGCCACGGGTCGCTCGGGTCGAGCATGTGCTGGTGCGTCCCGGTGATCCACGCCCGCCCGGACAGGCTCGGAATGATCGCCTTGCGCCCGGCCACTTCGGTCTCGCGCTGGATCTTGCAGTGAAACTCCGAACCGATAATCGAACGCCCGATAAACCGGTCGCCCACCTTCAGCTGACCCTTGGCATGCAACACCGCCAGCCGCGCGGAACAGCCGGTGCCACAGGGCGAGCGGTCGATCTTGCCCGGGCGAATCACCACCGCGTTCGCCGCATGGGCCACGCCGCCGTCGAAACTGACCGGCGCGGCGATCTGGCAAAACGAGATGTGATTCCAGTCCTTATTCAGCGGATGGCTGAACCCCAGTTGCTCGTTGGCCGCCTTGGTGATTTTGAGGCCGGTTTCCACCAGGTCTTTCGCCTCATCGGCAGTCAATGCAAAGCCCAGCTTCACCGAATCGACGATGGCAAAACTGTCGCCGCCATAGGCGGTGTCGACCTGAATCGAACCCAGCCCCGGCACCTCGATCCACACGTCCAGCTGATCGGCGAAAGAAGGGTGGTTGTGCACCTCGACGCTCGTCACCTTGCCATCGCGGCACTGAGCAATCGCCTCGATCAAGCCGCCCGGCGCCTCCAGAATCAGCCGGGTTTCCGGCTCGGTCATCGGCAGAATCCCGCTGTCCAGCAGCACCGTCGCCACGCACAGGGAGTTGGAGCCGGACATCGGCGGCACGTCGGCGGGTTCCATGATGATCCAGCCCATCTGCGCTTTCGGGTGCTTGGGCGGCACCAGCAGATTGACGTGACGGAACACCCCGCCCCGGGGCTCGTTGAGCATGAAATTGCGCAGCACGTTGTCCTTCTCGATCCAGCGCGACTGCTCCCAGATCGTGTCCCCGGGCGGCGGCGCAACCCCGCCGACAATCACATCGCCCACCTCACCCTCGGCGTGACAACTGACCACATGAATTACTTTCGATGAGCGCATGACCTAAGGCCCTCCTGTAAAAAAATACTTATCGATTTGCTTGGGCTCATCAGAAAATGAGGCGAGCCTTCGATATCACTCACGCTGGATGACGTGTGGGAGTGAGCTTGCTCACGAAGGGGCCGGTACAGTCGCAACCTCTCTGGCGCCTGCAATGCAGTCTTCGCGAGCAAGCTCACTCCTACAGGTGGTGGTTTCCATGGACGTCCTCCTTCAAGCCAACCCCCTAATTAATCGACTTCAAAAAATCCGCCGTTTCCGGCCGTTGCGGATTACCGATCACCTGATCCGGCGTGCCGATCTCGTGCACCAGGCCGTTGCGGAAAAACGCCACGCGGTCGGACACGTCACGGGCGAAGCGGATCTCGTGGGTCACCAGAATCATTGTCATGCCGTCCTCGGCCAGCATGCGCATGGTGTCCAGCACCTCGCCCACTAACTGCGGATCAAGTGCCGACGTGGCCTCGTCGAACAGCATGTAATCCGGCGACATTGCCAGCGCCCGGGCAATCGCCATGCGCTGTTGCTGACCGCCCGACAATTTGCCGGGAAACACCTTGAGCTTGTCGCCCAGGCCCACATGGGTCAGTTGCTTGACCGCCAGCGCCTCGGCTTCGGCCTTGCTTTTGCCCAGCACGGTGCGCGGGGCGAGCATGACGTTTTCCAGCACCGTCAGATGGGGAAAGGCGTTCCACTGTTGAAAGACGATGCCGATCTTCTGCCGCAGCTTGTTGATGTCCGTGCCCCTGGCATGAATCTCGGTGCCGTCGACGCGAATGCTGCCGCTCTTGATCGATTCCAGCCCGTTGATGCACATCAGCAGCGTCGACTTGCCCGAGCCCGAACCGCCGATGATCGACACCACTTCGCCCTTGTTCACCTGCAGGCTCACGCCCTTGATGACTTCAAGCTCGCCGAAGGACTTGTGTACGTTGTCGATCTCAATCATTTTCCTGCCACCTCGTTTCCAGCCGGGCGCCCAGGCGAGCGACCACCAGACTCATGACGTAATAAATCAGGCCCGCGATGCACAGCACCAACAACGGCTCCTGAATGCGCGTGACGATAGTTTGCGAGGCGCGCAGCAGCTCGACGATGCCGATCCACATCACCAGCGCGGTGTCTTTCATCACCCCGAGCAGCAGGTTGATCCAGCCGGGAAACGCCACCCGGGTGGCCATCGGCATGACGATCTGGCGCAAGTCCTGCCAGTACGTCAGGCCCAGGGAACGACTGGCGCGGCGCAGGCTGAGCGGCACCGACAGCACGCCGCTGCGCACGATCTCCGTGCAGTACGCGGTCACGTATAACCCCAACACCACACAGGCGACGGCGAAGGCGCTCCAGTTGAGGCCGACGATGCTTTTCAGCGCATTGAACAGCACGAACTGAATCAGCAACGGCACGCTGCGAAACACGTCCAGTAGCCAGGCCAGCGGAATCGTGCTGCGCGGCAGGAGGGCGCGGGCCATGCCGCAGACCACTCCGGCCAGCGTGCCGATGAACATCGACACCACCGTCAGCAAAATCGTGACCCAGGCGCCTTGAAGCATGAATTGCAGATCGTTCCAGGTGAACGTGCTCTCGAACATGCCCATCTCCTCAGTACCGGAACAGCCGCCAGGACAGCAGCCGCGCAACGGCCACGATCAGCTTGGCGATCAGGTAATAGAGCACCGCCGCAATGGCGAAGAATTCGAAGGTGCGGAAGGTCTTGACGTTGTAGTCCTGGGTCACGCCGGTGAGGTCGTTGTTGAGGCCGACGATCACGCCCATCGAGGTCATCAGCACGGCCCAGACCATCTGGTTGGTCAGCGGATAGAAAACGATGCGCAGCAACTGCGGAATGACGATCAGCCGATAGGCCTGGGGGGCACTCATGCCCAGCGACCGGGCAGCGCGCAATTGGGTGTCGGGTACGGCCTTCAGACCGCCACGGAAGTTCTCCGCCAGATAGCCCGCGTTGTTGATGGTGATGCCGGCGAGTAACGCGGCCCACGAACTGATGTGCAGGCCGAACGAGCCCAGGCCGAAATACAGGATGTAAACCTGAAACAGCGACGGCGTGTTGCGCGCGATGGAAATCCAGGTCGCCGCGAAACCCCGGAACAGGCGGTTCTTGCCTTGGCGCATGAACACCAGAAACAGCGCGATGGTGACGCCGAGGATCATCGACAGCGCGGCGGTTTCGAAGGTGACCCACGCGCCGTTGAGCATGTCGGGCAGGGCTTTGAACGCTGCGCGCCAGTGGAAGTTGTAATCAAACATTTGCGCTGAACTCCGCCTGGTGCGCCGCCATCAACCAGACCGGCAGGCGCCCGCTGGCAACGCCGGTGATTGCGCTGTCGACGCACTCGGCCAGGCTGGCGAAATGCACGCGACGCCCCACCAGTCCGGGGGCGTAGTGCGCGTATTTGCCGGAGTTGGTCATCAGGTTGCGCGCGGTTGGCGGGATGACGGGCTCGCCGAGCATGCACCAGCAGGTGTCGGTGACGAACTGCACGCCGAAGTTTTCGAGCGTCTCGACATAGCCGGCCTGTTGCGCGCGTTCCAGGGTGGCGCGGCCGCAGGTAATCACGATCGCCACGTTTTCGTGTTTGCGCTGGCTGCTACACAGGTGCGCCAGCGTCGCGCATTCGCTTAGGGAAAAATGCGGATTGCCCAAGGTCACGGCGTCCACTGCTGGCGTCTGCGCGCTGTTCAGTTCGCGCCAGCTGTGCAGCAAGTCCGCGGGGCTGACGCTCAGGGTTTTGTCCGGCGCGTGCCCGCCCAGCGCCAGCTCGGCGGTGGTGGCTTCGGGGGTTACGCCGGCGATATGAAACATCGGCGCAGCAGAGGTGGTGGCGAATGCCGCGCCAAATGCCTTGAGGTCATCCAGTGTCGGCGCCTTGTTTTCCAGGCCGCAGATCACCGGGATCGAGGCGCCGCAGAGCAACCCGACGTGATAACCGAGCAGCGGGTAGAAACTGTCGTCGAGGCCGTCCAGTGCGGGGACATCGATGCGCAAAGTCGCCAGCCGTTGCTGGGTCAGGTGGCAGCCGATCTTCGGCGCGCGGCCGGTGAGGGCGATGCAGATGTCGAGGTAATCGGGGTACTTCAGGGTGCGCGCGCCGATCACGCTGTTGGCGTACACCACGGCGTTGGATTCGGCCCAGACGATTTGCTCCCCCAGCTCCGGGGCGCTGTCCAGCAGGTACGGCGCGCAGGTAAAACTCACCCGCGCGCCCATCTCCAGATACGCATCGCCCAGCTGACTGGCCGGCTCGCCGAGGGCCGGGTCGACGCCCAGTTCGCGCCAGCGTCGCTTGTCCACCGAGATTGAATTGAGGGTGGTCGGCACACGAACCCTGGCGCCCCATGCCACCAGTTGCCGGGCGAAACGCAGACTGGCGGGTCCTGTGTAAATACAGCCGTCGATGTGCGCCTGGGTAATGTCCAGCAGTTCGGTCGCGCCTTGCAGCTCGGCCATGCGCAGAATGATGCCCATCGCCACTTGCGCGGCTTTGCCGTACGCGCCGTCGAGAAAGCCCTGGTCGGTTTCGGTGAGTGAAATCTGGCTGAGCGGGCGATGAGGTGTCGGGCTTTGTTGGTCGCGAGAAAGTGGCGGCGGAGGGCTGGAAAAGCCGCTCACGCGGTCATCCTCGACCCGTACGAAAGCGACGTTGCGCAGTGCCGCAAAACCCGCTTCGCCGAGGCTGATCACCGGGATCGAATGGCCGAACATCTGCTCGGCGATCAGCACGCCGAGGGTGAGGATGTCTTCGACGCGTTCGAAGACCAGTGCGGCCGGTGCGTGGCCGTTGAGGATCAGTTCCAGCAACACGCTGCTGCCGGTGCACGAGCCGCGCCCGCTGGGAATGGCCAGCACCCGGCCGCTGATGAACTGGCCGCTGAGGGGGTGATGACGGTCGATGACTTCACCGGTAAACGGTTCGACCCCGCCCCAGAAACTCAGGCCCACGTCGGCATACAGCAATTCGCCCTGGGCGCTGCCGGCGACGAGACAGCGCCCGTTCAACGAGACTTGAGACATCGTGGGCTCCTGAGTAATGAACCGGTTCCGGGATTCGATCGTTTCCGGTGATTGTTCCCACACTCCGCGTGGTAATGCCGCTTGCGACGCTCCGCGTTGCGCTTTTCTAACGCAGAGCGTCTGGGGCTGCATTCCCACGCAGAGCGTGGGAACGATCAGAACGGATTTTGTGTGCGCCTACGATTGCCTGCTTTGCCGAGATCCACTGTAGGAGTGAGCTTGCTCGCGAATACGGTACGTCAGTTGACATCTTCGTCTCAGACCCGCCGCGTTCGTCCGATCGCGGCCCGCAGCAAGCCACGCTCCTACACGGTCCGCGCCCTCTGATCGTTCCCCTCAGTAATAGACGCCCGGCACGGTCAGATCCACCGGCTTGCCGCCCACCCATTTTTCATACAGCTCGGCATAGCGTCCCGAGCGCACTTGCTGGTTCACGAACAGGTTCAGGTAATGAATCAGCCCGTACTCGTTACGCTTCGCGGCAAGAGAAACATAGTCGATGGTGTAGGGCGCGTTACCGGCAATCTTCAGGCCTTTGTACTTGCCGGACTTGATCGAGGCGGCGGCGACGGTGTTGGTCACCACCGACGCTTTGATGTGGCCCTGGGCGACGGCGAGGATGGTGTCGTTCTGGGTCTGGTACGCGCGGAAACTGCCGCTGCCCCATTTCTTCTGATCCTTCTCCAGCGCGATGGCTTCGAACGTGCCGCTGGTGTTGCCGACATCCTTGCCCTTGAGGTCGTCGTAGCTGTTGATGCCGGCGTCGTCGCGGGTCAGCACCACCATCTGGAAGGCGAAATAGGGGATGGTCATGCCCACCGTTTTCGCCCGCTCCAGGGTGTCCGAGGTCGACGCCACGATCACGTCGGCGCGCCCTGAAACCAACGCAGGAATGCGGTCCGGAAACGGCGTTTCCACCACCTCGGCGGTGACGCCCAGCACCTTCGCCAGGTCGTTGCAGTAATCGACGTCAAATCCGACCGGGTTGTTCTTGTCGTCACGGGACCCCATCGGCGGAAAGTCCAGGGTCACGGCGCATCGCAGTTTGCCGGAGTCGATGATGTCATCGAGCTTGTCGGCCAGCGCGGTGTTGATAAAAGAAGAGCTCATGACGGCGAGGAGGGCGACGGCGACAGCTTGGTTTTTCATAGAAGCCTCGGTGCGTGCAAAGGGAGAACGGTCGGATAAGTAATTTCGTATACGATATTTCATATGCACGCAGCGTGCCTGTTTCGCCAGTACGCCGTGCAGGGCTCTGGATCAGCGGGGTCGCGGATTGCAGCGTGTTTTGAGAGCGGGGAGGGGTGTTACATAAAGGAGCAGGAATGAGCGGCGTGCTTCATTGATGCACGCTCAGGCAGGACAGGTGGTGGGGGATTGCACAGTCCCTGTGGGAGTGAGCTTGCTCACGAATGAGGTAGGTCAGCCCCAGATTCGTATCAGCTGAAACGCATTCGCGAGCAAGCTCGCTCCCACAAGGTGTGTCACAGAATTCAAACTCCTTAAGCAATCCGCGAACCCCGGTACTCACTCGGCGAAGCCCCGGTCAGTGCCTTGAACTGGCGACTGAACGCGCTGTGATCGGTGTATCCGCAGCGCAGGGCGATCTCGGTGATCGACAGGTCTTCCTGCAACAACCGTGAGGCTTCACCCAGCCGCGCCTTGTGAATCATCTGCCGTGGGGTCAGCTGAAAGATGCGTTTGCAGTGCCGCTCCAGCTGGGCAATGGACAGCCCGGCAATGGCCGTCAGTTGCTCAAGGGTGATGGGCCGCGCGAAGTGTTCGCGGATGTACGCGTCGACCTCGACCAGTTTTTGATATGCCGGGTGGGTCGTCTGCAGGATTTGCAGATCCCGGGAAATGCCCGCCAGCCCGATGATCGCGTCCTGATGATCACGCAGTGCGATCTTGTGGGTCAGGCACCAGATCGGCTGATTGCCGTAATACAGGTGCAGCTCCAGCTGATCGCTGAGTTGCCTGCCATCGGCCAGCACACGGCGGTCCTGAGCGGTGTACAGCGGACCGAAGCGCGCGGGGAACACTTCCTCGGCGGTCAGCCCGACGATCTGGCTTTTCTCTTTGAAACCGCAGCGCTGCACCAGCGTCTGGTTGACCAGTGCGTAGCGCGCCTGGGCGTCTTTGACGAAGAACACCACCCCGGGAAGGGTATCGAACAGGGGCGCGACCAACGCCAGGCTGGCAAGCAGTTGGTGGAGGTCGTGCAAGGGCGCGGTGGGGATGAGGTCAACCATGTTCACGGGCGGGAAGGCCGGGCGAAAGATGGGATCGATGATGCGGGATGTTGGGTGCGGCGGCTAGTCGGCGGGGCGGCTGGAGTCGCCGTATCAATAAATCAGTCCTCTTGGAACAGCGCTTTGAGTGCCGATATCCCTGCAGACGAAGAAACTGTGGGAGCGAGCTTGCTCGCGAAGGGGGCGAGACATCCGCTGGATATTCCGCGTTCGAAACACCGTCTTTGTGAGCGAGGTGGAGCGCCACCCCGTTCACTCACGCAATTTGATAAATCAGGCGCTTTAAACAGGGGCACCCTCGTCCAGACACGCCAGCGTCGAAATCCGCGCCGGGCTGAAGGGCGGGCGCAACAACGGGGGCTCCCAGCCGAACAGCGTCTGCGCCGCCGTTGCACAGACGCGCCCCTGACACGCGCCCATTCCACAGCGGGTGGCGAGTTTGGCCCCGGTCCAACTGCCATGATTCGCCAGGTCCGCGTAACGCACGTCCTCACAGCGGCAGACTATCGTTTCCGGCATCGCCAGATGTTTCAGCGCAGGATTCAGGCGGAACGCCGTGTTCAACCGATCCGCAAAACCCTGCCAGCGCTGCCGCTCAGCCCACAAGCCTCGGGCCTTGTCCCGTTCACCCACCGCCACCAGCCCGGCAATACGCCCTTCGACCAATGCCAGTTCGCTGCCGCCGAAACCGGTACATTCCCCCGCTGCGAAGTGATCAGCCAGACTGCTCGCCTGCCAGTCGTCGACCACAATGGCCTGATCCCGCACGGTGCAGCCCAGTGCCTGGGCGATCTCGGTATTGGGCACCAGACTGAAACCGCAGGCCAGACGCTCGCAGGCCAGCTCTTCAATGGTGTCGCCCAGCTGAACGCGAACGCCTTCCAGCCGATCCGTGCCCAGCGCCGCCAGCACGTGGGCCGAGGTTCGATAGGCGGCACTGGCCAGGGTGATCGCCTGAATCGCCTTGTTCGGCCAGCGCCACAACCCGGCAGCAAATCCGGCGACGGCGCTCAAGGGCGCCTGCTCGGCGATTCGCACGACCTCGGCGCCATGCTTCTGCGCGGTCGCCGACGAGGCCAGCAATAGCGGGCCGGTTCCAGCGATGACGATGCGCTCGTCTGTCACCTGCAAGCCGCCTTTTATCAGCGCCTGCAAACCGCCGGCGCCAGTGACGCCCGGCAGCGTCCAGCCGGGGAAGGGCAGCAGCCGCTCCCGCGCACCGGTGCACAGAATCAGTGTGTCGTAACTCAATACCCAGCCGCGCTCGGCGTCTTCCAGCAGCAAGCGTTTCGGCCCCGCCAGCGTGACCACTTTGCAGCCGCTGTGCAGGCGAACGTTGTTCATGCCCTGCAATTGCCCGCGCATATCCCGAGCCTGTTTCGGCACCTGAGCATGTGGGCCGTCGCGCCAGATCTGCCCGCCCGGCAGCGGGTTGTCGTCGAGCAGGGCGATGCTCAGCCCGCGAGGCGCCGCCGCCAGAGCCGCCGCCATGCCCGCCGGACCTGCGCCGATGATCAGCAGATCGACATGCTCGGTCGTTGTCGCGGTCACGGTTACGGTCATGGCTGAGTCTCGACGCGCATGCCGTCGCGGCAGATCGTCTGGCAGGCCAGCCGGCGCAGGCCGTCGATGCTCACCCGGCATTCCTGACAAATCCCCATGCCACACAAGGGCGCGCGGCGCTGGCCGCTGACCGATGTGCGGCTGCAGCGATCGCCGCTCGACATCAGCGCGACGGCCACGGTGGTGCCTTGGGCGAAGCGAAAGGGCTGACCATCAATGCTCAATTCAGGCATGGGCGCGGGCTCCGATAAAGCGCTGCGGCAGATACGGTTCAAGGTCGAGGGGCGGCCGAGTGCGCAGCATTTGCGCGGCCAGCAAGCGGGCGGTGCCGGTTGCGGTGGTGACGCCGAGGCCTTCGTGCCCGACCGCCAGCCACAGCCCGGGTTGATGCGGGTGCTCGCCGATCAGCGGCTGACCGTCGGGGCTGGCGGAGCGAAAGCCGGTCCAGCTGCGAAGGCCGTTCATCTCGCCCAGACTTGGGAGGAAATCCAGCGCCCGGCGCAGCATCCGCCCGAGCATGGCCGCATCGATCTGCGGATCGTGGTTGTCGAACTGCCGCGATGAGCCGATGAACAGCTGGCCGGTCGGGCGCTGCTGCACATTGAACGCCACCGACGGGCCGTTGCCCTTGTGGGCGCTGGTCACGTAGCCCAATTCGACCAGCGTGTGGGTGATCTGCGCGGGGTAACGGTCGGTGATCAGCAAGTGGCCTTTTTTCGCTTGCAGCGGTAAATCGGGACAGAGTTCGCGGGCGTAGATGCCGCTGGCCAGCACGACCGCCGGGGCTTGCAGCCATTCACCACTCGCCAGCCGAACACGGTTGCCCTGGACTTCCACGACTTCGGCCTGACGCTGAACCACCCGTGAAGACTGGCGCTGCAACAGCCAGCGCGCGGCATTGGGCGCGTACAGAATGCCGTCGCCGCTGACCTTCAATGCGCCGAGCAGGCCGGATCGCAAAGACGGCTCGGCATTCGCCAGTTCGGCGCCGGACAGCAACTCGCACGCCAGTCCGTATTCGCCCAGCGCCGCATGCTTGCGCTCGGCTTCTTCCATTTCTTCTTCATTGCAGGCCAGCCACAGTGTGCCGTTGGTGCGCATCGCGCAGTCGTCCGGCATCTGCGAAGCCAGCTCGCGCCACGCCCTGACCGAATACTCCCCCAGCGCCAGCTCGGCAGCACTATGGTCCAGCACCACCAGATGGCCCATGCCCGCAGCCGTCGCGGCGGGGCGCTGACAATCCAGCACCAGCACGTGCAAGCCCTGAGACGCCAGCTCGTCCGCACACGCCGCGCCGATGATGCCGCCGCCGATAACGATCACATCAGCGACATGGCCTTGCAGCGTGGACGCGTCGTTCACGCGCGAATGCCCCAAGCGAACGGGTCTTCGTCGTCCAGCAGCAAGGTGGCTTCGGCGCTGATGTAGGCGCGGCCACGGATGGTCGGCACAATCCGGTCGCCCGCCTGCCGCTCGCCGTGCTCCCACACGAAGCTGCCTTCGAACTGGCTGCCGATCACGCTGGCCTGCTGCCACAGGGTGCCGGGCTGAAGTTTGCCGTCCGCCGCCAGGCACGCCAGTTTGGCGCTGGTGCCAGTGCCGCAGGGCGAGCGGTCGTAGGCTTTGCCGGGGCAGAGCACGAAGTTGCGGCTGTCGGCGTGAACGTCGTGGGCGAACAGCTCGATGTGGTCGATGACGCCGCCGTCTTCACCGCGAATGCCCTGGCTTTCCAGCGCCTGCCGGACTTTCCAGGTGTAGTCGGTGAGGGCGTCGAGGTTGTCGGCGGCGACGCTCAGGCCGTGGTCGGCGATCAGGAAAAACCAGTTGCCGCCCCAGGCGATGTCGCCGGTCACGCTGCCCAGTTCAGGCACCTCGACGACGAAGTTCTTGCGATAGCGGTAGGAAGGGACGTTGTCGACGCTGACGGAGCGGTCTTCGTGCAGCGTGGCCTGAACCGTGCCGACCGGGGTTTCGATGCGGTGCACGCCGGCGTCGATCTTGCCCAGATGCGCCAGTGAGACCACCAGCCCGATGGTGCCGTGGCCGCACATGCCCAGGTAGCCGCTGTTGTTGAAAAAGATCACCCCGGCACAGGCCTCGGGATCCACCGGCTCGCACAACAGCGCGCCGACCAGCACATCGCTGCCCCGCGGCTCGAGCACCGTCGCGGCCCTCCAGTCATCGAACTGTCCAGCCAGAAGCTGACGCCGCTCGGCCATGCTGCCCCGCCCAAGATCGGGGAACCCGCCGAGCACCAGCCGCGTCGGCTCACCGCCGGTATGAGAATCGAGGATCTGGATGCGTTTCATGTATTCCCCTCAAGCGGTTATTAATGGCCACCACGATCCCAGCGGGACCGGCGTGTACACCCGATGTAACTGGCTACGACGATCCCTAGTAGGACCGGCTTCAGCCGGGAAGGCCTCGGTCGTCACGCCGCAAGTTTTGTGGTGTTTACGCTGACCTCTTCCCGGCTAAAGCCGGTCCTACAGATCGCGGCGCGGAGCAACTTCACTATTGAGGCAAGAGTGCCGCGAACGACGTCCAGGGTCTTGACCGATTTCACCCTTCTCAATGACGAAATCGGCACAGCAGCCCGTCGCTCAAATCTCGCTGAGCACGGCGTGGGGCAGGTGGGCGTAGAGGGTTCGGCAGACGCCGATGATGTGGTGCTCGATCAGCTCGGCGGCTTTGTCCACGTCACGATCGGCACAGGCCTTGAGGATCTCGCGGTGTTCCAGGTCGGCGCGCTCTTTGCCTTCGTCGAAACTCATCTGCACCCGCAGGTAGCGTTCGACCTTATCGTGGATCGAGCGAATCATGTTCAGCAAAAACGGCCGCTGCGCCGCTTCATACAAACAGGTGTGAAACGCCCAGTTCAGCTCGGCCCAGCGCCCGATGTCGTCGTCGTGCATGAACTCGTCACAGATGGCCCGGGCCCGATCCAGCTGGGCAGCGGTCATTCGCGGCACGGCGAGGCGTATGGCTTGCACTTCCAGCAGCACCCGCACTTCAAAGATCTGCGCCAGCTCCGGCTCGGAAATCCGCGTGACCACGGCGCCCTTGTTGCGCTGGAACTGCACCAGCCCCTCGGCTTCCAGGCGCTTTAGCGCCTCACGGACGGGGATCTTGCTGACGTTGAACACGCGGGCGATATCGTCCTGACGAATCGGCTCGTCCTCGGCAAACTGGCCGGAGATGATCGACTCGCGCAGGTACTTGGAAATCACCTCGGACGCGGAGGGCGCGACACCGAGGTTGGGGGCGTCAGGAAGAAGGAAAGGCACGCGAATGACTCAGCAGTTGGGGACGGCGAATATTGTATACGACGTCCGATTTGTTACGCGCTGTGTCTTTTCACTCCACCGGCAAAACGATCAATGGTTGGCGGTGTACGACAGCATCATCGACAGCTGACACATCGGTCGTCCGCTCTCGGCATGCCATTGGTTGAAGGCCGCCTGGACCGCTGCCTGATCGCGCTGGCTGCTGGGCACGCGGTCGACAATCTTCTGCGCGTTGAGCGCAGCGACCACGTCATGGCTGGGGATGAAGGTGTCCTTGCCAACCATCCGCAAAAAACGCGGCGACGACAGCCCGCCCATCTGATTGCCGTGCTTGAACAGATAACGCCACAGCCCGACGATATCGGTCACCGGCCATTCAGCAATGAAATTGCCGAAGCTGCCGTGTTCGTGGGCGATGTCGAGGATCAACTGCGCGTTGCGCGGCACGCTCTTGAGCTTGCCCAGGTGACGGATGATCCTCGCATCCTGCATCAGACGTTCCAGATGATCGCCGCCCATCAGCGTGACTTTTTCCGGATCGAAGCCGAAGAACGCCTGCTCGAAGGCCGGCCATTTGGCGTCCACCAGGCTGTGCTTGAGGCCGGCACGAAAGACCCGCAGCGCCATGGTCGACAGGTAACGATCGTCGCTGAGGGCTTTCAGTTTTTTAGTCGTGGCGGGGGTCGGCAGATGCGCCTCGAGGGCGGCGACGGAACCAAAGCGGTTGAGGCAGTATTCATGGAGCCATTTGTAGTCTTGCATGCCCTCTCCAAAACAAAATTCATGTGCGCGATCGCTGGTTTAGCGCATTCCGAGTTCAGACCCGGAGCCCAGGCAAGGGTCTCTGTGTTTGACCCGGTTTGAGCGAGGGGTTCCAGCAATCGCGCGCGAGCAACGCCTAGGGCTATTAGCCCTTGGCCGGGTCGAGCAACAGCGCGGTTTTCGCCAGCCGCTGACCCAGCGAACGGCACAGGGTGGTTTCGTGCTCATCCAGCGCGCGCTTGCCGTCAGCACCGGCGTGATGACTGGCGCCATAAGGCGTGCCGCCGCCACGGGTTTCGATCAACGCCGCTTCGCTGTAGGGCAGGCCGCTGATCAGCATCCCGTGGTGCAACAACGGCAACAGCATCGACAGCAACGTGGTTTCCTGACCGCCGTGCAGGCTGGCGGTGGAGGTGAACACGCTGGCCGGTTTGCCTACCAGTGCGCCGGTCAGCCACAGATTGCTGGTGCCGTCGAGAAAGTACTTCAGCGGCGCGGCCATGTTGCCGAAGCGGGTCGGGCTGCCCAAGGCCAGGCCCGCACAGTTTTTCAGGTCATCCAGAGTGGCGTACAAGGCGCCTGCGTCCGGAATGCTCGGCGCCACGGCTTCGCAGTCAGCGGACACCGCCGGCACCGTGCGCAGACGCGCTTCCATGCCGGTCATCTCCACACCACGGGCGATCTGCCGCGCCATCTCTGCAGTCGCGCCGTTACGGCTGTAAAACAGAACCAGAATGTAGGGCGCGCTCATGGCAGGATCTCCAGAATGTTTTCCGGCGGACGGCCAATCACGGCCTTGTCGCCGACGACGAGAATCGGGCGTTCGATCAACTTGGGATGGGCCGCCATGGCGGCGATCAGTTGTTCGTCGCTCAGGCTGGTATCAGCGAGGTTCAGGGTTTTGTATTCGTCCTCACCTTTGCGCAGCAGACCGCGAGCACCGATGCCGAGCTTGCCCAGCAGGTCGCGCAGTTGTGCGGCGTCGGGCGGGGTCTCCAGGTAATGAATGATGGTCGGCGTCAGGCCGCGGGCTTCAAGCAATTCCAGCGTGCCGCGGGATTTGGTGCAACGCGGGTTGTGATAAAGCGTGAGATCGGTCATTTGCGGGTCGCATCTTGCCTGAGGTGGCGGCTATTCTACCTGCGTCACGGTAACGACCGGTAACACGCGGCGAGCGATGCACCATCGGCGTAGCGTGCATCTGGAAAAAAAGAGCACCTAGAAGGAAACAGCATCATGGCAAGGCGATTGGCAGCGGCGGCAGCACTGATTGGAAGTCTGTTGCTCAGCGGGTGCGGCGTGGACCTGGGCACGGATCAGAATGGCGAGAAAGTCGCCAGCAGCCGCGTCGACAAGCACTGGCTGGTGGTCAATTACTGGGCCGAATGGTGCGGCCCGTGCCGGACCGAAATCCCCGAACTGAACACGCTGTCCGAGCAGGTGAAAGGCCAGAACGTCAGCGTGTTCGGCGTCAATTTCGACAACCTCCAGGGCGAAGACCTGAAGAGCGCCAGCAAAGCGCTGGGCATCACCTTCACCGTCTTGGCGCAGGACCCGGCCGAACAATATGACCTGCCAAAAAGCGAAGCCCTGCCGGTGACCTACATCATCGACGACAAGGGCAAAGTCCGTGAGCAGCTGATGGGCGAACAGACGGCGGCGGGGGTGATGCAGAAGCTGGCGGAGTTGAAGGGGAGGGGCTGAAGCAGATCATTGGGCAGTCAGCTTAGATGTGCAACGGCACTGCTCTCTGATTAACGCTCATCGGCCAGAAGTGCCCAGCGCTCGTGATCGCACCAGACTCCGGCGATCTGAAGGTATTTCGGAGAAAACCCCTCTTTCCGAAATCCGAGACGTCTGACCAGTGCGATTGAACGCACATTTTCAGGTTGAATATTGGCCTCGAGACGGTGAAGACCCAATTCTTCAAAGGCATATCTCGTTGTCAGTTCCACCGCCTGGGACATCCTTCCCGTCCCGGCAAACGAAACCATTCCCCAGTAGCTCAGATACGCGTTCTGAAATCCCTTATAGAAAATCTGGCTTAAGTTGGTCACTCCAACGATCTGACCCGATTCTCTATCGCGAGCCACGAGCCCAACGCTGGCGCCTGTGGTTTGAGCGGAGTACCACTCCTCGAAACCTGTGGCGGTTGTGAATGGCTGTACCCAGCGACCGTGGTAGTCCCGGCTTTCCTGATGCGCGTGAAGAAGCTCGTCGAGATCGGTGCGCGTCACCCGGGCGAGCTTGACGTCTGACGTTTCCATAGTCTGTTCTCGTTTCCTACTTTCCCGATGGTTTCTCCGGATTGCTGACGCTTGTGTTCCCGGGAGGCTACTTCCTGCGAACCTGTGATTTCATGATGAAGACGAAACCACACTGAGTCCAATCAGGCTAGAGAGTGGGTGTGCGCTGGCGGCCAATAGAGCGTTGTCACCAGCGTTAGCTACAGGCCAGCATCAGCCACTCAAAAATAGCCACTTTAGGCTGTGGACTCAGCCGGCGGACACATCAGATCGACCAGATCGTCACGGCAATAGCCACATCGGCCGCAGATCGCACGTCTTGGCAGATTCGGCCGCCACGGCGGTAGAAGGCCGCCTGTCGCACGGTAAGCGTTCGGTCATTGAATGTTTACCTGTGCATGCATACAGTTAAGAGTGTGGTGTGGGCCTTGTGATATCAAAGAATCAGCTTGAGGCATATTGATATCATGAGGTAGATTCGATGGCTCAATCTATTACTCGTCGCAGACAAGGAAGTATCATGGACATAAAGGTGCACTTCGCGGTTGTTCATGAGCTAGTCAAAGAACAATTTAAAGATATTCAACCATCCGATATTCGCAAAACTGTGCTTAACAAAGAAAAGCCCGCTGTTAACAAATTGATAACTGGTGCAACATCAATTTACGGCAAGAAAAACAACGCTACTCACTACGGGATATTCGCTAGAAAGACTGCGAGCGATTTTCCGAAAGACTTTGATGCTTATTCAAAGATTACTATTTCGGAAAAATCTTTTCTCGAAGTTACAGAGTCGGCGATGACTGAGCTCTATGTTGCAGCCAAAAAAACCACTGCATCCTCTGGGGGCTATATTTTATTTGTAGACTATGAGAGTGGTCAGGGGCGATTCTTGCTGATTGCAATGCTCAAAAAGCGTGATGGTTTAAGGCTTGACGAAAACCTCGAGCCTGAAGAATTAATTGAGCTGGATCTGAGCAGTCTGTATCACGCAGCCCGTATTAATTTTAATAAATATGAGGAGCATGCCACAGCGGATGATGAAGCTAAACAAGAGCTAAACTATCTTAGCTTTTTGAGCCAAAGCGCAGGTCGATCTGCTGCGGGATATTTTGTGACAGCACTTGGATGTGCGGTAGGTACCGCTTCAGCGGCGGCCACAAAAAACCTTATTATTGAGAGCGTAAAGTTTTTTAGGGACCGCCCTAATCTCCGTGACAAGCGAATTCAGTTTAAGGATGAAGTTCTGAGGTATCTGGAGCGCCAGCGAGACTCTGGGCAATCCGTCAAGCTCTCGGAAGTTGAGGCAATTGCTCGTCAATTTTTTCCTGCTGAGATGGAAGATCAGGCTGATGATTTGGCTAGTGAGTTTACAGGCCACCTCAATAGCGAAGCAGTCGGGGTTCCCGTCGAATTTCCAATCAGCAAAGTGACTCTTGACAAGTATACTCACGTGATCTACAAAGCAGACAACTGGCAGTTGAAGTTTGATCGCAACTCTCTCGGTGAGGGTGTTGATGCTGAAATTCGTTTTGTTGAGCAAGATCGAAAATTAATCATCAATAATCTTTCGGAAAGTGCTATCGAAGTCATTCGCCAAGCTATTGCGGACAAACGAGATGCTGCCGAGTCAGAGTAATTGATATGGTGGATGTCATTAAATTTGCCGAGGCATATCGCTTGCTTGGACGTCCTGCTCTTGCGACGGGTAATGCATTTTATTTCAAGGCGTCCAGTTTTAGTTCATGCATCAATATCGCTATTGATGCACTAATAATTTCCAAGACGGGACGGTTTGACGAGTTATTGGTTGACGGTGTGGATATCGACCCATCCGCCGTTAATTTTTCTGAATCGTGGTCGGCTATTGAACTAACTTTTGTACTTGACACTTCAGGCGCGGTGCCGATTTTCAAAAGCTTTGATCAGCTTATGGCTCGTTCAAAGAGCTTTGTGCGCACCAAAATTCCGAAAGACCTCTACCTATTAGAAGAGGACATCCTATCTTCGGAGGACCCTCTTGACCATCGGATAAAAACGCTTCATGCATTATGTCGCCTTATTGTCTACCTAGCTGATTTGGCACACTTTCATGATGAGAAAGAATCGAGTGATGAGTATAGGCTTGTATTCGTTGCGGAAGATGTAGCCAAAGGCGAACGTGCTATAACGCTTTATCCCTACCTGGATCGCGAATTGCTAAATTTTGAGGTGAGTACAAAACTAGTCGACAGCCTCCAAATGAGTAATTTGGATGAGAGTCCACACATCTTCAAAGAACGATCAATTTTCCGTGCGACCTTGATTGAGTATTTATCTGGTCAGCTCGGAGGAAAAGAGCGTTTCAAATTTCTGATTTCCACTTGGTCGCAATTTTTGAGTCTGTATGGAAACAATCTCTCAACTTATCTTAGCGGTTTTTCTTTTCACAAAGCGAAGCAAGAAGTAGCTAGTGCACAACTAACCATCGCTGATCAGATGTCAAAGGTTGTCAGCGATATTAGTGGAAAAGTTCTTAGTGTGCCGATTTCATTGGCTGTGGTCATTGCAATATCAAAAGCCGATGGCGTCTTAGAAAGCTCAATTCTGGTATTAGGTATTTTAATTGCCTCTGCTTTGATAGCCGAGACTTTAGCAGCACAAAAGCTGCAATATGAGCGAATCAAGAATTCTCGAATTATTATGTTCACATCCCATCAGCAGAAGGCACATCAATATCCAAAAGATCTTCGGAGTTATATAGAAGAGTCTACAGATGCTTTAGTTGCAAATGAGGGAAAGCTCAAGCGCTCTTTAATGGCATTACGATATCTTTCATGGCTTCCCGCGATAGTTGCGGCGACCCTGCATTCATACATCTATCGCAAGGAGCTGAGTGATAGTTTTTCGGCTCTTGCAAATTTTGCATGCAGCCTCATTCATAGTGTTTGCGTGTAGCTTGGTTTATATTTTTTCCTCTCTTTCTTGTCTAGCAAAGATTTTAATATTTCGAAATGCCATCGGCGTTTCGAATAGAGTTAAATCGAACAGCGCCTCAGCTTGTGCCAGCTATTTGGAGTCTGACGCGAATTTCCGAGAGCCTCTGAAACGAAGGGGGACTTTCGCCAGACGCATACGGACATCGGAAGCTGTCGACGGACTACGTTTGAAGATGAAATCCTCTGTTGTTAACTTGCATGGTGGCCTGGACTGGTGGGTCGAGATAGATCACCGAACGAGAGTAGGTCTCGGTAGTGTCTGTCTGGCTATGGTGTTCTATTTTAGAGGATTAATGCTGACAAGCTTTCCGAAGTAAACGTCTGTTTGTTGTGTGAGTATTTCGTATGTTAAAACTTCGTCGCCTTCGACTGTGACCATGCCGACGTAAACGACGGTAAGACTCCTATCTTTTTGGAAGCTGATGCTCATAGGAGATTCTACGCCATGTTTATTTACGATTTGCATCGCCTTGCCTCTAGATGCAGGGATTTTTTTACGTAGAGAGTATCTTCAGTGTCATCGCTTTTAAGGTAAGTCAAAAGCTCAATCGGCTGGTCTTTCGTTAGTTCCATTGGGTGCTCCATTTTCACGCCTCATCCAAGCTTTTAGCACTGTGCCCCAAAAAGGCCTTGAAACGGAATCGTTGTGCCGCCATCGCCTGCTATGTGCTAATTCTGCTGTCGAGGTATTAATCGCCTTGGTTTCGTAGGTACCTTTGAGTGTCTGCTGCTGGCCGGGAGTAGTTCTTCTAGACAGGCAGCAATCGACTGAAAGCAGCCGGTTGTGTCTTACCGCTTTCGATCTAAAGCTGCCGGTCAGCATGAGCATCAGCATGAGCATCAGCATGAGCATCAGCATGAGCATCAGCAGCCATCGGCCAAAAGAAGACAGTCAGCGCCCTGACTGATCACGCAGCGCATCCAGAAGCAGACGAAAAGCCGGTTTGTGTTGGCGCCGGCTTGGGTAGTAGAGGTGATACCCGGTGACGGTGCCGGTCCAGTCCTCCAGCAGCCGCACCAGGCGACCTTGCGCCAGGTCCTGCTCGACCAGATGCTCCGGGAAGTAGCCCAGTCCGGCGCCCGCCCTGACGAAATCACGCATGAGCCAGATGTTGTTACTCACCAGATGCCCGTCGGCGCGTACTTTGATTTCTCTCCCGTTTTTTGCGAAAGGCCACGCCCACAACCCTCCCGAGGTGGGCTGGCGCAGGTTGATACAAGCGTGCTCGGTCAGATCCTGTGGCGTCAGGGGTTTAGCACGGTGTTCCAGATAGGCAGGAGCGGCCACCAATGCCATGCGGAAATCCCGGCCGATGGGCATGCTGATCATGTCCTGAGCCAGCTGCGCCCCCATGCGGATACCAGCATCGAAGCGCTCTGCAACGATGTCGACCAAGGCGTAGCTGTCGTTGATTTCAACCTTGATGTCCGGATAGTCGGTCATCAATTGCAGCGCAGCCGGGGCAAGGACCAGCTGGGTTGCGTGCTCCATGGAGGTGATGCGCAGGTTACCCGCCGGCGTGCCGCTGAGTTCGCTCAGCTCGTTGAGCCCTGACTCGATCCCGTCAAAATGCGGCCCGATGCTGTCGATCAGGCGCGCGCCGGCTTCGGTCGGCGCGACGCTTCGGGTACTGCGGGTCAGCAGTTGCACACCCAGGCGCGATTCCAGTTTGGTGATGGTGCGGCTCAGCGCAGGCTGGGACACGCCAAGCTGCGCCGCCGCTTTGGTAAAACTGCCTTCACGGGCGACCCGCAAGAGGGCCAGGAGGTCGGTGACGTTGTCGCGCACAATTGATGCTCTGGGGTTATAGGTCTATTCCAACCATACCATCTAATCATTTGTGGGCAGGATGGCTAGAGTGTCGCCTTCGCTTCGCGGCGCTTTCAGGAATCATCTTTTCCATGAGTAAACAAACATTCGATGTGATTATTTTTGGCGCCACGGGGTACACCGGTCGGCTGGTCGCTGAATACTTATTCACTCAATACGGCGTCGACGGCCCTGTTAAGTGGGCCATTGCCGGTCGCAGCCTGAGCAAGCTGGAAGCCATTCGGGACCGTTGGGCAAACGCCGCAGCGCTGCCGCTGATCGTGGCCGATGCCCAGGACCGGGCGTCCGTGCGCGACATGGTTGCCGCGACCCGGGTCGTAATTACCACCGCGGGGCCGTTTTCGGTCTACGGCTCGGACCTGGTGGCAGCCTGCGCCGAGACGGGAACGGACTACGTTGACCTCTCGGGGGAGATCCCCTGGATTGCCAAGATGATCGGCAGCCATCACGCCCAAGCCCAGGCATCGGGCGCGCGACTGGTGTTCTCCTGTGGTTTCGATTCGGTGCCGTTCGACCTTGGCGTATGGTTCACCCAGCAGCAGGTCATGAAGAAGTTCGCTCGCTACGCGCCTCGGATCAGGGGGCGGGTGCGCAACATGCAAGGCGTGCTGTCCGGTGGCACGTTCCTGAGTGTCGATGCTGTGGTGGCAGCGGCAGCGCAGGATCCTGCTCTCGGTGAACTGGTGGCCGATCCGTTTGCCTACACACCAGGATTCAAAGGCGTCGAGCAACCTGATGACCAGACCCCCTACCAGGATGAACTGGCGCAGACCTGGGTCGGGCCTTTCATCATGTCGGGCATCAATTCCAAGGCAGTGCATCGCACCAACTTGCTGGAGGGGCACCTGTGGGGCACGTCGTTTCAGTACGACGAAATGCTGATGCTCAAGGCACAACCGAGCGAAGACGATGAGCCTGGCCTGGCGGGCTTCTCCTTTAATGAGGGCGGTCATCCTCAACCGGGGCAAGGGCCGACGCAGAAGGAGATTGAGGCAGGCTTTTATGATGTGCTGTTCATCGCTGAACTGGCAGACGGTCAGGTGCTCAAGGCATCCGTGAGTTGCGATGAGGATCCGGGCTACCTGTCGACATCCAAGATGTTGGCCGAGTCAGCGATGGCGCTGGCCTTCGATGTGACACGTGAGGAGACCCCGGGCGGTTGCTGGACGCCTGCGGCGGCGTTGAATGAGGCGTTGATCAAGCGCCTGACTGAAAAAGCCGGACTGAGGTTTACCGTCGAGGGTTAATTCGATGGGCCGCTAAAAAGGCTGAATGTCTTTGACGTTCAGCTTTCAGAGTCTTTAGCTCTCTCAACAATTAGCCTAGTCAACAAAAGGTGTCCCATGAATGTGCCAAACCGCATGAACTACATCGAGATCACCGAACCCGGTGGCCCCGAAGTATTAAAGATAATGCAGGCCGATGTGCCAACGCCGGGTGAGCACGAGTTGCTGATCCGGGTTCACGCCGCCGGCATCAATCGTCCTGATGTCATACAGCGTTCGGGCAAATACCCGATGAAACCCGGCATGACCCCAGTGCCCGGGCTGGAAGTGGCCGGTGAGGTCGTTGGGATTGGCGCAAAGGTGGCCGATTTCAAGCTGGGCGACAAGGTATGTGCGCTGACCAATGGCGGTGGTTACGCCGAATACTGCGTCGTGGCGGCCACCCAATCATTACCGGTCCCCGACGGCGTGGACATGATTCAGGCCGCGGCCATTCCGGAAACATTCTTCACCGTGTGGGCCAACCTTTTCGAGCTGGGCCGTGCCCAAAAGGGCTGCACCGTGTTGATCCATGGCGGCACCAGCGGTATCGGTACGACCGCGCTGATGCTGTGCAAGGCACTGGGGATCAAGGCTTTTGCAACGGCTGGCAGCCAGGAAAAGTGCGACCGGATCCGCGAACTGGGTGGCGAAGCGATCAATTACCGCGAGGTGGACTTCGCTCAGGAGATCGCCCGGCAAACCCACGAAAAGGGCGTGGACGTGATTCTCGACATCATGGGCGGAAGCTACTTCGAGAACAACGTGGCGTCACTTGCACGACGCGGTCGACTGGTCGTTATCGGCTTTCTGGGCGGCAGCTCCGTCAAGGACTTCAATTTGCTGGCGTTGATGGAAAAGCAAGGCTCGGTGACCGGGTCGATGATGCGTTCGCGCAGCGCGGAGGAAAAAGCCGAGATTGCTCGCGCCATACGGGCCAACGTCTGGCCGTTGCTCAGTCAAGGCGAATGCCTGCCGATCATTGACCGTGTTTTCCCTCTCGCCGAAGCAGCACAAGCGCATCAGCGAATGGAACAGGGCGACCATGTCGGCAAAATCGTGCTGAAGGTGTTGTGAACGGGAATCGCCCGGTGCGTGTCATTGGCTGCCCGCCGGGCAATGTTCATTTTTTGTTTGAGGTGTCCATGGTCGTGGGGGTGGCGAGCGCCTGCTTCTGTCCGGCTTTAGTCAGATGCTGAGGAATCAGCAGCACACGCTTACCGCATCAGAACTTCCCACGGACCAGAGCGGTCACATCGCTAGTCCCGACGAGTGATGCGTATGAGCCTCTTAGAACAGGAAATGCAGGACCGTGAACACCCCGTTGCCGAGGACATTGCGCTGCAGCGCAAAGTCTGGAAGTTCCAGAGGGTTGGCTGGTATGTGCTGACGGCGGTTGTCATCCTGACGTTGCTTGGCCTGTTTTCCCGAGGCCCGCTCAGCACAGTCGAAGCCGTGAGTGAGCAGGGTGACCTAACGTTGCAGTACGAGCGTTTCCACCGAGGCGGCGGAACCAATCCAATGGTCGTTCAGGCCACGGGGCAGCCGGGCAAAGAGGTCACGCTGTCCATTGGCATGCCTATGCTGGATGGCTTCAGCATCGAGTCTATCCAGCCGCAGCCGGTCAGCTCCGTGGGCAGTCCTGAAGGTTTGAGCCTGACGTTCCCCACCGACAAGAGCGGGCGCGTCACGCTCTTCATCTCATGGCGCAGCGACGGGATCGGGCTCTTTAAAAGCCAGATCGGTATCGTTGGCGGCGGCCACATTCCCGTCACTCAGTTTATCTACCCATAGGTGCTCAATGGATGCCGTACTACGCGCGGGCGCGATTTATCTGGCACTGATGGTGCTCTTCAAGATTTCTGGCCGACGATCATTGGGAGAGCTGACGTCGTTTGATTTCGTGCTGCTGATGGTCATTGGCGAAGCCACCCAGCAAGCGCTGCTGGGCGATGACTTCTCCGTGACCAATGCGATTCTGGTCATTGTGACCTTGATGGTGATCGACATCGGGCTTTCCCTCGTCAAGCGACGTTCCAAACGCTTGGCCAAGTTGATCGATGGGGGGCCGACGATCATCGTGGAAAACGGCACTTTCCTGCGGCATCGCATGCATGAGGCGCGCATCCAGGAAGATGACATCCTGGAAGCTGCAAGGATTGAGAAGGGCTTCGAGCGAGTGGAGCAGATCAAGTACGCGATCCTGGAGCGAAACGGCAAGATTTCGATCATCCCCGCCTGATCATCTGCCCCCTTGGGATCGGCAGGATCACTCTCGGTTAATTGCCAAGGCTAATGCACGTCGACAAATCGTCCCTATGTCTTGGGAATGCCAGGGTTTAGGGATGAAAAGGGGCGCGTATCCAGACTCCAGGATTTGTTGCCCTTGTCCCCCGGAGGAAAGGATCACAGGTATCCGGGGCCAATGAGCCTGCACCCGATTAGCCAGCCCGATACCGCTCAGCCCACCCGGCATATGGATGTCGGACAGTATGAGATCTGCCCCTCCTGAGGTCTCGCACAACCAGTCCCAAGCGTCGTCGCCTGTCTCTGCTGTTACCACCTCGAAGCCTTCGGTCTCTAAAATTTCATGGATCAAACTGCGGATGAGCCAGTCATCTTCCACCACTAAAACGGTTGATAACACTGTCCTGTGTCCATGCTGGTTCGTCGTGCAGTTGGACTGGACTACTGTCTTCTGGTTCCCACTTCCGATACAGCCGTAGCTCGGGTCTCTTCGCACGGTATACGGCTACTACTGAGTGGGGTGAAGTTTTATGCAAAGCCTGAATCGGCCTTGAGTATCGGTCTAGCGATCAACAAGACCGGCGAAGCGTGCCTAACGAGCCGGTACAATCCCCTGTCGCTGACAACCCGGAGCCTGCGCCTTTAATGTCGTTGTTTAATCGTTTGACTGCATTTTCAACCCAGAGCGGCAGGGCGGTCGGCCTGGTCTGGGCGACTTCCCGGCCATTGTTCAGCGGTTTGATCGTGGCGACGCTGATCGCCGGTATATTGCCCGCGCTGGCCGCCTGGATCGGCCAGCGGATTGTCGATGCGGTGGTTCAGGCGATGCAGATCCACGCCAATGGCAGCCAGGCGCCGGTATGGCCTGTCCTGCGTTACGTGTTGGCCGAGGCGGGCGTGTTGGCGTTGCTGGCCGCGGCGCAACGGGCGCTTTCAATGCAACAAGCGCTGCTGCGGGTGCAGTTGGGGCAGAAGGTCAACCTGATGATCCTGGAAAAGGCCCAGACCTTGTCGCTGCTGCAGTTCGAGGACTCGGCCTTCTATGACAAGTTGGTGCGCGTGCGCCGCGATGCATCGACCCGGCCACTGGGCCTCGTCACAAAAGGCCTGGGGCTGACGCAAAACCTGATCTCGCTGGTCAGCTTTGCGGTGTTGCTGGTGCATTTTTCCCCGTGGGCGCTGCTGATCCTGGTGCTCGGTGCGCTGCCGGTGTTCTTCGCCGAGACGCATTTTTCCGGTAATGCCTTCCGCCTGTTTCAGCGCCGCGCCCCGGAAACTCGCCAGCAAAATTACCTGGAAGCATTGCTGTCCCATGAGTCGCACACCAAGGAAGTGAAGCTGTTCGGCATGGCGCCGTTGTTGCTGCAACGCTATCGCGACAATTTCACGCGCCTGTACGCCGAAGACCGCCGGCTCACCGTGCGACGCGACGTTTGGGGCTTTGCCCTCGGACTATTGGGCACTGCCGCGTTTTACGTGGCCTATGCCTGGGTGGTACTGGACACCATGCGCGGCCAGACCACTCTGGGGCAGATGACTATGTACCTGGTGCTGTTCAAGCAAGGCCAGGTCGCCATCACGGCCAGCCTCAGCGCGATTGCCGGTTTGTACGAGGACGGCCTGTACCTGTCCGACCTCTACGAATACCTTGAGGTGCCGGTGGCAGCTGCACGCGGTACGTTGAAGGCCGGTGCTCGCCCGGGCGACGGCCTGCGCTGCGAGGGTCTGGGGTTCCGCTACCCGGGGGCCGCGCAGCCCACCCTCAGCGACATCAGCCTGCACCTGACACCTGGCATGAGCCTGGCCCTCGTGGGCGAAAACGGCTCGGGTAAAACCACATTGATCAAGTTGCTTACCCGACTCTATACGCCTGACGAAGGCCGGATCCTGCTGGACGGCAGCGATTTGCAGGACTGGGAGGAACAGGCCCTGCACCAGCGCATCGGGGTGATCTTTCAGGACTACATCCGTTACCAGATGACAGTCGGCGAAAACCTTGGGGTGGGTGACGTCGAAGCGTTCGATGACCAGGACCGTTGGCGCGATGCGGCCACTCAAGGGATCGCCGCCGAGTTCATCGAACGCTTGAGCAACGGCTATCACACGCAGTTGGGGCGCTGGTTCGCCGGTGGGCAGGAACTGTCCGGTGGGCAATGGCAAAAGCTGGCGCTGTCGCGGGCCTACATGCGCCGTGAGGCTGATCTGCTGATTCTGGACGAGCCTACGGCCGCCCTCGACGCTGCGGCCGAGGCTGCCGTATTCGAGCACTTCCGCGAGTACGCCAAGGGGCGCATGACGTTGTTGATTTCTCACCGATTCTCCAGCGTGCGCAACGCTGATCACATCATCGTGCTGGATCAGGGCCGCATTCTGGAACAAGGCACCCATGCGCAACTGATGGCGGGTGGCGGGCGCTATGCGAGCCTCTTCGACATCCAGGCGCGTGGGTATCGGTAACTGCGCAGGTCGATCAATCGGTGGCCGGGATTGCAGACCAAAGCGTGCCAACCCTGGTTTTTGCCTGGACCGCGCAGGAATGATCTCTATTTAATCTTCCTGTACGTGGTCCGCTCGTGGGAAATTGTCCTCTACCTGCCCATCTGTATGCGTTCAATTGGATCGTGTGTTCGCATCGGATCTGATCAGCACAGTTCGCGCGCTTGACCGGCTAGAGTCGACCCATGGTCGACGGCTACCGGCAGAGGCACGGACGGCCCTTAAGGCGGCTGAGTCTAGGGGCGAAATGTTTTGCGCGCGCGAAGCTTGCTTTCCTCTAAAATCAGCTGCCAGCGGACGCTTTTATGCATGTGTAAGGTCCTCCGCTTGGGTTCACCAATAATTGCGCTGAAAACATTTTCCTTCGAATACGGATGCATAAGATGTTTCATAAAATTGCTCAGTCTGGAAATGGATGTACCTCTGTAATAATTGATATGCGCGCTGACAGCTATATAAAGCTTGTGGAAAGAATTTACGAAGATGAGCAAGGAGGCCTCCCGGGTCAACGCGCTGCTCTCAAGACAAAAACAGCTAAGATAATTCGTGAGCGAATGGTAGCGGATATATCTAAAGGTGCCTCATTGCCTCCTTTAGTCGTCGGGGTTCTTGTTGAGTCGGGAGATTACGATGCGGAGACTGGTCGTCTTAACAGCAGAGAGGATATGTTAGCTTTAGTTGATGGTGTAAATCTTTCGAGGTTATCAATTATCGATGGTATGCAGCGAACCACTGCGATCCTAGAGGCATCGCGTGAATGTGGCTTCGCTGGCATTAGTGATTTGCGTGTCGAGTTTTGGATCTCGGATAGTGCTAATAATTTGATATACAGAATGCTGGTACTGAACACGGGGCAGGTTCCATGGGATATAGCGCGACAGCTCGAGGCTATTTATAGGCCCCTGTTAGAAAAAGTGGAGGGTTCAGTTGCTGGCACAATTAAATTTCTGTCGAAGGACTCTGGGCGTCGATCAGGGCTTTCAGCCAGCGAATACGAATCTGAAGACGTCGTAGAGCTTCTTCTGATTTTTTCTTCTAGGAAGCGGGAGCTTAACCTTAAGGATCGGATCGCTCAGGACTTCGTCCGGTTGGATATGATTGAGTCTTCGTCGCACGTCGATGTGATGCGATATTTTAGTGACGCTATTTTACTTCTTAGTAAATTGAACTATGCCTTCTCCACTTTCGAGGCAGAGTCAGCTCTTAGCGAAACGTTAAAACGGTACTCAAGTGGCAAAGAGGTTTTCCGAGCATTCCCGCCAAAAGCGGGTTTCGTCTCAGCGCTAGCGATATATCTCTTCGGTAAGCCTGGTACAGAGACTGATTGGGATGCCATACCTGAAAAATTTGAACTGGTAAAGATAAATCTTGAGCGTCTTATTGATTCCATTCAAGGTGCGGCAACGCCGGATGAGAAGGAAGAGGTGCTCTGTCTTGAGGACTTGGAGGAGAGGGTTACTGCACATCGAGTGGCAGCATCCCAGGTTGGGCGTTTTGAACGTGAATATTTTGAAAAAGCTTTCAGTGTTCTTTTTGAAGATGGGCAGGTACTTCGGAATTTCAAAGCATGCTGGTACGCATATTGATATGAGCATTCAGTGGAATTCTTACATATCTGCTGCTACCAGCAAACTGTCTCGACTGGCATTCTCAGAAGCGGATATTGAAATTGGTACCACTCCAGTGTCGGGTAAGCGGATGCGAGCAGCCGGTTTGCTTGAGCATTTAGATTTCGACATTGCTCATCCGGTTGTTATAAGTGATAAGGGGCTATTGGTCCCTTTTTTCGCGAACAACGAGCGTTACGTTGTTTTGTACCGATTGGATCGCAGCGACGGCTTGGCGCAAAGGATGACTGAGTTTTGTCAAGAGCGGAATTTGGATGCTTGCGCATATGTCGATGCATTTTTCTTCTTTATAGTTAAGCAGCTTGATATTCCTTTGCCGCCGAGGGTTACGAAGGATGACGTTGAGGCGCGCATCAGCAAGGGAGAAAACGGTGCGCTTATTGATTTTGATGACCTAATTAATTTTCATGGTTCTTTCTTTGCATGGAGAGTTGACGAATCTCAAGCTTACGTGGACTTTATAGAGCTGCTGACGTGGCAAGATGATGGGCAGCATTCTTTAGGGTTTAGTGACCATAACCCAACGTATGGGATTGACCGCATCAAGAGCGCTAAAGTTGGAATCGAGGTGCGCGATTTGAGACAACTTTGCCGGGGTGTCGTTAGCCCAGTCGCTATCGCTACTGATAAAAAAATTAATCAGGCAGCTGTGATTTTGCCAATGCCGGACCAGCTTGGTAAGGCGCTGATGAGTATTTTGCCAAGCAGAGATGAGTTGGTATTCGGTCCGGGTGGGGGGATCTGTTTCAAGTTCATGCACGATGGCAGTGAGTTTTTGGCTTTATCTCTTAGGAATTTTTATGAGTTTGAGATTGGATCTGTTTTAGGTGCTTTAACAGAAATAGGGGTCAATGAAGTAAGTTTTGAGTATGCGCACTTCTTGTCATTCGTGCTTACTCATGGTCAGTATCTCGATGTTTCTCGGGAGCTCTTGGCTCATCCGGAAGAGCTTGAGAACAGGCTCGACGTCAAGGAAGAATTCTCTTGTGCGTTGGAAGATATAGCCTCGGTGTATGAGGATGTTCGTGTCTTTGAACTAAGTCAAACTTCCGTCTTGTCGCTATTTGCAGTCCTCTGCCATTTGGCGGCGCGTTTTAAAACTGCGCGTTCGCCCTTTGTTCCTGCCGAAATTATAGATGTTTCAAGTCGTCTACTGCTACTTCAGAACGCTCCACACGAAAATATATACTTGTCTCTTTCAGCAAGTCATTGGAAGCACGCGTTTATTGAAATATATCGAGTAGTAGAAGGGCTCTACTACTTTGGGTGGATGCACGGGATCAAGCAGACCTTTGGCGTTAATGATGCAGAGTACGATCTTTATTTAAAGCTTCGGGGTCAGCTTTCTTGGAAATCTAAAGAGAGTGCGTCTATTGCTAAGTTGTTTGAAGTTGTGCCGAGAGGTGTACTGGCGCCCCACGATCCCATGGGTATCGAGTCGTTGAGTGGTCGCTTTGAAAATCAGGCCGATATTGCGGTTATGAGGAAGTTTGGTCAATTGATTTATTCGATTCGCAACTCTAATGTGCATCAAGGGGAGTCCGAAGACGGCCTCTCCATTGAAGTCAGAGCTGATTGCTGGCCCAAACTGACCTGCTGCTTGTTTTTGATTGTTGAGCATCTTTACACCGCCCATCCGGCAGGCATGCCAGGGCCTCCCACATCACAAGCCGCCGGTTCGCCTAAGCTTGCTTGAGCGTCGCCCAATTCTTGAAGTTGGAGTCATCCAGTCAAGAGTCGGGCCTCATTTTTTCTTCAGCGTTTCGACTCAGGCGCTTCTCAGACGGTTTTTACTGTCAGCGGGCGTCTACTTCGTTACTTGCTAATAAGTCAACAACCTTAATCAGAGAAACTCAACGTTCGCCGTCACAATCCGTCCTAGGTTTTGTAGAGAAGTTAAGTGAGACCAAATTGGGTAAAGTCGCCGCCATCAAGGGCAGAAACTCTTGACGGCCAAGCGATACCAGCTCAGCGATTCATCTCGAAAAAAGGATCAGAATGCTCTGATCACTCAAAATTTTAAAACGGAACGTCCTTTATACGATGACCGACTGACACTCAACGGTTTCAGAAGTTAACACGTTTGCTTGTCACCGGCTTAGCGCCGCCCCGATAACCTACTTCGGCTAACCGCGATTTGCCTTGGAGAAGGCAGTCGCTTTCATGTAGCTACCTCGTTGCTGTTCAGAAAAAAGTCCAGCTTGTGCTGTCGAAGCGTCTTGTTGTCGCGCTCGATGACGTCGATCATTTCCGCTTTCCGCTTTCCGCTTTCCGCTTTCCGCTTTCCGCTTTCCGCTTTCCGCTTTCCGCTTTCCGCTTTCCGCTTTCCGCTTTCCGCTTTC